>JAYRJZ010000138.1:0-12140 GCA_041906015.1 Roseomonas sp.
CGCAGGCTGCTCCAAAGGCGCATTACTGCTTTGTCCCTCAGGACATATGCGGTATTAGCCCCAGTTTCCCGGGGTTGTCCCCCACCTCTGGACACATTCCTACGCGTTACTCACCCGTCCGCCGCTGCCATTGCTGACCGCGCGACTTGCATGTGTTAAGCATGCCGCCAGCGTTCGCTCTGAGCCAGGATCAAACTCTCAGGTTCATCCACCATCAGGGCCTAAACCCCAACAGTAACGAACTGCCCTGCACTCACTCTACTCACCGACGCTCCCGACCATCCCAAGAACAACCAGACACCAAGCCTCATCACCCAAGGCATCAACCCTAAGGGCAACACCCGGGCGCCGACCGCGCATCCCACCCCAACCATCCAGCAGCTCGCCTCCGAACCACCAGACCATCAAGGCTCAATCCACAGCCAACCTCAGCCCAGCACCCAGCCATCCAAAACAAAGGACAGCCAAGAACCAAACACTTCCAAAACCGATGCAACTGTCAAAGAACAAACCATCCAGACCAGCAGGCCGCATCCTCTTGCGAGGCACCGCCCCAAGTCTGAAAGGAACCGCCTCTTCCGCGGGCCGGTTAACTTAGTGACCGTCCGGCCCTTCGTCAACCCGCCCCGTCAGCGGCGTGAGGGGGCTTTTACGGACCTGACCCCGACATGTCAAACGGGTTTCATGCGGGTCCGTGCAATGCGTTGAACGCATAGCTATCCCCCTTGATCTCTCGCGAGACTCGAAGAACGCGCATTACTGTCTTGTCATCCCAAGCGTCTTCGTGCCCAAACGGCCCAAGCAACCGCCATCCAGGAGGCTCCTTCGACGATGCGGCTTCGCCCGGCCATCGCCATTCTGGCGCTCATCGCCCTCTATCCGGCCGGCAGGATCGGCCAATCCCTGCTTCCCGCCCCTGAACCCGAGGCCACCGCTGTCGCCGCGCCGGCCGTAGCGGATGCCGGGGCGGAGACAGAAGAACACATCAACGCCGAAGCCGTCGCTTCAGGCCCGGACGCCTCGCCCTCGCCATTCGAAACGGCCGCCGCCCCGGACCCCGCCAACACCGACACCGACGAGATCGCCGCGACCGCCGGCCCGGCCGCACCCGCGGAAGAGCCGGGAGCCGAGCCACAAACGCGGATCCTCGTCGTGGGCCGCGGTGACACGCTGGCAGGCCTCCTTGACGGCGCCGGCATCGACAGGGCCGAGGCGCATGCTGCGGTCGGCCAGCTGACGCGCCATTTCAGCGCCAATACGCTGCGACCCGGCGACGAGATCGCGATCCGCATCTCTCCGGACGATGCCTCGACGCTGCTCGAGGTGGAGATCGAGCCCGAGCCGGGCCGCATTGTCCGCGCCACGCGCCAGGCCGAGGGTGAATGGACCGCCGAGCAGACCATCGCCCCCCGCAACCGGTTCCTCGTACGCGCCGAAGGCAGGGTCGATGGAGGTCTGTTCCCCGCCATGACGCGCGCGGGCGTGCCGGCCGGCATGGCCCTGTCGCTGATCCGCATCCTGGGTCATCAGATCGACTTCCAGCGCGACCTTCAGCCGGGCGACCGCTTCGTCATCCTCTTCGACCGCTTCCGCGACGGCGACGGCGACATCCTCGGCCATGGCCAGATCCTGAAGGCGTCGCTGACCCTGTCCGGCCGCACACTCGACGTATGGCGCCACAAGAACCGCCATGGCGACATCGGCTGGTACGATGCGCAGGGGCAAAGCCTGCTGCGCTCCTTCCTCCGCACGCCACTCGACGGCGCGAGGATCTCATCGGGCTTCGGACGGCGCAGCCACCCGGTCCTCGGCTACAACCGGATGCATCAGGGCATCGATTTCGCCGCGCCGACCGGCACGCCGGTCTACGCCGCCGGCAATGGCACCATCATCTCCGCCAAGCGCGAAGGCGGCTACGGCCTGATCGTGCGTATCAGGCACGCAGGCGGCGTGCAGACGCGCTATGCGCATCTCTCCCGATTCGGCCGCAACATCACCGCCGGGCAGCAGGTGCGCCAGGGCTCGGTGATCGGGCATGTCGGTTCCACCGGCATGTCGACCGGGCCACACCTGCACTACGAGATCGCGGTCAACGGCCGAGCCGTGAACCCCGCCCAGCATGTGCAGCCGCCGCTCCGCCTTGCCGGCGCCGACCTCAACGCCTTCCGGTCGCGTCAGCGGCATCTGGAGCGCCTGGCCGGCCGCTTCGGCACGACCGACGAGGTCGCCCTCGCCGCCGACTGAAACACGAAAAGACGGGGCGGCAGGGTTTCCCCGGCCGCCCCTTCCCTTGGCTTGGGTCAGGCCGCTTCGGCGAGTTCCGGCCGCACCTCGAGACCGTCCGGCGAGGCGGTCACATGCACCGTCTCGCCATCCTTGATGCTGCCTTCCAGCAGCAGCCCGGCCAGCCGGTCCTGCAGGTTCCGCTGGATCACCCGCTTCAGCGGACGCGCGCCATAGACCGGGTCGTAACCGGCTTCGGCGAGCCATTCACGGGCCTTGTCGTCCAGTTCCAGCGTCACCTTGCGGTCTTCCAGCAGCTTCATCAGCCGCTGCAGCTGGATATCCACGATCGCCGACATGTCGCCGCGCGCCAGGCGCCGGAACAGCACGATCTCATCCAGCCGGTTCAGGAATTCCGGCCGGAAGCGCTCGCGCACCGCCCGCATCACCGCCGGCCGCGCCGTATCCACATCGGCACTCTCCGGCAGTTCGGCGATCGCCTGGCTGCCGAGATTAGAGGTCAGCACGATGATCGCGTTGCGGAAATCGACCGTCCGCCCCTGCCCGTCCGTCAACCGCCCATCGTCGAGCACCTGCAGCAGGACGTTGAAGACATCGTCATGCGCCTTCTCGACCTCGTCGAACAGGATGACCTGATACGGCCGGCGCCGCACGGCTTCGGTCAGCGTGCCGCCTTCCTCGTACCCGACATAGCCCGGCGGCGCGCCAATCAGCCGCGACACGGCATGCTTCTCCATGAACTCGGACATGTCGATCCGGGTCATAGCGCGCTCGTCGTCGAACAGGAACTGCGCCAGCGCCTTGACCAGCTCGGTCTTGCCAACGCCGGTGGGCCCGAGGAACAGGAACGACCCGATCGGACGGTTCGGATCCTGCAAGCCCGCCCTGGCCCGCCGCACGGCCTTGGAGACGGCTTCCAGCGCCTCCTCCTGCCCCACGACACGCTTGCGTAGCGCATCCTCCATCCGCAGCAGCTTGGCCCGCTCGCCTTCGAGCATCTTCTCGACCGGCACGCCGGTCCAGCGCGAGACGACGGCGGCGATGCCTTCCTCGGTGACGGCCTCGTTCACCAGCCGCGCATCGCTGTCGCCAGCGTCCGCGATCTTCTTCTCGAGGCCCGGGATGACGCTGTACTTCAGCTCGCCCGCTCGGGCGTAGTCGCCGCCGCGCTCGGCCAGCTCCAGCTCGGTCCGCGCCTTGTCGAGCGCCTCCTTCGCCTTCTGCGTCTCGACGACCTTGCCCTTCTCCGCCTCCCAGCGCTGCGTCATCTCGCGCGAACGCTCCTCGAGATCGGCAAGCTCCTTCTCGAGCTTCTGCAGCCGGTCCCGGGATGCCGGGTCGTCCTCCTTCTTCAGCGCCTCGCGCTCGATCTTCAGCCGCATCAGGTCGCGGTCGATCGCGTCGAGCTCCTCGGGCTTCGAATCCACCTGCATGCGCAGGCGCGACGACGCCTCATCCACCAGGTCGATCGCCTTGTCCGGCAGGAAGCGGTCCGTGATGTAGCGGTTCGACAGGGTCGCCGCCGCCACCAGCGCACCGTCCGTGATGCGGACGCCATGGTGCAGCTCGTACTTCTCCTTGATGCCGCGCAGGATCGAGATGGTGTCCTCGACGGAGGGCTCGCCCACGAAGACGGGCTGGAAGCGCCGTGCGAGCGCGGCGTCCTTCTCGACATGCTTGCGGTACTCGTCGAGCGTGGTCGCGCCGATGCAATGCAGTTCACCGCGGGCCAGTGCCGGCTTCAGCAGGTTGGCCGCATCCATCGCGCCATCCGCCTTGCCCGCACCCATCAGCGTATGCATCTCGTCGATGAAGAGGATGACCTCGCCCTCGGCCTTCTCGACCTCCTGGAGAACCCCCTTAAGCCGTTCCTCGAATTCGCCGCGATACTTCGCGCCGGCGACCATCGCGCCGAGGTCGAGCGCCATGACGCGCTTGTTCTTCAGTGCCTCCGGCACGTCGCCCTTGATGATGCGCAGCGCGAGGCCCTCGACGATCGCCGTCTTGCCGACGCCAGGCTCGCCGATCAGCACCGGGTTGTTCTTGGTGCGACGGGCCAGCACCTGGATCGCGCGGCGGATCTCCTCGTCACGCCCGATCACGGGATCGAGCTTACCCTCCCGTGCCGCTTCGGTGATGTCGCGCGCGTATTTCTTCAGCGCCTCGAAGCTCTCCTCGGCATTCGGGCTGTTCACGGTGCGCCCCTTGCGCAGATCGGCCACGGCCGCCTCAAGCTGTTGCGGATTGGCGCCGGCGTCGCGGAACGCGCGCCCGGTCTCGCCCTCGCTCGCGGCGAGCGCGACAAGCAGCCGATCCTGCGCGACGAACTGGTCGCCGGCCTTCGTCGCCTGCTGCTGCGCGGCATCCAGCACGCGCACGATGTCCGGCGTGAACTGCGGCTGACCCGCGCCGCCGCCCGAAACCTTCGGCAGCTTCGCGAGGCTCGCTTCCAGGGCCTGCTTCACCCGGGCCGGATCACCACCCGCGGCGCGGATCAAGCCGCTTGCGGCGCCTTCATTGTCATCCAGCAGCGCCTTGGCGAGATGCGCCGGCGTCACCTGCTGGTGATACTCGCGGATCGCAATGGTCTGGGCCGCCTGCAGAAAACCCTTGGCCCGGTCGGTAAACTTCTCGATGTCCATTCTGTCCCTCTCCTGAGCGGACGGTCGCGCCCGCCCCCGATCGGGCAGCGGGTACGCCTCTGTCGCATGCCATGTGGTAAGTCTCCTTGATCTGGTTCAAGGGGACGCCATGCGCATTGAGTCGATCTATCGCTACCCCGTGAAGGGCCTGACCGCCGAGGCCCTGGAGGAGGTCGCCCTGACCCCCGGTGCCACGCTGCCGGGCGACCGCCGCTTCGCCTTGGCCCAGGGCGATTCCCCGTTCGACCCTGCGGCGCCCGCTTGGCTGCCGAAACGCAACTTCGGCTGCCTGATGGTCAATGCCCGGCTCGCCCTGGTCCAATCGGCCTTCGACGAGCGCAGCGGCGACCTCATCCTGCGTATCCCGGGCGCCCCGCCCCTGCTCGCCAGCACCCGCACCGAGGAAGGCCGCGCGGCCATCGGTGCCGCGCTCACGGCCTATCTCGGCGAGGAAGCCCGCGGCACGCCCCGCTTCCTCGAAGCGTCGGGCCATTCCTTCTCGGATGTCCCGAACAAGGTCGTCTCGATCATCGGCCTGTCCAGCCTGCGCGCGCTGGAACAGGCCTCCGGCATGGTGCTCGACAAGCTGCGCTTCCGCGCGAACGTCTATGTCGCGGGCGGCTCCCCTTGGGTGGAATTCGGCTGGATCGGGCAGGAGATCCAACTCGGCCAGGCCAAGCTGCGCGTCATCAAGCGCATCGTCCGCTGCCCAGCGACGGAGGTGAACCCGTTGACCGGCGAGCGTGATGCCAGGCCACCCCGCTGGCTGCGTGACCATTTCGGCCATGCGGATCTGGGGGTCTATGCGGAGGTGATCGAAGGCGGGCGGATCTGCGTGGGAGACGCGCTTGAGGCACTGGAACCGGCCGGGTAGGCCCTGGGGAGGGCCTCACCCAAACAGGCGCCACCCCTTGCGACTGGCATCCAGGTAGCCCTGCCAGCTCGGTGGAACCGGGAAGGTCCGCTCAAACGCAGCCTGCTCGGCCGGGCTCAAGGCCGCATAGCGGTCCCGCACCTGGTGGAAATAGACCTCTCCGCCCATGCGCCATCCGATCGAATCGGCGGGCCAGTCGGGCCGGACGACCCAGGGCGGCGGCAGTACGGCGGGGTCGAAGTCGCGCGGCGGCGGCAGATGGCGGCGGACCGTGTCGCGAAGCCTCCGGGCGAATATCGAAAGGCGAGCGATCATGCCGGCCAGCCTTTCGGCCATTCCACAGGAGGGCCCCGACTTCGCGTGGCGCCGCCACATCACCCCCGGGGCGCGATGCGCTTCGCCCGCCCGATGAACAGATCACCAGAAAGGCCCGACGGCACCGGACAGACCGCACCGGTCATGGAAGAAGCCTTGGGTACCGCGCACGACGCCGGCACACGCCCCCTTCGCGCCGCCATAGGCGCGAAGGAAGCGCCGCCATTCGTCACGCGGGTTCGCGTGCCTCGCCTTCGGCGCCTTCGGCCTCGGGCATCTCGTTCGGACCCGGGCTGCTCACTTCGACGGCTTCGCCCTGGGGCTCGCCCTCGCCATTGGCGTCCTGTCCCTGGAAGCGACGCTGCTGCTGGTTCTGCTGATGCTGCGCCGCGGCCTGGTTCATGGCGTTCAGGATACGGAAATAGTGCTCCGCATGCTGAAAGTAGGACTCAGCCATCACCCGGTCGCCGCCGCTCGTCGCATCGCGGCCGAGTTGGAGGTACTTCTCGAAAAGCTGCTGCGCCGTGCCGCGCAGGCGCATGTCCGGGCCGGAGGAATCGAACACGTGGTTGCGGTTCAGCGGCTGGCGGTCACCGCCGCCGCCACCGCCGCCACCACCACCCCCGCCGCCATGCCGGAAGTGCCCGCCACCCCCGCCGTGGCGGTTGCCGCCGCGGCCGCGCATGCGCTTGATGTTCATCGTATCGTGTTTCGCTGTCCTGCATCCGCTCCGCCCCTGCGCATCTGGGCCTTCAGGGCCAAGCATGCGAACCGGCGGTCGGCATCGTTGCATCCAGGCGGTCCCGACCTCGGCGCGGGCCACTGCCCGCTTGATGCCTGGTCCGGTACGGAAACGGCGCCTCGCCGTTCCCCGACCGCTATCGTGACCATAGCGGTGCCCTGCGGCATCGCCAAACTGTTTTCTGAGCCTTCAGGGCCTCAATTTTCGCCCAGGACGAGGGCCCGTTCGATGCCCCCCAGATCGGGTCGGGCCGTGACCGGTACAAGCCCCGCCGCCCGCGCCAGGCCCTCGACGGCCACCCGCTGCCCCTGCCCCAGTTCGAACACCGCCCGCCCGCCCGGCGCCAGCAGCCCCGGCAGCGCGCGGGCCAGCACCCGATAGGCGTCTAGCCCATCCGCCCCGCCATCGAGCGCCAGGACCGGCTCGAAGCGCGCCACCTCGGGCATCAGGCGCGGCACCTCGGCACTTTCGATATAGGGGGGATTGGACAGCACCAGGTCGAAACGACCGGCGATGGCCTCGGCCCAATGGCCACAGAAGAAGGCCGCGCGGTCGGCCAGTCCGTTCGCCGCCGCATTGCGCGCCGCAAGCGCCGCTGCTTCGGGCGACAGATCCACCCCCACGCCGAATGCACCCGGGCATTCAGCCAGGACCGCGAGCAACAGGGCACCGGTCCCCGTCCCCAGGTCCAGCACGCGACGGATCCGCGCCGGCGAGTCGAAGGCCGCGAGCGCCGCCTCCACGATCGCTTCCGAATCCCCGCGCGGGATCAGGGTGGCGGGCGTCGTCTCCAGCGTCAGCGTCCAGAACCCGGCCTGGCCGAGCAGATGCGCCATGGGCTCCCGTGCCAGCCGCCGGCGCAGCAGCGCGCCGAAGCGGGTCGCGGCCTCGTCCGGCACGGCGGCGCGCGGGTCGCGCAGCAGATCCTCCTCCCGGCAGCCCATGCTGTGCGCCAGCAGCATCCGGGCTTCCTGGCGTGGCGCCTCGATCCCCGCTGCGCGCAGCATCTGCCCCGCCTGGCAGAGAAAGGCACCGACCGACCCGCCCGGATCGGCGCAGCCGCTCATGCTGCGTCAGCGGCGAGGCGTGCCGCCTGGTCCTCGGCGGTGAGAGCGTCGACGATCTCGTCGAACTCGCCCAGCATGACGCGGTCGATCTTGTGCAGCGTCAGCCCGATGCGGTGGTCGGTCACCCGGCCCTGCGGGAAGTTGTAGGTGCGGATGCGCTCGGACCGGTCGCCCGTCCCGACCTGCGACTTCCGATCCGCCGCCCGCGCGGAATCGGCGGCGGAGCGCTGCGCGTCGTACAGCCGCGCGCGCAGGATCTTCATCGCCTTCGCACGGTTCTTGTGCTGGGACTTCTCCTCCTGCATCGCGACTACGATGCCGGTGGGCAGATGCGTGATGCGCACCGCGGAATCCGTCTTGTTGACGTGCTGCCCGCCGGCACCCGAGGCGCGGTAGGTGTCGATGCGCAGATCGGCGTCATTGATCTGCACATCCACCTCCTCGGCTTCCGGCAGCACGGCGACCGTGACGGTCGAGGTATGGATGCGTCCCTGCGTTTCGGTCGCCGGCACGCGCTGGACGCGATGCACGCCGCTTTCGTACTTCAGCCGGGCAAAGACGCCACGCCCGGTGATCTCCGCCGTCGCCCCCTTGATGCCGCCAAGGTCGCTCTCGTCATAATCGAGGATCTCGAAGCGCCAGCCGCGCGATTCCGCGTAGCGCTGATAGGCTCGGAACAGCTCCGCGGCGAACAACCCCGCCTCATCGCCGCCGGCCGCCGGACGAACCTCAAGGATGGCGCTGCGCTCATCCGCCGAGTCCTTGGGCAGCAACAGGATGCGGATCTCACGCTCCAGCGCCGGGACGCGGTCCTTCTGTTCCAGCCACTCCGCCTCGGCGAGATCCCTCATCTCCGGGTCCGCCATCATGGCCTGTGCGTCGTCGCGCGCCCGTTCGGCCACGCGCAAGGCGCCAACCTTCTCGACCAGCGGCTCAAGCTCCGACAATTCCTTCGACAGCGCCCCGATATCGGCCCCGGGCGCGGTCGAGAGGATATGGCGGATCTCCTCCGCCCGGGCGAGCAGCCGATCCAGGCGCGCGGGCAGGCTCATGACAGCCGACCCGGCACCTCCGCGAGCGGCACCGTCTCCTGCGTCCCGGCATCGAGGTCGCGCAGTTGCGCGACGCCGGCGGCGATCTCGTCATCGCCCAGGATCAGCGCCGCTCGGGCACCGATGCGGTTGGCGCGCTCCATTCGGCGCTTGAGGTTGCCGCGATAGGCGATCTCCGCGACCACGCCGGCCCGGCGCAACGCCTGCAGCAGGTCAAGCGCCGGCCCTTCCGCCGCATCCCCCACGGGGATCACAGCGACCGCACGCGCCGCGGCGGGCGCTTCGGGCAGCAGCATGGACAGTCGCTCGATGCCCGCCGCCCAGCCGACGGAGGGCGTGGCCGGCCCGCCCATCTCCTCAACGAGGCCGTTGTACCGCCCGCCTGCCATCACCGTGCCCTGGGCACCGAGCCGATCGGTCACGAACTCGAAGGCGGTGTGGCTGTAGTAGTCGAGACCCCGGACGATGCGCGCATTCTCCCGGAACGGAACACCGAAACGCGTGAGATACTGCTTCACCGCCGCGTCGAACGCGGCCGCTGCCGGCGTCAGATGCTCCCCGATCACCGGCGCGTCCGCCACCAGCACGCGGTCGCCCTCATCCTTGCTGTCCAGGATGCGCAGCGGGTTCTTTTCCAGGCGGATCTTGCTGTCGTGGCTCAGCCGGTCGCGATGGGCCGAGAAATAGGCGACCAGCGCGGCGCGATAAGCATCGCGGCTTTCCGCATCGCCGAGCGTGTTGATCTCCAATACGGTCCCTTCAGCGATGCCGAGCGCCTGCTGGATGTGCCAGCCGCAGGCGATCACCTCGGCATCCGCCAGCGGCTCGGCCGAACCCAGAACCTCGATGCCGATCTGGTGGAACTGGCGATAGCGCCCTTTCTGCGGCCGCTCGTAGCGGAACATCGGCCCGGCGTAGAACACCTTGCGCGGCAGGTTGGTCTGGGTCAGCCCGTTCGACACCAGCGCCCGGCACACCCCCGCCGTGCCTTCCGGCCGCAGGGTGACATTGTCCCCGCCGCGATCCTGGAAGGAATACATCTCCTTCATCACCACGTCCGAGCTGTCGCCCAGGCCGCGCGCGAAGACGCCGGTATCCTCGAAGATCGGCGTCGCCCATTCCTCGAAGCCATAGAGCGCGCTGATGCGCCGCGCCGTCTCGGCGACATGGTGCATCCGGCGGAACTCCTCGCCGATGAGGTCACGCGTCCCGCGGACGGGCTGAAGAGCGGTCATGCCGGAAATCCCGTAGATCTAGTAGCGGCGGCGCTGCGGCTGGGCGGCCGGACGGACGGGCCGCAGCAATTCCTCCCGCGCCGTATTGGCCACCCGCGCGGCCATGGCAAGGATCCGCCGGTAGGACTCGGCATCCCCGTCATCGAGGCAGGAGGAGAACTCGGCCACATCCACCAGCCCCTGCAGCCGGCCCGCCCATTGGTCCAGCCAGGCGAGGAGCACCATCGCCTGGGGCCTCGCATCGGCCTCGAAGCCGGCAGACAGGGCGCTGGCGTGCTGGCGGATCACCAGCGTCGCCTCCATGGCCCGGCTGTTGAGCTCGGAGCAGGACACCGAGCCGCCCGATACCAGGGGCGGTTCGGCCGGATCATCGGCCTGGGCCACCGCCGGACCGGGCAGCACCAGGCTGGCAAGGAGGATCAGCGCCGCTGGCTTCATTCCGCCGCCTGAGGGGTGGCTGCCGCGGCCTCGGCCTCGGCGGCCCGCCGCTCGGCGGCCATCTTCTCCGCCCGAGCGGTCACCAACTCGACGATGTGGTCGATCATCTCGCCTGTCGAGATGCGGTGGCTCTGCTTGCCCATGCCATAGACCATGTGGCTGCCGGCTCCGCCGCCGGTCAGGCCGATATCGGTCATCAGTGCCTCGCCGGGTCCGTTCACCACGCAGCCAATGATCGAGAGCGTGATGGGCTCGGCGATGTGGGCGAGCCGGTCCTCGAGCTTCTCGACCGTGCGGATCACGTCGAAGCCCTGCCGCGCGCAGGAGGGGCAGGAGATGATCTTCACCCCGCGATGGCGCAGATGCAGGGACTTCAACAGGTCCCAGCCGACCGCGACCTCCTCCTCCGGTTCGGCCGAAAGCGACACGCGCAGCGTATCCCCGATCCCCGCCCAGAGCAGGGAACCCAGCCCGATCGAGGATTTCACGGTTCCCGCGCGGCGCCCGCCCGCCTCGGTGACGCCGATATGAAGCGGATGATCGCAGGCCTCCGCGAGCTGCTGATAGGCCGCGACGGCGAGGAAGACATCCGAAGCCTTCACGCTGATCTTGAACTCGTCGAAGCCTTCCTGGAGCAGGTGGTCGGCATGCCACAGGGCGCTTTCGACCAGCGCTTCGGGGTTGGGCTCGCCGTACTTCTCCAGCAGGTGCTTCTCCAGCGACCCGGCATTCACGCCGATGCGGATCGAGCAGCCATGGTCGCGGGCGGCCTTCACCACCTCCTTCACTCGCTCCTTCGACCCGATATTGCCCGGGTTGATGCGCAGGCAGGCCGCGCCGGCCTCGGCGGCCTCGATGGCGCGGCGATAGTGGAAATGGATGTCGGCGACGACCGGAACGTTCACCTCGCGCACGATCTCGGCCAGCGCGGCGGTGCTTTCCTCCGTCGGGCAGGAGACGCGGACGATGTCCACCCCGGCCAGTTCGCAACGGCGGATCTGTTCGATCGTCGCCTGGGCGTCCTCGGTCGGCGTGTTGGTCATGGTCTGGACGGTGATGGGCGCATCTCCGCCGACACGCACCTTGCCGACACCGATTTGGCGCGAGGTCCGGCGCAGAATCTGCTGATAGGGGCGATAGGCCATGCTCGCGTCCTGATCCCAATGCCTCGTGGGCGCCGCCAATATGGCCTTGCCGCAGGTTCAGCGAAAGGCGACCGATCCCCGCAGGGGTCGAAACGGGCGGATCAGCGCGGCGCGGCGGGCTGCGCCGGGCGCTGGGCCGGTTGAACGGGGCCAGCCGGCGTCGCCGGAGACGCTGCCGGCTCGGTCGCCGGCCGCAGCCGATCGACCTCGAGCGCAATGCCGCGCCGAACGCCGGTGGCCCCGACCAGGGCGGGGCTCACCTCGCCGTCCAGCACGATGTCCAGGTTCTCGGCCTTGCCCGTGGTCAGGACGATGCCGTCACGATTCGGCACCGGGAAGGTATCCCCGCTGCGCAGCACGCGGTCGACCAGCACCTGGTTGCCCCG
>JAYRJZ010000139.1:0-12120 GCA_041906015.1 Roseomonas sp.
CGAAGGAAAGCTGCGACCGGCCGCAGGCCACGGCGCTGACCGTCGCCACCACCTCGAGCAGCGAGCGCAGCGGCCGGTCGGGCCGGTGCTGGTCCCAGGACAGCCAGGCATCGGCGCGGCCGAAGACGGCGCGCACGATGGTCGATTCCTCCTCGACCGTCTTGGGATGGAAGGAGAGCTGCGCCTCGGACCGATCGACCCGCACGAGGTTCGCCGGAATGGAAAGGAGTTCATCGCCCATCGGCAGTTCGAGGCGCACTTGCGTCTCCGCGTCGATCGTAGGGGTTTCGGCCAGCACCAGTCCGGCGCCGCCCAGTGAGAGGTCGCGCGTGCGCGCATCGATGCGCCGCCCGTTGGGCAGTACGAGCATGGCCGGCAGGGCGACCGAGACACGGGCGCTGCTGCGCAGCTGCTTGCGTTCGCGCCCCGCCGCCACCGAGGCAAGCGCGGGCACGAGGCAAAGCGACGCCCAGATGCCGTTCAGCAGGAAGGCCTGGCCCTCCAGGCTGCCCCAGGGATTGGTCAGCACGCCATGGAGGCCCGCCGCGACGCCCGCGAACAGCAGGGCCGTGAGGACCAGGCTCGGCCAGACGGCACGCCAGTCGAAATACCCTTCGGGCAGCAGCCCGCCCTTCTCGGTCACGTTGAACTTGCCCTTCTTGGGGTCGAGGATCGTCGCGATGGTCACGGGCACCAGCCACAGCGCGAGCACGGTTTCGTAGATTTCCGACCAGAAGGAATGCCGCACGCCGCCGGCCACGCGGCTGCCCGTCGCCACCGCGTGCACGATGTGCGGCCCGGCATAGGCGATGATGGCGAGCGGCGAGGCGGCGATGACGCTGTATCCCAGCAGCAGGAAGGCGAGCGGCGCGGTGAGGAACACCAGGCGCGGCACCGCGAAGAGGAAGTGGAACATCGCGCTGAAGTAACAGATGCGCTGGGGCAGGCTGAGCCCGCGCCCGACCAGCGGATTGTCCACGCGCATGATCTGCAGCATGCCGCGGGCCCAGCGCATGCGCTGGCCGATATGAATCATCAGGCGCTCGGTCGCGAGGCCGGCGGCGAGCGGCACGCGCAGATAGGCCGTGTTCCACCCCAGCCGCTGCATCTTCAGCGAGGCGTGGCAGTCCTCGGTCACCGTCTCATGCGGGATGCCGCCGATCTCGAGGATGGCGGTGCGCCGCAGCACGGCGCAGGAGCCGCAGAAGAAGGTCGCGTTCCACAGATCGTTGCCCGGCTGCACCAGGCCGTAGAACATCAGTCCTTCATTGGGCACGTCGCGCCCTTCGGACAGGTTCCGCTCGAACGGGTCGAGCGAATAGAAGTGGTGCGGCGTCTGCAGCATGCCGAGCTTGGGATCGCGCAGCATCCAGCCCAGCGTCATCTGCAGGAAGGCCCGCGTCGGCACGTGGTCGCAATCGAAGATGGCGACGTAGTCGCCGTCCGTGTGCGCCAGCGCGTGGTTCAGGTTGCCCGCCTTCGCGCCCTTGTTGTCGGGGCGGATCATGTAGCCCGCGCCGCAGGATTCCGCGAATTCGCGGAAGGCCGGGCGACGCCCGTCGTCGAGGATCCAGACGCGGAACTTGTCGGCCGGCCAGTCCATGGCGAGCGCCGCCAGCACGGTCGGGCGCACGATCTCCAGATCCTCGTTGTAGGTTGGGATGAAGACATCGACCGTGGGCCAATCGACCGGATTGACCGGCAGCGGCGCCGGACGGCGCTCCAGCGGCCACAGCGTCTGGAAATAGCCGAGCAGCAGGGCAAGCACGGCATAGGTCTCGGCCAGCACCAGGCCGATCATGAAGAAGCCCTGCCAGAAATTGTCCGGCTCCAGCGTGTCCGCGATGCGCCAATGGATGTAGCGCAGGGAGACGAGGCAGGAGAGCATCGCGAGGACGATCGTCACGCGCTTGCCGGAAAAGCGGTCCAGCACCAGGAAGGCGACGATGCCGCCCACGGCGAGGATCGCCTGGTCGTTCGGTTCGAGCGGCGTCGCGATCACCGCCCAGGCGATGACAGCGCCGGCGAGGAGCAGCCCCACCGTCATCATCCGACGCACCAGCCGTGTCATGACCGCATCCAGGGGAACAAGGGTGAGGCGGCCGGCGGCGGGGCCGGCGGCGGCAGGGCACGCAGCAGCGCGGCGGCGAGGTCCGCCGTGTCGCGCGCCGCGCGGCTCGTGGGCGCGTGGGCGCCGACCGGACGCTGGCAGGCCAGCGCCTCGGCCATCGCCTCGTCGCGGCAGATCGCGCCGGCGAGGCGCGGGCCGAGATGCGTCGCCACACCTTCCGCCGCCGCGACCGACAGGCGCGAATGGCGATCGACCTGGTTCAGCGCGACCATCAGCTTCGGGCCGGTCAGCGCGCCGAGCGTGCCCTGGCCGAGGAAGCGCCCGCTCTCGATATCCGGCAGCAGCGCGGTGCTGGCGGCATCCGCGAGCAGCACCGCAAGCACCAGCGCCGTCTGCGGCAGCAGCGCCGAGAGCGCGGCCGAGGCGCCGGGCGGCGTGTCGGCCAGCACCAGCGTGGCCGGATCGGCGAGCATGGCGCGCACCGGACCGGCGAGCAGTTCGGGCTCCCGCTCGATCATGTCGGCCGAGGCGAGGGCGGCGCGCAGATCGGCCTCGCCATGCGGCAGCAGGTCGATCCCCGCGGGCGTCTGGCGCAGGAAGCGCCGCCAGTCGGGTCGTTCCGGCAGTCGGGCGAGGTAGCCTTCCACCTCGGTGATGGGCAGGCCGAGATGCAGGCGCAGCGCGTTCTGCGGGTCGCAGTCGATGGCGACGACGGTGCGCCCGGCACGGCGCAGCGCGTCCGACAGCCCGGCGGCGACCGAGGTCTTGCCGACCCCACCCTTGGGCGAGGCGATGCAGATCAGCGGCATGGCGTCACGACCCCTGCGCGCTGTCGGAACCCGATACGGCGAAGCGCAGCGCGGCGAAGGGCCGCGCCGCGTCCGGCACCGCGTCGGGGATCGGCGCGCCGCGCTGTCCCGCGGCGGTCAACGCCGCGCCGAGGAGCGGGAAGGAGGGCGACGGCGCGGGCGGCGGCGCCATCATCAGCGGGGGGACCATCGGGGCGGCCATCGGTGCCGCGGCCGGCATGGGTACGGGCCACGCGGCGGCTGGCGGCCCCGCCCAGGCCGGCATCGGCGGGAGCGGGACGGGCGCGGCGGGTCCGGGCGCCATCGGTTCCATAGCCTGCTCCGGCTCGGGAAGGTGTTCGGGTTCGGCCGCGGGCAGAGGCGCGGCGGGCAGAGGCGTGGGCACGAAACTGCGGTAGCGGAGTCCGCGCAGGCCAAGACGCTTGGCCAGCGCGGCGATGTCGGGGTCGTGCGAGGTCATGCGGTGCGCGATCTCCCTCGGCCCAGGCGGCATTCTGCCGTCATGCTGATCATTGGAATCCGCTTCCTGTTCTGCTGTGCGCACCTGCCCGACGTCTCATCCGATGCGAAGCCCGTTGGTCAGGCAGGCGATGCGGACGAGCAGAATGAGCGATGCTGAATAGTAGTCATTGGACTCGTTGACGGAGGGTAAGCCGGACACCGCGGACGCGCCGGCGATGCGCGCCGCCGCAAAGGCGGCGATGGCGCGCATGCCCGGCGGTGCGGCGTATTCCGCGGTGTTGCCGGTGACGAGGTCCACCCAGGCCGGCGGCGCCGCGCCCCAGCGGCGGTCGGTCCAGAAGTGGTGCGCGCCGACCAGCGCCGGATGGGTCGCCTGATTCACCCAGGCGAGCATGAGCGGGACACGGACCGCGTCGAAGGAAAAGCGCGGCGGCCAGCGTTCGGGCAGGTTCAGCGCCGCATGGCCGCGCGACGGCTGGCGCACCCAGTCGGGGCTCAGCCCCCAGGCGCCGAAGCGCGCCCGGCGCAGCAGGGTCAGCCCGTCGAGCGACAGTCGGTTCCAGCCCGCCTGCGGCAGGATGCGATGCAGCCAGTCGAAGACCGGCAGCACCAGGTAGGACGGGTTCAGCACCGTCCCGGCCGGCGATTCGAATCCCTGCGCACCGGGCAGCAGGACGGACAGGCCCGCCACGCTGCGGCGGACCAGACGCATCAGGTCATGCGCGATGGTCAGCGCCTCGGCGCGATACGGGTCGTGCTGCCAGCGCTCGGCGGCCATCAGCAGACCCCAGATGATGTAGAGGTCGCCATCCGTCGCGTTGTTCGGGTCGTCGATGGCCGGCGTCCCGTTCGGCCGGTAGCGCCAGGCATGCAGGTTGTCGTGCGACCGCTTGAGCGTGCGCCGCGTCCAGCCGCGAATGAGTTCGAAGGCATCCCGGTCGCCATGCGCGGCGGCGAACATCAGCCCCCAGCCCTGTCCCTCGCTGTGGGAGACGCGTTCATTGCCGGTGTCGATGACGCGGCCCGTGTCGGCGAGGAAGCGGTCGCGGAACGCCCTCCACTGCAAGTCCCCCTGAGCCAGCGCTCCCTGGGGCACGGCGAGCAGCGACATCCCCGCCGCGAGGGTGCGCCGGCGGGTGACAACAGGCGACGCGAGTCTTGCCTCCTGCGGGGCGGCTGGGCCTCGGGCCGATATCGCGGTCAGGGAATTATGTTCCCAGCGCCGATAGGTGCTCATGTCCTCGCATCAAATCTCACCTGGGATCCATCGTCTCCACAATGCACAATTTCTCGACCCGATCATCGGTTTCTGAGGTGTGTTCGTTCAGTTCTTGAACAGTGATGGGTTATTGCAACAGTGGCGCCACAATCAACGCGTGCTCCCGCAAGTCACGCTCCACCGCCACGCGTGCCGATGCCGGATCATGCGCTTCCAGCGCCCGCAGCAGCGTGTCATGCGGATGTCCATTTGGCGAGATCGGGCGCGGAATCGTGGAAAGCAGGCTGATCGTCGGGCCAGCCTGGGTCCACAGCGTTTCCACAACGCGCCGCAGGACGGGCATGCGCGCGATCGCGATCACCCCGAAGTGGAAGCGTTCGTTCTCCGCCAGCAGCACGGGACCGTCACCCTCGCGTCGCGCCTGCATCAGCCGCGCATGGATGGCGGCAAGCCGCGCGACATCCGCCGCCGTGGCCCATCGCGCCGCTTCCGCTGCGGCTTGGCCTTCCAGCATGACGCGCAATTCCATGATTTCGGCGTACCGGTCGGGCGCCAGTCGCGGCACCCAGGCGATGCCCCGCGCATCGAGTTCGAGCGCCCCTTCGGATACCAGGCGCAGCAGCGCCTCCCGCACCGGGGTCGGGCTGACGCCGAGTTCCTTGGCGAGCTGCCGGTGCACGAGCTTCTGCCCCGGCACCAGCCGCCCGCCCACGAGCGCGCGGCGAAGCTGGGCATAGGCCTTCTCCGAGAGCGTCTCGTCGCGGTCGAGCGGGGTAAAGGCGGTCGCGCTGGGCATGCGGGCTTCTCCGGGTCGCCGGCTTGACCCGGCAAGGTATCTGACATTTGCTATAGCAAACAGCAAAGTCACGGAGGACCCGCCCGATGCCGGATACCGGCCCAGCCGCCAATGCCAATGTCGCCCTGCGCCTGGCCGAGGCGCTCGCCCGCCACGGCGTCGAGACCACCTTCGGGCAATCGCTGCCTTCGGCCTTCCACCTGGCCGCGCCGCATGCCGGCATCAGCCAGACCGTCTACCGGCAGGAGAACATGGGCGGGGCCATGGCCGATGGCTACGCCCGCATCGGACGGCGCCTCGGCGTTGTCACCGCGCAGAACGGGCCGGCCGCGACCCTGCTCGTGGCCCCGCTGGCCGAGGCGCTGAAGGCCTCCATTCCCGTGCTGGCGCTGGTGCAGGAAGTCACGCGCGACAGCACCGACCGCAACGCCTTCCAGGAATTCGACCACTTCAAGCTCTTCGACGGCGTGGCGAAGTTCGTCCGGCGCATCGACCGCGCCGACCGCGTCGAGGACTATGTGGACATGGCGGTGACCGCCGCGACGTCCGGCCGCCCAGGCCCGGCCGTGCTGCTGCTGCCGGCCGACCTGCTGATCGAGCGCGCGGCGGCCGTCTCTCGTCGCCGCGCCGCGCTCGGCAGCGTCCCGCTCGACCGCACCCTGGCCGATCCCTCGCGCATCGCCGAGGCCGCGGCGCTGCTCGCCGCCGCCAAGCGACCCGTCATCATCGCCGGCGGCGGCGTGCACATCTCGGGCGCGGCGGAGGAACTCGCCGCCCTGCAGCAGGACACGCACCTGCCGGTCGCCACCACCTTCATGGGCAAGGGCGGCGTGGACGAGACGCATCCGCTGTCCATCGGCGTGGTGGGCAACACGCTCGGCCGCGGCGCGCGCGCCCACACGCTGCGCCCGATGATCGCCGAGGCCGATGTCGTGTTGCTGGTGGGCAACCGCACCAACCAGAACGGCACGGATAGCTGGACGCTCTACCCGCGCGACGCCCGCTACATCCATATCGACCCCGACCCCGTCGAGATCGGCCGCAACTACGAGGCGCTGCGCCTCGTAGGCGACGCGAAGCTGACCCTCGCCGCGCTGCGCGAGGCGATGCTGGCGCAGGACCTCACCACACGCGCGGCGGCCCGACCGGGCGTCGAGGCGCAGATCGCCGCGGCCATCGCGGATTGGCACGGCCTCGTCGCCCGCGTCACCACGCGCGACGGCGGCCCCGTCCGCCCCGAGCGCGTCGCCGCCGAGATCGACCGCCGCCTGCCCGCGGATGGGATCATGGTGGCCGATGCGTCCTACTCGTCGAACTGGATCAACATCTACATGACGGCAAAGCGCGCCGGGCAGCGCTTCCTCTCCCCGCGCGGGCTTGCGGGGCTCGGCTGGGGCGTGCCGATGGCGATCGGCGCGCAGGTCGCCTCGCCCGGCAGCCGCGTGGTCTGCCTCTGCGGCGATGGTGGCTTCGGGCATTCCTGGGCGGAGCTGGAAACCCTGCGGCGACTGAAGTTGCCTCTGACGGTGGTGGTGCTGAACAACGGCATCCTCGGCTTCCAGAAACACGCCGAGGACACCAAGTTCGGCGCCCACACCGACGCGGTGGACTTCGCCGAGGTGGACCACGCCGCCATCGCGCGGGCCTGCGGCATCGCCGGGGTGCGGGTGGCGCGCGGCGAGGACCTCGGCCCCGCACTTGATGCCGCCTTCGCCTCCGGCGCGCCGACGCTGATCGAGGTGATGACCGACCCCGACGGCAAGCCGCCGCTGACCATGTATGCCAGCTATCCGGAGCCGTTCTGACCATGCTCGCGCTGCGCAAGACGCAGGCCGGTTTCGGGATCGAGGCGGTGGAGGTGCCCGCGCCCCCGCCACCCGGCCCCGGCGAGGTTACGGTGCGCGTCGAGGCGGTGGGCATCTGCGGCAGCGATGTCCACGCCTATGAATGGACCGATGGCTACGGGCACATGGTCCCCTACCTGCCCGTGACCATGGGCCATGAATTCGCCGGCCGGGTCGAGGCGGCGGGGCCAGGTGCGGCGATCGCCCTCGGCACGCGCGTCGCGGTGCATCCGCGCATCGTCCGCGGCGATGGCAGCACCGCCTGGCCCGGCGATCCGCGCGCGCGGGGCGAACGGCTAACGCTCGGCCTGACCGCGGATGGCGGCTTCGCCCCGCTTCTGAACGTGCCGGCCGGCAATGCCCTGCCGCTGCCCGAGGGGGTGGATACCGAACTCGGCGCGCTGGTCGAACCGCTCGCCGTGGCGACCGAGGCGGTGCTGGTCGGGGATGTCGGGTTGGGCGACACCGTGCTGGTGCTGGGTCCCGGGACGATCGGGCAGGGCCTCGCCCTGATGGCACGCGCCGCCGGGGCGGGGCGCGTCATCATCGCCGGGCGTGGTGACGAACCGCGCTATGCCGTGCTGCGGCAGCTCGGCCTTGCCGACATCGTCGATGTGGCGGAAGGCCCGCTCGGCGCGCAAGTGCTGGCGCTGACCGGCGGGCGGCCCGTCGATGTCGTGCTGGAAGCCACCGGGCATCCGCCTTCCATCACCGATGCGCTGCCGCTGCTGAAGCGCGAAGGCGTGCTGGTGGTCGCCGGTATCCACGCCGCGCCGCTATCCCTGCCGCTGACGACCTTCGTGCGCAACCGGCACCAGCTCCGCGCCTCCCATGGGTCGGAACCGCGAAGCTGGGAACGCGTGATCGCCCTGCTGGCCCGCGATCCGGAGACGTTCCGGCCGATGATCACGCATCGGCTGCCACTGTCGCGGGGGATCGAGGGCTTCGAACTCGCCCGGCAGCGGGCGGCGAGCAAGGTGATCCTGAAGCCGTGACAGAGCGGACACGCGCGGCTCGTAGGCGCGGCCGGGTTGGGGGTCTGGATCCCATGCCGCGGTGGGCGTGGAGGGGCGTTGCCCCTCCAAACCACCCCAGCAAAGGCCGAAAGGCCTTTGCAAACCTCAACTTGGCGTTGGGCATCGCTGACAGGCGCGGCACCGGAACCCGCTCTTGCGCCCGAAGCGTGGTGCGGGGGCGTGGCGCCACGCACCGAGGCCCGGTGGTCCAGGCTTGGCGGACGTAGGGGCAGCGCCCCTCCGGTTCCTGTCCAGCAGCAGGCGGAAAGGCCCTTGGAAACGCCCACCGCGCACGACAGCCGGAAAAATTCTCAAGGTGCCGGGCACGAGAGCCGCATCCCCTTGTCAGAACGCCCAGGATGCCTGGCTCCAGGTCGAGGTTTCCAAAGGCCTTTCGGCCTTTGGTGGGGTGAGGTCTGGAGAGGGGCAAAGCCCCTCTCCAGGCACCTTCGCACCGCGCCGCCCTCTACGACGTTCTTCCCGTCACCGCCTGCGCCGCAGCAGCAGATGCACCGCCCCTGTATTCGCCCGGTGCGGGTGCGCGGCGCCGAGGACGATCCGTCGCAGGTCCGGCGCGTTCAGCCAGTGCGGCAGCTCCCGTCGCAGCACCCCGCCTTCGGGCGAGGAGCCGCGCCCGGTGATCACCGCCACGCAGCGAAGCCCCTCGGCGAAGGCGTCGGCCAGGAAGGCGTGGACGGCGGCGTGCGCGTCCTGGGCGCGGCGGCCGTGCAGGTCGATGGTGCGTTCCGGCTTGATCTTGCCGCGCCGCAGGTCGCGCCAGCGGCGATCGTCCAACCCCGACGGCGGCGTGTTCACCGCGACGGGCGGCGGCGCCCAGCGCGCGGGCGGGGCCGGCGGCGGCGGTGATACGGTGGCGGACGACGGGGCGGCCGGTGGCGGGGGTAACGCTTCGGGCGGCAGCTCGCGACCCGGCAGGGGCACGATCTCGGCGGCATAGGCGCGCCACAGCGCGCGGTCGGCCTCCGTGAGGCCGCGCGGGCGGCGGCGGGTCATGCCTCGGGCAGGGCGGCGGGATCGTCGTCGATCAGGATGATGTGCAGGCGCCGCGGGCCATGGGCGCCGAGCTCGAGCGTCTGCTCGATATCCGCGCTGCGCGACGGGCCGGTCACCAGCATGACGTTGCGCGGCATGAAGCCGCCGGTCACGGGATCGCTGCGCTCGCGCCGCAGCCGGTCCCAGGCTTCCTCATAGGCGCCGGCCACGGCGGAGGCGCGCAGCACGACGATCTCGGTCTCAGCGAGGATGTTCAGCGTCGTCGGGCGCTGCGCGTCGGACGGCAGCATCAGCGTCCCGGTTTCCGCGATGCCAGCATAGCCGTGCTGGACGGACACCGTATCGGTCGCGCGGGCGCGCCGCGCTTCGAATTCCAGCAGGGGCTTGTCGCCCCAGGGCAGTGCGGTCAGTTCCTCGTTCGGCGCCAGCACGAAACGGGGCGCGAGGTTCTGCGCGGCGAGATACTCCGCCACGGCCTCCGGCACCTCCGCGCCCGATGGAACGCGCGCGACCGAGCCGAATTCCTTCTCCACGTTGCGGATGAAGAGCGCGATCTGCTCGGGGCGCGGCACGCGCGACCGTGCCGGGATCAGGTGGCGCGGATGCGTGGCGAGGCGGCCTTCCAGCATGGCGCGCTGATCGGCGGGCAGCGGGCCGCGCTTCAGCCCGCGGCGGATCGAATCGAGGATGGCGTCCTTGCTCATCGCTCAACGTCCCCCGCGCTGCATCTTCGCATAGCGCGCCATGAAGGTGCCGCCCGGTTCCGGCGCCGGCAGGTCGCGCCCCGCGGTCCAGCCGCCGGCGAGCGGCATCTTGCGGAAGCGGCCCTTCCCGCGCGACAGCCAGGACAGCGCGGCCATCGCCGTGCGCGTCGCCGCGCGATACATCCCCGGGCGCTTCGCGAACCAGGCCCAAAGGCCGAGATTCCGCCGCACCGTGCGCGGCGTCAGGTGGCGTTCGAATTCCCGTTCGCGCCAATGTCGCATCAGGTTCGGCAGCGGGATCTTCACCGGGCAGACGCTCTCGCACTTGCCGCAGAAGGTGGAGGCGTTGGGCAGCAGCGCGGCCTTGTCGATGCCCACCAGCGATGGCGTCAGCACCGACCCCATCGGCCCCGGATAGACCCAGCCATAGGCATGCCCGCCCGTCACGCCATAGACTGGGCAGTGGTTCATGCAGGCGGCGCAGCGGATGCAGCGCAGCATCTCCTGGAACTCGGACCCGATCATGTTGGACCGGCCATTGTCGATCAGGACGACGTGGTATTCCTCGGGACCATCGAGGTCGCCCGGCCGCCGGACCCCCGTGCTGAAGGTGGTGTAGACGGAGAAATCCTGACCCGTCGCGGACCGCGCCAGCAGCCGCAGCAGGGAGGTCGCGTCCTCCAGCGTCGGCACCACCTTCTCGATGCTCGCCAGCGCGATATGCACGCGCGGCAGGGTCTGGGTCAGGTCGCCATTGCCCTCATTGGTGACGATGACCGACGATCCGGTCTCAGCGATCAGGAAATTCGCCCCCGTGATCCCGACATCGGCGGCGAGGAAGCGCGAGCGCAGCTTGGTACGCGCCTCGGCGAGGATGTCGCGCCGTTCGTTGAACACACGGTTCGGGTCGAGATCCGCGTGCATGCGGCGGAAATCCGCCTCCCAATCCTCTCGGTTCAGATGGAAGGCGGGGGCGATGATGTGGGACGGATGCTCCTTGCGGAGTTGGATGATGTACTCGCCGAGGTCGGTCTCGACCGGGGTGATGCCGTGCTTTTCCAGGTGGTCGTTGACCGAGATCTCCTCGGAGATCATCGACTTGCCCTTGGTGACGGTCTTCGCCCCCGCCTTGCGGCAGATCTCCAGCACGGCGGCGCGGGCGTCATCCGCCGTGGAGCACCAATGCACCGTCCCGCCCGCACGCTCGACATTCGCGGCGAATGTTTCGAGATAGAAATCGAGATTGGCCAGGGTGTGGTTCTTGATGTCCCGCCCGATGTTCCGGAGCTGTTCGAATTCCGGCAGGCGGGCCACCGCCTCGGCCCGGCGCTGGAGGAAGGCGCCCTTGGCCTTGCCCAGCGCCTTCTGCAGCCCCGCATCGGCCAGCGCCCGCGCGGCGTTCTGCTTGAAGGCGGGGGAGGTGATCTGGACCACGGGGTCGTCCTCGATGGCTGCGGGCTGCCTCATCTAGCGCGATTTCCCCGTCCGCGCGAAAGTCTGCCGCACCGGTTGTTTCGTTGCCGATCCTTCATGCGGCGCCACGGGGCTTGCCCTATGCCGCCCATGGCGCGAAAACGCCGCGCCCCTTAGGGGAACCCCGATTCGCGCCGTTATAAGGAGAAGCGCCGGTGATCACGCGTCGTTCCCTCTTCGCCGCCGGCGGCGGAGCCCTGGTCCTCGCCGGTTGCGCGACGGAGCAGGTGACCGCCGATGGCCGCTTCCCGATCATGAGCGTCCTCGGCATCCAGCCGGATGTCTCGGATTTCCGGTCCGCACTGCGGCGCACCGGGCTCGATGAGCTGCTGGCCGGGCCGGGCCCCTTCACGGTCTTCGCGCCGACGAACGACGCCTGGGCCGCAGCCCCGGCGCAGCTCCGCACCGGCGGCGCCGACGTGCTGCGCAGCCTGATCGCCAGCGGCCGGCTGAGCCTGCGCGACATCGCCGCGCGCGGCGGCCGCATCCGCATGCTGAGCGGCATCGACATCCGCACCGTCGGCGGCAGCCCGACGGAACCGCGCATCCAGGCGGCGCGCGCGGGCGGCCAGCCCTCGGGCGCGTCCGCCAGCATCGTCCGGGCGAACGTGCTGTGCTCGAACGGGCTGATCCACATCATCTCGGGCGCGTTGTTCCCGGCGGCTTGAGGGCGAGGGGGGGGGGGGGGGGGGGGGGGGGGGGGGGGGGGGGG
>JAYRJZ010000009.1:0-82076 GCA_041906015.1 Roseomonas sp.
GACCGCAGGGGCGCTTCCAGCGCGCTGCTGGGCGGCAGGCGCTGGATCGCGTCCAGCACCACCAGCGGCGCGCCGGGCTGCGGCAGGCCGGAGGACGGGGCCTCGCCGGCCGGCGGCGTGACGGTCACGAAGGGTGTGCCGTCCTGGCGACGGGCATCCTGGGCTGCGGCGGGCAGGGCGAGGGCGGCGCATGCCGCCAGGGCCATGACCCGCCGCATGCGGGACCTCAGATCGGATCCCAGCAGAAGACGTCGCCGGACCGCTCGAGCTTCGAGAAGCCCTGCGCCAGCGACGGCAGCGCGTATTCGGCGATCGCCTCCGGCGTCCAGCCGCTCTCGCGATGCACCGACTTGATCGGGCGGATCTGGGAATAGACGAAGAGCTCGTTCATGCGCGGGGAGAAGATCTGCCCGGTCACGTCCTTCGCCGCATCGGAGGCGAGGAACACCGCGAGCGGGGCGTTCTTGTCCGGGGTCATCTGCATGATGCGCTCGACGCGGCGCTTCTGCTCGGGCGTCTCGGCGGGGATGGTGCCGGTCATGCGCGACCAGGCGAAGGGCGCGATGCAGTTCGACCGCACGTTGAAGCGCGCCATGTCGAGCGCGATCGACTTCGACAGCCCGACGATGCCGAGCTTCGCCGCCGAATAGTTCGCCTGGCCGAAATTGCCGATCAGGCCGGAGGTCGAGGACATGTGCACATAGGCGCCGGACTGCTGCTGGCGGAAATGCGTCGCCGCCGCGCGCGAGACGTAGAAGGAGCCGTTGAGGTGGACGGCGATCACCGCGTCCCATTCCTCGGGCGTCATGCGGTGGAAGATCTGGTCGCGCAGGATGCCGGCATTGTTCACGACGATGTCGATGCGGCCGAAATGATCCAGCGCCGACTGGACGATCTTCTGCGCCGAAGCCCAGGAGGAGACGCTCTCGGTCGAGATCTCGGACTGGCCGCCATTCTGGGCGATGATCGCCTTGGTCTGCTGCGCGGGGGTCGCGTCCTGGCCCTCGCCGGACACCGAGGCGCCGATGTCGTTGATGATGACCTTCGCACCCTGGCCCGCCATCATGATGGCGATTTCGCGCCCGATGCCGTTGCCGGCCCCCGTGACGATCGCGACCTTGCCCTCGAGCATGTTCGGCATTCTGGCATCCCCTCCGTGGTGTTTAGCCAGCTAAGCTTCTAGACCCGGCTTGGCGGGGCGTGAAGCCGGGTTGCCGCGGCAATCGGCTGCGCTTAGAGCGGCCACGCAATTGTCAGGCAGGATCGAACGGCATGGCCAGGGATGATCGCCGGATCGCGGCGCTGCGCCGCTTCGCGGGGCATGTGGCCCAGGTGGCGCCTCTCGACCTATCGGTCGGGCTGTGGGACGGGACGGTGTTGCCGCTCTCGCCCAAGGCCGACGGGTCGCTGGTGCTGTCCATCGCCACGCCGGCGGCGCTCACGCGGCTGGTGCGGCGTCCGCGCCTGCCGACGGTGGTCGAGCTGATCGCGGAAGGCGCCGTCGATCTCAAGGGCGGGACGCTGCTCGACCTCGCCGCGGCGGCCGGGTCGGGATCGACGCGCGGGCTGGCGAAGCGGCTCGACAAGGGCCTGGCGCTGCGGGCCTTCCTGCCATTCCTGTTCGGCCCGGGCGGGGGCGGGAAGGGGCATGCCTATGCGGGCGCGCAGGCCGCGAAGCACGGCCAGGGGCGCGACGACAAGGCGCAGGTGCAGTTCCACTACGATGTCTCCAACGCCTTCTACACGCTCTTCCTCGACCCCGAGATGGTCTATTCCTGCGCCTACTTCCCGGACTGGGACGCCGATCTGGCGACGGCGCAGAAGGCGAAGCTCGACATGTCCTGCCGCAAGCTGCGGCTGAAGCCGGGCGAGCGCATGCTCGACATCGGCTGCGGCTGGGGCGGGCTCGTCTGCCATGCCGCGCAGCATTACGGCGTGCAGGCGCATGGCGTGACGCTGTCCCAGGCGCAGTTCGACTTCGCGACCGAGAAGGTGAAGCGGCTCGGCCTGCAGGACCGCGTGACGATCGAACTGCGCGACTTCCGCGAGCTGAGCGGCGAATTCGACAAGATCGCCTCGGTCGGCATGTTCGAGCATGTCGGGCTCGACAATCGCGACGGGTATTTCCGGCACATCCGGTCACTGCTGAAGCCGCGCGGCATCTACCTGCACCACGCCATTGCGCGGCCGATGAAGGCCACCGAGAAGAAGTTCCGCAAGGCGAACCCCGAGTTCCGCACCCTGGTGAACTACATCTTCCCGGGCGGCGAGCTGGACCATATCGGCGGCACCACCGACGCAATGGAACGCAACGGCTTCGAGATCCACGACACCGAAGGTTGGCGGGAGCATTACGGCCGCACCTGCCGGCTGTGGACCGAACGGCTCTATGCCAACCGCGAGGCCGCCTATGCCGAGGCCGGCGAGGCCCGGACCAAGATCTGGCTGATGTATCTCGCCGGCTGCGCACTCGCCTTCGAGCGCGGCACGGTCGGCATCTTCCAGACCGTGGCGACGAAGCGCGCGCGGGGGGCATCCGGCCTGCCGCCGACCCGCGGGGATCTCTACGCATGAGCGGCCCGGGTTTCCGCCGCGCGACCGCCGCGGATGTGCCCGCCATCGTCGCGCTGCTGGCCGACGACGTGCTGGGCGCGGCGCGGGAGAAGCCTGGCGATGCCGCTTATGACGCCGCCTTCGCCGCGATCGAGGCGGACCCGAACCAGTTCCTCGCCGTGGTCGAGGAAGGGGGCGCCGTCATCGGCTGCCTGCAACTGACCTTCCTGCCCGGCCTGTCGCATCGCGGCCTGTGGCGCGGGCAGATCGAGAGCGTGCGCATCGCCGCCAGCCACCGCGGCGGCGGCCGCGGTCGCCGCATGTTCGACTGGGCGATCGAGCGGTGCCGAGAACGCGGCTGTGGCATGGTGCAGCTCACCACCGACAGGTCGCGGGCCGATGCGCGGCGCTTCTACGAATCCCTCGGCTTCACGGCGAGCCACGAGGGCATGAAGCTGGTGCTCACGACAGGGATGGCAGCAGCTCCGCCATCGCGCTGACCGGCCGTGCGGCCTGGCCGAGCCGCAGCTGGAACGGGGCGGCATCGAGCAGCCTGTCCAGATCGGGTGGCGCCTGCATGTGCCGGGCACGCCCGCGCACCATCTCCGCCGAGAGCAGCTCGATGCCGCTGAGATCGACGGGTGCCGTCTCCTCGATGCCCACCGAGGCGAAGTAGTCCAGGAACTTCACGTGGTTGCCCTGGATCCGGGTGCCGGCGCCGCTGAAATCGGCCCAGACCGCCGGGATGCCATAGGCATGCGCGACGATCAGTCCATGCAGCGAGGTCGAGACGATCATGCTGCAGGCCAGCACCTCATCGATGAAGGCCTCGATCTCCTCGGCCCCGCAGCGGAGGATGTCGATCTCGGTCACGTCCGGGGCGAGCTGGATCGGCTCCTCCGTATGGACATGGTGGCGGATCAGGCCGAGTGCGTGCCGCTTGGTCACGCGGGGATGATACAGGCGCGGCAGTAGCAGCGCGGGATCGCCATAGATCTCGGGGCAGGTGCCGCCGCTGTCGCGCACCAGGCGGCGGGTCAGCGGCCCGCGCACGGCGCAATAGGTCGCCTCCGCGTTCAACCGATCGGTCAGGCGGGGCGAGCCCGATCCCCAGACCTTCGTCTTCGCCCGGGCGAACTTGATGATGGAGCCGATGGCGAGCACCCCGGTGCCGGCCGGGACGAAGCGTGGTGGCGCGCCGCTCAGCCGATGCACCAGGTAGGGGTTGAGCGCATCGCCGAAATTGCCGGGATAAGGCTGCTCCATCCACCACAGCGGCACCCGCGCGGCCTGCTGGCCGGTCTGCCGCGCCTCGGTCTCCAGCGAGAGGCGATAGGCTTTGCTACGCGCGAGTGCCGTCGCGCCGGCATCCCCGAGCGCGGTCATCCGCCCCAGCAGCGCCGCGGCCTCGGGCAGCCGGCCGGATTCCAGCGTGAAGTCGAAGTAGTTCGACAGGAACTCGACGAGTCGCCGGTCATCCGGTGGTTCGGCGGTCATGGCAGCGAGCCGCGTCTCGTATTCGCCGAGCGCCTCGGCGAGCCGCCCCTGGCGCCGCAGCACGCGCGCGAGGGTGCGCAGCGCCCCGCCATGCGCGGGATCGAGCGCGACCATGCGGCGCAGATAGACGGTCGCCTCGGTCATGCGGCCCTTCTGCACCTCCTCCTGCGCCAGGCTCTGCAGGCCGCCGAAGAGGCGCTGGGTCTCGAAGGTGGCGGGCTTGTGCTGCTCCACCTGCGTGATGAAGGAGCGGACACTGCCCGAGAGCCCGACCTGCAACCAGGGATCCTCGACGGGCGCCGCATTCGGCTTGCCGAGATCGATCCCCGCCGGAGAGAGCAGCGTGACGTCGAGATGCCCTTCAAAGGCGCGCCACGCCTCCTCGAGGAAGTAGTCGTCCGTCGCGCGGACCTCGGATGTCGCCTCCATCTCCGCGGCCTGCGCGGCAAGGCGGCGCGCACCCTCGGAGTAGTTGAAGAAGAGGAAGCCGGGCACGAAGGTGCGGCCGCGCTGCACCGGATCGAAATCCTGCAGCCGGGAGAAGCCGCGCAGGAAGGCCGCGAAATCGCCGCGCAGCCCTTCGAGCACCGTGGGACGCTTGAGCACGCGGCTATCCACGTCGAGCCAGAAGACCGGCCTCCGGTGCTGTTCCAGCTTGCGCTGGATGAAGGCGGGCTTCATGCGGCAGATGTCGGCCCAGTCGCGATCGGCGGGCGGCGCCACCTCCTCGATGTCGTGGGGGATGCTGAGCGCGTCGAGATCCGCGCGGAGCTGTTCCGCGGCGTCATAGTAGTAGCGTCGGCCGGCGTAGAAGCTGATGAAGATCGGAACGGTCACGGCGGCAATCTCCGGCGTCGGGTCGGGCGTCAGGCGGCGACGGCGCGCTGCGTCTGCAGCGCCGCCCAGGCGGCCTCGGTACAGAGGATGCTGCGGTGACGGAGCGCCGGCTCGGCCTCGAAGAGCGGCACGGGCGCGAGCCGCGCACCCCGCCCGACCAGCAGCACGCGGCCGCTGAGGCCGATCGCGACCAGCAGCGCGTCGAGCGTCTCCATCGAGGGTGGCGAGGGTGGGCGTTCGAGGACGAGGATGGTCGGGTCGAAGGCGCGGATTGCCTCAGGAGCCATGGCGATATCGAACCCCGCGAGGCGCAGCACCGCGACCGGGCAGTGCCGCGCCGCGACAAGGGCGGAGGCGATGGAACCCGGCCAGGGGCGTGCTGGATCGAGCGCGATACGCCGGGCCGCTGCCGCCGGCAGAGCGAGGCTCAGTGCCGCCCGGTCGGCCTGCGCCGTGCCGTGCCGCCCGATGCGCCGCATCACCGCCGGCGGCAGGACGGGTGGCGGCGGATCGCCGATTGTCAGCATCAGGCCGCCCTGTTCGGCCGCCAGCGTGCAGGCTTCGAGCAGCGCGGGGCTCCAGGGTGGCGGTGCGGCGGGCGGTGCTGGAACCGTCACGGGCAGGCTGCGGGGGGCGGCCGGCGCGGCGGGCGCCATCGTCGTGGCCCGGACGGCCTCGGGCCGGCCGAGGGCCGCGGTCAGCCGCGCCACGCTGGCCATGGCGGCGGTGCGTTGGGCGGCAATCTCGGCACGCGCGGCGGGGCGCGCGCGGCGGGCGAGTTCCTGGCCGCTGAGCAGCGGGTTGCCTGTCTCGTCCAGCGACGTCGCGGCGGCTGCGAGGGAGGGCAGCGCCTGGCCGACCAGCCGGCCGAGCTTCGCGGGGCCGTCGCAGACCGTGGCGACCGGCGTGCCGGTCAGCGCCGCGAAGATGGTGCCGTGATAGCGGGAGGTGATGGCGACGTCGGCCGCGGCATAGGTCGCGATCGCCATCGGCACGCCGATCGCGGCGAGGTCGATGTCGCGGATGCCGAGGATGCGCGCCGCCTCGGCATGCACCTCCGCGTCGTCGGTCGAATGCCGCGCCAGCAGGAGGTCGTGCGTCGCGCCCAGGCTGCGGGCGAGGCCGAGGATGCTCCGCAGCAGCGGCTCCCCCTGCAGGCCCGGCGTCTCGCGCGAATAGCCGAGCGAGAGCAGCGCGAGGGGGCGCGCGCGGGCCGGCCGCGTCACGGGCGGGAACCAGTGCGGTTCCAGCTCGGGCAGGGCGAAGGCCAGGTCCGCCCCCGCTTCGGCCCGGCGCAGGCCGCAGTCGTCGCGCAGGACGGCGACATCCGTCGCGTCGCGTGCGGCGATCAGGGCGGCACCCGCCAGCGCCTCGTGATACGCGGCGCGGCCGAGGGCGGTGCGGATGCCCTGGGTGCCCACGCCGAGCGCGGCATGCGGCACGCCGCAGGCGGCGGCGAAGCGCAGCGGGGCGGTGTAGTTGGCGGTGTTCGCGATGTCGTCGTCGTAGAGCAGCCCGCCACCACCGAGCAGAACCAGTCCGGCGCGCTCGATCGCCTCCAGCGGGCCGCTGGGGCCGAGCAGCGTGACGTCCTCGAAGCCCAGGCGGCGGCAGATGGCCGCGGCGGCGAGGCTCAGCGCGTCGTCGCCGCAATTGCCGAGATTCCAGGCCGAGGCGACGACCGCGAGCCGGCTGGGCGCGCTGCGCCGCGACAGGGTTTGCCAATGCCGGCAGAAGGCAAGCAGCGGGGCGATATGGGCGTCCATGCCGGTGTCGCCGGGTCGGGGCCGGGCACCGCGCTGGAACACCACGAAGACGTCGTTCGCGAGCACGGGCGCGCCGGCGGCCAGCGCCGAGGCCAGGCGCTGCCAGCCGAGCGCGCGGAGCATGCCCTTGTGGACGATGACGGCTTCCGGTTCCTCCCGCCCGAGGGCGGAGGCGGCGCAATAGGGATAGGCCGCGATGCCGGGGCAGGCCTGACGCAGCCGGTCCAGCATGTAATCCGGACAGATCAGGGATGCGACCGGATGCTTCGAGAATAATTCAAGAATTTCAATGTGCTGATCATCGATCATGAGATGATCGTAACGGGCAGGTGGTGAACTGTTGGTGAAAAATACGCGCTACTATTTTATTAATGATTGTCGCATTCTACTGGACGGTCCTGCGCGCTGCGGCGGATGACGGGAACACGGCCGCGCCGCCGCGTTCCCGTTCCAGGGCCGCGTCAGCCGGCCTTGGCCGCGATGATCGACCCGCTGAGGCTTTCGGGGATTCGGTTCTTCCACGCTCCCGCATCGACCTGAGTCACGAAGTCCAGTACCGCGCGGTTGAAGGCGTCGGGGTGCTCAAGGTTCATGGTGTGGCCGCATTTCGGCATCACCAGCAGGGCGCTCGTCGGGATGGTGCGCTTCAGATACAGCGCGGGTTCCAGCGTGGGGTCGTCCTCGTCGCCGGCGATGATCAGCGTCGGCGTGGTATAGGCGCGGAACCCCTCGGCCAGGTCGAAGAGCGAGGGGCGCTCGCGCTGCACGCCGTTCATGGTCAGTGCCGAACCCTCCGTCGAATGCTCGCAGAGCTGCGCCTGGAACTCGGCATAGCCGCGCGGGTCGGTTTCCTCGAAGACCAGGCGGGTCGGGCCGCGGCTGTAGGTCTTGCCGAACACGGCCATGGTCTGGTCGCGCAGCTTCGCGATGGCGGCGTTGGTTTCGGCGCGGAACTGCTCGCGCTTGTCCGGCGCGGCGCCATAGCCGACGCCGGCCGCGACCAGGCTGCGCGCGAGGCCCGCATGGCGAAGCCCGAGATGCAGCGTGGCGAAGGCGCCCATGGACAGGCCGACCACATGGGCGGGGGCGAGGTCCAGCGCCTTGATCACCGCGGCGATGTCGTCCGTCGCGCGGTCCTGGGAATAGGCCTTGGGGTCGGTCGGCACGGCGGAAGGCGGATAGCCCCGCGCATTGAAGGCGATGCAGCGATAGCGGCGGGAGAAGAAGCGGAGCTGCTGTTCCCAGGACCGGCTGTCGCCGGCGAATTCGTGCACGAAAACCATCGGGATGCCGGTGCCGGCCTCCTCGTAATGAAGCTCCACGCCATCATCGGTGCGTATCGTCGGCATCGCTCGGTCCTCTATGGATTCGACCCAGGATGCGAGCCGTTCTCAGCCGCGTCCAGGCGCCTTGACTTCGGCATGTCGCGGGAGCATCTGCAAACCGTACCAATCGGGTACTGTTTGCCGGAGGGCAACGGCCGTGCTGCGGCTGTCGAAGATGACGGACTATGCGGTGGTGGTGCTGGCGCGGCTGGAAGAAGCCGAGACCGGCGGCGTCATGACCGCGCCGGGTCTCGCCGCCTCCACCGGGCTTGGCGAGCCCACCGTGGCCAAGGTGCTCAAGATCCTGGCCCATGCGGGCCTGGTCGAGGGGCGCCGGGGGGCGACGGGCGGCTACCGCTTGGCGCGGCCCTTGGCCGAGATCCCATTGACCGATGTCATCGCCGCGATAGACGGCCCCATCGCGTTGACCGCCTGCGTGGACAACGCCGCCGGCTTTTGCGATGCGGAGGCCCGCTGCCCGGTGCGCGGGCGCTGGGACCCTGTGAACGATGCCATCCGCCGGGCGCTGTCCGGCATTTCCATCGCTGATCTCGCGAGCGTGCCGGCCGTCGTGCCGCATCCCGAGATGGCCGCGGACCGGCGCCGCGTGATTGCCGCCGCCGAGTAGGACGGAGAAGACCTGATGCCTGCCGTCACCGAGACGATCGAAACCGTCCAGTCCGTCACCGACTCCACCTACAAGTGGGGCTTCGAGACGGACATCGAGATGGAGTTCGCGCCGAAAGGGCTGAACGAGGAGATCGTCCGCTTCATCAGCGCGAAGAAGAACGAGCCCGAATGGCTGCTCGAATGGCGGCTGCGCGCCTTCGCGGCCTGGAAGTCGATGGAGGAGCCGCGCTGGGCCGCGGTGAAGTATCCGCCGATCGACTACCAGGATGCGCATTACTATGCGGCGCCCAAGACGAAGGCCGGCCCGAAGTCGCTCGACGAGGTCGATCCGGAACTGCTGAAGACCTACGCCAAGCTCGGCATCCCGCTGCGTGAGCAGGAGATCCTCGCCGGCGTGGAGGGCGCGGGTTCCGTGCCGGCGGAAGGCCGCATGCCGGTCGCGGTGGATGCGGTGTTCGACAGCGTCTCGGTCGCGACCTCGTACAAGGAGCGGCTGGGCAAGGAAGGCATCATCTTCTGCTCGATCAGCGAGGCGGTGCAGGAGCACCCCGAGCTGGTGAAGAAGTACCTTGGCACCGTGGTGCCGCAGGGCGACAATTTCTTCGCCGCCCTGAACAGCGCGGTCTTCACCGATGGCAGCTTCGTCTACATCCCCAAGGGCGTGCGCTGCCCGATGGAGCTGTCGACCTATTTCCGCATCAACGCGAAATCCACGGGGCAGTTCGAGCGCACGCTGATCATCGCCGATGAAGGCTCCTACGTCTCGTATCTGGAAGGCTGCACCGCCCCGATGCGCGATGAGAACCAGCTTCATGCCGCGGTGGTCGAGCTGATCGCGATGGATGACGCGACCATCAAGTATTCCACCGTGCAGAACTGGTACCCGGGCGATGCCGAGGGCAAGGGCGGCATCTACAACTTCGTCACCAAGCGCGGCGCCTGCCGCGGCGCGCGGTCGAAGATTTCCTGGACGCAGGTGGAGACGGGTTCGGCCATCACCTGGAAGTATCCCTCCTGCATCCTGCAGGGTGAGGATTCGGTGGGCGAGTTCTATTCGGTCGCCATCACCAACAACTACCAGCAGGCCGATACCGGCACGAAGATGTTCCACATCGGCCCGCGCACCAAGTCGACCATCGTGTCGAAGGGCATCAGCGCGGGGCATGGGCAGAACACCTATCGCGGCCTGGTGCGCATCGGGGCGAAGGCCAAGGGCGCGCGCAACTTCACCCAGTGCGACAGCCTGCTGATCGGCGACCTGTGTGGCGCGCACACCGTGCCCTACATCGAGAACCGCTGCGTCTCGGCCAAGGTGGAGCACGAGGCGACGACCAGCCGCATCGCCGAGGACCAGCTCTTCTACTGCCGCCAGCGCGGGCTGACGCAGGAGGAGGCGGTGGGCCTCATCGTGAACGGCTTCTGCCGCGAGGTGCTCAAGGAGTTGCCGATGGAATTCGCGGTGGAAGCGCAGAAGCTGTTGCAGATTTCCCTGGAAGGGTCGGTGGGCTGACCATGTTGAAGATTGAAGGACTGACCGCCGAGATCGACGGCAAGGAGATCCTGAAGGGGATCGACCTCGAAGTGCCGACCGGGCAGGTGCACGCGATCATGGGGCCGAACGGGTCGGGCAAGTCCACCCTGTCCTATGTTCTCTCGGGCCGCGAGGGCTACGAGGTCACGGGCGGCACCGCGACGCTGAACGGCGTGGACATCCTGGCGATGGAACCCGAGGAACGCGCGGCCGCTGGTCTCTTCCTCGCCTTCCAGTACCCGGTCGAGCTGCCGGGCGTGGGCAACGCCACCTTCCTGCGCACCGCGCTGAACGCGCTGCGGCGCGCGAAGGGCGAGAGCGAGCTGGATGCGATGCAGTTCCTCAAGCTGGCGCGCGAACGCATGAAGGCGCTGTCGATGCCCGAGGACATGCTGAAGCGCGGCGTGAATGTCGGCTTCTCCGGCGGCGAGAAGAAGCGCAACGAGATCCTGCAGATGGCGCTGCTGCAGCCCTCGATGGCGATCCTCGACGAGACGGATTCCGGGCTCGACATCGATGCGCTGAAGATCGTCTCGGACGGCGTGAACGCCATGCGCGGCCCGGACTTCTCGGCGCTGGTCATCACGCACTATCAGCGCCTGCTGGATTACATCGTGCCGGACCGCGTGCATGTGCTGATGCAGGGCCGGATCGTGACGTCCGGCGGACCGGAACTGGCGAAGGAGCTGGAGGCGCAGGGCTATGCGGCCGTCCAGAACGCGGCATGACCGCGCCCGTACCGACCGGTGCCGCCGGCTTCCTCGCGCGCTATGAGGGGCTGAAGGATCATCTGCCCGGTGCGCGCAAGCCGTGGCTGAACCAGCTTCGCGCGGATGCCGCGGCGCATTTCGCCGCGCGCGGCTTCCCCACCCGCCGTGTGGAGCAGTGGAAGTACACCGACCTTGGCCCCATCGCGCAGGCGCATTTCGCCGAGCCGCTGACCATGGTCGAGGGCGCGATCGCCCTGCCGGTACCGAATGCGCCGCATCGCGTGGTCTTCGTCGATGGCCGTTTCCGGGCGGATCTGTCCACGCTGGACGGGCTGCCCTTCCGCATGGGGTCGCTGGCGCAGGACCTGAACGAGGCCGAGGCGCATCTCGGCGCGCTGGCGCGGCCGAGCAGCGAGCCGCTCGCCGCGCTGAACACCATGCTGTTCGAGGACGGGCTGTTCCTCGACATCCCGGGCGGCGTGGACGGCGGCCTGCTGGAACTGGTGTCGATCGCCGTCGACCCGGGCCGGCCCTTCGCCTTCCATCCGCGGCATCTGATCCGCCTCGGCGCCGGGGCCTCGCTGACCCTGATTGAAACCGCGACCGGCCGCGGCCAGTGCCTGCACAACCCGGTCTTCGAGATCACCGTCGCCGAGGGTGCGACGCTGACGCACGGCCGCATGCTGCAGGAGGAAGCGACCGTCTTCCACCTGTCCACCATCTACGCGACCATCGCCGCCGGCGGCACCTACGACAACTTCACCGTCGCCGCGGGACCGCGCCTGACGCGCAACGAGATCCATGCGGCACTGACCGGCCCCAAGGCCGCCTGCCACATGAACGGGGCGCAGATGGCCGCCGACGGGCAGCATGTGGACACCACCACGGCGCTCGACCACGCAGCGCCCGATTGCGCGTCGCGCCAGACCTACAAGACCGTGTTGTCCGGTCGTTCGCGCGGGGTCTTCCAGGGCAAGATCCATGTCCACCGGATCGCCCAGCGCACCGATGGCTACCAGATGAACCAGGCGCTGCTGCTGTCCGACGAAGCCGAGATCGACAGCAAGCCGCAGCTCGAGATCTATGCCGATGACGTGAAGTGCAGCCATGGCGCGACGGTCGGCGCGCTCGACGCGGACAGCCTGTTCTATCTCCGCGCCCGCGGCATCCCCGCCGATGAGGCCAAGGCCATGCTGGTCGAGGCCTTCCTGCATGAGGCGGTGGAGACCGTGACCGACGAGACGCTGCGCACGGCGCTGACCCGCGCGCTGGACAATTGGTGGTCCCGCCAAGGGAAGGCCGCGTGATGGACACGCTGACCCCGGCTGCCTTCGACGTCGCGCGCATCCGGCAGGATTTCCCGATCCTGTCGCAGCCGCAGGCGCGCGGGCGGCCGCTGGTCTTCCTCGATTCCGGGGCCTCGGCGCAGAAGCCGCGCGTCGTGATCGATGCGATGGTCCGCTGCATGGAGACGGCCTACGCCAATGTCCATCGCGGCGCCTATCGGCTGTCGGAGCTCGCGACGGATTCCTACGAAGCCGCGCGGGCCGCGACGGCGCGTTTCCTGAACGCGTCCGATCCGCGCGAGATCGTCTTCACGAAGAACAGCACCGAGGCGATGAACCTCGTCGCCCACAGCTATGGACGGGGCGTCATGCGACCCGGCCAGGCGGTGCTGATCAGCGAGCTCGAACACCACGCCAACATCGTGCCGTGGCAGTTGCTGCGGGACGACAAGGGCATCGAACTGCGCGTCTGCCGCGTGACCGATGCGGGCGAACTCGACATGGACGACCTGGAGCGCAAGCTCGCCGACGGCAAGGTCGGGCTGGTCGCCATCGCGCATATGTCGAACGTGCTCGGTACCGTGACGCCGGTGGAGCGCATCGTCGCCGCCGCGCATGCGCATGGTGCGAAGGTGCTGCTCGACGGGTCCCAGGCCGCGGTGCACCGGCGCGTGGACGTGCAGGCGATCGGCTGCGACTTCTACTGCTTCACCGGGCACAAGCTGTACGGACCGACCGGCATCGGCGTGCTGTGGGCGCGGCTGGAGCTTCTGGACCGCATGCCGCCCTTCCTCGGCGGCGGCGACATGATCTCGGTCGTCACCTTCGAGAAGTCCGAATGGGCGGCGGTGCCCGCGAAGTTCGAGGCCGGCACGCCCCCCATCATCGAAGCCGTCGGTCTGCATGCCGCCATCGACTACGTCACCGCCATCGGCATGCCGGCGATCGAGGCGCATGAGCGGTCCCTGGTCGACCACGCCATGGGCACGCTTTCCGAGGTGCCGGGGCTGACGCTGCTCGGCCGCGCGCAGGATCGCGGCGGGGTCTTCGCCTTCGCCCTCGATGCCGCGCATCCGCACGACCTTGCCACGCTGCTCGACCGCGCAGGCATTGCGGTGCGCGCGGGGCGGCATTGCGCCGAACCGCTGCATGCGCGCTTCGGCCTCGAAAATGGCACGACCCGCGCTTCCTTCGGTCTTTACACGACGAAGGAGGAGATCGACATCCTGGCTCGGGCGCTGACCGAGGCGCGGGAGTTCTTCGCATGAGCGGCCTGTTCGACGATCTGCGCGACCTCTACCAGGAAGTCATCCTCGACCACGGCCGCAAGCCGCGGAACTTCCATCGCCTGGAGGACGCCGACGCGACCGCGCGCGGCGACAACCCGATGTGCGGCGACCGCATCGAGCTCTTCCTGAAGATGACGCCGGACGGCCACATCGCCGATGCTGCCTTCCAGGGCCGCGGCTGCGCCATCTCCACCGCCAGCGCGTCACTGATGACGGAGACGGTGAAGGGCAAGACGCCGGACCAGGCCAAGGCGCTCGGCACCCAGTTCCGTGAATTGGCGATGACCGGCGCCTGCCCCGATTGCCGTGCCGAATTCGCGGATGACATGGAACGCCTCGCCCCGCTCTCGGGCGTGCATGAATTTCCGTCCCGCGTGAAATGCGCGACGCTCGCCTGGCACACGCTGAACGCCGCGCTCGACGGGACCAAGGAGGTGAGCAGTGAGTGAGCCCGCGCCCGCCGAGACCCGCGCCATCTGGACGCCGGAAGGCGAGGTGAAGCCGCCGGCGCCGAAGGTGAGCGAAGATGCGGTCATCGCCGCCATCTCCACCGTCTACGACCCGGAGATCCCGGTCGACATCTACCAGCTCGGCCTGGTCTACGCGATCGAGATCGCCGATGACGGCAAGGTGAAGGTGGAGATGACGCTGACCACCCCGGCCTGCCCCTCGGCCCAGGAACTGCCTGGCCAGGTGGAGGACGCGGTCCGCGCCATCGACGGCGTTTCCGACGTCGATGTCGAGGTCGTCTGGGACCCACCCTGGGACCAGTCCCGCATGAGCGAGGATGCCCGCCTCGCCCTGAACATGTTCTGAGGAGGCCAGCGATGAGCACCACCGTCGAAGCCCCCCGCACCAGGCGCGCCCTGCCGCCGGTGATGACCCTGACGGATGCCGCCGCGGACCGTCTGCGCGCGCTCTACGCGAAGGGCGAGCACGGCAAGCTGCTGCGCATCGGCGTGAAGGCCAAGGGCTGCTCCGGCCTCTCCTACGACCTGTCCTGGACGGAGGAGGCCGCGCCCTCCGACGAGGTCGTCACCGACAAGGACGTGACCGTGCTGATCGACCGCAAGGCGACCCTGTTCCTGATCGGCACGGTGATGGACTACGAGGTGAAGGCGATGACCGCCGGCTTCACCTTCACCAACCCGAATGAGAAGGGCCGCTGCGGCTGCGGCGAATCCTTCCACGTCTGATCGGGCGCGCCGATCGTCGCGCATCGGCGTCCACATCCCGATCCTGGCTTGCCCCCCAGGCTACCCCGCGAAAGGCCGTAAGGCCTTGAGTCGGGGGGGGGGCGAGAGAGACAAGGCTCCTTCCGAAGTTCAATCGAGCGTCTGGCGATACCGCGTCACCGCCAGCACCGACACGGCCCCCAGGAACACCAGCATCGGCCAGATATCCGGCCAGGTATCCGCCAGCGAATTCCCCTTCAGCATCACCCCGCGCACCACGCGCAGGAAATGCGTCAGCGGCAGGGCTTCCCCGATCACCTGTGCCCAGTCCGGCATGCCGCGGAAGGGGAACATGAAGCCCGACATCAGGATGGAGGGCAGGAAGAAGAAGAAGCTCATCTGCATCGCCTGGAGCTGGTTCTGCGCGATGGTGGAGAACAGGAACCCCACCGCCAGGTTCGCGATGATGAAGGTGAGCAGCCCGACCGACAGCACCAGCGGGTCGCCGACCATCGGTACGTGGAACAGCGTGGTCGCCGCGCCGATGATGACCAGCACCTGAATGCCTCCCACCAGGATGAAGGGGGCAAGCTTGCCGATCATCACCTCGGTTGGCCGGACCGGCATGGCGAGCAGGTTTTCCATGGTTCCGCGCTCGCGTTCCCGCGTCACGGCGAGCGCAGTCATGATGATCATGGTCATGGTCAGGATGGTGCCCATGAGCCCGGGCACGATGTTGTACTGGGTGATGCCTTCGGGGTTGTAGCGGCGTTGGACCCGCAGATCGATCGGGGAGGGCCCGCGCTGCAGGGTCGCGAGCGGCCCATCGAGCAGCGGTGTCAGCGCGCTTTCGACGATACGGTCCAGCGCGCCCACCGCGTTGCCCGTGGCCGCCGGGTCAGTGGCATCCGCCATCACCAGCAGCGCGGGCCGATCCCCGCGCATCAGGGCGCGGCCGAAGCCGGCGGGGATCTCGACGGCGAACTGCACCTCGCCGCGCGCCAGCAGGCGGTCGAGCTCGGTCGGATCCTGCGTGACCTCGGCGATGCGGAAATAGGTGCTGGTCTGCAGCCCAGCGACGATGGCACGGCTGAAGGGGCTGTTGTCCTCGCTCATCACCGCGGTGGGCAGGTTGCGCGGATCGGAATTGATGGCGTAGCCGAACAGCGCGAGCTGGATGATCGGGATGCCGATCATCATCGCGAAGGTCAGCCGGTCGCGCCGCATCTGGATGAATTCCTTCACCACCATCGCGACCAGGCGGTGCCAGGCGAAGCGCCGGCCGCTCATCCCGTGGTTCCCGTCATCAGATGGATGAAGGCGTCTTCCAGCGATGGTGCGTCCTTGCGCCAGTCGAGGCCCAACTCCTCGCGATAGGGCGCGATGGCGGCCTCCAGCGCCGCTTCGTCCGGGCCGCTGACATGCAGCGTCGCGCCGAAGGGGGCGACCATCTCGCAGCCTTCCCGCGCGCCAAGCTCATGCGCCAGCGACGCGATGCGCCGTTCCGGCCCGCTGACATGCCAGGTGAACAGCCCGGACTTCGCGATCACCTCGGCCACGCTGCCAACGGCGAGCAGCTTGCCATAGGCGAGATAGGCGATGCGATGGCAGCGCTCCGCCTCGTCCATGTAGTGGGTGCTCACCAGCACCGTCATGCCGCCCTCGGCGAGCAGGTGGATCTCGTCCCAGAATTCCCGCCGTGCCTTCGGATCGACGCCGGCGGTCGGTTCGTCGAGCAGCAGCAATTCGGGTTCGTGCAGCACGCAAGCGGCGAGGGCCAGCCGCTGCTTCCACCCGCCCGACAGCGTGCCCGCCAGTTGCCCCGCGCGCGACGCCAGCCCCAGCCGGTCGAGCGCGCCCGCCACGCGCCGGCGGCGGCGGTCCAGCCCGTACAGCCTCGCGACGAAATCGAGGTTCTCCGCGATGGTCAGGTCTTCATACAGGCTGAAGCGCTGCGTCATGTAGCCGACGCGCTGCTTGATCTCCCAGGCCTGGTTGCGGATGTCGCGGCCGAGGCAGGTGCCGCTGCCGCCATCGGGCACCAGCAGACCGCACAGCATGCGGATCGTCGTTGTCTTGCCGCTGCCATTGGGGCCCAGGAAGCCATGGATCTGCCCGCGCGCGACATCGAGGTCGAGCCCGTCCACCACCACCTTCTCGCCATAGCGCTTGGTCAGGCCGCGCACGGAGATGGCGGGCGCCTCGCTCATGGCCCCGCCCGCACCGTCACCGGCTGGCCGGGCGTGGGGGCACCGGGGATGGCGGCGAGGATCGCCTCGGTGCGCCAGACGAGCTTCTGGCGCGTCTCGCGGCTGTAGATGACGGGGGGCGTGTATTCGGCCTCGTGGGCGACGCGGCTGATCCGTGCGGTCAGGTCCCGCGGACAGCCGCTGCATTCCACCTGGACCGTGTCGCCGAGCCGCAGGGCGTTGCGCCGCGCCTCGGGCACGTAGAAGACCACCTTCGTCGCATCGGGTGGCAGCAGGCTGACCACGGTGCCGCTGGCCGGCACCCATTCGCCGGGATGGCGGACCACATCGTCGACCAGGCTCGCGACCGGGCTCGTCACGCGGCGCTGGGCGAGGTGCCATTCGGCCTGTTCGAGCGCGGCCTGCGCCGCCTCGACACTCGCGCGGGCCGCGGCGATGCGATCGGCCCGCGCGGGCAGCCGCGCCGTGGCGAGGTCGGCCTTGATGCGGTCGCGCTGCGCCGTCGCCTGGTCCGCCGCGGCGCGCGCCTGGTCGAGCGCCTGTTCGGAGGCGACGCGGGTGCGCGCGAGCTCCTCCTGCCGCGCCCGCTGCAGCCGGGCGAGTTCGAGCGAGGCCTCCGCCGCGGCGAGCTGCGCCTCGATCGAGGCGATCTCCTCGGGCCGCGCGCCCTTGAGCAGGTCGTCGAGTGAGCTCCGCGCCTGGGCCAGGCTGGCGCGCGCCTGCGCCACCGCGGCGCGTTGCAGTGTGTCATCCAGGGTGAAGAGCAGCGTGTCGGCGGTCACCCTCTCACCTTTGGTCACCGACACGGCGGTAACCCAGCCGCCCTCCGGCGCTGCCATGCGGAGGAATTCGGCATCGACATAGCCCTGGAAGGCACCCGTGTCGGGCGGCTTGTCGCAGGAAACGAGGGCGAGGAGGGCGAGAAGGCAGGCGAGGCGTCTCATGACGGGGCCTCCGCGGCGATGGCGCGCAGGAAGAGATCGAGATGGAGGGCGAAGAGGTCCTCGGTCGGCAAGGGTGCTTCCTCGATCGGGGCGAAAGTGGCGCGCCACAGCGCACCCAGCACCATGGGGGCGAGGAAGAGCCGGGCGGTGAGGCCGGCGTCGACTGGCCGGAACTCCCCGGCCCGCATGCCCTCATCGAGGATGCCGGAGACCAGGGCCAGGCCGCGGCCCACCACTTCCTGCCGGTAGAAGCGGGCCATGTCGGGGAAATTACCGGCCTCGGCGAGGACGAGGCGGGGAATGGCGACCAAGCGTGGATCGGCGGAGAGCGTGGCAAAGGATCGTGCGAGCAGGCGTAGGCGCTCCGCGGCGGGGGCCGGTGCCGCCGATGTCGCGGTCTGCAGGCGTTCGATGATCGGCAGCAGGTTGGTGCGGACCAGGGCCTCGAACACCGCCTCCTTGGACGGGAAGTAGAGGTAGATCGTGCCCTTCGAGACCCCGGCACGGGACGCGATGTCCTCCATGCGCGTCGCGGCGAAGCCGCGGGCGCGGAAGGTGTCGAGGGCCGCGTCCAGCAGCTCGGCCGGACGGGTTTCCTTGCGGCGGCGGGCGGGGGATCTCATGCCTGCACTAATGACTGACTGGATAGTCAGTAATGCCGCGCGCCGGCGCGGGTCAAGCAAGGCGGACCCGGATCAACCTCCAGGCCGTCCATCACGAGCCGGATCGGGGCGGCGACGTCCGACGCTGGCGCGCCGCCCCCTGCCGGTCCTAGAGCCGTTCCCGTTCGCCCTGGCTCACGGCAACGTCTCTAGCCCTTTGTTTTCGCGAGCAGCTTCACCCGATCAGGTGATTCCACCTGATCGGGATCTGCTCTACGCGGCGCTCGACCACTCCGCCGGTACGAAGCGGAAGCCGTTACCGGCCCGCGCCACATAGCCATTCGCCGGGAAGGGGAAATGGTATCCGGTGACGCGGATGCGATCCGCCGCGACCATGTCCAGCACCCGCCGCCGCGTCGCAGCAGCCCTGTCGCCATCGAAGTCGAAGACGATCTGCCAGTCCGGATGGGCCATCATGATCTCCGGCCGGTTGGTCACGTCGGCGAGGAACATCATCTGCGCATCGCCATCCGCGACGCGGAAGATGGTGTGGCCGGGCGTGTGGCCGGGGGCGGCGATCGCGGTGATGCCGGGCACCACCTCGGCGCCTGTCCGGAAGGGCGTCACACGACCCTGATACGGGGCAAAACGACGCGCCACATTGGCGAAGTTGCCCCGTTGGCTTTCCGGGCTGCGCGTCTCGTTGCCGGCATCCGTCCACCAGGCCCATTCGGCCTCCGGCACCAGGACCTGCGCATTGGCGAAGGCGCGGCCGCCGCCCGCATCCAGCAGCCCATTCACGTGGTCGCCATGGAAATGGCTGTGGATCACATGCGTCACGCGCGCGGGATCGATGCCCGCGGCGGCCATGTTGGCGATCATGCGCCCCGCCGTCGCGCCGGCTGGCGTGACGCCGTTGCCGGTGTCGAAGGCGATCAGCGAATCGCCCCGCTGCACGAAGGTGATGGTGAAGGGGATGACCTGGCGATCGGCGGGCAGGAAGGCTGCGCTGGCCGCCGCCTGCACCTCGGCAAAGGGGGCGTTGCGGACAAAGCCGTCCAGCGGTCGGGCGAAGAAGCCGTCATGAACGGTCGTCACCAGGAAGCCGCCGACCCTGAAGCGATAGAAGCCCGGCGCCTGGGGCAAGGCGGCCGTCGCCGGGGTCGTTCCCTGCGCGGCGGCCCGGCGCACAATGGCCGGAGCGGCCATCAGGCTTCCCGCGGTCAGGAGGGCGATGCGTCGGCTCGAAACCATCTGATGCCACCTCATTGCTGCTGTCCTGAGGGTGGGGGCCATCCATGCCGGGTCAAGACTTGCTGTCACAGCAATGGGTTGCCACCTCGCGCTGAGAATGTGAATCTGCCGAAGGGCAGCACAACCGCGTTCGCAAGGTTCAGTATTCGCCGGTGCCGAAGGATAATCCCGTATTGTCGCCTGACGCGGCCGAGCCTCCGAAGGCGGGCATCGTACCGCGATTCCTGTCCTGGCTCTTCGCGACGGGCCCCCGCCAGAGCAAGGGCGCCATCCAGGGCACGCACGAAGAATTGTTCCGAATTCGGGGCGAGCTGGCCGTGCTGCGCGCGACCGTCGAAGCCGTGCGCGCCGAGGTCGGCCGCCGCGACATCGCCACGCTCGAGGAATTGCTGCGCACCGGCAACCGCCGCGAGATCGAGGCGCAGATCCGCGACCGTACCCAGACAGTGCCGCTGCCCGATGGCAGCGTGCTGTGCCGCGTGCTCGGGCGCTTCAAGATGTTCACCGATGCGGCCGATGGCGGCATCGCGCCGCATCTGCTGCTCGACGGCTATTGGCAGTACTGGGTGACGGAATTCCTCTGCCGCAACGTGGCGCGCGGCGAGACCGCCTACGATGTCGGCGCCATCTACGGCTATTGGTCCCTGATCCTCGCCGATCTGGTGGGCCCCGAGGGGCACGTCACCGCGCTCGAGGCCAATCCCTGGCTGCATTGGCTGCTGCGGCGCAACGTGCTGGTCAACGGCTTCGGCGGCAACATCACCGCCGAACGACTGGCCGCAGCCGAGGCGACACATGACCACATCCGCGTGCCGGCGTTGCTGATCGGTCCCTCGGACGGGCATTTCGCCGGCGCCTTCACGGTGGAGGCCGGGCGGCACTACTGCCATGCGCCAGCCAAGGCGCTCGCGGACATCGCGCCGGGCAGTGTGGACGTGCTGCGCATCGGCGTCAGCAGCCAGGCGAAGCTGGTGGTGGACGGGATGGGCGGGCTGATCGACCGCAGCCCGGGCCTGCGCATCCTGCTCGACTTCGACGCGAGCCGCTGCGACGATGCGCCGGCGGTTCTCGCGGCGCTCGCCGAACGCTTTCCCATGCGCTTCATCGACGGCGATTCGCGGGCGAAGCCCTGCACCGTCGAGGATTTGCTGGAGCGCCAGCGGGTGACGACGCTTTATCTGTCTCGCGTCGAGCCGCGCTGACGGCGGAAGGCCACCACGGCCTCGAGCTGGCTCGACTGCACGAACTGGTCGATCGGCGTCGCCGAGGCCAGGGTCCATCCCCCTTGCGCGAAGGCGCGCGCATCGCGCGACAGCGCCGCCGGGTTGCAGGAGACATAGACCACCGCCGGCACCGCGCTGCGCGCGATCAGCGCCGCCTGTTCCGCCGCCCCGGCATGCGGCGGGTCGAGCACCACGGCGGCGAAGGCGTTGAGCTCCGTGGCTGTCAGCGGCTGGCGCGCCAGGTCGCGGCGCGTGGCCGTGACCTTCACCCCGGCGCGGGCGGCCGCGGCGGCCAGGGCGGCGACGGCGGATGGCTCGCTTTCGAAGGCTGCCACCCGCCCATGCGCCGCCAGCGGGATGGACAGCGTCCCAAGCCCCGCATGCAGGTCCGCGATGCGTCCCCGCCCGGCAAGGCGCTCCGGCAAGGCTGCCAGCACGGCGGCGACGATGGCGGCCTCGCCCTCGGGGCTGGCCTGGAGGAAGGCGCCGGGGGCGGGCGCGAGCTCGACGCCCGACAGCGCGATGCCCACTGGTCCGAGCTGCACGGCGATCTCGGCCGGCCCGTCCTTCAGCGCCCAGGCGATGCGGGGCAGCCCGGCCTGCTGCGCGAAGCCGGCCAGCGCCGCGCGCTCGGGCGGCGAGAGCGGGCCGTCCGTGCGCAGCAGCAGGTCCGGCCCCGTATCGAGCAGGTTGATCACCGCCGAGCCCTCCCGCCGCAAGGCGGGCAGGCGGCGCAGCATTTCCCTCAGCGGGGCGATCAGGGCGACCAGGCGCGGATCGAGCACGGCGCATTGAGTGAGATCGAGCACGGCCGTGCTGCCGGCCTCGTGAAAGCCGACCGTCACGCCGCCGGCGCCGCGCCGCAGCGCGAAATCCGCCCGGCGGCGACGGCCGGGGGGCGTGGTCACGGTCTCCGCCACGGGGGCATCGGGATAGCCGCCGCGTGAGAGCGCCTCCCGCAGCCGGTCGCGCTTCCAGCCCGCCTGGGCGGCGGGGGCCCAATGCTGCACGGAACAGCCGCCGCAGCCTTCCTCGAAATGGGGGCAGGGGGCGGCGACGCGCTCGGCGCTCGGCCGTAGCAGCGCGACCAGCCGCGCATGGACGCCGTCGCGGCGGCGCTGCACGAAGGCCGCCCGCACCAGCTCGCCCGGCAGGGTGCGCGGGATGAAGGCCACGCCGCCACCGGGCAGCGCGGCGATGCCGTCCCCGCCGGCGCCGACCGCGGTGACTTCCAGTTCAGCGATGTCCGTCATGCGGTCCCGTTACAGGGGGATCTGGCTGTTCCCCAACACCGCCTTGTAGCGCGTGATCTCCAGCGCCACGAAGTCCCGGAATTCCTGGCCGCGACGGGAGGAGGGGATGGAACTGCCGCCTTCCAGCACCCGCTGCATGGTCGGCGAGGCCAGCGCCTGGTCGGCGGCCGTCGCGGCAAGCTGCACGAGTTCCGGCGGCAAGCCCGGCGGGCCGAAGACGCCAACCCAGCTCATGGCGTCGATCTCGCCATAGCCCTGTTCCTGCAGGGTGGTCAGGTCCGGCCAGCGGCCGATGCGCGCGAGCGTCCCGGCAGCGAGCGGCCGCAGCTTGCCTTCCCCGATCGGCCCCGCCACCGCCGAGACCCCGTCGATGGTCATGTCCACCCGGCCGGCGAGCAGGTCCGCCATGGCCGGCGCGCTGCCGCGATAGGGGACGTGGACCAGCTCAACCCCGGCCTTCTGCGCCAGCGTCGCGCAGGCGATGTGGTGCACCGACCCGATCCCGGCCGAGGAGAAGGAGATGCTGCCCGGCCGCGCCCGCGCCGCCGCGATCAGGGCTTCGGTGCTCTGGTGCGGCGAGGCGGCCGGCACGACCAGCAGATGCGGGTGCACGGCGATCTGTGCGATGGGGGTCAGGTCATTCAGCGGATCATAGGGCAGGTTGGAGAACAGCGCTGCCGCCACGGCGTTGGGTGTGGAATGGCCGAGCAGCAGCACCGACCCATCCGCCGGCGCCTTGGCCACATAGTCCGTCGCGAGCGTGCCCGAGGCGCCGGAACGGTTCTCCACCACCACGTTGACGCCGAGGATCTGGGTGTATTGCTCGGCGACCGCGCGCGCGACGATGTCGCTGAAGCCGCCCGGCGCGAAGCCGACCAGCATCCGCACGGGGCGGCGCGGCCAGGTGGCCTGGGCGAAAGCGGGGGCGGCGAGCAGGCCTAGCGCGGCGGCGCCAAGGTGACGGCGAAGGATCATCGATATCTCCCGGATGCGCCGAGGATAACGGGTCGTGCTGCGGCGCAGCAAGGCCGGTGCCGGGCAGGCCGGCGCTCCAGGCGGCGCGCTTGCCGACAACCCGTCAGCGCAGACTGTGCGAATGCAGCCAGGCGTGCTCGCGCGCCGAGAGCAGCACTTCCCACAGGAACAGCAGCAGCGAGGCGGTCAGGAACACCATCGCCGCGATCAGCAGCGCCGCGACATGCATGCCGATCGTCACGCCAAAAAGCGGTTCGGCGAAGGAGACCATCACCAGCACGCAGAGCAGCAGGGCGGAGCCGATGCAGCAGGTGATGGCCGCATAGATGACGCGGGCCCGCCGCCGCAGCAGCGGTCGCAGACGGGGTTCTTCCAGCCCTTCGCGGCGCAGCGTGATAACGAGGTCCGTGATGCGCTGCAGCCGCCCGATCAGCAGGTTCAGCACCGCCATCACGCCGCCCAGCACGAAGGCGGGCGCGATGGCGAGCTGGAGTGTGCGCTCGATGGTCAGGATATCCATTCCGGGCATCATCCCGACCACCTGGCGCCGGTCAGCCGAAGGCGTTCAGCCCCGTCTGCGCACGGCCGAGGATCAGCGCGTGCACGTCATGCGTGCCCTCATAGGTGTTGACCGTCTCGAGGTTCACCATGTGGCGGATCACATGATACTCGTCGACGATGCCGTTGCCGCCGTGCATGTCACGCGCCATGCGGGCGATGTCGAGCGCCTTGCCGCAATTGTTGCGCTTGACCAGGGAGATCATCTCCGGCGCGATCTTGTGCTCGTCGAACAGGCGGCCGACGCGCAGCACCGCATGCAGGCCGAGGGTGATCTCGGTCATCATGTCGGCGAGCTTCTTCTGGATGAGCTGCGTCTGCGCCAGCGGCTTGCCGAACATCTTGCGGTTCATCGTGTAGTCGCGCGCGCGGTGCCAGCAATCTTCCGCCGCGCCCAGCGCGCCCCAGGCGATGCCGTAGCGCGCGCGGTTGAGGCAGGAGAAGGGGCCGGCGAGCGACTTCACGCCCGGCAGCTTGTTCTCCTCCGGCACGAAGACATCATCCATCATGATCATGCCGGTGACGGAGGCGCGCAGCGAGAACTTGCCCTCGATCTTGGGGAAGGTGAGGCCCTTCATCCCGCGTTCGAGCAGGAAGCCGCGCAGGATGCCCTCATCGTCCTTCGCCCAGACCACGGCGACGTCGGCGATCGGGGAGTTGGTGATCCAGGTCTTGGAGCCGTTGATGATGTAGCCGCCATCGACCTTCTTCGCGCGGGTGCGCATCGAGTTGGGGTCGGAACCGGCGTCGGGCTCCGTCAGGCCGAAGCAACCGACCCATTCGCCGGTGCGCAGCTTGGGCAGGAACTTGTCCTTCTGCGCTTCCGAGCCGAAGGCATGGATCGGATACATCACCAGCGAGGACTGCACGCTGAACGCCGAACGGTAGCCGGAATCGACGCGCTCCACCTCGCGCGCCATCAGCCCGTAGGAGACGTAGCCCACGCCGGCGCAGCCATGGCTGTCGAGGGTCGCGCCCAGGAAGCCCATCTCGCCGAATTCGTTCATGATCTCGCGATGGAAGTGCTCCTTGCGGAAGGCTTCCTGCACGCGGGGGAGCAGCTTTTCCTGGCAGAAGTCCCGCGCGCTGTCGCGGATCATGCGCTCGTCTTCGGTCAGCGCCTCCTCGAGCAGCAGCGGATCCTCCCAGACGAACTGGGCGCGGGCGGGCTTCGAGACGACGTTCATGACGGGCTCCTCAAGTAGGCAGTCGGCAAGAAAATGGCCGGCAGAATGCTGATCCGCCGGCCTCGGGGCAATCCGGAAAGATTAAGCGCGGAGGCGCCTGGCCGCGATCAGGCCGCTTCGCTCTCGGGGGCCGTCTCGGCCCCGGTTGCGCTGGCGATGGGCTCCGCGGCCTTCTCGCTGCGCGGGCGCGGCAGCGGGATCAGCATGAAGGCCGGGATGGCATCGCCGAAACCCTTGACCGGCGGACCCAGATCCTCCTGCCGGTAGCGGCGGTCGCGATCGCGATCGCGGTCCCGCTCACGGCGCGGCTCGCGGTCGCCGCGGGCCGGCTCGGCCGTTTCGCGCTCGATCCGGGCATCGCGGTCACGGTCGCGCTCGCGGCGCGGGCGAGCCTCGGCTTCCTCGCGTTCGCGGCGCGGACGCGCCTCAGCTTCCTCGCGCTCGCGCTCGCGCTCCCGTTCCCGCGGGGCGCGGTCGCGCGGGGCGCCGTCCCGGCGGGTGCTGGAGTCGCGGCGCCCACCCTCGCGGCGGTCGCCGCTGCGGCCCTTGGCGGCGCTGGCGGAAGCGCTGCGGCCACGGCCACGGCCCTTCGGCGCGTTGCGTGCCTCCTCGATCTCTTCCTCCGGCACGGGGTCGAGACCCTCGACCGCCATGCGCGGGATCGGCTTTCCGGTCAGCTTCTCGATCGCCGCGACGTTCTTCGCGTCATCGGCGGTCGCGATGGTGTAGGCATGGCCCTCGCGCCCGGCGCGGCCGGTGCGGCCGATGCGATGGACGTAATCCTCGTCGCGGAAGGGCACGTCGAAGTTGAAGACGTGCGACAGGCCGCCGATGTCGATGCCGCGGGCGGCGACGTCGGAGCAGACCAGCAACTGCAGATCGCCCGCCTTGAAGGCATTGAGCGTCGCGAAGCGCGTCGCCTGGTCCATGTCGCCGTGCAGCGCGCCGACGCTGAAATGGTGCTTCTTCAGCGACTTGTAGAGGATGTCGACCTCGATCTTCTTGTTGCAGAAGATCAGCGCGTTCTGCACCTGCTCGGTGCGGATCATCCGGCGCAGCGCCTCGCGCTTGTCATGCGGCTGCACATAGACGAGGCCCGCGGTGATCGTGGTCGCGACGGAAGCGGGCGCGGAGACCGAGATCTCCTTGGGGTTGGACAGGAAGGCATCCGCCAGGCGGCGAATCTCCGGCGCCATGGTCGCGCTGAAGAACAGCGTCTGGCGCATCGGCGGGATCATGCTGACGATACGCTCGACATCGGGGATGAACCCCATGTCCAGCATGCGGTCCGCCTCGTCGATCACCAGCAGCTTCACATCCGCCATCAGGATGCGGCCGCGGTCGAACAGGTCGAGCAGCCGTCCCGGTGTCGCGATCAGCACGTCCACGCCCTTCTCGAGCACGTCGCGCTGGTCGTTCATGCTCTCGCCGCCGATCAGCAGGGCGTGGTTGAGCTTGAGGTACTTGCCGTACTTCTCGAAATTCTCGGCGACCTGCAGGGCGAGTTCGCGCGTCGGTTCCAGGATCAGGCTGCGCGGCATGCGCGCCTTGGCGCGCGAGCCGGCGAGGATGTCCAGCATCGGCAGCACGAAGGAGGCGGTCTTGCCGGTGCCGGTCTGCGCGCAGCCCAGCACGTCGCGGCCCATCATCACCCAGGGAATCGCCGCTTCCTGGATCGGGGTGGGGTGGACATAGCCCACCTCGATCACGCCACGCAGCAGCTCGTCGGACAGGCCGAGATCGGCAAAGACCGTGCGCGGCGGCTCGGGCTCCTCGTCTTCCTCGGTGTATTCGGGCACGTCCTCGGCCGCGATCTCCTCTGCCGCCGCATCGGCCGCGGCAACATCCTCGGTGGGGGCGGCCTCGACCGGTGCGGCGCCAGGCTCGGCTGCGGCGGTCGCTGCCGGCGGCGCGGGGTCAGCCGCGGCTTCCGCGGTCAGTTCCGGCGGCGCGGCCTCGGGCGCCTCGGCGGCGGCGGGGACGGTTTCGGTCGCGGCATTCACCGCGTTCGCCTCGAGGGCAAGGGCCGGCTGTGCCGGGGCATCGACCGCTTCCGCGGCCGTAGGGGGAAGCTCGTTCAAGTTCGCTCTGTTCCATGGGCCCAGCGTACCGGGCCGACATCGGGTGGTGCGGTGGGTGGCCGAGCCCCGGTGGGGCGCACTCCGGGGCCGGCGATCCGGCCCGCCAATCCACGAGCGCCCCGGATATGCGCCGCCTTGGCCAGAAGATCAAGGTTTTCCGCGCCTCGCGGCCCGCGCCCGGCGCATGGACGGCTCGCCGGCCCCGCGATAGAGCGGGGGCATGACCGAGAAGCTCCCCCTGCTGCTGCTGCCTGGCCTGTTGTGCGATGCGCGGCTGTGGCGCGATCAGGTGGCGGCCCTGGCGCCGCTCGCCGCCCCCCTCGTCGCGGATCTGACGCTGGATGACAGTATCGAGAAGATGGCTTCCCGCGCCATCGCCGCCATCGACGGCCCCTTCGCCGTCGCCGGCCTGTCGATGGGCGGCTATGTGGCGCTGGAGGTGATGCGCCAGGCAGGGGACCGCGTCACGCGGCTGTGCCTGCTCGACACCGGCGCGCGCGCGGATACCGAGGAGCAGAAGCGGCGCCGGCGAGGGCTGATCAGCCTCTCGCGATCGGGCCAGTTCCGCGGGGTGACGCCGCGCCTGCTGCCGCAGCTCATCCATCCGTCGCGCCAGGATACGCCGCTCGCCGCCGAGGTGATGGAGATGGCCGAGCGTGTCGGCAAGGAGGCCTTCCTGCGCCAGCAGACGGCCATCATGAACCGCATCGATTCACGGCCGCATCTGCCGGGCATCGCCGTGCCGACCCTGGTGGGCGTCGGCGCCGACGACATCCTGACGACGCCCGACCTCGCGGCGGAGATGGCCGCGCTGATCCCCGGCGCGCGGCTGCGCCACTTCGCCGATGCGGCGCATCTGCCCACCATGGAGACGCCCGAGGCGGTGAATGCGGCGATGGCGGCCTGGCTGGTGGCCTGACATTACCCGCTGCCGATCAGGATCCCTGCCGCCAGCACCAGCGCGCCGCCCAATACCACCTGTGTCACCGACCGCAGGAAGGGCGTTTCCATGTAGCGGTTCTGGATCCAGGCGATCGCCCAGAGCTCGATGAAGACCACGACGAAGGCCACTGCCGTCGCGGTCCAGAAATACGGGATGAGATAGGGCAGGGCATGTCCCAGCCCGCCGAGCGCCGTCATGGTCCCCGACGCGATGCCGCGCTTGATCGGCGAGCCGCGGCCCGAGATGACGCCGTCGTCGTGGATCGCCTCGGTGAAGCCCATCGAGATGCCAGCGCCGACCGAGGCGGCGAGGCCCACGGCGAAGGTGGTGTGCGGGTCCTGTGTGGCGAAGGCGGTCGCGAAGATCGGCGCCAGGGTCGAGACCGATCCATCCATCAGCCCGGCGAGGCCTGGCTGTACCCAGGTCAGGATGGTCTGGCGGCGGGCGCGTTCATCCTCCTCCTCGCGGGCATCCTTGGTCAGATGCTGCGCCTCGGAGGCGGCGACGCGTTCGAGATGCCCGCCCTCCTGCAGGGCCAGGTCACCGAGCAGCTTGCGCGTGCCGGCATCGCTCGTTCGGCCCGCGGCGGCCGTGTAGAAGCGCCGCGCATCGTCCTCCATCCGCTCCGCTTCCTGGCGGATGCGCTCGACCCCGAGATTCTCGACCAGCCAGGTGGGGCGGCGGGAATAGTAGCCCGCGACATGCTCGCGGCGGATCAGCGGGATCGTGTTGCCGAATCGGCGCTGGAAGTCGGCGATCAGGCTCTGCCGATGCCCATCCTCCTCGGCCACCATGTCGTCGAACATGGCCGCCGTGGCCGGAAAGTCGTGGCGCAGGCGGTCAGCATAGCTGGCATAGATCCGCGCATCATCCTCCTCGGATGAGATGGCGAGGGCGAGGATCTCCTTCTCCGAAAGCTGGGAGAACGGCTTTCGGTTGCCGAGGAAAGCAAGCATCGGGCATCCCTAAGATCAGTGGCGCGCGGGGCGCGATCCCGGGGGCAGTCTATAGCGCCGAAGCGCGCGGGTCGTCCTATCCTTTCGGATAAGCAGATGTCGATTTCTTGTGGCAAAGGAATGCCAATCACTCGCAACTTGTCGGTGCAGCGAATACTCGTGCTGGATGTTCTGCTGTAATTCGAGAAATGCCGGCGCAGGACACCGGAGGGCCGCCGGAGAAATGCGGCCGTGGTGCTTCTGTCGATCGTGGCGGCGCGGGCGGTGGCGAATGGCGCGATGGATCGCTCCCGCGCGCGGCGTTGGACGGTCCGGGGAAAGGGCAATGCCCTTCCCCGGGGCTCACCGCGGGCGCCACAGCGTCGCGCCCATGGGGCCGTGCCCCTCCCGATCCTTCCGTCAAAGGCCGGCAGGCCTCTGGAAGCCGTCAGCCGGCGCGCAGGATTCCGGGTGGCTGCCACTGGCCCTGGCCGATCGGGAGCAGGGCTGGCTGCTCGGTCTTCGGCCAGTAGAGGCGCATGACGATGTAGATCGGCCCGTCCGGCGCCGGCAGCCAGTTCGGCCGCAGCGCCTCGCCCGGATCGTCCTTCTGGATGTACAGGGTCACCCCGCCATCCGCGTTGCGCTTCATCTGCGACAGCATCGGCGTGTTGATCAGGTAGCGGTCGATCGGGTTCTGCACCAGCAACTGGTTGCCGCCATGGTACATCGTCACCGACCAGAAGGCGCTGACGGGCGGAAGCTGGTTCGGGCCGAAGGTGAGGGTGTAGCGCCCTTTGCTGCCGTCCAGTTCGCCGCCCGTGGCGTCGTGGCGGGTGAAGGGGTAGGTCGCCTCCTCGGTCGAGTTGCCGTAGATGCCGGCCTTGGCGGCGACTGCCCGCAGCAGCCAGTCGCCGTTATAGGCTTCAGGCGAGCCCGGGATCGGCGTGACGCGCCAGCCATTCATCGCGACGCCCGCGGCGGCGACGGCCGCATCCACCTTGCGCTCGCCCTCGAAGGCGGCGCCCAGCAATTCGAGCCGATCGAGGAAGGAGTTGGGCATCGGCGTGCCGCGGCCATCGATGCCGATGGAGGCGAGCTGCGCGCGGATCGCGGCCTCGTTCGGCTGTGGCGCGTTGAATTGCAGTGCGAAGGCCAGGTAGTCGAAGAAGTGATGCTTGGCGAGGTCGGCGGTGATGCGCGGCCAACGGATCTCGGGCGCGGCGGGCGGGGCCGGCTGGCGCAGGAAGGTCGAGAGCGGCGCCACCTTGTAGCCGCGTTGCACGGCGACGACGTTGGGCATGTCGTCCGGGCCGAAGAGCTGGGTGCGGAAGATCGTCAGCGCGAATTGCGTGGTCGAGCGGATCACGCCCTTGATGCCGGACGGCGTCGCCCCCTGCCATCCGGGGCCGGCGATGATCCAGGACCCCGCGCCCTGGCCCGTGGTGCGGCTGCCGATGTAGCCGACATTGTAGGTGTTGCCGTCGCAGACCTGGACCGAGAAGTAGCGTCCGGCCGGTACGTCGGGGACGGAGATCACCATCGGCTCGGCGCGCAGGTCGAGCCAGCTCATCGAATAGGGCGTGTCGCTGTTCGGCGTCGGGACAGCGGTGTCGCGCCAGGTGAAGACCTGGGAATCATTCCATATGGCGTTGAAGGGCGCCTTGAACTGCCCGCTGTTCCGGTCGATCGCGAACTCGTACATCACCGCGTAGTTCATCACGATCGGCAGGCCGAAGATGAAGGCCGCCTCGGCGATTTCCGCCGCGCGCAGGATACCGGGCCGATCCGCCTGGGCGGCCGCGAGGCCCGGCAGTGCCAGGGCGGTTCCAGCAAGCGCGGATGTACGAAGAATGTCGCGCCGATTCATGGTTTCACCTCATTTGATACGGCAGGCGGCGCGCGCTCCCCCGGCCTGGGCTCACGCCTTGGTGAAACCGTACCAGAATGGTTGCCCCGCCGTATCGGGCGGAGCTTATCCATTTTCGGCCGGCGGCGCGGTCAGGCCGCCCGGGCGGCCGGCTGCAGCAGTCCCGCCAGATGCCGAACGACCGCATCCGTGGCCGAGACACCGGCGCGGCGTTCGGCCTCCGGATTGTAGTTGGTGTTGGTGTTGACGTCGTAGGCGAAGGTCCGGCCCTCGGCGTCGGCGATGAACTCGATGGCGCCGACCCCGATGCCGTTGGCCGCGAGGAAGGTTTCCAGGCGCGGGATCAGCGGGTGGGTGAAGCCTTCGACGATGCGGAACTTCTCGCCCGGCGCGACGGCAGGGCATGCCGCGCCGTCGGGCAGGGCACAGGCATCCGCCGGGCACAGCTCGAAGCCTTCGGAGGTGTCCACCCGCACGGCATAGAGGAACTTCCCGCCGACGAACTCCGCGCGGGTGATGAAGGGTTCCGGCGCGGCGATGTAGCGCTGCACCAGCCAGATGCCGTCGCGCGGCCGGGCATGGGGGTCTTCATTCGCGGCGAGGCGCGCGATCGCTTCTTCCAGCGCCGCCGCGCTGCGCACGAGCTGCACGCCGAGGCCCTTGCCCGCGCGGTTGTGCTTGAGGATCAGCGGGAAGCCGAGATGGGCCGCGGCCTCGCGGATATGTTCCTCGCCGATGGCGGCGATGGTGGGCGGGGTCGGGATGCCGAAGGCGGCCAGCGCCTCGTACTGCGCGACCTTCGAGACTTCGAGCTGCAGCGCGCGGCGCCCATTCACCACGGTGCGGCCGTGGCGTTCCAGCCATTCGATGACGGCCCCGGCATATTCCGGTGCGTAGGTGTGCCCGCGCGTGTGGGAGGAGGCGGACATGCGGTTGTAGAAGACGCCGGCCGGCGGCGGCCGCGTCAGGTCGAGCACGCCGCGGTCGAGGAACCATTCCTCATGGCCGATGCCGGCCGCGGCGAAGGAGGCGCGCAGCGGGGCGAGCCAGGCGTCGTTTTCGTGGATGACGAAGATCTGGGGCATCGGTCATGGTCCGGTCGATTGCTAAGAAAGAGAAATATCCTTTCAAATTTCGGCGCAAGATCAGCTTCCAGAGAAAGATCATTCTTCCATGGACAGAAGTTGACGGAGAACGACCGCGCCGGGACGGTTCATCAAGCGGAAAGCCCTGCTCCTTCGTGCCGCGACTTGGTGTGCATCTCGGCGGTGACCGATCTTCGCCCGTCGGCGCGGCCTGACACCGCGCTCCGGCTGTCGCGCTTTTCAGCGATGCCGGGATCCGCTCGCTGCTATCGCCGCCGATTACCTTCGAGCCCCTGCAGGTACTCGACCACGGGAGCGGCGTCGGCGCCGCCAGCCTCGGCATGGATCAGCAAGGGAATGCCGTGAGGACCCAGCCATCGTCGCGCATCCGGCAAGGCCGCGAGCGTCGCACGGACGACATCGATGTGCCCCAGCATGGCCGCCGCGAAGATGTCCAGGCGCGCCCCGTGCTCGAGGAGCAGCAGCGCGATGTCCTTCCGCCCCATATGCGCGGCGGCGCCGAGCGCCGTCTCCCAGTCGCCGCCGCCCCAATCCCACGCCGCATTTGCCAGCTTCGGCTGCTGTCGGAGAAGGTCGCGTACGCGTGCGAGATCACCGTGGGCCTTGGAGACGAATTCCTCCACGAGGCTGGGCTCGAGTCGTTGCTCACTGGCCATCGGCGCCTCCGATCGTGGGCGAGGCGGTTGGCTGGTCAGGCCGGCCTCGACCCTTCGCTGTCCTCGCTATCGGTGCGCGGGTGCGTCGCTCAGCGCACCCCCGCCTTCTCGAGCTCCGGCCCCAGCCTGCCCGTGGCCATCAGCCACGCCATTCGGAAATCTGAGACCAGCGACCAGGTGGGATAGGTGAAGGTGGCTGGGCGGTTGTGCTCGATGAGCATGTGGCTGGCCCAGGCGAAGGCATAGCCGGCGACGACTGCGAGCAGGAACAGCCACCACGACCCGGCCAGCAGCGCCATGGCCAGCAGCAGCAGTGCGACCGCGGTGCCGAAGGCGTGGATGGCACGGGTCCGCGGATGTGCGTGCTCCCGCAGGTAATAGGGCCAGAATTCAGCATAGGTCGTGATGCGCTCGGCCATGCCGGCAGCCTAGCCCGTGCGGCGCATGCCGGGCCAGCGTCGCGTGGCCGTTCCCGTCGCCGGCCAGTTCTGCCAGTTTGGCAGGATGCCCGCTGCTTTTGCTCCTTTCCGCCACCCGGCCTTCCGGCTGCTCTGGTGGGCCAACCTCGCCGCCAATATCGGTCTCTGGGTGCAGAACACCGGGGCGGCGTGGATGATGACCAGCCTCGACCCGTCGCCCGCCATGGTCAGCGCGGTGCAGGCGGCCTCGATGCTGCCGGTTTTCCTGCTCGCCCTGCCTTCGGGCGCGGCGGCGGACATCATCGACCGCCGGTCCTACCTGATCGGCGCGCAGGCCTGGGTGCTGTCGGTCGCGGCGATGCTGGCGCTGCTGACCTGGGCGGGGTGGATCGGTCCCTGGGGGCTGTTGTTCTTCACCTTCTGCATCGGGATGGGCAATGCGCTGAACTTCCCGGCCTGGGCCGCGACGACGCCCGAGCTCGTGCCGCGCGAGGACCTGGTGCAGGCCATCGCGCTGAACGGTATCGGCTTCAACCTCTCCCGCGCGGTGGGCCCGGCGATCGGCGGCTTCGCCATCGCCATCGCGGGGACCGAGGCCGCCTTCGCGCTCAATGCGCTGTGCTTCCTCTCCCTGCTGCTCGCCCTGCTGTTCTGGAAGCGGGAGGCGCCGGCGAACCCGATGCCGCCGGAGCATTTCCTCGGTGCGATGCGCACCGGGCTGCGCTTCGTCACGGCGAGCCCGGCGATGCGCGCGACCATCCTGCGCGCGGTGGTGTTCTTCTTCTTTACCTCGGCGGTGTGGGGGATGCTGCCGCTGGTGGTGCGCGGGCGGCTCGGCCTCGGCCCCGAGGCCTATGGCCTGATGCTGGGCGCGATGGGCATCGGCGCGGTCGCGACCGGCTTCGCCCTGCCGGCGCTGCGCGTGCGGCTGCCGACGCGCGGGTCGATGGTGCTGGTCTTCTCGCTCGTCTCCGCGGTCTCGCTCGCGCTGCTCGCCCTGTCGGTGCACTGGGGCATCGTCGTGGTGTCCATGCTGCTCTTCGGCGCGGGGTGGCTGGCCGCGGCCTCCACCCTGCAGGCGGCGGCGCAGTTCGCCGCCCCGGGCTGGGTGCGCGCGCGGGCGATCGGGATCTACCAGCTCTGCTTCTTCGGGGCGATGACGGCGGGCGCGGTGCTGTGGGGCTGGGCGGGGTCGCAACTCGGCGTCGGCCCGGCCCTGCTGCTGGCCGCGGGCACCGCGGCGGTGGCGGCGATCGGGGTGAAGGGCTGGGCGCTCGATGCCACGCCGGCGGCCGAGGCCCCGAGCGTCCCCATGCCGCGTCCCGAGGCGCCGGCGGATGAGCTGCGTCCGTTGCTCGGTACCGATTCAGGCCGGGTGATCGAGGCGGTGCGCTACACCATCGACCCCGCGCGCCGTGACGAGTTCCTCGCCATCATGCGGGAGGTGCGCCATGTCCGTCGGCGCAGTGGCGCACATGGCTGGCAGTTGCTGGAGGACGTCGCGCATCCCGAACGCTGGGTCGAGCTCTGGTCTGTGGAATCATGGACCGAGCATCTGCGCGAGGCGGGGCGGCTCGATGCGGCGGATCGCGCCGTGCTGGCCCGCGCCGCGGCGTTCCAGGCGAAGGCGGGCGCGCCGGATGCCGCGCGCTATCTTGGCGTGCAACCCTGACCGGGCGGGCTTGCGGCAGGACAAAGACGGCCTGATTGACCGGGATGTCGGTGGTGATCGAACCCGGCATGCAGCCAGGCGCCGCATTCCGCGTTATCATCGTCGTCTGATCAGTCGAGGAGAGCCGATACCGATGGCCAAATCGAAGACCGCCAAGCTGCATGCCACCCACAACGACCTCGGCGCCAATGCGCGCGAGGTCGCGGTGTCGGTGCTGAACGCGACGCTGGCCGATACGATGGACCTGACGAATGCGACGCACATGGCGCACTGGACCGTGCGCGGGGCGCATTTCGCCGGGCTGCACAAGCTGTTCGAGGATTTCTACAACCAGCTTTCCGAGGTCACGGACGACATCGCCGAGCGCGTGGTCCAGCTCGGCGGCACCCCGGACGGCACGACCCAGGCGGTGGGCGAGAAGACGCGCCTCGAACCCTATCCGGCCGATCTGCGCGACGGTATCGAGCATGTGAAGGCGCTGACGACGCGCTACGCCGCGCTCGCCAAGACCGTGCGCGCGGGCATCGACACCACCGACGAGGCGGGCGATGCGGATACGGCGGACCTGCTGACGGGGCTGTCGCGCATGCTCGACAAGCAGCTCTGGATGCTCGAGGCGCATCTCGACTGACCGGCCGCGGGGCTGCGCGCAGCAGCCGAGGCGGCGATGCCGGGCCAGCCTTCCTGCCGGCCCGGCATGATCATCCAGCCCTGAAGCGTTTCATTGGCCGTGCCGATGAGGCGTTCCCGCTTGGCGGCGCGACTTGCCTGCGCCGCCGGCAGCTTCCATCCTGTCGCCAGCCGCCGGGGCGGGGAGAGCCAGGGTCATGGGCAGCATCAAGGCTGTGTTCGACAAGTGGCGCCACAACCTGGCGAACAAGATCCGCAAGCAGCCGAGCATGCCGTGGTCGTCGGGCGGCGCCCCGGTCACCTCGACCAGGAATTTCCATATCTTCGGCGACCTCGTCATCGTCACCATCCGCAACCGCCGGTTCTACGCGGGCGTCACGCTGAAGAACCCCATCGCCGAGATGCGCAAGGCGGCCCCTGGCATCACCACCTTCGACTGTCTGTTCCGCTGCGTCACCGATGGCTACACGGATGACAAATGGTGCGCTCTGAACGGGCGCTGGGAGTAGTCCGCTGATCCGCTCGATGTCTGCCACACCCCTGCTGCTGGCGGTACCCGTCTCGGCGGCGCTGGTTCTTCTCGGCTGCGCCGGCCCGCGTTCCGGCGCAGATGCCGGCGAGGGCTGCCGCAATCAGGTGACCAGCTTCGACAGTTCCGGCGATGCCTTCCTCGGCACCGCCGGGGCGGCGGGCGGGCGGTGGACCGAAGCGGGGCAGATGCCGCGCGGCACCGTCGCGACGGACTTCAGCCGCAACGCCGGCAGCGGCGCCGGGCTCGACACGACGCTGCGGCAGGAGAATGCCGATCTCGACGCCCTGCAGATCGCCTTTGACGCGCTGCTCTATTGCCGCTGGATCGAGGCGCGGACGATCCGCGCCGAATACGCCGCCAGCCGCGTGCCCCGGGTGACGGCGGAATCCCGCATGGCGGCGCTGCGCGCGCGGCTGGCCCGCGACCTGGCCCGCGCGCAGGCGGTGCTGGATGCCATGGAAGCCCGCGCCCGCCAGCGCGAGCCGGCGCTTGAGGCCGCCGCGCCCGGCACGGCCGCCGCCGCCCGCCAGGCCCGGCAGCAGACCGGCACGACGCGGCGCGTGGTCGCCGCGGCGACCGTGACGCTGCGCCTGCGCCCCGAAGCCGGTGCCCCGGAGATCGGCCGCGTTCCCGCCGGTCAATCCGTCACGGTGCGCCCCGCCCAATCGGGTTTCGCGCTGGTGGAAGGGCAGGGGTTGCGTGGCTATGCGCCGACCGGGGCCTTCCAGATCGCCGAGCGCGCCGCGCCGGCGGCGACGGGCGGCCCGGTGCGCCAACTCGCGGCCACCAACATCGCCCGGCGCGACAATTTCGCCGAAAGCCTGGCCCTGGCCCGGGATGCGGCGGCCTCCGGCTTCGAACTCGGGGCCTGACGGGGGCCGAATCGCCACCCGCGTTGTTTCCGGCGGCGCCGGCCGGTATTCTGCCCGGCATCAAGGGAACAAGACATGAACGATCTGTTCGGCCGGGGCGGCGCGCGGAAAGGCGCCGCCGGGCAGAGCGAAGGCTATTCGGCCAAGGACATCGAGGTGCTGGAGGGGCTGGAGCCCGTCCGCCGTCGCCCCGGCATGTATATCGGTGGCACGGACGAGAATGCGCTGCACCACCTCGCGGCCGAGGTCATCGACAATGCGATGGACGAGGCGGTGGCCGGCCACGCCGACCGCATCGAGGTGACGCTCGCCCCAGGCAACTGGATCACGGTGCGCGACAATGGCCGCGGCATCCCGGTCGATCCGCATCCGAAGTTCCCGAAGCTCTCGGCGCTGGAGGTCATCCTCACCACGCTGCATTCGGGCGGCAAGTTCTCGGGCAAGGCGTATGACACCTCGGGCGGCCTGCACGGCGTCGGCTCCTCGGTCGTGAATGCGCTGGCCGAGCGGTTGGAGGTGGAGGTCGCGCGCGACCGCACGCTGTTCACCCAGACCTATGAACGCGGCAAGCCGGTCACCAAGCTGAAGAATGCCGGGGCGGTGCAGAACCGCCGTGGCACCATGATCCGCTTCAAGCCGGACCCCGAGATCTTCGGCGCGATGGAATTCCGCCCCGCGCGGCTGTTCCGCTTCTGCCGATCGAAGGCGTATCTGTTCCGGGGCGTCGAGATCCGGTGGTCCTGCGATCCGTCCCTGATCAAGGACGACACGCCGGCCGAGGCGGTGCTGCATTTCCCCGGCGGCCTGTCGGACTTCCTGGCCAGTGCCATCGAGGGACAGGCCACCGTCGTCGCCGCTCCCTGGGCCGGCCAGGCGGAATTCCCCGATGGCGCGGGCCGCGTCGAATGGGCCGCGACCTGGGTCGAGCGCGGCGAGGGGTTCCTCAACACCTACGCCAACACCATCCCGACGCCGCAGGGCGGTACGCATGAGGCCGGCTTCCGCGCCGCGCTGGTGAAGGGCCTGCGCGCCTATGGCGAACTGAAGAAGGAGAAGCGAGCCGCCAATGTGACGGCCGAGGACCTGCTCGGCGGCCTCGCTGGCATGCTGTCCGTCTTCGTGCGCGACCCGCAGTTCCAGGGCCAGACCAAGGACAAGCTGACCAGTCCGGAAGCCGCGAAGCTGGTCGAGAATGCCTTGCGCGACCATTTCGACCATTGGCTCGCCGGCGACCCGGCGACGGCTGACAATCTCCTCGCCTTCGCGATCGAGCGCGCCGAGGAACGCTTGCGCCGCCGGGCCGAGAAGGACACGCCGCGCAAATCCGCGACACGCAAGTTGCGCCTGCCCGGCAAGCTCGCCGATTGCTCACGCGAAAGCGCCGAGGGGACGGAGCTGTTCCTGGTCGAAGGCGATTCCGCCGGCGGTTCGGCCAAGCAGGCGCGCGACCGCGAGACCCAGGCCGTGCTGCCCCTGCGCGGCAAGATCCTGAACGTGGCGAGCGCGTCGACCGAAAAGCTGCGCCAGAACCAGGAACTGAAGGACCTGATCGAGGCGCTGGGCTGCGGCGTCGGGGACCGCTTCGATATCGCGAGGCTGCGCTACGGCCGCGTTGTCATCATGACCGATGCCGATGTGGACGGCGCGCACATCGCCGCCCTGCTGATGACCTTCTTCTACAAGGAGTTGCCGGAGCTGGTGCGCCAGGGCCGGGTGTTCCTCGCCCAGCCGCCGCTCTATCGCCTGCAGGCGGGCGGCGTGTCGGTCTACGCCATGGACGACGCGGATCGGGAGCGCGTGCTGAAGAAGCGCTTCAAGGCGAACCAGAAGGTCGAGGTCAGCCGCTTCAAGGGCCTGGGGGAGATGCCGCCGGCGTCGCTCAAGGAAACCACCATGGACCCGAAGAAGCGCACGCTGCTGCGCGTGGTCCTGCCGCCGGAGGACCGCGCCCGTACCTCCGAACGCATCGAGGCGCTGATGGGCCGCAAGCCCGAGCTACGCTTCCAGTTCATCCAGGAGAATGCGGCGAGCGTGGAGGCAGAGGCGCTCGACGCCTGAGAGACCGCTTGGACACGCGCCGAACGGCACATGTCCAAACAGTCTCCGAGGTGCATCGGGGAGGGGAAGCGGCCACCCGGCAGGCGGCCGCTTCCGGTCAGTCCGGCATCAGAAGTCAGAAGAAGGTGTCGCCCGAGACGCCGTCGAAGACCTTCCAGCCGAGGCCGATGCGGATGTCGGCGCCGGCCTGGATGCCGATGTTGATGAGTTCAAGCGGCGTGCCGTTGTCCCATTCGATCACCAGGCTCGCATCGCCATCCTTGCGCGCCTCGAGGTCCTTGTAGACCACGAAGGCTCCGCTATCGCCGGCCGAACCATAGACATCGGCGACGAGGTTGTTGCCCAGCTTCGAAAGGTCGAGCTGGTCATGGGTGGCGGAGACGACGTCGAAATAGGCGATGCTGTCCCATTCCGGCCCGTCCTCGCCGGGTTCGCTCAGCGTCGACCAGATGAAGACGTCCGCGCCACCGTCCTTCACGTTGTTGACGCGGTCGTTGTCGCCGTCGGAGAGCAGGATCCGGTCGGCCCCCGATCCGTCGGAGATGGTGTCCGCGCCGGTGCCGGGGTCAACGGTGTCATTCCCGTTGCCGGCCCAGATGGTGTCGGAACCCTCGCCGGTGGTGATGAGGTCGTCGCCGTTGGCGTCCATGATGAGGTTGTTGCCGTCGCCGGCACTGATGGTGTCGTTGCCGTCGCCGCCATTGACGGTGTCATTGCCCGATCCGGTCACGAGCAGGTCGTTGCCGGTGAAGCCGATGACGTTGTTGTTGCCGTCGCCGGCGTCGACGACGTCGTTGTCGCCATTGGCGTTGATCGTGTCGTCGCCGCTGCCGGTGGTGATGGTGTCATTGCCGGCGCCGCCGAAGACCGTGTTGTTGCCGTCCCCGGCATCGACCGAATCATTGCCGGTGCCGGCATTGATGGTGTCGTTGCCGCTGCCGGACATGATGGCGTCGTTGTCGGTGCCGCCGAGGACGGAATTGTGCCCGTCGCCGGCGAGGATGGTGTCGTTGCCGGCGCCGCCATCCATCGTGTCGTTGCCGCCATTGGCCGCCATGCTGTCATTGCCGCTGCCGCCGAGGACGGAATTCGCGCCGCCGCCAGCATAGATCACGTCGTTGCCGGCACCGCCATCGATCGTGTCGCTGCCGCCATTGGCGGTGATGTTGTCGTTGCCGTCCTCGCCCTTGACGTTGTTGTTGCCGGCACCGGCCGTGATCAGGTCGTCGCCGGCCCCACCGAGCATGGTGTCGTTGCCGCCGGCCGCGGTGAGCGTGTCGTTGCCGTCATAGCCGTTGAGGTAGTTGTTGCCGGCACCGCCCATCAGCTTGTCGTGATTCAGCCCGCCTTCGAGCCAGTCATTCCCGTCGCCGCCATTGGCGACGAGTTTTGCCAGTACGGCATTACCAGCAATGACCGAATCATCCCCGAGGTCGCCGGTAATATCGATGCGGCGGAAGTATCCGATGCCGCCTGCCAGCAGATCGACATCCTGTGGCAGCGTTGGCGAGACGTCGGCTTTCTGGATAATGTTGTCGCTGATGTCGATGTAGTCGTTCCCGACCGTCCCGGTGAGGGAGAATTTGGTGCTGTTCTTCGCATTGAATGCGTAGGCCATGGCGTGTTTCCTTCTTATTGTTGCGGAAGCGGTACGAAAAGAAGGCCATTGGCGCAGGCGATTGGTCAGGCAGACCTGTCGACTGCCGTCGATGTAAATCTTGGGCAAGAATTCGAAGAAACAGCCTGCATTCGTTGCGCCAAGACCGAATATAGGAAGAGTCTAAATTCACGTAGAAGAAGAATTTGAGTCGCGGCTGTCGCCTGCCTGGTATGGCCATGTCGTGTCGTTTTGGTGAGCTAAGTATCAGATAAGATTGAAATTAAACCTACGGATGAAACAACCGGAGGCTGTAGAGAGATGAGAAAAACAGGAAAATGTGTACCAGCCGGAGATTCCATAGGTCGTACTTCATCCAAATTAATATGAATAATTCAGATATTCACGAAAGTGTGAATTAAAATATGACAAAATAATAGAGACTCAGGGGAGGTAGTTAACCTGAACGATATTGGAACTTCATTGGCTGAAAATTCTCATGGTTTCGATATCGAAATTTTGCACCGCGCAAGGCCGCCACGCCATCGCGGCACGTCACGGTGCCTGCCCCGCGCCAACTGGCTCGACGCGACATGTCTGGAACAGCGTCGTGCAGCGGGCGGCGCGCCCATCCGGCACTTGGGCGGGAGGGCTCCGTCCCCCCGCCCGGGCCGCTCTCATCCGTCGATGCCCATGCCCAACGCGAACCGGCCTGTCAGTTCCAGTTGCGGCAGTTCCTGCAGTGGGTGGAAGCGTGCGCCCTGCACGTCGCGGAAGGCGCGCTCCAGCCCCAGGTCGCGATAGAAGGACGCCCCGCCCACCAGCTCCATCGCGCGTTCCACGGTTGCGATCGCCGCCTCGGCCGTCAGGGTGTGTGCGATCGCCGCGCGGCTGGTGCGCTCCGGACCCGGCGCTTCGGTCTCCGCGATCCGGATCATGCGGTCGAGCGCGATCTCGGCCTGCATGAAGGCATTCTCCATCCGCCCCGTCGCCACGGTCAGGGCCGCGGTCTTCGGCTTCTCCCGGGCGATGTCGAGCGCCCGGTCCCGCGCCCCCTGCGCTACGCCGACATAAGCCGAATAGACCAGCGGGAAGGCGAGCACGAAGATGTGGTGGAACAGCATGTGCCACTTGCCCGGTTCGCGCCGCGCGACGACCGCGGCATCGGGCACGAAGACATTCTCCAGTGCCAGGTCGTGCGAGCCCGTCCCGCGCATCCCCAGCACCCGCCAGGTGTCGAGCCGCCGCACGCCCTCCGCCTTGAAGGGCACGGCGAAGTGCAGCACCGTCGGGCCCTTCTCCGGATCGTCATGGATGGCGCTGGTCACGAGCAGGTCGCCCATGGGGCAGCCGCTCGAGAACACCTTCTTGGCGGTGACACGGAAGCCACCCTCGACCTTCTCCGCGCGCCCGTTGCTCGGCAGCCAGTCGGACCCGCCGCTCGAGATCAGGATCAGGTCTTCCGCGGCGACGCGCTTCAGCAGGCCTTCCACGGGCGCCTTCTCATGCCGCCAGCGCCAAGCCGGCACCGCGACCAGATGCGCATGCATCGAAAAGGCGAGGGCGGTCGATCCACAATAGGTGCCGAGCCGGCGGATCGCATCGCAGATGTCGCGATAATCCGCGCCGAGCCCGCCAAGTTCGGCCGGCACCAGCGCCTTGAAGAAGCCCGCCTGCCTCAGCGCGCGGAAGCCTTCCTCGACGAAGCTCTCCTCCTCGTCATGGCGGGCGGTGGTGGCGGCGATCTCCCGCCCCACGGCATCGGCCGCGGCGACCCAATCGGTCCGCGGGCGATCGGTGACCTGCGTGTCCGGCATTCTTCCTCTCCCTTGGCAGATGTTGCGATGGCGCGGACCCTCGCGCTTCGGGCAGGCTCGTCTCAAGGCCAGAAAATGGACTTGATTTCACCTGCGCAAGGGAATGAAGGTGGCGCATGCCCGGGTACGGACAGTTCTGTCCGGTGGCGAAGACCTGCGAGCTCTTCGCCGAACGCTGGACGCCCCTCATCCTGCGCGAGCTCTGCTGCGGGCCGGCGCAGTTCAACGACCTGCGCCGCCGTCTGCCGCTGATGTCGAAGACGCTGCTGACCCAGCGGTTGCGCGACCTCGAGCATCACGGGGTGATCTCGATCACCACCAAGCCCAGCGGTCCCGGCAACGTCTATGCGCTCACGCAGGCGGGGGAGGATTTCCGCCCGATCATCGAGGCGCTGAGCCTTTGGGGCCAGCGCCATACGCAATCCATCCTGCGACCCGAGGATTTCGACCCGCATTTCCTGCTGATGAGCGTGAGCGGGCAGATCCCGCGTTCGGCCTTTCCGGCCTCGCGCTTCGTGATCCGCTTCGATTTCCGCAACATCCCCGCGGCCCGCACGGCGCAGCGGAGCTGGTGGTTCGTCCTCATGCATCCGCATGTCGACCTGTGCATGAAGGACCCGGGCCATCCGGTGGATGCGGTGATCGCCGCGGATCTCCAGACCTTCACCCGGGCCTGGATGGGCTATCTCGGCCTCGCCGACGACGTGGCGCGGCAAGGCATCGCGTTCGACGGCGATCCCTCGGCGACCGAGCGCGCCAAGGCGCTGCTCGGGCTGTTCGACCGCGCGCGCGAACGCCGGCTCGTCTATGGCCCGCCGGAGATGCTGGAGGCATGAGCGGGGAGGGATGCGCGCCGCTTACGGGGCTGCGGCCAGCCCGTCCAGATAAGCCGCCACCGCTGCCCAGTCCCCTGCCTTGGCGACGAGCCCGACATAGCCATCGGGCCGCACCAGCCACAGCCCGCCCGGCGTGACCGGGGCGCGGGGCCTCGCCTCCAGCAGCATCGGGTATCGCGCGATCAGGGCCGCGGCCTCCGCTGATTCCTCCGCGAACAGCGCGAAGCGCGCCGTATCGCCGGCCCCGATCGGCGCTTCGCCGGCGCGGGGCGGCATGCGTTCCCCGCCCGCCGGCCCGCCGCTGTGGCTGCCGCCCGGCACGGTCAACGGGCTCGTCGGATAGGCGATGCTCAACTCGGACAGCGTCTGCCCCATGGCGCGTTGCACGGCCGGCACCTGCAGCACCAGGGACGCGATGAAATTCCGCACCCCCTGCTTGAGGTCGCCGCGCAGCGTTGCCGCCGCGGTCATCCGTCCGGCATTCGCCAGTACGACATCGCCGACGGCGCTGCGTTCGATGCTGTAGCTGTCGAGCAGCCCGGCCGGCGCCGTCCCCCGCGTCACCATCGCCAGCTTCCACGCCAGGTTGAAGGCGTCCTGCATGCCGGTATTCATGCCCTGGCCGCCGGCCGGGCTGTGGATGTGCGCGGCATCGCCGGCGAGGAAGACGCGCCCGGCGGCATAGGTCTTCACCTTGCGCTCATTGATGCGGAAGCCGGCGAGCCAGACCGGGTCGGAGGCGCGCATGCCGCCCGGCGCGCGGCGGTCGAGCAGGGCCTGCACTTCCTCGATCGTCGGATCGTGGCGCGCGCCGGCATCGTCGGTCTCGCCGATATCGGCGATCACGCGATAGCGGACGGGCGTGATCGGGAAGAGCACGAGCACACCGTCCGCATGCCAGAAGACGGAGATCTCGTCCGGCGGCGTCGGGACGTTGGCGAGATGGACATCCGCCAGCACCCATTGGCTGGGTAGCGTGTCGCCATCGAATTCCATCCCAAGCCCATGGCGCACCAGGCTGTGCGCGCCGTCGCAGCCGAGCAGCCAGGGGGTGCGCAGCGTCTCCTCCCTGCCGTCGGCGTGGCGCAGCGTGGCGTCCACGCTGTCCGCGCCGGCGGCGAAGCGGAGCAGTTCGACCTGGCGCTCGACGCGGATGCCCTGGCTGGCGAGATGCTCCTCCAGCAGGCGCTCGGTATCGCTCTGTGGGATCATCAGGGCGTAGGGGTAGGGTGTGGCCTCGGCGGCGAAGCCGACATGGCCGATGCGGCGTTCCCCGGCGTAGATGCTCGCCCCGTTCACCTGCATGCCGGCGGCGACGAAGGTGCCGGTGCAGCCCAGCCGGTCCATCAGCTCCAGGCTGCGGGACCAGAGCACCAGGGCCTTGGACTTGTCGGTCCGCTCGGCGGCGCGGTCGATGATGCGCAGGGGCACGCCGTAGCGGGCGAGCTCCGCGGCGAGCGTCAGTCCGACCGGGCCGGCGCCGACGATGAGGGCGGGTGCGGGCATGTGGCGTTCACTCCTGGTGGCGGCGGCATGATGCCACCAGAGAGTGACCGCATTCTTCACCAGTTCTGGCCAGGACCCGGCGACAGCGGCCCCTGGTCCCGCCGCGCCGTCAGATCAGCGCGAACTTCACTGCCGACAGCGCGGCGATCAGCCACACCGCGCCATGCACCTCGCCCGGGCGGCCAGCCAGCGTCTTCACCCCGGCATAGGTGATGAACCCGAGCCCGATCCCGGTCGCGATCGAGAAGGTGAAGGGCATGGCGAGCGCGGTGACGATGGCCGGCATGTACTCCGTCGCATCTTCCCAGTTCAGCTCGGCGAGCGCCTTGGCCATCAGGCAGGCGACGAAGACCAGCGCCGGGGCGGTGGCGAAGCCGGGGATGGAGGTGGCGAGCGGGGCGAGGAACAGTGCCAGCAGGAACAGCACGCCGACCGTCACCGCGGTCAACCCGGTGCGTCCGCCGGCCTGGATGCCCGCCGCGCTCTCGATGTAGCTGACGGTGGTGGAGGTGCCGAGCACCGCGCCCATCATCGCCCCTGTCGAATCGGCCACCAGCGCCTTGCCCAGATTGGGCACCGAGCCGTCAGGCCGCATCAGCCCGGCGCGATGCACCGTGCCGATCAGCGTGCCGGTGTTGTCGAGCAGGTCGACGATGAAGAAGGTGAAGATGATCCCGGTGATGCCGAGCCCGATCGCCCCCGCGATGTCGAGCTGCAGGAAGGTCGGTGCGAGGGAGGGCGGCAGCGAGGCGATGCCCTGGAAGGTCGTCAGGCCGAAGGGCATGCCCACCAGCGCCGTGACGACGATGCCGATGACGATCGACCCCGGCACGCCGCGCGCCGACAGCCCTGCGATCAGCAGGAAGCCCGCACAGGCGATGATCGTGCTGGTCACGCCGAGCGGCCCGAGCCCCACTAGCGTCGCCGGATGCGCCACCACCAGCCCCATGCCGCGCAGCCCGATCAGGCCGAGGAAGAAGCCGATCCCCGCCGCGATGCCGAACTTCAGCGACAGCGGGATGCCGTTCACCAGCCATTCCCGCACGCGGAAGATCGAGACCGCGAAGAACAGCAGCCCCGAGAGGAACACCGCGCCGAGTGCCACCTGCCACGGCACGCCCATCCCCTGCACCACGGCGAAGGCGAAATAGGCGTTGAGCCCCATCCCGGGCGCGAGGGCGATGGGGAAGTTTGCGATGACCCCCATCAGCATCGACCCGATCGCCGCGGCGAGGCAGGTGGCGACGAAGGCCGCCCCCGCATCGATGCCCGCCGCCGTCATGATCGAAGGGTTGACCACGATGATGTAGGCCATGGTCAGGAAGGTCGAGAAGCCGGCGAGGATCTCGGTGCGCGGATCGGTGCCGCGTTCGCTCAGCCGAAATAGACGCTCCATGCAGGAATCTCCGGGAATGCTGCGCGTGCGAGGCTATGCCGGAGACGGCGAGCAAGTCCCGGGCCGCAGCGGCCTGACCGTGGCCAGGCCGGGCGGTTCATGGGTCAGTGTTGCAACTCGGTCGCGTCGGCCGCGAGGATGCGCAGCGCGAGCGCCTGCGCCCAGCCCTGATGCGCTTGGTCGAGGCTGATGCCGATCGCTTCGGGCACCGACGCCGCCTCGAGGCTGAGGAACCAGCCCGGCGGCATCTCGAGCGCGGCGCCGAGCGCGAGGGCGAGGCGCAGCGTCAGCGGTTCCAGCCCCAGTTCGAGCCGCGCCATGCGCCGCTGCGTGATGCCGACACGCGCGGCGAGCTGCGTCGCCGTGAGGCCGAGCCGGCGGCGGCGATGATGCAGCGCCGCGCCGGCCTGCCCATCGAATTCCAGGTCGCCCGCGGGGGCATCGTCATGCGCGGCCGTCGCGCTCTGCAGGTGCTGGGACATCGTGTCTTCCTCAATCGCCTTTTGCTGCCCGGCCATGGCGCCGGTGCCGCCAGGACTGGGGGCGATTCGGCTAACGAGAGGTAAAAAACCGCCAGATCTGGGGAAATTCCTGCCGGGAGCCACAAGATGCAGCGGGCAAATCCTGCCGGGTGCGCTCGCCCGGTTTCGTCGGCGCGGGGGCTGCTCTAGGCTGGCCGCCCGAGCCAGGAATCCCCGCCATGCTGCCTTCCCAGCGCCATCTCTTCGATATGCCGCGCGATGTCGCCTATCTCAACGCCGCCGCCTGGTCGCCACTGCCGCTCGCGGTGCAGGAGGCCGGCCACAAGGGCGTTGCGCGCAAGGGTCGGCCGTGGGACCTCGACCCCGCCCTGCCGGGCCAGGTGATCGAACGTTGCCGTGCCGCCGCGGCCGCGCTGATCGGCGCCGAGGCCGCGGATGTCGCGCTCATCCCGTCCGTCTCCTACGGCGTGGCGGTGGCGGGGAAGATCTTCGCCCCGCCGGCGGGCAGCCGCGTGCTGGTGATCGAGGACGACCACTCCTCGCCGATCCTCGAATGGCTGCACCGTGCCCAGGCGCAGGGCTTCACGGTGGAGACGATCGCGCGCCCCGCCGATGGCGACTGGACCGCGGCGGTCGAGGAGGCGATCGCCGCGCCCGGCGCGCCGGTCTCGCTCGCCTCGATCTCGAATGTGCACTGGTCGGACGGCGCGGTGCTCGACATGGACCGCATCAGCGCGGCGCTGAAGGCCAAGGGTGCGGCGCTGCTGATCGACGCGACGCATGGCGCGGGGATGATGGACCTCGACGTCAAGCGCATCGACCCGGACTTCCTGATCTTCCCAACCTACAAATGGGTGCTCGGCCCCTATGGCCGCGCCTTCATCTACGTCGCGAAGCGATGGCAGGACGGCGTGCCCCTGGAACAGACCGGCTTTGGCCGGAAGGGCGTGCACAACGACCGCATCCCCTATTTCGCCGACCTGTCCTATGCGCCGACCGCGCGCCGCTTCGACATGGGCGAGCGCGACCACTTCATCGGCATCGAGATGTCCGCCGTGGCGCTGGAACTGATCGGAAGCTGGGGCCATGCGGCCGTGGCGGAACGCTGCGCCATGCTGACCGGGCGGTTGGAGCAGGGGCTTGCGGCCGCGGGCGCTCTGCTGCCCCAGCGCCGTCTGCGGCCGGCGCACATGCTCTGCGTGTCCTTCCCGGGCGGTATGCCGGCAGGGCTGATCGGCGCATTGGAGGCCGAGAAGGCCTTTGCCGCGCCGCGGCTCGGCAAGCTGCGCATCAGCCCGCATGTGTACAATGATGAGGAAGACATCGACCGCTTCGTCGCGGCCTATCGGCATGTGATGGGCCGCTTCGCCGCGGCGGCCTGACGCCGGCGGCGATGACGGCCGTGCGACGGTGCGCGGCATTCCCCCGCCGGATGCCGCAGGACGCTGCTCCGACCTGGCGGGGGCACGATATCCGCCGCGTGGCAAGGCGCTGTGCCTGGCAGCCATCCGGCACGCCGCGCACGATGAGCCCCCCGACCTTGCAAGCTGAGCGCCTTGCCCCGCGTCAGGTATCGGTTTCCAAAGCCCATTCGGCCTTTGGTAGGGTGGGGGCCGGGGAGGGGCAAAGCCCCTCTCCGCCCGCGCCCTGCGCCGGGAATCACGTCCCCCTCGCTGCTCCCGGAACCTGCCCGTGACGACCGGCCATCATGGCGACTCCCCTCTGGCGACCTGGCTGACCCACACCTTCGCGGGCATCTTCCTCGGCCTGCTCGTCGCCGTGGTCATGGCGATGCTGCACAATGTCAGCCCGTTCCCCGCCCTCGAGCGCGCCGGCGCCGACGCCGCCCAGCGCATGTTCGCCTTCGCCACGCGGCATGAGACCGGCCGCCCGGCGGTGGCGCTGATCGGCCTAGAACGCGCCGAGCTGGATGAGATCGTCTCAAAGAGCGGCGAGGCATCCTTCGAGCGCCGCATGCAGCAGATCCTCGATGCCGGCCCTGCACAGGTGATCCTCGACCTCCAGGTGCCGGACGACGTGCCCGATGAGCGGGAGGCGATGCTGGTCGGCGTGCTCGACCGCCTGGCGCAGCGCCACCCCACCATCCCGATCGTCGTCTCCATCCCGTGGCGCACCGCGGCGGAGGGACATATCGCCGGCACCATCGCCGGCCTGCCGGTGCGCGCGCCCAACCTGTTGATGGGGGCATCGCTCTTCGAGCCGGACGCGGATGCGGTGGTACGCCAGGTGCGCGCCTCGCTGTGCCGCACGGATCCGTCCGGGGGCTGGACCGAGGTGCCGCACATCGCCGCGCCGCAGGCGGCACCCGGCGCCGGCAAGCCCGAGAGCGACGACCAGCGCTGCACGCCGAGCCGCGAGATCCCGATCCTGTTCTTCGCCGGGCCCGAATTGCTGGCGCCCGAGGGGTCCTCCGGCACCGGCCCGCTGCGCTATATCCAGCCCGGTTCCGCGCCCTCGCCGGATCTGCTGGCCGGGGCGACGGTGGTGCTCGGCGCGGTGGGCAGCGCGGCGTTGTCCGACCGGATGCGCACGCCGCTCGGCATCATGGACAGCGTCCTGGTCGCCGCCAACGCGGCGCTGACGCTCGCCGATCAGGACTATGTCGCGCATGCCGGCGGGCATGGGCCGGGTTGGGTCGCGCCGCTGCTCTGGGTCATCGGGACCCTGATCACCTTCGCGATGCTCGCGCCGATGGCGGGGACCGCGCATTGGCGCCGGATCACGGTGGTGCTGGCCTCCGTCGCCCTGCCGCCGCTGATCGCCTGGCTGATCACGCTCTCGACCGGCCATCCGCCGGATTATCCGGCGCTGCTGGTCAAGCTCGGCGCCATCGTGATCGCCGCCTCGATCTTCTCCCTGCACAGCCTGGCAGTCTTCGGCACGCCGCCACTGCGCATGCCGCGCGGGCTCTGGCGCCTGGTGCTGTTCCTGGTCGCCGCGGCGGGGGCGGTACTCGGCGTGCTGATGTTCAACCTCTTCCTCGCCGAATGGCTGCTGCCGCTCGGCTGGCGCATCGGCTCGCTGCTGCCGGCCTTCGCGGTGATGCTGGAAGCGGTGGCGGAAGGGCTGAAGCCCGTCTCCGGCGCCATCCACCAGGCGGTGGAACGCCGCATGGCGCCGCGGCCGCGGCCGCGGCCGCTGCTGCTGCTGCCGCTGCTCGCCCTGCCGCCGAGCGCGGCCGTGCTGCACGCCGCGCGCGCGGCGGGCGGCCATGCGTCGGCCTGCGAGGTCTCGGCGGACACACGCCGGATCACGGTCGAGACGGCCATGGGCGGCCGGGCCGAGGCGATCGAATCGGTGCTCATCTCCCGCCGGGGCGGGGAGGCCGCGCCGCTGGGCGGCTGTCGCTTCGTGGAACCGGGCGATGTCCTGCTGATGAGCCATGGCGTGCGCATCTGGGTGCCCTATGACGCGCGAAAGGCCGAGCTGGGGCCGCTGATCCTGATCGTGCAGCCGAGGCCCTATCGCGGCGGGGCCGGGGCGCTGGCGCGCTTCCAGGCGGCGCTGGGGGAGGCGGTGCTGCCGCCCACGATATCGCCGCGCCTGCCGGTCCAGGCGGCGCTCAGCCTGCCCACGGGCAAGAAGGCGCCGGTGGCGCCATAGCTGCGAGAAGGGGCAGGCGCGCCGCCGGCCCGGTCGCCCGGTCATGGCTTCAACGAAAAAGGGCCCCGCGCGATGCGCGAGGCCCCTTCGAGGCGTCCGATCCGGATGGGATCAGGCGGAGTAGTACATCTCGAACTCGACCGGGTGCGGGGTGTGCTCGAACTTGTACACCTCGTTCCACTTCAGCTCGATGTAGCTCTCGATCTGCTCCTTCGAGAAGACGTCGCCGGCGAGCAGGAACTCGTGGTCGGCGGCCAGCGATTCGAGGGCCTCGCGCAGCGAGCCGCACACCGTCGGGATGTCCTTCAGTTCTTCCGGCGGCAGGTCGTAGAGATCCTTGTCCATCGGCGAGCCCGGATGGATCTTGTTCTTGATGCCGTCCATCGCCGCCATGGTGATGGCGGCATAGGCCAGGTACGGGTTCGCGGTCGGATCCGGGAACCGCACCTCGACGCGCTTCGCCTTGGGTGAGGTCGTGTAGGGAATGCGGCAGGAGGCCGAGCGGTTGCGGGCGGAATACGCCAGCAGCACGGGGGCCTCGAAGCCCGGGATCAGGCGCTTGTAGGAGTTGGTCGACGGGTTGGTGAAGGCGTTGATCGCCTTGGCATGCTTGATGATGCCGCCGATCGCGTAGAGGCACATCTCGGACAGGTCGGCATAGCCGTTGCCGGCAAACAGCGGCTTGCCCGCCTTCCAGATCGAGATGTGGGTGTGCATGCCCGAGCCGTTGTCGCCATAGATCGGCTTCGGCATGAAGGTCGCCGTCTTGCCGTAGCTGTGGGCGACGTTGTGCACGCAGTACTTATAGATCTGCATCTGGTCGGCCATGGTGACCAGGCTGCCGAACTTGGTGCCGAGCTCGTGCTGGGACTGCGCCACCTCGTGGTGGTGCTTCTCGATGGGCAGGCCCATCTCACCCATGGTCGACAGCATCTCGGCGCGCAGGTCGCTCTCGCTGTCCACCGGCGGAACCGGGAAGTAGCCGCCCTTCACGACGGGCCGGTGACCCATATTGCCTTCCGGGTAGTCCTTCAGGGACGCGCCGGGGCCTTCACCGGATTCGAGCTGGTAGATGCCGTAGTTGCCGCCCGTGCCGAACTTCACGCTGTCGAACACGAAGAACTCGGCCTCGGCGCCGATGAACACCGTGTCGCCCACGCCCGACGAGACGACATAGGCTTCGGCCTTCTTCGCCGTGCCGCGCGGGTCACGCGCATAGAGCTGGCCGGTCGAGGGCTCGAAGATGTCACAGATCAGGACCAGCGAGGGCTTCGCCGCGAAGGGATCCATGCAGGCGGTCGTCGGATCCGGCATCAGGATCATGTCGGACTCGTTGATCGCCTTCCAGCCGGCGATCGAGGAGCCGTCGAACATGATGCCGTCGACGAAGGTTTCCTCGGAGATCGTGGAGACGTGCTGGGCGGTGTGCTGCCACTTGCCCCGCGGGTCGGTGAAGCGCAGGTCCACGTACTCGACGCTGTGCTCCTTGATCATCTCCATCACCTTGGAGACGGCGTCGCCTCCAGCGGCGGCGGGCTTCTTGGCCATGATGTGCGGTCCTGTTCCCTGACTGCGAATACCCCGAAACCTTGCCCCGCGCCGCGGCTTCGGAGCCCCGCGGCGCGTCCCGGCGTGCAGGGCGCTGCGGCATCGGCCGCATCGCCCGGCTGATCCGTTCCGGCAGGCGCCCCAGGCGCCGCCACCGGTCCGGGCACCGCCCCCCGCCGGGGGAAGGGCGGCGAATCGATGCCGCGGCCTTAGACCGCGTCGTCCCCGCGTTCGCCCGTGCGGATGCGGATCACCTCGGAAATGTCGGAGACGAAGATCTTGCCGTCGCCGATGCGGCCCGTGCGGGCGGCGGCGAGGATCGCTTCCACGGCGCGGTCCAGCATGTCGTCGCCGCAGACGACCTCGATCTTCACCTTCGGCAGGAAGTCCACGACGTATTCGGCGCCGCGATACAGCTCAGTATGCCCCTTCTGCCGCCCGAAGCCCTTGGCCTCGACGACGGTCAGGCCCTGGAGCCCGATCTCGTGCAGCGCGTCCTTCACCTCGTCGAGCTTGAAGGGCTTGATGATGGCCTCGATCTTCTTCATCGGCTCCTGTCCAGCGGCCCGTCGCGCCTTGGCGCCCGGCCGTCCTCCCGGTTGTCCCGGTGCCTCGTTCCCGTGTCCTAGCGTCGCGTTCCGGGCTGTGCGGCCCGCAACACCGTGCGGGTATTGCACGTGCCATGCCGGGCCAGCAATCGGATGCCCCTCGGGAAAATCGCCGGGATGGACCTTGGTTGGCCGAAACCAGTGGCGGAATGCCCAGTATTTGAGCAGAAATTGCCCCTCTTCTGATCGCGCATCGGCGCCGGGCTGTTGCCCCTCCGGCCCGCCGGCTCCATAACCGCCTCCCTTCAGCAGGTTCAGGAAAAGCGCCCGGCCCATGAAGCCGCAGAACGCCCTTCTCTCCGCCACCGGCACCACGATCTTCACCGTCATGTCGGCGCTGGCGAACCAGCACCAGGCGATCAATCTCGGCCAGGGTTTCCCCGACTATGACGGGCCCGAGGACGTGGTCCGCGCCGCAGCCGAGGCGCTGCTCGACGGGCGCAACCAGTACCCGCCGATGACCGGCGTGCCGGAACTGCGCAACGCCGTCGCCACACACAATGCGCGTTTCTATGGCCTGGAGGTCGACCCGAACGCCGAGGTCGTCGTCACCTCCGGCGCCACGGAGGCGATCACCGCCTGCCTGATGGCCGTGCTGAACCCCGGCGACGAATGCGTGCTGATCGAGCCGCTGTACGACACCTACCTGCCGGTGGTGAAGCTGCTGGGCGCGGTGCCGAAGCTGGTGCGCCTGTCACCACCGAACTGGGAACTGCCGCGCGCCGAACTCGCTGCCGCCTTCGGTCCCAAGACCAAGGCGATCCTGTTCAACACGCCGATGAACCCGACCGGCAAGGTCTTCACCGCCGCCGAACTCGCCTTCATCGCCGACCTCATCGCCCGCCACGACTGCTACGCGATCTGCGACGAGGTCTATGAACACCTGAGCTTCGACGGCTGGAAGCACATCCCGCTGATGACCCTGCCCGGGATGCGCGAGCGCTGCATGCGCATCGGCTCGGCCGGCAAGACCTTCAGCCTCACCGGGTGGAAGGTGGGCTACATCACCTGCGACAAGTCGCTGGCGCCGAATGTGGCCAAGGCACACCAGAACCTGACCTTCACCACGGCGCCGAACCTGCAGCGCGCGGTGGCCGTCGGCCTTGCCAAGGACGATGCCTATTTCGCGGGGCTGTCGGCGCATCTGCAGCAGAAGCGCGACCGGCTCGCGGCCGGCCTGGCGCGGCTTGGCTTCGGTGTGCTGGAGACCAAGGGGACCTACTTCATCACCACCGATGTCCGGCCGCTGGGCTGGAACGGGGACGATGTCTCCTTTTGCCGGACGCTGACCGAGGAAGCGAAGGTCACGGCCATTCCGGTGACGGCCTTCTACGCATCGGAGGAAGCGCCGAACCACTATGCGCGCTTCGCCTTCTGCAAGGGCGACGCGTTGCTGGACGAGGCGCTGTTGCGCATGGAGCGCTGGCTCGCCGGGCGCGGGGCGGCACATCGAGCGGCGGGCTGAACCGCCGCCGACCGATCGGGAGGGCCCGCCGGCGACCGCGGCCGGACCCGCGCGTCCGGCGGGGCCGCCGTGATATCGGTCTGGTTGCTTGCGGCGTGAATTCCGCGCGAATCAATATGTTGCGGATCTGATCGGCGGTGACCTACCGCCAATAGATGATTCTCGCGCGGTCTCAATCCCGAGACATGTTTTGGGATTGTCTCGACTCTCGGGCCTGTGATCAGATGCGCCTGTCGCGTGCATAGGAACCTATGTCATGACGGATACGGTACGATCCCGAGGCGATGCGGCGGCTATCGTGTTTAACCGGGCCGCGCTTCTGGTGGCAGGTGCAGCCATCACGGGGGGCTCGACGGCCGGCCGGCATGGCGGGGCACGCGCGACCATCGCGCCCGAGCGGGACCGGGCGAGCCTCGATCTGATCGTCTTCCATGGTGCGGCGGGGACGCCGGACGCCTCTGGTATCCACAGGTCGCGGGACATGTGAGGGGAACGCCCGCCGGCCAGGGGGAGGCGCGGTCGGGCGGCATATGTCCAGGGCGGCCTGACGCAGGGCCGGGCGAGACGTCGCCCGGCCCTTGACGGTTGCGGTCCTACTGGCCCGCTTCGCGGATATAGGGTTCGACCGTGCCGGTCAGCTTCAGCGTCAGCGGCTTGCCGCGGCGGTCCACCGCCTTGCCCATGCTGACCCGCACCCAGCCTTCCGAAACGCAATATTCCTCGACATTCGTCTTCTCCTGGCCGCGGAAGCGGATGCCGACGCCGCGCTCGAGGAGGGCCTGGTTGAAATAGGGGCTGGCAGGGTCGGTGGAGAGCCGGTCGGGAAGGGTCTCGTCCATGGGTGATGCCCTTGTCGTGCTGTTGGCCGTGAGAAAGGAGCGCCCCCCTAAGCCAAGGCGGCGCCGAAGCCAAGCCGGCTTTCGGCCAGCAGCCAGGCGCGGAAGGCGGCAAGCGCTTCGCTTTCCGGCCGCGACTGCAGCCGCGTGAGCCAATAGGCGCCGAGCGTCACCTCGGCCGCGAAGGGCCGCACCAGCCGTCCCTGGCGCAGGTCGTGGTCGAACATGCGCGCCGGCAGCAGCGCGATGCCCGCGCCCTGCACGGCGGCCTCGGCCATGGTCAGCGAGGAATCGAAGACGAAGCCGCGGATGGCCGGGGCGGGGAGACCCGCCGCGGCGAACCAGCGATCCCATTCATCGACGCGGTAGGAGCGCAGCAGCGTCTCCCGCGGCAGATCCGACGGCTGGCGAAGGCGCTCGGCGATCGCGGGCGCGCAGAGCGGCGAGAGCGGCGCGGCGAGCAGGCGCGTCGCCTCGGTACCGTGCCAGGCGCCGTCACCGAAGCGGATCGCCGCATCCAGCCCCTCGCCGGCGAGGTCCACGCGGTTGTTGTTGGTCATCAGCCGCAGGTCGATGAAGGGGTGCGCGGTGCGGAAGCGCGGCAGGCGCGGCAGCAGCCAGCCGGTGACGAAGGTGCCGACGGCACCGATCGTCAGCACCTCCTGCAACCGGCCGCCGCGGAAGCGTTCCAGCGTGGTGCCGATGCGCCGGAAGGACTCGCTGAGGACGGGCAGCAGCGCCTCGCCTTCCTCGGTCAGGGCGAGGCCGCGCGGCAGGCGCCGGAACAGCCGTACTCCCAAGATTTCCTCAAGGCCCTTCACCTGCTGGCTTACCGCCGCCTGGGTCACGCGCAGTTCCAGCCCGGCGCGGGTGAAGCTGAGATGGCGGGCGGAAGCCTCGAAGGCGCGCAGGGCGTTCAAGGGCAGGGGCGGGAGGCTCATGTCGTCTGCTATCAGAAAATCTTGGGCAAACGGCAAGAATTGATCGTTTGTGGAGGGTCGCCCGGGTGGCGCATCAGGGCGCCGCCATCCAGGGCAGGAGAGACCATGATCACGAAGCGTCAGTGGATGTTCGGTGCGGCCGCCACGACCATGCTGCGCGCGCGTGGCGCCGCGGCGGCGGGCGACGCCCTGCCGCCCCGTCTCGCGCGGATCGAGGCGGAATACGGCGGGCGGCTCGGCGTCGCCGTGCTGGACACCGCGACCGGGCAGGTGCAGGGCCATCGCCTGGGCGAGCGCTTTGCCATGTGCAGCACCTTCAAGGCGCCGCTCACGGCCTGCGTGCTGGCGCGGGTGGATGCGGGGCGGGACCGGCTGGACCGCCCCATCACCATCCGCCGGCAGGACATCCTCTTCTGGTCGCCGGTGGTCGAGACCAAGGTCGGCCAGGCGATGACGATTGCCGAGCTTTGCGCGGCGACCATGACCATCAGCGACAATGCCGCCGCGAACCTGCTGCTCGACACGGTGGGCGGGCCCGCAGGCCTCACGGCCTGGCTGCGGCGCACCGGCGACGAGGTGACCCGGCTCGACCGCACCGAGCCCACCTTGAACGAGGCGCTGCCCGGCGACCCGCGCGACACGACGACGCCCGAGGCCATGGCCGCGACGCTGCGGCGCCTCGCCCTCGGTGCCGTGCTGTCGGAGGCGGGCCGCACGCAATTCGTTGCCTGGCTGCGCGGCAACCGCACCGGCGATGCCCGCCTGCGCGCGCGCCTGCCGCAAGGCTGGGTGGTGGGCGACCGCACCGGCACCGGGGCGCGCAACACGAGCAACGACATCGGCGTGGTCTGGCCCCCCGAAGGGCGCGCGCCGCTGGTCGTCACGGCCTTCCTGACGGAGGGCGCGGCGCAGGCGGCCCGTCGCGACGCGGCCTTGGCCGAGGTGGGCGCCGCGGTCGCGGCCGCCTTCGGCTGAGGCTCAGCCGGCCTCGCGCGCCATCAGCGCGAGGCCCTCGGCGACCGAGACGAACTCACCGCCCGAGAGCACGCGATCGGCGCCGAAGCGTTCCTCGAAGATCCGCCGCACCGCCGGCACCAGGGATGTGCCGCCGGTGAGGAACACCCGGTCCACCGCCTCGGGCGCCAGCGCGGCGTCGGTGAGGGCGGCATCCACCGCCGAGCCGATGCGCGAGAGTTCCGGCGCGATCCAGGATTCGAATTCGACACGGGTGATCTCGGCATTGAGCGCGAAGTCGCCATGTTCGAAATCGAGCATCGCCGCCTGCTGCCCTGACAGCGCCGCCTTCACCCCGGACACGGCGCGATAGAGGGCATAGCCCGCTTCGCCCTCGATCAGCGCGATCAGGTGGTGCAGGCGCTCGGGATGGTCCGCGGTGCGCGCGACGGTGGCGATGTCGCGCAGCGTGCGCGGCGCACGCATCATGGACAACTGGTTCCACCGCGCGAAGGCCGCGTACCAGGCTGGCGGCACCGGCAGCGGGCTGCCGCCCATCACCGTATAATGCGTGCCCTTGCCGAGCAGCGGCGAGACGACGTGGTCGATGATGCGGAAGTCGAAGGCATCGCCGGCGATACCCACGCCGGCATGACCCAGCGCGGTGACACGGCGCGGCGGCCCCGGGTCGAAGCGCAGCACCGAGAAGTCACTGGTGCCGCCGCCGAAATCCGCGACCAGCACCGTGGCCGGATGGTCGAGGTCATGCGCGAAGCGATGCCCCGCCGCGGCCGGTTCCAGCCCGACGCCGACCGTGTCGAGCCCCGCCTCTGCGAAGGCCGCGCGCAGGCGTTGTTCGGCGAAGTCATGGTCCGCCCGTTCGCCGACGAAGCGCACCGGGCGGCCCACCGTGATGCGCGCGCCGGCGAGGTCGGTCGCGAAAGGGGCGAGCAACTCCCTCAGGAACAGGCCGATCAGGCCTTCCAGCGTCCAGGCGCGGCCGAAGATGCGTGTCTCGGTGAAGCTGCGCTGCGCCAGGTAGCTCTTCATCGACATGATGAGGCGGCTGTCGAGCGGTTCCTCGAGATAGGCGTCGATGGCCGCGGGGCCCGCGGCCCTGTGCGGACGGCCATCGTCGCCGGTCCAGAAGCAGAGGACGGAGCGGAAGACCTCGCCCGTGTCGTGCTGCAGCGTGCGCACGGCGCCATCGGCCGCGACCATCGCGACGACGCTGTTCGTCGTGCCGAAATCGATACCGATGGCGGGGGGCATGGGCGCGGGTCCGGGGGGAGAAAAGAGGGCGCGCCTTGAAGCCTGTTCGGCGCGACTTGGCAAGGGCGGGGGCGCCATTCGATGGGCGAGATGATGTGGTGAGGGTCGGCCGGGGAGGGGCTTTGCCTTCCTTCAGTTCCTCATCGCCCGGAGACGTCGCGCGCGAAGGCGGCGGGCCGGCAAGGGGAGAAGCCCTCGCCGGGCCTCCTCAGCATGCGATCCCGCGTTCCCGCAACTTCTCCAGCACCGCCGCCGCGCATTCCTCCGCGCTGCGTCCCGTCGTGGAGATGTGCAGTTCCGCCGCCTCCGGCGGCTCATACGGGCTGTCGATGCCGGTGAAGTTCTTGATCTGGCCGGCCTGCGCCTTGGCGTAGAGCCCCTTCACGTCGCGCGCGATGCAGGCCTCGATCGGCGTGTCCACGAAGACTTCGATGAACTCGCCGGTGCCGAGCAGGTCCCGCACCATCCGCCGTTCCGCGCGGAAGGGGGAGATGAAGGAGCACAGCACGATCATCCCGGCATCGACGAAGAGCTTCGCCACTTCGCCCACGCGACGGATGTTCTCGACGCGGTCCTCGGCGGTGAAGCCGAGGTCGCGGCACAGCCCGTGGCGGATGTTGTCGCCGTCGAGGCTGTAGGTCTGCCGCCCCGCGCGATGCAGCGCCTGTTCCACGATGTTCGCGATGGTGGACTTGCCCGAGCCCGACAGCCCGGTGAACCACAGCACCATCGGCGTGTTGCCCGACAGCGCCGCGCGCGCGGCCTTGTCCACGGTGAAGTGCTCATGGTGGATGTTGGAGGCTCGGCGCAGCGGGTAGGCGATCATCCCCGCGCCGGCGGTGCGGTTGGTGAAGCGGTCCACCAGGATGAAGGCGCCGGTCGCGCGGTTCTCGGCATAGGGGTCGATCGGCAGCGCCTGGCCGGCGGAGAAATTGCAGAAGCCGATCTCGTTCAGCGACAGGCGCCGCGCCGCGTGTTCCTCGAGCGTGTTCACATCCACCCGATGGCGGATGGAGGTGACGGAACACGGCGTCCAGACATGCCCGATGCGCATCATGTAGGACCGGCCGGGCAGCATCGCCTCCTCGTCCATCCACAGCAGGTGGGCGGCGAACTGGTCGGCGACGGGCGGGCGTTCGGTCGGCAGGACGAGGATGTCGCCGCGCGCGACGTCCACCTCGTCTTCCAGCGTCAGGGTCACGGCCTGGCCGGCTTCCGCCGTGGGCAGGTCGCCATCGGCCGTGACGATCCGCGCGACGCGCGACGCCTTGCCCGAGGCGGCGACCACCACCGGATCGCCCGGCGCGATGCGCCCGCTGGCGACGGTGCCGGAAAAGCCGCGGAAATCGAGGTTCGGCCGGTTCACCCATTGCACCGGGAAGCGGAAGGGCTTGCCGGCGAGATCCTGCGACACGTCCACGCCTTCGAGGTGCTCGACCAGCGTCGGCCCGTGATACCAGGGCGTATTGCCCGACCGCGCCGAGACGTTGTCGCCGTAGCGTGCGCTCATCGGGATCGGCACGACGGAGCGGAAGCCAAGCTCGGCGGCGAAGGTGACGTAGTCGCCGACGATGCGGTCGAAGGTCTCCTCGCTGAAATTCACCAGGTCGATCTTGTTCACCGCGACGACGATGTCGCGGATGCCGAGCAGCGAGCAGATGTAGGAATGGCGGCGCGTCTGCGTCAGCACGCCCTTGCGCGCATCGATCAGGATGACGGCGAGCGACGCGCCCGAGGCCCCGGTCGCCATGTTGCGCGTGTACTGCTCGTGGCCCGGCGTGTCGGCGACGATGAAGGACCGGCGCGGCGTGGCGAAGAAGCGATACGCGACGTCGATGGTGATGCCCTGCTGGCGTTCCGCCTCCAGCCCGTCGACCAGCAGCGCGAGGTCGATGTCGTCGCCAGTCGTGCCGTGCTTGCGGCTGTCCTTGGTGATGGCGGCGAGCGTGTCCTCGAAGATGAGCTGGCTGTCGTAGAGCAGCCGCCCGATCAGCGTCGACTTGCCGTCATCGACCGATCCGCAGGTGAGGAAGCGCAGCAATTCCCGGTGCTCGGGCGCGCGATGCGGCACCATCTCAGAAATACCCCTCGCGCTTCTTCTTCTCCATCGACGCGTCCTCGTCGGTGTCGATCAGGCGGCCCTGGCGCTCGGATGTCTTCGCCGCGCGCATCTCCGCGATGATCTCGGGCAGCGTCGCGGCGGTGCTCTCGACCGCGCCGGACAGCGGATAGCAGCCGAGCGTGCGGAAGCGGACCATGCGCATCTCGGGGGTCTCGCCGGGGTTCAGCGGCAGGCGGTCGTCATCGACCATGATCCAGGTGCCCGACCGCTTCACCACCGGCCGCGCCTTGGCGAAATACAACGGCACGACGGGCAGGTCCTCGGCGAGGACGTAGTCCCACACATCGTATTCGGTCCAGTTGGACAGCGGGAAGACGCGGATGCTCTCGCCATCCCGGATGCGCGTGTTGAACAGCGACCACAATTCCGGCCGCTGCGCGCGCGGGTCCCAGGAATGCCCCGGGCCGCGGAAGGAGAAGACGCGTTCCTTCGCGCGCGACTTCTCCTCGTCGCGCCGGGCGCCGCCAAAGGCCGCGTCGAAGCCCCATTTGTCGAGCGCCTGCTTCAGCGCCTCGGTCTTCATCACTTGCGTGTGAAGCGCGGAGCCCGAACCGATCGGGTTGATGCCGCGCGCGACGCCGTCCGGATTCGTGTGGACCAGCAATTCCATGCCGACGCGATCCGCCATCATGTCGCGGAAGGCGATCATCTCGCGGAACTTCCACAGCGTATCGACATGCATCAGGGGAAAGGGCGGCTTGCCGGGCGCGAAGGCCTTCAGCGCCAGGTGCAGCATCACCCCGGAATCCTTGCCGATGCTGTAGAGCATCACCGGCTTGCGGAAGGAGGCTGCGACCTCGCGGATGATCCCGATCGATTCCGCCTCGAGCCGCGCGAGATGCGGCGGCAGCGGCGCTTTCGTGGAGGGTTTCGTCACGAATTCCTCGGTACTGCGGCCGCGGGGCGAAAAAGGGGCAGCGGCCTCAGGCCTCTTCCCATGGCGGTTGCACCCGCGCAAGTTGCGGACATCACACAACCACAGGAGCCGCCCCGCGTGACCACTGACGCTGCCGAGAGGACCCGTCTCGCCCATATCTTCGCCGCCATCGCGGAGGAGGCGGGGAAGGCGATCCTGGCTGTCTATGGCAGCGCGTCGGCGACGGCGAAGGCGGATGGCAGCCCGGTCACCGAGGCCGACCTCGCCGCGCACAAGGTCATCCTGGCGGGCCTCGCGCGGGACTGCCCCCACATCCCGGTGGTGTCCGAGGAAGACGCCGCCCACCGCGCGCCCGACCCGGCCGAAACCTTCATCCTGGTCGATCCCCTGGACGGCACGCGGGAATTCCTCTCCCGCAACGGGGAGTTCACCGTGAACATCGCGCTGATCGAGGGCGGCTGCCCGGTGGTCGGGGTGGTCCTCGCCCCGGCGCTCGGCCGGCTCTGGGCCGGCGCGGTGGGGGAGGGCGCCTGGACCAAGGCGGTGGGCGAGGCCGCCTGGCAGCGCATCGGCTGCCGCCATCCGGAGGCGGATGGCGTCGTCGCCGTCGCCAGCCGGTCCCACCGCGACGAGGCGACCGAGGCTTTCCTGGCCGACCAGCCTGTCGCGGGGCTGCGCTCGGTCGGGTCCTCGCTGAAATTCTGCCTGGTCGCGGCGGGGGAGGCCGATGTCTATCCCCGCTTCGGTCCGACCATGGAATGGGACACGGCGGCAGGCCAGGCGGTGCTGGACGCCGCGGGCGGCCAGGTCCTGGCCCCGGACGGGACGCCCTTCCGCTACGGCAAGGCGGGCTGGCGCAACGGCCCCTTCATCGGCTGGGGCGCCCGGCGGGGCTGACCGCGGCCCAGGAGGTCGTCACATGCGCGGCGATCTCCGCCGCGCCCTCGCGACGCATCGTCACCTCGCCCACGATGATGCGGCCGCGCTTGAGCACCCGTGCCTCCGCCAGGACCGCGCCGGGGTCGAGGCGGCGCAGGAAGTGGATGGTCAGGCTGGTGGTCAGGCTCTCGTCCCGCCCGCCGGTCAGGCCCAGCAGCGCGGCCCACATCGCGACATCCGCGAGGCCCATCAGCGCGGGGCCGGAGACGGTCCCGCCGGGCCGCAACAATTCTTCCTTCCAGGGCAGGCGGCAGGTGGCCGTGCCGCTGTCGGCCTGCAGCACTTCCACGCCCCAGGCGGCGGCGAGCGGCACGCCGCGATGCATGATGGCCTGGATGGCGGCGATGTCGGGTGGCGCTTCGTCCATGCTCGTCTCCTCGCCCCGGATGCTGCCCGATCGCGGCGCGCGCGGCCATCTGGCCGGCGCGCGGCGGCGATGCGACGATGCCGCCGGCAGCGGAAGGCAGCGCGCATGACGGAACTGGCCGGGCAGGTCGCGATCATCACCGGGGGCAGCCGGGGCATCGGCGGCGCCATCGCGCTCGCCTTCGCGCGGGCCGGGGCGGATGTGGCCTTCTGCCATCTGGACGATCCGGAGGGTGCCGGGGCCACGGCGGCGGCCATCGCCGCGCTGGGCCGGCGGGTGCATCACGACTCCCTCGACGTGGCGGACTCGGCCCGGCTGCGCGGCTTCATCTCGGATGCCGAAGCGGCGCTCGGCCCGGCCGACATCCTCGTTACCAACGCCGGGATCAATATCCGCGGGCCCTTCGAGACTCTGCCCGAAGACGTCTTCCGCCGCCTGCTCGACGTGCATGTCATGCACACGGTCATCGCCGCGCAGGCGGTCTATCCGGGCATGGTGGCGCGCCGGCGCGGGCGGATCATCACCATCGCCTCGCAACTCGCCCTCAAAGGGGCGGCGCAGCTCGTGCCCTATTGCGCGGCCAAGGGGGCGATCCTGTCCTTCACCCGGGCCCTGGCGTTGGAAGCCGCGCCGCATGGCGTGCGGGTGAACAGCATCGCGCCGGGCCCGATCGACACGGCGCTGACCCAGGCGCGCGGGCCCGAATGGCGTGCGGCGATCGAGGCCTCGCTGCCCGCCGGTCATCTCGGCGTGCCGGAGGACATCGCGGCGACGGCCCTGCTGCTCGCGGGACCCGGCGGCAATTTCTACGTGGGCGCCTGCCTGTCGCCGAATGGCGGGGATGTGATGCATTGAGGCCCGCCGCGCCCATCGGCCCTTCGGTGTCAGGGCGCGGACGGGCAGGTCCCTAGCCGCCGGCGAGGGCGGGTGGCGCGGCATGCGTGAGCCGCTCCCGCTCCGCCGCCCAGACCAGGATGGCGTCGAGCGCGGGGCATAGCGCCTCGCCCCAACTGGTCAGCTCGTACTCGACCCTCGGCGGCACCTCGGCATGGATGGTGCGCCGGATGGCGCCGTCATTCTCGAGCTGGCGTAGCTGCTGGATCAGCATCTTCTGCGACACGCCCGGGATCGCGCGCTCGAGTGCCGAGAAACGCAGCACGCCTCCGCCGAACAGATGGAACAGGATGCGCAGCTTCCATCGCCCTTCGATGATCTTCAGCGTCGCCTCGACATCCGTCGCCGCTGTCTCGGGCGTGTAGGGCACACCGCTGCGATCGCACTTACTGCGAGGTTCGTAGCTCACCTGCTTGTCCGTTCTTGGCATGTCTTTGGTCCGCACCAATTCCCCGCGTCAGTGATGCGGGAGAAGACCATGATAGGCACACTTCCTGAGGCCATTGAATCGTACTACGCGGCCGAGGAAAGGACCGACGCGGATGCGCTCGCCCGCTGCTTCGCCCCGGACGGCGAGGTGCGGGACGAGGGCCAGGCCAGGATCGGCCGCGCCGCAATCGCGGCCTGGATGACCGATGCGAAGCGCCGCTACCGCCACCGGACGGAGGTGCTGGGCGTCACCGGCGGCGGCGATGCCTATGACGTCACGGTGCGCGTCAGCGGGGCCTTTCCCAATTCGCCCGTGATCCTGACGCAGCGCTTCCGCCTCGCCGGCGGCGCCATCCGGTCGCTGGAGATCGGGTGATGGACCGCGCCCTCGAAGGCCGGCGGGCGCTCGTCACCGGCGCCAGCCGCGGCATCGGCCGCGCCACCGCCGAGCGGCTGCGCATGGCGGGGGCCGCCGTGCTCGGCGTTGCGCGCAAGCCGATCGCGGCGACCCCAGACCCCCTGCCATGCGTAGCGGCCGACCTGACCACCGCGGAAGGGTGCGCGAGCGCGGCCGACGCGGTCCGGGCGCAATTCGGCGGCGTCGACATCATCGTGCATGCGCTTGGCGGGTCCTCGGCGCCCGCCGGCGGCTTCGCGGCCTTGGATGACGGGCTCTGGGCCGGGGAGCTGAACCTGAACCTGATGCCCGCCGTGCGGCTCGACCGGGCCTTGCTGCCGGGGATGCTGTCCCAGGGATCGGGCGTGATCGTGCATGTTACCTCGATCCAGGCCCAGTCCCCGGTCTTCGAGGCGACGCTCGGCTACGCCGCGGCCAAGGCGGCGCTCGCGAACTACAGCAAGGGTCTGTCGAAGGAGGTGAGTCCGCTCGGTGTGCGCGTGCTCCGTGTCTCGCCCGGCTGGACCGAGACCGAGGCGGCGGTGGCGCTCGTCACGCGCCTCGCGGCCGAGGCCGGGTCGGATTATGCGACGGCGCGCAGCCGACTGATGGACTCGATCGGCGGCATCCCGATCGGGCGGCCGAACACGCCGGGCGAGGTGGCCGAGCTGATCGCCTTCCTCGTCTCCCCGCAGGCCGGGACCCTCACCGGCGCGGAGTTCCGCATCGATGGCGGCTCGGTGCCGGTGGTCTGACACCGGCCAGCCTATCGGCTGACTCGGTATCAGAGTCTTGGTGTCGCGCGCGGCCGCCCCGCCAGGGCTTCCCATCGCAGCAAGCTGCGATGGGTGCCCAAGCCCCGCGCGCCATACCGTTCGCCTTGCCGATGATGCGGTCATCAGCAAGGCTCGGCGGTATGAGAGCCGGACGCGGAAGCGCCCCGTTCCGCGTGCTTCCGGACAGGCCGGACCCCCTTGAGCCACGCCCGCTCTGCTGCCAGCGTCGCTCCGGTTCCGGCTGACGGGCAGAGGGAGTGATTTCGTGACCGGCGCGACGATCCGCACCATGCGGCCTGAGGAACTAACGCTCGCGCTCGATTGGGCCGCCGCCGAGGGTTGGAATCCGGGCCTGGCCGACGCCGCCTGCTTCCTCGCGGCCGACCCCGAGGGCTTCCTTGTCGCCGAACGCGACGGCACGCCGATCGGCTGTGTTTCCGCCGTGCGCTATGGCGACGGCTTCGGCTTCCTCGGCTTCTACATCGTCCGTCCCGAGTATCGCGGGCAGGGCCATGGCCTCGCGCTGTGGCGGGCGGCGATGGCGCGGCTGCAGCCGGGCGTGGTCGGCCTGGATGGCGTGGTGGCGCAGCAGGAGAATTACCGGCGCTCCGGCTTCGTGCTCGCGCATCGCAACGTCCGCTATGGCGCGGTTGCGCCGCGCGCGCCCGAGATCGCTGACGCGCCGGACGTCATCTCCGCGGCCGACATCCCCTTCATTGCCGTCGCCGCCTTCGATCGCCGCTTCTTTCCCGCCGAGCGCGACGCCTTCCTGCGCGCCTGGATCGCGGCTCCGGGCCACGTCACCCGCGTGGTGCCGGGTGAGCAGCGGCTGCGCGCCATCGGCGTGCTGCGCCCGTGCCGGGAGGGCTCCAAGATCGGCCCGCTCTTCGCCGAGGATCCCGCCGCCGCTCGCGCCCTCTTCGCCGCCCTGATCGCCGAGGCGCCGCCCGGACCCGTCTTCCTCGACCTCCCGGAACCCAATGCGGACGCCATCGCCATGGCGACCGCGGCCGGCATGACGCCCGCCTTCGAGACCGCCAGGATGTATGCCGGTCCGGTGCCGGACCTGCCGCTGCCGATGATCTATGGCATCACGAGCTTCGAGCTCGGCTGACACGGCGGGGTGCTCCCTGAAACGGATCACAGCGCGGCGGGCGGTGAGGTTGACCCCTTCGCCCTGGGGGCGCTAGCGCTGTCGGACACCGAACATAGGGAGCCTGTGCAATGCATCGGCCGACCGCTCGCCGGACGACGCGTTACGCCATCATGGCCACCGTGGCGCTGCTCGCCTTCGCCGCGCCGATTCCCGCCATGGCGCAGACCGCCCCGCCCGCACTCGCCCTGGAATTCGCCGACGCCCAGCAACAGGTGCCGATCACGGTCGGCATGCCGGTCGCCGTCGCGCTGGCACGGGGGCAGACCGCCTATCTCCGCCTGCCGGAGGGGGCGGGCGACCTCATTGCCCGGACGCGCCGCCTGTCGCGCAACGCGGACACGGTGATGGCCCTGCTCGATTCGCAGGGCCGGGTGCTCGAGGAGGATGACGATGGCGGGGAGGAGAACCTCGCTTCCCGCATCGAGATTGGGGCCGACCAGCGCGGGCCTCTCTATCTGCGCGTCGGCATGCTGGAAGGTGCGGCCGGCCGGTTCGAGGTGATGCTGGAACACGCCCCGCCGCACGATCCCAACGGCCCGGCGCGCAATCTGGCGGAAGCGGCGACGCGCCCCGCCCTTGATGTCGGCGTGCCGGTGCGGCTGACGCTGCGCACCCGGCAGGATGTGGTCTTCCGCCTGCCGTCCAATGCACCGGACCTGATCGCCGTGACCCGGCGCCTGGAAGCCGGCGCCGATACGGTGCTGACCCTGCTCGACGCCAACGGCCGCGAGATCGGCAGCGACGACGATGGCGGGGAGGAACAGCTTGCCTCCCGCCTCGACATCCCGGCGGCGCAGCGTCGCCCGCTTTTCCTGCGTGCCGGCGCGCTGACCGGCGGCAGCTTCGAGCTGGTGCTGGAACCCGATGCGCCGAGCAGTGCGCCGAGCTTCCCGCGTTCGCTGCGCGAGGCGGCGGCCGCCCCCGCGCTGACCGTTGGCCAGGTGGTGCCGCTGCGGTTGCGCCGTGGCCAGACCGCGGTGTTCCGCCTGCCGGACGGCGACCTCGCGGTGGCGACGCAGAACCTGCGCCGCAACGCCGACACCGTGCTCACCCTGCTTGACGCCGAGGGGCGCGAGGTCGCTGAGGATGACGATGGCGGCGGCGACCTGGCCTCCCGCATCGAGGTGGCGGCTTCCGACGCGCGGCCGCTGTTCATTCGGGTGCGGCTGCTCGGCGACGCCGCCGGCGAATTCGACCTCGCGGTCATGGCCGACACGCCGGAACCCGTGACCTTCCCGCTGTCGCTGCAGGACGCGGCCCAGGCACCGGCGCTGCAGCAGGGCGTTGCCGTGCCGATCCGCCTGCGGCGCGGGCAGTCGGCCTATTTCCGCCTGCCGGCCGGCGGCGGGGCGGTCGCGACGCGGGAACTGCGCGACGGGACGGACACCGTGCTCGAACTGCTCGATTCGAACGGTCAGGTGCTGGCCGAGGACGATGACGGCGGGGAAGGCCTCTCCTCACGCCTGCAACTGGACGCGACGCGCAAGGGCGATGCCTTCGTGCGGGCGAGCGTGCTGGGCAATGGGTCGGGCGCGTTCGAACTGATCCTGCTGCCGGCGGATCAGACGCGCTGAGCTCTACGGGGCGATGACGGAGCGGGGAGGGGCTTTGCCCCTCCCCGGACCCCACCAAAGGCCGAAAGGCCTTTGGAAACCTCGATTTGGCGTTGTGCGCCACGGGCAGAATGGTGCCGAAGCCCGCGCTGGCGGCCGATACGCGCTGTCAGGCCTCCGCATGGACATCGCCGCCCAGCGCCAAGTGCCGGCGGTCCAGGCCACACTGTGGCCTGGCGGGGTGGTCCGGAGGGGCAGGGCCCCTCCGGTTCCCGTCCAGCGGAATCATCCGGACCTTTGCCGAGGGAAGGTCAGGAGAAGGGCAGCACCCCTATCCCGGCTTCCTCTCCTCGCCCCATTGATGCCGTTCGTCGGGCCACGGCGTTGCTGTGTCATGACCGATCGCGTCAAGCCGGCACTGTCTTCTGATCGCAACCGGACCTTCATACCTCCGTCACGACCGCCGAGCACATTCCGCCCGCCCCAGGTGCCCCCCAGGACGGAATGCCATGCCCGATACCCATGCCAGCGACGCCACCCCCGATGCCGCCGAGATCGAGGAGATCGGCAGCAATCCCGCGCCGCATGATCCGATCGGCGCGATCGTCGAGCGGCGCCTGACCCGGCGCGCCGCGCTGCGCGGCCTGGGCGGCGCTGCCGCGGCCGCGACGCTCGCCGACCAGCTCCTCGCCGGCGCGCAGCGGGCCGAGGCGCAGGTGGCGCCCGAGACCGGCGGCCCGTCCAGCCTGACCTTCCCGGAACTGCGCCATCAGCTCGCCCAGCGCGATGCCGTGGCCGAGGGATACGAGATCCAGGTGCTGCTGCGCTGGGGTGATGCCGTGCTGCCCGGCGCGCCCGCCTTCGACCCCGCCGCGCAGACCTCGGCCGCCCAGGCGAGGCAGTTCGGGTACAACAACGACTTCATCGACTTCAAGCCGCTGCCGCAGGGCTCGCGCAGCGCCGATCACGGCCTGCTGGTGGTCAACCACGAATACACCAATGCCGAGCTGATGTTCGCCGGCCTTGGCGCCGGCCAGGCCGCGCGCGGCCGCACCAATGCCGAGCAGGTGAAGGTCGAGATGATGGCCCATGGGCTGTCGGTGGTGGAGATCCGCCGCACCGAGGGCCGCTGGGCACCCGTCGCCGACAGCCGCCTCAACCGCCGCATCACCGCCGAGACCGAGATGCGTGTGAGCGGCCCGGCCGCCGGCCACGACCTGCTCAAGACCAAGGCCGATCCGACCGGGACGCGCGTGCTCGGCACGGTCAACAACTGCGCCGGCGGCAACACGCCCTGGGGCACGATCCTGACCACCGAGGAGAACTTCAACTACTACTTCTCCGGCGCCGCGGCGAAGACGGGCGCCCAGGCCGAGGCCTATCGCCGCTATGGCATCGTCGAGCGCGCGGTCTTCCCCTGGGGCCGCTTCGAGGAACGCTTCGACCTCGACAAGGAACCGAACGAGCCGAACCGCTTCGGCTGGATCGTCGAATTCGACCCCTACGACCCGCAGAGCCAGCCGGTGAAGCGCACCGCGCTCGGCCGCTTCAAGCATGAGGGCTGCACCCATGTGGTGAACCCCGATGGCCGCGTCGTCTTCTATTCCGGCGACGATGAGCGCTTCGACTACGTCTACAAGTTCGTCACCAACCGCGCCTGGAACCCGAACGACCGCGCGGCGAACCGCGATCTGCTCGATGACGGCACGCTGTTCGTCGCGCGCTTCGCCGATGATGGGAAGGTCGCCTGGCTGCCGCTGGTCCATGGCCAGGGGCCGCTGACCGAGGCGAATGGCTTCCGCAGCCAGGGCGATGTCGTGCTCCATGCGCGCCGCGCGGCGGACCTGCTCGGCGCGACGCCGATGGACCGCCCGGAGGATGTGGAGACCAACCCGGTGACGGGGCGGACCTATGTCATCCTGACCAACAACGGCAACCGCAAGGAAGACCAGCTCAGCCGCGCCAATCCGCGCGCGCGCAACGCGCATGGCCATATCATCGAGGTCATCCCACCCATGGCCGACGGCCGTGCCGACCATGCGGCGACCGAGGCGCGGTGGGAGATCTTCCTGCTCGCCGGCAAGCCCGGCCAGGATGCCGGGGCGCGCTATCACCGCGCGACCAGCGACCAGGGCTGGCTGTCCTGTCCTGACAACATGGCCTTCGATGCGAAGGGGCGGATCTGGATCTCGACCGATGGCGCGCAGAACGAGGCCGGCGTGGCCGATGGCCTCTATGCCGCCGATACCCAGGGTCCGGGGCGCGCGCTGACGCGGCTTTTCTACCAGGCGCCGACCGGGGCCGAGGTGTGCGGGCCCTGCTTCACGCCGGATGACACGACGATCTTCCTGGCCATCCAGCACCCGGCGGAGGATCGCGGCTCCTCCTTCGACCGGCCCTCGACGCGCTGGCCGGATTTCCGGGAGGGCATGCCGCCGCGCCCCTCGGTGGTTGCCATCGTCAAGCGCGGCGGCGGCGCGATCGGGGCCTGACCGGATGGAGCCGGCGGAGGCCTTGAGGCCTCCGCCCATGGCTCGGCATGGGGCGCCGCCCCGCTCGCGGGGCAGACCCTGCTGTGCCACGCGACTTGCGACGGAAGTCGGCGGATGACAGCGTGTTCATTCTGAACGAGCAATCCTGCCGAAGGTGCTGACGCCATGTGTTTTGCCTGCGATCCGATGACCCTGGGGCGTCGCTCTTTCTTCGCTGCCGGTGCCGCGCTGCTCGCCGGCGCCGTGGCGGCTCCCGAGGCCCATGCGCAGCCGGCTGAACGTCCCTTGACGCCCGACGCCGCTCTGCGCGCGCTGATGGAGGGCAATGGCCGCTACGTTGCCAACCAGCCGCGGGAGCGGGACTTCTCGGCCCGGCGCGCCAGCCTGGCGCAGGGTCAGCACCCCTTCGCCGCGGTGCTGGGCTGCGCGGATTCCCGCGTGGCGCCGGAACTCGCCTTCGACCAGTCGCCGGGCGACCTCTTCGTCGTGCGGGTGGCCGGGAACTTCGTGACGGCCGATGGGCTCGGCAGCCTGGAATTCGGGGCGGGGGTGCTCGGGACCAAGCTGATCCTGGTGCTCGGCCACACGAGCTGCGGGGCGGTGAATGCGACCGTCGATGCGCTGCAGCAGGGCCGCAATACCCTTCCGGGCAGCATCGCGGGCCTGGTCACGGCGATGAAGCCCGGCATCGAGCCCGCGCTGGCCCAGCCGGGCGGCGATGTGACGCGGCGGGCCCTGGTCGCCAATGTCCAGTACAATGTCCGGCGGCTGGAGACGTCCTCGCCGATGCTGACCGACCTCATCGGGCGCGGCACCCTCGCCGTGAAGGGCGGGATCTACGATCTCGCGACGGGGCGCGTCGAACTGCTCTGAAGCAAGCCGGCGGAGAGCGGGCGGCACCCGCCGGGGCCGTGCCCACGGCAGCGGGCACGCGAACAAGAAGGGGGCCTTGCGGCCCCCTTGCTGCGTCAGGCGGCTGGCCTGACGGTCAATCCGTCGTGGACGCCGCGCCGCCGCTGCTGCCGCTGCTGCCGCCGCGCGAGCGGCGGGTTCCGGCGGCCGAGGCGTGCTGAGAGCCGCGGCGGCTGCGCGAGGCGCTCGCCTGGTTACGGTTGCGCCGCTGGCGCTGCGCCGAGTTGCGGCGGCTGCTGCGGCTCGAGGCGCGTGGCGCGTCGGTCGAGGCGGTGGTCGCCTCGGTGCCGGTGGAGCGGGCGCGGCTACGGGCGGCGTCGGCCGGGCTCAGCGAGCCCAGGGCCAGCATCAGCCCGGCGGCGAGGAGAAAGGCGCGGAACATGGCAGGGGTATCCCTTCGGCCGTTGAGACCTGTCGAATCGGCACGGTCGGGGGGATCCGTCACCTGCGCTTTCCTAGCCTTTCCTCCATGTCGGAAGATTATCCGCTAAATGACTGATCAGACATATTTCTCAAGGACGCAGCGCGAGACGAGCCAGGCGCACCGCCTTGAGCGCCTTGCCGGGCTGGTTCGCGGCCATTTCATTCGCCGCCTTGCGCAGATGATCGGCGAGCCACTCGACATGCCGTGGCGCCCGCGCGCCGCGCATGGCGTCCAGGCTGACCCGCGTCCCGACGAGCCCGAGCGCGGTGCCGGCGGCCGGCAGGCGGCCTTCGCGCAGGTCTTCCTCGACCTCGGCGAGGAGCTGGTCGATCAGCCCTTCGGGCCCGGTCAGCGTGCCCGGCAACGCGGTGCCCGGGTCGGTCAGCGCGGTGTCGCCGCTGGGGAACTGCCGCTCAGCCGCGGGCAGGCTGATATGGGCAAGCAGCTCCATCATGGAGTTGGCGAGCGGGGTGTAGGGCATGTTCTGCTTTCCCTGGCAGTGTGGCGGGCGTTGGGTGCCTTCGGGCAGATTATCGCCTGCGAAGGCCGTCGGCGACCAGGGTGCAGCCGGTGACGGTCGCCATGATGGCCAATCCGGGCCAGACCGCCGCCCAGGGCGCGCTGAACACCAGTTCCTGCGCATTGGCGAGCATGTTGCCCCAGGAGGGCGCCGGCGGGCTGATGCCGAGGCCGAGGAAGGACAGCGTCGATTCCGCGAGGATCGCGCCGGCGACGGCGAGCGCCGTGGCGACGGCGACCGGCGGCAGCAAGGCGGGCAGGACGTGGCGGCGCAGGATGCGGGCCTCGGTCGCGCCCAGCGCGCGCGCGGCACGGACATGGTCGCGGGAAAGCGTGGCCAGCGCCGCGGCGCGCGCGAGCCGCGCCACGCCGATCCAGCCGAAGATCGCGAGGATTGCGACGATGCGCATCACGTCGCCCGCGGCCTCGCCGCGCGGCGGCAGCCCGATTCGCGACGGGTCGGCGGCGGCGAGCAGCACCAGCAGTGGCAGGGCCGGCAGCGCCAGCATGAAGTCCGCGAGGCGCATGACGAGCGCATCCGCCACACCGCCACGCCAGGCCGCGAAGAGCCCGGCCGCGGTGCCGATCACCGTCGCCGTCAGCGCCGCCGCGACCCCGACCGCGAGCGAGACCCGCGCGCCATAGAGCAGCCGCAGCAGGATGTCCCGCCCGAGATCGTCCGTGCCCAGCGGATGCGTCGCCGAGGGCGGTTCGAAGCGCGCGAAGAGATCGGGTGCGAAGGGATCGTGCCCCAGCACCGCCGCGACAAGGGGCGCGGCCAGCGCGGCGAGGGCGAGGGCCGCCAGCAGTACGAGGCCTGTCGCGAGCCGCGTCATCCTTCGCGCAGCCGGGGGTCGAGGCCGCGTTGCGCGAGATCCGCGCCGAGCGTCGCCAGCATCGTCACCAGCGCGACCAGCAGCAGCGCGACCAGGGCGAGGTTGGTGTCGTTGCCCATGACCGCATCGTAGAGCAGCTTGCCCATGCCGGGCCGCGCGAAGACTGTCTCGGTCACCAGCGCGCCACCGGCCAGCGCGCCGGCATCGAGGGCGGCGATCTGCAGGATCGGCAGCGCCGCGTTGGGGAAGGCGTGGCGCCACAGCACACCGGCTTCGGAGGCGCCGCGCGCTCGGGCGGTGCGGATCCACGGTTCCGTCAGCGTGGCTTCGAGGCTCGCCGCCGAATGCCGCGCATAGGCGGCGAGATGCGCCACGGCGAGCGTCGCCACCGGCAGGATCAGATAGGCGAGGCCCAGCCCGTGATCGGCGCTGCCCCCCGCTGGCAGCCAGCCGAGCGTCACCGCGAAGGCGATGATGAGCAGGATGCCGAGCCAGAAGGTCGGCATGGCCTGGCCCATCACCGCAATGGCATCGACCAGCGGCGCCATCCGCGGCCGCGACGCCGCCAGCGCGCCGAGCGCGACGCCCGCGACCAGCGCGATGCCAAGCGCCGTCCCCGCCAGTGCCAGCGTCGACAGCAGCGCAGGGCCCAGCAGCGCAGCGACGGGCTGGGCAAACAGCCGCGAATAGCCGAACTCGCCGCGCAGCAGGCCCGAGGCCCAGGCGAGGTAGCGCTCGGTGAAGGGGCGATCGAGGCCATGCAGCGCGCGCAGCCGCGCCGCATCCTCGCCGGTCAGGCGCGGGTCGCCGGCGATCGCCATCTCGATCGGGTCGCCGGGCATGAGCGCGATCAGCGCGAAGGCACAGAAGGACAGGATCGCCAGCGTCAGCGCGATCTGCGCGAGGCGGGTGGCGAGGATCCGCGTCACCGCAGACCCAGCCTCCTGGCCTCGCTCCGACGTCCCGGGACCTTCCTTTGCCGCCGGCTGGCCATGCTCTTCAGAGGCCTGCCTGGCCGCCCTGTGCCACGGCGATCATGACGCTACCCCTCGAAGGGCACATGCACCCAGCCCTGCATCAGCACGCGCGCGCTGCGGCTCATGATGGCCTTGGTGACGGACCATTGCCCGTTCGCCTGTACCGCCTGCGAGCCCACGCGCAGCGTGCCGGAGGGATGGCCGAAGCGGACCGCCTCGCGCTCCCCGCCGCCGGCCGCGCGGTTCACCAGCGTGCCCGGGACGCAGGCCGCGGTGGCGATGGCGACCGAGGCGGTGCCCATCATCGCGTGGTGCAGCTTGCCCATCGACATCGCGCGCACCAGCAGGTCCACATCGCCGGCGCCGATCGCCTTGCCGCTGGAGGCGACATAGTCCTTCGGCGGTGACACCCAGGCGACCTTCGGCGTGTGCTGGCGCCCGGCGGCCTCCTCGACCGACTTGATCAGGCCCATGCGCAGCGACCCATGGGCGCGGATGGTCTCCAGCTTCGCGAGCAGCGCGGGATCGCCGTTGATGTCGTCCTGCAGTTCCGTGCCCTTGAAGCCCAGCGCGTCGGCATCGAGGAAGATGGTCGGGATACCGGAATTGATCATGGTCGCCTGGAAGCTGCCGATGCCCGGCACCTCCAGCGTGTCCACCAGCTTGCCGGTGGGGAACATCGATCCGCCATCGCCGTCATCGGCCGGGTCCATGAATTCCAGCTGCACCTCGGCGGCCGGGAAGGTCACGCCATCGAGCTCGAAATCCCCCGTCTCCTGCACCGCGCCATTGGTCATCGGTACATGGGAGATGATGGTCTTGCCGATATTCGCCTGCCAGATGCGCACGATGGCGATGCCGTCGCGCGGCACGCGGGCGGGATCGACGAGGCCATTGGTGATGGCGAAGGGCCCGACCGCGGCGGAGAGATTGCCGCAATTGCCCGACCAGTCGACGAAGGGCTTGTCGATCGACACCTGGCCGAACAGGTAGTCCACGTCATGGTCCGGCCGGCTGCTGCGGCTGAGGATGACGGTCTTGCTGGTGGACGACGTCGCGGCCCCCATGCCGTCGGTCTGCTTGCCATAGGGATCGGGGCTGCCGATCACGCGCAGCAGCAGCCGGTCGCGCGCCGGGCCCGGCACCTGCGCGACTTCGGGCAGGTCGCCGAGCACGAAGAAGACGCCCTTGCTGGTGCCGCCACGCATGTAGGTGGCGGGAATGCGGATCTGCGGTGCGTGGGCCATGGTCGTGTCCTGTGGTCGTGTCAGCTCGCCTGGCGGCCCTGCGGCGCCGCGCCGGCCTCCAGGAAGTCCTGCGCGAAGCGCTGCAGCACGCCGCCGGCCTCGTAGATCGAGACTTCCTCCGCCGTGTCGAGCCGGCAGGTGACCGGAACTTCCGTCACGCTGCCGTCGCGGCGATGGATCACCAGCGTCAGATCGGCGCGCGGCGTGCGGGCGCCGGTGACGTCATAGGCCTCGGTGCCGTCGAGGCCGAGGGTGAGGCGGTTGGTGCCCGGCTTGAACTCCAGCGGCAGCACGCCCATGCCGATCAGGTTGGTGCGGTGGATGCGCTCGAAGCCCTCGGCGACGATGGCCTCCACACCCGCGAGCCGCACGCCCTTCGCCGCCCAGTCCCGCGACGATCCCTGGCCGTAATCCGCACCCGCGATGATGATCAGCGGTTGCTTGCGATCCATGTAGGTCTCGATCGCTTCCCACATGCGCATCACCGTGCCTTCAGGCTCGACGCGCGCGAGCGATCCCTTGCGCTGGCTGCCATCCGCGTTGCGCGCCATCTCATTGACCAGGGTCGGATTGGCGAAGGTCGCGCGCTGCGCCGTGAGGTGGTCGCCGCGATGAGTGGCGTAGGAGTTATAGTCCTCCTCCGGCAGGCCCATCTTCGCCAGGTACTCGCCGGCCGCGCTGTCGCCGAGGATGGCGTTGGACGGCGACAGGTGATCGGTCGTGATGTTGTCGCCGAGCAGCGCGAGCGGGCGCATGCCGCGGAGCGTGCGCTCACCGGCCAGCGCGCCTTCCCAATAGGGCGGGCGGCGGATGTAGGTGCTCTGCGGCCGCCAGTCGTAGAGCGGGCTGACCTTCCGCCGCGCCCCGGCATTGCCGAACATCGGCGCATAGACGTTGCGGAACATCTCGGGCTTCACCGAGGCGGTCACGACCGCGTCGATCTCGGCATCGCTCGGCCAGATATCCTTGAGGCGGATCTCCTTGCCGGCGGCGTCAACGCCCAGCACGTCGCGCTCGATGTCGAAGCGGATGGTGCCCGCGATCGCATAGGCGACGACGAGCGGCGGGGAGGCGAGGAAGGCCTGCTTCGCATAGGGATGGATGCGCCCGTCGAAGTTGCGGTTCCCCGACAGCACCGCGGTCGCGTAGAGGTCGCGGTCAATGATCTCCTGCTGGATCGTCGGATCGAGCGCGCCCGACATGCCGTTGCAGGTGGTGCAGGCGAAGGCGACGATGCCGAAGCCGAGCTTCTCCAACTCGCTCGTCAGCCCCGCCTCATCGAGATACAGCGCGACCGCCTTCGATCCCGGCGCCAGCGAGGACTTCACCCAGGGCTTGCGCGTGAGTCCCGCGCGGTTCGCGTTGCGCGCCAGCAGCCCCGCCGCGATGACGTTGCGTGGGTTGGAGGTGTTGGTGCAGGAGGTGATGGCCGCGATGATCACCGCGCCATCCGGCATCAGCCCGTCTTCCAGCGTGACCGGCGCGGCGATGCCGCGCGCGGCGAGGTCGGACACCGGCAGGCGGCGATGCGGGTTGGAGGGGCCGGCGAGGGTGCGCACCACGGTCGAGAGGTCGAAGTGGAGCACGCGCTCATACTGCGCCTTGGCCAGCGTATCCGCCCACAGCCCGGCGGCCTTGGCATAGGTCTCGACGAGCCTGATCTGCGCTTCCTCGCGCCCCGTGAGGCGGAGGTAGTCGATGGTCTGCTGGTCGATCGAGAACATCGCCGCCGTGGCCCCGTATTCCGGCGCCATGTTCGAGATGGTCGCGCGGTCGCCGAGCGTCAGGCTCGACGCGCCGGGTCCGTAGAATTCCAGGTAGGCGCCGACGACGCGTTCCTTGCGCAGGAACTCGGTCAGCGTCAGCACGATGTCGGTCGCGGTGATGCCCGGCGCGGCCTTGCCGGTCAGCTCGACGCCCACGATGTCCGGCAGGCGCATCCAGGAAGCCCGGCCGAGCATGACGTTCTCGGCCTCCAGCCCACCGACACCGATCGCGATGACGCCGAGCGCGTCCACATGCGGCGTGTGGCTGTCGGTGCCGACCAGCGTGTCGGGGAAGGCGACGCCGTCCTTCGTGTAGATGACCGGCGACATCCGCTCCAGGTTGATCTGGTGCATGATGCCGTTGCCGGGCGGGACGATCTCCATGTTCTCGAAGGCATGGCGCGTCCATTCGATGAAGTGGAAGCGGTCCTCGTTGCGACGATCCTCGATGGCGCGGTTCTTCGCGAAGGCATCCTTCTCGAAGCCAGCATGCTCGACGGCCAGCGAATGGTCGACGATGAGCTGCACCGGCACGACGGGATTCACCTTGGACGGATCGCCGCCCTTCTCGGCGATGGCGTCGCGCAGCCCGGCGAGATCGACCAGCGCGGTCTGGCCGAGGATGTCGTGGCAGACGACGCGGGCGGGATACCAGGGAAAGTCGATGTCGCGCTTGCGTTCGATGAGCTGCTTCAGCGCATCGGTCAGCAGCGCGGGGTCGCAGCGGCGGACCAGGTTTTCGGCGAGCACGCGAGAGGTATAGGGCAGCCCGTCATAGGCGCCGGGCGCGATGGCATCGACCGCGGCGCGGGCGTCGAACCAGTCGAGGCCGGTGCCGGGAAGGGGCTTGCGGTAGGACGTGTTCATGGCTCGCTCCGTGCCGGGGTGCTCTCCCCGGCGATGTGTCGTTCGGTGCTGGCGTGGTGCAATGGACTGTGGCGCCTGGGGGCCCGCTTGGCCAGTTCGCCGCGCCGCATCATGGCGCCCGGTGGCATACGGCCTCCACGCGGTTGCCGTCAGGGTCGCACAGGAAGGCCGCATAGTAGTGAGGGTGGTAGTGCTGGCGCAGCCCGGGCGCGCCATCATCCGCCCCGCCATGCGCCATGCCGGCGGCATGGAAGGCATCGACCGCCGCGCGGTCGGGTGCGCGGAAGCACCAATGGCGCCGATCCGGGTGGATGGGCCCGCCCGTCGCGCGGATCGACAGGTAGGTGTGGCCATCGTCGTCTGACCGGTTGCGGGTGCCGTAGCCGATCGCAACCTCGGACCGGCTGACGCAGGGAACGTGCAGCGCCTCCATCACCGCATCGTAGAAGGGCGCGGCGCGCGTCAGGTCCGAGACGGTGATGGAGACGTGATCGAGCATCAGCGTGCGCGCCATTCCTCGGCCCATAGGGTGGAGACGTTGAGCTGCCCGGTCGGCCGCACGCCATCCAGCCATTGCGGCCAGACATGCGCATCCGCGCGGAACCAGAGCGGGATGGCGGGAAGTTCCTCGGCGTAGATGGCCTGCAGCCGGCGCCACATCTCCCGCCGCTGCGGCACGTCGAGCTGTTCGGGGATGTCCTGCGTCAGCCGGTCCATCTCGGCATTGCGGTAGCCGCCGAAATTCTGGCCGGACCAGTTGGTCTCCTCGCGCGGGATCTCGTCGGCGTTCAGCGTGGAGCGGGGCACGGATTCCGGCGCGGAGATCCAGGCGAACAGCGCGAGACCCTGGAAGCGGCGGCGCGACAGGGTTTCGGCGAAGAAGACGCGCGGTGGCTCGTTGCGGATGCGCGCTTCGATGCCCGCCTGGCGCCACATGCCCTGCAGCACCTGCTGGACCTGTTCGCGGGCACGGTTGCCGGCGGTGGTCATGAATTCGAGGGACAGGCGCTCGCCGGACGCATTGCGGCGGATGCCGTCGGGGCCGGGCGTCCAGCCGGCCTCATCGAGCAGGGCGCGGGCACGGGCCAGGTCGAAGGGCCATTGCCGCACATCGGCATCGAACATCGGATCGAGCGGATTGACCGAGGAATGCGCGACCGGCTGGCGGCCCGCGAAGAGCCGTTCGCTGATCGTCGCGCGGTCCGTTGCCATCAACAGGGCGCGGCGTACGCGGGCATCGCCGAGCGCCGGGTGATCGTGGCGCAGGTCAAGATGCTCGTAGATCAGCCCTGGCTGGTAGTGGAAGCGGAAGCGGTTGCCGGTGCGCCGCTCCAGCGCGATGGCCTGTTCGAGCGGCAGGCCAAGCTCGCCCGCCACCATGTCCACCTGGCCGGCGAGGAGCTGGGCTTCGAGCGCGGGCGTGTTCTCGACCGTGCGGATGGTGATGCGGCGGAAGTGGGGCGCGGCGCCGTTCCAGGCGGGGTTGCGGTCCAGCGTCACCGAGGCACCGGGCTGCACCGCGGTGATGCGGAAGGGGCCGTTCCACAAGGCGGGGTTGGTGGTCTCGGTGTCGTAGGCGGTGCGGGTTCGGTAGGTGCGGGGATCGGCCAGCCAGCGTTCGCGCTCGACATGGGCGGGCAGGGGCTGGAAGTCGCCCATGGAGGCATATTCGAAGGTCACGCGGTCGAAGCGCAGCGTGACGGTGCGCGGATCGACGACGATCAATTCATAGGCGCTGCGGTAGAACTCGGCGGGGCCGAAGCCTGTGGCGGCGTTGCGGCCGGCCTCCCAGGCGAAGCGCAGATCTTCCGAGGAAACCGGGGTGCCGTCGCCCCAGCGCAGCCCGTCGCGCAGGCGATAGGTGACGCGCATGCCCGCCTTGCCGTCCGGCGTCGTCTCGCGTTCGGCGAGGCCGTTCTCCAGCGTCGGCAACGTCTCGCAGGTCAGGCAGGCGAGGCGCCAATCGGCGCCATAGGCCGTCAGCGGCCGGCGCGCGAAGCCCAGGACATAGGACTTCGCGGCCATGTTCTCGATGTTGGGATGGAAGGTCGAGGGGTACTGGGTGATGCCGATGGTGAGCGTGTCGCGCGGCTGGGCGGCGGCGGGCGCTGCCATCGCCAGCAGCAGCGCGGCGACACGCAGGCGCATCAGACAGCGTCCTTCAGCTTCGCCTCATCCACGCTCGCCACGCCGCCATGCGCCGCCGACCAGCTCACCGGGTCTTCCAGGAACTTGCGCACTTCCTTCAGCGCGGATTCGGCGAAATACGGCCGTTCCCGGCACACTTCGAGCACGTCCCACCAGGTGCAGAGGTGGTGCAGGTTCAGCCCCATCTCCTTCATCTTCTCGAACGACCCCGGGAAGACGCCGTAGAAGAACACGACGAAGGTATGCTCGCAGATCGCGCCCGCGTCGCGCAGCGCGTTGGCGAAGCGGATCTTCGATCCGCCATCGGTGGTCAGGTCCTCGACCAGCAGGGTGCGCTGGCCGACGGGGACCTCGCCCTCGATCTGGGCGTTGCGGCCGAAGCCCTTCGGCTTCTTCCGGACATAGGCCATGGGCGCCATCATCCGGTCGGCGATCCAGGCGCCGAAGGGAATGCCCGCCGTCTCGCCGCCCACCACCACGTCGATCGATTCATAGCCGACATGCCGACCGATCTTCTCGACGCCGAGCTCCATGATCCGGTTGCGCGCCCGGGGGAAGGAGATGATCTTGCGGCAGTCGATATAGACGGGGCTCTTCCAGCCACTGGTGAAGGTGTAGGGCTCCTCGGGCCGGAAGTTCACGGCCTTGATCTCGAGAAGGATGCGCGCGGTGGTCAGGGCGGCGTCGCGGTCCCAGTCGGAGGCGTGCAGCGCGGTCATGGCGGTTCGTCCTGGCGGTGGTCTTTCAACGGAGTGTCGTAATCGGCGGGGCCGGCCGCGTCCATGACCGAGACATCGGCGGACGATATCTGGGTGCTGGCCGACCCGCGCGCCGGCACCGCCGCCCAGGCCATCGGCATCGCGGAACGGCTCGGCCGGCCGTTCCGGACCATCCCCCTGGCCTGGAGCACCGCGGCGCGGTTGCCGCTGCGCTGGCCGACGCGGCTGGGGCTGACCGGGGCCACGCGGGCGCAGATGACCCCACCCTGGCCGAGGCTCGCGATCTCCGCCGGGCGGCGCAGCGCACCGGTCGCCCTCTGGCTCGGCCGGCGGGGCGTCCGCACCGTCCATTGCATGCGCCCGGGCTTCGCCGAGCGGTCCTTCGACCTGCTGGTGATCGGCCGCCACGATTCGCCGCCCGAGGCGTCGAACGTGGTCCCGATCCTCGGCGCCGCGCACCGCATGTCTCCCGCGCGCCTGGCCGCGGCACGGCAGGAATGGGCCGCCTTCGGCGCGCTGCCCGGCCCGCGCATCGGGCTGCTGCTGGGCGGCCCGCCGCGCGCGGAAGGCATGGACCCTTCCATCGCAGGCGCCATCGCGCGTCAGGTCGCGGGCTTCGCGGGATCAGTGCTGGCCACCGGATCCCGCCGCACCGGGCGCCCGGCGGAAGCCGCCGTGGCCGTGGCGCTGGCCGGCATTCCCCATCATTTCCATCGCTGGGGCGATGCCGGGCCGAACCCCTATGCCGGCATTCTCGCCTGGGCGGATGCCGTGGTGGTCACGGGCGATTCCGTCTCCATGCTCTCCGAGGCGCTGGCCACCGCCGTGCCGGTTTTCGTCGCCGATCCGGGCGGGCTTGGCGCGCGGCACCACAGGCTGCACGAAACCCTCTATGCTGCGGGCCAGGCGCGGCCGTTGGCGGAGGCTCCGACCCCCTTCGCCCGCGCGCCCATCGACGAGACCGGGCGCATCGCCCACGAGATCACGGAACGCTTCCTTCGCCCCTGACGCCGGAGAGCCCCATGCGTCCTGTCCTCGCTGTCCTGCCCCTGCTGCTCGCCGCCGGCGCCGCGGAGGCGCAGCAGGCCTCCCGCGCGCCGCCGCCGCCGCTCATCGCCTGCCCGCCCTCGGTCGAGGTGCTATCCCGCGACGAGATCCGCGCCCCGAATGGCTGGGAGGTGCGGCCCGAACCCGAACGGCACTGGCTGCGCGGCGCCGACCTCTTCGAGGGCGACCCGTCCGAGCGCGTCCAGCTCCGCCCCGACGCCGATCAGCGCGGGCGGCGGGAATGGTGGGACCTCGGCGGCAATCGCCAGCCCTATCGGCTGGTCTGCCGGTATGAGGGGATGGAATCCGGCATCATGGCAGCCGTGCCCGCGGCAGCGCGCCGCTGCGAGGTGACGACCATCCGCGAGAACAGCCGCGGCATGCGCCATGGCCGCGTCGTCAGCGGGCCGGAGCAGGTGGTCGTGGCCTGCCGATAGCCCTTCGGCGCCATCCGGGCGATGATCGGGCGGACAGCGGAATGAGGGACTCTGCCATGAAGATCGTCGGCGTATCAGGAAGCCTGCGGCGCGGCTCCTTCAGCACGGCCCTGCTGCGCGCGGCCGCCGGGCTGATGCCGGCGGGGTCCGAACTCTCGGTCGAGACCATCCACGGCATCCCGCTCTATGACGGTGATCTCGAGGCCGCCGAGGGCATTCCGCCGGCTGTCGCGGCGCTGAAGGACCGCATCGCCGCGGCCGATGGGCTGTTGCTGGTCACGCCCGAATACAACAACTCGATCCCAGGCCCGTTCAAGAACGCGATCGACTGGCTGTCTCGCCCGCCGGCCGATGCGGCGCGGGTCTTCGCCGGACGCCGCGTGGCTCTGATCGGTGCCTCGCCGGGTGGCTTCGGGACGATCCTCGCGCAGAACGCCTGGCTGCCCGTGCTGCGCACGCTCGGCTGCGAGCTGTGGACCGGCGGGCGGCTGATGGTCTCGCGCGCGGGCGGGGTGTTCGATGCCGAGGGCGCGCTGACCGATGCGGCGGTGAAGAAGATGCTGGGCGACTATCTCGCGGGCTTCGTCGCGGCGTTGGCGAAGCGCTGAACGGCTGCCCGGCGCTTCCTGGAAGGGGTCCGCACGCGGCTCGTGCCCAATGCCCGGTGTCGGTTTCCAAAGGCCCTGCGGCCTTTGGTGGGGTGGGGTTCCGGGG
>JAYRJZ010000140.1:0-11703 GCA_041906015.1 Roseomonas sp.
TCGGCGACCAGGCGCTGCGCCTCGTTCACCGAGGATTCCGGATGGTGGATGCGGTACAGCGCCGTGCAGGCCCGGAAGGCCGGCATGTCGCCATTGCCCTGCTCGCGCAATTCCCGATAGGCCGTGACCACGGCGCGTTCGCAGCGTCGCGCGATGTGGCTGAAATCCCGGCCCATGGGCTACTCCTCGCGGTGGCAGTTGAGAGTCATTCGCAAATGCAGTTGAGAGTCGTTCTCAAGTGCTGCCATAGACTAGCGTCAGCATCCCTGCCGTTCAAGCGGCGGGCGCCTCACATGTCACCTTGTGAAGCGCCCCCTTTGCCGTCAGCCGGCCGCCACAGCCTCGGCGATGGCCTTGCCCACATCCAGCGTGCCGGCCTGACCGCCCATGTCGCGGGTGCGCGGCCCGCCCTCGGCAAGCAGCTTCTCGATGGTCTGGACGATGCAGTCCGCCGCATCCTTCTCGCCGAGATGCTCCAGCATCATCGCTCCGGACCAGATCTGCCCGATCGGATTCGCGATGAACTTGCCCGCGATGTCCGGGGCCGAGCCGTGCACCGGCTCGAACATCGACGGGAAGGTCTTCTCCGGGTTGATGTTGGCGGACGCCGCGATGCCGATCGACCCCGCCACCGCCGGGCCGAGATCCGACAGGATGTCCCCGAACAGGTTCGACCCCACCACCACGTCGAACCAGTCCGGATGCTGGACGAAATGCGCGCAGAGGATGTCGATGTGGAACTGGTCCGTCGTCACCTCCGGGTAGTTCTTCGCCATCGCGTCGAAGCGTTCGTCCCAGTACGGCATGGTGAAGGTGATGCCATTCGACTTCGTCGCGCTCGTCACCTTCTTGCGCTTGCGCGTCATCGCCAGCTCGAAGGCGTATTTCATGATGCGGTCGCAGCCGATGCGCGTCAGCACCGTCTGCTGGGACACGAATTCGCGGTCCGTGCCAGGGAACATCTTGCCGCCGATCGAGGAATACTCACCCTCGGTATTCTCGCGCACCACATAGAAGTCGATGTCCTCGGGCCCGCGATTGGCCAGCGGCGACTTCGAACCGGGCAGCAGCTTGCACGGCCGCAGGCTGACATACTGGTCGAACTGCCGACGGATCGGGATCAGCAGGCCCCACAGGGAGACATGGTCCGGAACGCCAGGCCAGCCCACCGCGCCGAGGAAGATGGAGTCGCTGTCGCGCAGCCGGTCCATCCCGTCATCCGGCATCATCTTGCCGGTCTGGGCATAGGTCTCGCAGGACCAGTCGTAATGCGTCAGCTCCAGCTCGAAGCCGAAGCGGCGGGCGGCGGCATCCAGCACGCGCAGGCCCTCCGGCGTCGTCTCCTTGCCGATGCCATCGCCGGGAATGACGGCGATACGGTGCTTGCGGCCAGCCATGGGGCGCCTCCTCGATCTCTCGCCGCGCACCCTAGAAGCGCAGAAGCGAAGCGCAAGGGCGGGGGAGAGAACTCCCCCGCGCCCCCTCCTTCTTTTGGCTGTCACCGAGGCGCATCGGCGCGACGGGCACGGCCCATCCGTCAGAAGCCGGCGTGCATGCGACCGGGATTGAGGATTCCCGCCGGGTCGAGCACGGCCTTCACCCGCCGGCCGATGGCGGCGAGCGGAACCGGCTCCGCGGGCAGCACGGGCACGGCGAGGCGCAGCGTCTCCGGCGCACGGAACAGGGTGCAGGTGCCGCCTGTTCGGGCGGCGGCCTCCGTCAGGGCCTGGTGTGCCTCGGCGGTCGGGGGTGCGGCCACCCAGACCAGGCCGCCACCCCAGTCGAGCAGCGCGCGACCACCGAGCGCCCCGGCCGCCTGCGCGATGGCAGGGCCGGCGGAGGGGCGGACGGAGATGCGCCAGACCGCCTCCTCTGCCGTCGCGGCGAGCGGCGCGGCGTCGCGCACCTCGCGCCAGAGGGCGCGGGCCGCCTCGCCCTCGATCTGCGTAGTGCGGCCGAAGCCTGCGAGCGCGTCCTGCAGCCGCGCCAGGCGATAGGTCACGGAGGCGGCGAAATCCTCGATGCGCAGCGCGGCCATCATCGGGTCACCGGGCAGCACCGCCGCCGCCGAAACACCGAAGGGGCTGCCCAGGCCTGCCGACAACGCGCGCACACCCATCTCGGCATCCGCGACGGCGATCAGCAGCGTGCCGGTCGCCTCGGGCGCAGGCAGCACCTTCAGCGTGATCTCCGTCATCACGCCGAGCGTGCCGTAGGACCCCGCCAGCAGCTTGCACAGGTCGAGGCCGGTGACGTTCTTCAGCACACGGCCGCCGGAACGCATCACCTCGCCCGCGCCGTTCACGAAGCGGATGCCGAGGACATGATCGCGCATCGCGCCCCAGGTGACGCGACGTGGCCCGGACAGGTTCGCCGCGACGATACCGCCCAGCGTCGCCGGCCGGTCGGTGCCGAAGATCGCACGGGTGTCGGGCGGTTCGGCGATCAGGTGCTGCCCCTTCTCGGCGAGCGCGGCCTCGATCTCAGGGATCGGCGTGCCGGCGCGGGCGGAAAGGACGAGCTCCGCCGGGCGATACAGCGTGATGCCGGAGATGTTGCGCGTGGAGACGGTGCGCGCCGCCTGCACGGGGCGCAGCAGGCCGCGCTTCGAGCCATTGCCCTCGATGGCAATCGGCTCGCGCGCCGCATGCGCGGCGGCGACGACCGCGGCAAGGCCGGCTTCGTCGGGCGGTGACAGCACGTCGCTCATTCGGCGGCCATGGGCATGTCCTGGAGCGGGAAGACCTTCGACGGGTTGAGCAGCCATTGCGGGTCGAAGGCCGATTTGATGGCGCGCTGCTGGTCGAGTTCACGCGCGGTGAACTGCACGGTCATCAGGTCGCGCTTCTCGACGCCGACGCCATGCTCCCCGGTCAGGCAGCCGCCGACCTCGACGCAGAGCTTGAGGATGTCGGCACCGAAGGATTCGGCACGATGGAAGGAATCCGCATCGTTCGCATCGAACATGATCAGCGGATGCAGATTGCCGTCGCCGGCGTGGAAGACGTTGGCGACGCCGAGGCCGTATTGCTGGCTCATCTCCCCGATGCGCTTCAGCACGAAGGGCAGCTCCGAGGTCGGGATGGTGCCGTCCATGCAGAGATAATCGGGGCTGATGCGGCCGACGGCGCCGAAGGCGCCCTTGCGGCCCTTCCAGATGGCGAGCGATTGCTCGGCCGATTCGGCGACCTTGAGGCTGATCGGGTCAAAGCGCTCGCAGATCGCCTTGATGCGGTTCAGCAGGTCGTCCTGTTCGGCGGTGCTGCCTTCGACCTCGATGATCAGCATCGCTTCGGCATCGAGCGGGTAGCCGGCATGGGCGAAGGCCTCGCAGGCATGGATGCAGGGCTTGTCCATGAACTCCAGCGCGACGGGGATGATGCCCGATCCGATGATGGCATCGACGGCGGCACCCGCGATCTCGGTGCCCTTGAAGGCGGCGAGCATGGCGCGTGCGCCCTCGGGGCCGCGCAGGATGCGCACGGTGACCTCGGTGACCAGGCCGAGCTGGCCCTCGGACCCCGTGATCAGGCCGAGCCAGTCATAGCCCGCGGCATCGAGATGGGCACCGCCGATGGTGATGATCTCGCCCTCGATGGTGACGAACTTCACGCCGAGCAGGTTGTTCGCCGTGACGCCGTATTTCAGGCAATGCGCGCCGCCGGAATTCATCATGACGTTGCCGCCGATCATGCAGGCGAGTTGCGAGGATGGGTCGGGAGCGTAGAAGAAGCCGTCGCCTTCCACGGCCTTGGTGATGCCGATGTTGGTGACGCCGGCCTCGACGATGGCGAAGCGGTCCTCGAGGTCGATTTCGAGAATCCGGTTCATGCGCATCAGGCCGATGACGACGGCATCGGCCATGGGCAGCGCGCCGCCGGACAGCGAGGTGCCGGCGCCGCGCGGCACCACGCGCACGCCGTTCGCGTGGCAGTACCGCAGCACGGCGGCGACCTGCTCCGTCGTGCGCGGCAGCACCACGGCGAGCGGCACCTGGCGATAGGCGGCCAGGCCATCGGTTTCGTAGGGCTTGAGGCGGGTCGGTTCGCTGATCACGCCGTCACCGGGCACGATGGCGGACAGGGCGGCGATGATCTCGGCCTTGCGGGCAAGGATCTCGGGCTTCGGGGCTGGCAGGGTGATCACGGCGGGCTTCCTCCGACAGGCGGAAGATGCGCATCGCACGGGGCCGCGGCAAGCGTTGCATGGCCGCACCGAACCCGGCAGGCTGCAGGCCCTGCCGGGGCGGAGGAGAAGGATGCGCAGCACCATCATCGCGGCCGCGCTGACGGTCGCCCTGACAGGGCCGGTCCTGGCGCAACGCCAGGGCGGCTACAGCGTCGAGGGCCAGAGCCCGGACGGGCAACGCTATGGCGGCACGGCCATGCTGGAGCCGACCGGCACCAATACCTGGCGGGTCACCTGGAATGCGGGCGGCGGCACGGCGCAGGGCGTGGCCATCCTGATCCCGCAAGGGCCGCTGCTGGTGGTCGGCTACACCATGCAGGGCGATACCGGCGTCGCGGTCTATGCCGTGCAGCCGGATGGCCGGCTGCTCGGCACCTGGACGCAGGGCCAGGGCGGCGGCATCGGCACCGAAACGCTGACGCCCATCGGCGGCCAGAGCGGCAAGTAGCGCGCACGACCTTTGGCGCCGCACCGGGTCCGGCACGGCGTCAGCAGCGTCTGGCGACGCCGACCCCAGGCATGACAAAGGGGGCCGGAGCCCCCTTCCCCAGGCACACCCTGGCGGGTGACCTCAGCCCTGGCGGGCCTTCAGCCGGGGGTTCTTCTTGTTGATGACGTAGACGCGGCCGCGGCGGCGCACCAGCACGCAGTTCTTGTCGCGGGTCTTCGCGGTCTTCAGGGAATTGCGGATCTTCATGGCTTACCTCGTGAGGGGGCGCTTCTAGGGGCCCCATTCCGGGGTGTCAACCGCGGGATGCGTGGCACGGGCCGCCGAGCGGGGCGCTGTATCGCTTTAAGTTTTTAAACTTTTAGGCGGGGCGAGGATGTCGGTTTTGGACAAATGCCGAGAGGGCCGCGAGAGCGCGGGCTGGGGGCGGATGGACGAGGTCAAAGAGCGCGCCGCCAGGCTAGCGCGAGCCAGCAGCGGCAGCAAGGTATTATTTCCTATAGTCCTCGCGGCACGGCGCGCTGCAGAGGGGCGCGCACCCCGTTCCTAACCTCCCCCCACCACGGAACAGGGCCCCTTGCATTGCCGCTTCCGCTGTTTCGGACCGGCCCCGGCGCAAAGGGCGGTCATGCCGGATCTCGTCGGGCGCGGTCGGCTGCAAGGTCGAGCGCAATGGCGGCGGCGACGATGGCACCCCCGATAACGGCCGCGGGCGCCGGCACCTCCCCGAAGGCCAGCCAGACCCAGAGCGGCGCGAAGGGCAGTTCCAGATTGCCCAGCAGCGAGGCCCGCGTCGCCGGCACACGCCGGCTGCCGATGGTCAGCAGCAGCAGGCCCAGGCCGAACTGCGTCGTGCCGAAGGCGAAGAGCCCTGCGAGCTCCCCGGCCGTGACGGCGGCGGGGCTCGCCAGGGGCAGGACGAGCGCCGCGCAGGCGAAGGCGGAGAGGCAGGCGGCGGGCAGCAGGGAGACATGACGGTTCCTGCGGATCACGACCATCATGAGCGCCAGCAGCGCCGTCATCGCGAAACCCAGCACCTGACCGAAAAGCGCCCCGCCCTCAGACCCGCCACCGACCATCGCGACCACGCCGAGCAACGCCAGGGCGCTCGCGACCAGGGTGGCGCCGCGAGGCTTCTCGCCGCCCCATGACCAAGCGATTCCGGCCGCGATGAAAGGTGCGGTGGCGTAGATGATCGTGACGTCGGCGACGGCCGTCGCGCGCAGGGCCAGGACGAAGCAGATGGTGCCGAGGGTGGAACAGGTGGCCGCCAGCAATCCCGCCCGCCCGATGGCCAGGCAGGCGCCGATGCAGTTCGATCGCTCCTGCCAGGCGATGAAGCCGGCGATGAGCAGCCCGCCGAACAATCCGCGCCAGAACAGCATCGTCCAGACATCCGTGGACACCAGCTGCGTGAAGAGTCCGGCCGTGCTGAACGCGATGGCCGACATGGCGACGATCAGGCTGCCGCCGGCCGGTCCACGCTCGGCCCGGGGTTGATGAGTGCTTCGCCCGGCGATCAGCAGGCTGTTTGAATCGCTGGACATGACAGGGTTCCCGATGCGTTGCCGGCGGGGACCCTATCGATGTGCTCCTGACAGCATTATGTCAGGAGAGACAGGTCCGCGTGAACGGTTTCCGGGGGGGGTCCCAATGCGACGCGCCGATCGGCTGTTCGACATCCTGCAGGCGCTGCGCGTCGCCGAAGGTCCGATGACCGCGGCGACCCTCGCCGAGCGGCTGGAGGTCACGGTGCGTACCGTGTACCGCGACATAGCAACGCTCCAGGCCCGGCGAATCCCCATCGAGGGGGCTGCCGGCATCGGCTACGTCCTGCGCCGCGGCTTCGACCTGCCGCCGCTGAACTTCACGCCCGACGAGGTCGATGTGATCGTCGTCGGCATGCGCATGATCCGCCGCCTGCGGGATGACGGGCTGCGGCGTGCCGCGGACGACGTGCTGGCCAAGGTGACGACGGTTCTGCCCGAGGCCCTGCGCGGCGGTCTCGCCACGGCGCCCTTCTTCGTGTCGGACGGCGATACGGCCACGCCGCGCGGAATCGATCCCGGGGCGCTGCGGCGCGCCATCCGCGACAGACGGAAGGTGCGGATGACTTATGCCGATGCCGAAGGCCGGCAGAGCGAGCGGACGATATGGCCGATCGCCCTGGTGTATTACGTCGACGCGACCGTGCTGGGCGCATGGTGCGAGCTACGTGACGATTTCCGCCATTTCCGGATGGAGCGCATCACGGCCTCCCACGTGCTCGACGAGCAGTTCGCGGCCGATGGCCCCGCCCTGATGACGCAATGGCTTGCTCTCCAGGACGGCTTCGGCACCACCGCCTAACGCACCGGGGCGCCCTTGCACGCCGGGCCCCGGCTCCCGGCGGTCCAGGTGGCACGGCCACCTGGCGGGGAGAGCCCGAGAGGGGCGGCGCCCCTCTCGGTCCCGCCTTCTCCTCAGCCGGGAATCCGCCGCGCGTATTCCGCCTTCAGCCGCAGCCATTCTTCCCAGAAGTCGGGCGGCGCGACCTCCGCCAGCCGCGCCGCCAGCACGTCCAGATGCGCGTGCCAGCCGGCCGAGACCTTCAGCAGCATGTCGCGATCCGGCAGGCGCCGATGCGTGAGCGTCAGCAGCACCTTCTGCCCCGCCGGGGACAGTTCGAAGGTGACGCCATCGCTGCGGCCCCAGGAGATGACGAGGCGGCGCGGCGGGTCGACTTCCAGCACCTCGCAGGCCAGGCGGTGTTCCGCGTCGAAGCCCTCGGGCCGGCGGCCGGGCGGATCGTTCAGTTCATCGTTGCGCCAGACGAATTCGAAGGGCGCGCCGGGGCGTAGCGCCATCGCGCCGGCGGCGAGCCATTTCCGGCGCAGTTCGCCGTCCGTGATGTAGGCCCAGACGCGCTCGATCGGGCCGGGCAGCAGGCGCTGGATCTGCAGCGTCATGGGCTCGATCAGCGTGCCATAGGCGCCGTGGGGGGCGAGGTCGTTCATGGATCGTCTCCTGTCTCTCGGGGGGTTGTCGCGTCCTCCTCGCGGAGGAGGCGGTCGAGGATGTCGAGGCGGCTCGTCCAGAAGCGCTCGTAGAAGCCGAGCCAGTCATGGGCATTGGCGAGCGGACCTGGTTCCAGGCGGCAGAGATGCGTCCGCCCGCGTACCTCGCGGCGGATCAGCCCGGCATGTTCCAGCGCCTTGATGTGCTTCGAGGCGGCGGCGAGCGAGATCACGAAGGGTTCGGCGAGCTGGCCGACGCTGCGCGGACCGTCCGCGAGGTCACGCAGCATCTGGCGGCGCGTGGCGTCGCCAAGGGCGTGGAAGACGGCGTCCAGGGCCGGGGCGTTTAATTCAACCATGTAGTTGAATATGAAGTTGGCGCGGCGATAGTCAACCAAATTGTTAAATGTTCCAGCCTCATCACGGAGACGTCACTTCCTGACCATACCGACTGGTCGGTATGGTCAGCGCCGATGGAACAACCCCGCCCCCGCCGCACCGAAGGCCGGACCCATCTGCTGAACGCCGCGCTGACCCTGCTGCGCACCAAGGGCTACGCCGGCACCTCGGTGGATGAGATCTGCGCCGCCGCCGGCATGACCAAGGGCGCCTTCTTCCATCACTTCCGCAGCAAGGAAGCGCTCGGCATCGCCGCGGCGGCGCATTTCAGCGAATGGCTCGAAGCGCTGTTCGAGCGTTCCGGCTGGCGCGACCATGACGATCCGCTCGACCGTGTCTTCGCCTATCTCGACTTCCGTACGCACATCTTCCGCGGCTCGCTGGCGCACTTCACCTGCCTGCTCGGGATGATGGTGCAGGAAACCTACGCGACGCATCCGGCCATCCGCATCGCCTGCGAGGCTGGCATCCGCCTCCATGCCGCACCGCTCGAACAGGACATCGCCGCGGCGATGCAGGCGCGCGGCATCACCGGCTTCACGGCCGAGGGCCTGGCCGAGCACATCATGGCGGTGATCCAGGGCGCCTTCGTCCTCGCCAAGGCCGAGGAAGGCCCCGATCGGGCGATCGAGAGCCTGCGCCACCTGCGCCACTACGTCGCATTGCTGTTCCGGGAGACAACGTCGTGACCGAATTGTCCGCCTGCCTGTGGTTCGCCACCGAGGCCGAGGAGGCCGTGCGCCACTACTGCGCCACCATCCCCAACTCCGCGATCGGCGAGGTCATCGCCCGCCCGCCGGAAGTGCCCGGTGCGGCGGATTCGATCCTGATGGTCACCTTCACCCTCGCCGGCCGGCCGATGCTGGCCTTCAACGCGGCGCCGCAACCGGGCTTCACCAATGGCGTTTCCCTGGTGGTGACCTGCGCGGATCAGGACGAGCTCGACCGCGTCTGGGACGGGCTGCTGCTTGGCGGCAAGGCACAGGCCTGCGGCTGGCTGACCGACCGCTATGGCCTCTCCTGGCAGGTGGTGCCGGAGGTGCTGCCGCGCCTGATGAAGGACGGCGACGCGGCGCAGCGGGGCCGCGTCATGGCCGCGCTGATGACCATGGTGAAGCTTGACGCCGCCGCGCTGGAAGCGGCGGCCAACGCATCCTGACGGGACAGGAAAAGGAGAAACGTCCATGACCTATGTCGATGGCTTCCTCGTGTCGGTACCCAACGCGAAGAAGGACGCCTATCGCGAGCATGCCGAGAAGGCCGGCGCGATCTTCAAGGAATTCGGCATGCTCTCGATGGTCGAGTGCTGGGGCGACGACGTTCCCGAGGGCAAGCTCACCTCCTTCCGCATCGCGGTGAAGCAGGAGGAGGACGAGACCGTCGTCTTCTCCTGGATGACCTGGCCATCGAAGGAGGTCCGCGACGAAGGCTGGACGAAGATCATGGCGGACGAACGGCTCAAGGCGCAGGGCGAGGAAATGCCCTTCGACGGCAAGCGCATGATCTATGGCGGGTTCAAGGTTCTGGTCGAGATCTGAGGCGGAGGACGCGCGATGCCCATCACCCCGTACCTCTTCTTCGAAGGCCGCGCCGAGGAGGCGATCGGCTTCTACAAGACCGCACTGGGCGCCGAGACGACCATGCTGATGCGCAACAGCGACGCGCCCGACCCGCCGCCACCGGGCATGCTGCCACCGGGCAGCGAGCGGAAGATCATGCATGCCGAGCTGAAGATCGGTGATTCGACGCTGCTCGTCTCCGATGGCGGCTGCGCCGGGGCGGCGGCCTTCTCGGGCTTCGGCATCTCCCTGCCCGCGCGCGACGCGACGGAAGCGAACCGCTTCTTCACCGCGCTGTCCGATGGCGGGGAAGTCCGCATGCCGCTGGGCAAGACCTTCTTCAGCCCTGCCTTCGGCATGGTCGCGGACCGCTTCGGCGTGCTGTGGCTCGTCGGCGTCTTCCCGGAGCAGCCGGCATGACGGCGGTGGCCGATCCCGCCCTCGACCTGGTGCTGGAACGCGAGATCGACGTAGCACCCGGCAAGCTCTGGGCCTGCTGGACGCAGCCGGCGCTGCTCGAGAAATGGTTCTGCCCCGTGCCCTGGCGCGCGACGGATATCGAGATCGAGCTGCGCCCCGGCGGCCGCTTCAACTCGGTCATCCGCGGCCCGAACGGGGAAGCGATGCCGGGACGCGGCTGCTACCTCGAAGTGGTGCCGGAGCGGCGCCTGGTTTGGACCGACGCGCTGACCGAAGGCTTCCGCCCCGGCGCGGAGCCCTTCTTCACCGGCATCATCAGCTTCGAGCCGAAGGGCGGCGGCACCTTCTATCGTGCCGTCGCGATGCATGCGACGCCCGAAGGTCGCGCGAAGCACGAGGCGATGGGCTTCCAGGAAGGCTGGGGCATCGCGACGGACCAGCTCGTCGCGCTGGCGCGCAGCCTGTGACAGGCAGGGCCGGAGGGAGGCAGCGCCTCTCTCCGGCCCGCGCCGTCAGTCGCCGATGGCGTTGGTGAGGACGCCGATGCCCTCGATCTCCAGCTCCATCACATCGCCGGTCTTGAGCGTCTGCGGCGGCTGCATCGCATAGCCGACGCCTTCCGGCGTGCCGGTCATGATCACGTCGCCGGGCAGCAGCGTGAAGCCGGCCGAGAGCTGGTGGATGATCTCCTTCACGTCGAAGATCATCTTGGAGGTGCGCGAAGCCTGGCGCTGCTGCCCGTTGATCTTGAGCCCGATCGCGAGGTCCGTCGCATCGAGGTCCTCGCGCGGGACGATCACCGGGCCCAGCGGACAGGAACGGTCGAGCGACTTGCCCTTGAACCACTGCCCGTGCCGGCGCTGCAGGTCGCGCCCCGTCACGTCATTGCCGATGGTCCAGCCGAAGACGTGGTCGAGCGCCTTCTCCTTCGGGATGTCGCGCCCGGCGGTGCCGATGATCGCGACGAGCTCGACCTCATAGTCCAGCCATTGCGTGATGCCGGTATGCGAAGGGACCGGCGCGCCCGGCGCGATGACGGTATCGGCGGCCTTGGTGAAGAATTGCGGGTATTTCGGCACCTCGGAACTGGTGATGCCGCGGGTGCGGTCACCTTCCGCGACATGGTCCATGTAGTTGCGCCCGACGCAGAAGACGTTGCGGCGCGGCTGCGGAATGGGCGCCTGCAGGGCGACAGCGGAGACCGGCAGCACCGCGCCGGCCGGCGGATTCGCGGCAAGCGCCCGCACGGCGGCAAGCGCGGTCGGCCCGGCCTCGATCAATGAGATCATGTCGCGCGCCGGCGGCATCGCCGCCCCCAGGTCGAGCACACGCCCGCCATCCAGCAGCACGCCCGCGCGGCTGCCCGCGGCGTCGGAAAAGGTGATGAGCTTCAGGCCTGGCATGACGTTCCCTCGGTTTCACGCGGCGCCACGTGAGCGCGGCACGGGAATGCGCGCAAGCCCCCCAGGGTCGCGACAGCGGCCGCCCTCGATCGAGAGGGGCCTTGCCCCTCTCGAGCTCACCCCACCAAAGGCCGAAAGGCCTTTGGAAACCTCGACCTGGCGCCGCGCACCACGGGCAGGACGGTGCCGAAACCCGCTCCTGCGCACGGCGCGCGCTCGGCGGGCAATTTACCTATCGTGCCCGGCACCAGAAGATTGCGGTCCAGGATGCCCAGCATCCTGGTGGGGTG
>JAYRJZ010000141.1:0-11563 GCA_041906015.1 Roseomonas sp.
CGGCGGCCGGCCTTCACGCGCTTCAACGTCTTCCTGCGCGACAGTTTCGAATGCCAGTACTGCGGTGCGGGTCGCCCGACGCCGGAACTGACCTTCGACCATGTCATCCCGCGCTCGCGTGGCGGGCGGACGAGTTGGGAAAACGTCGTGACCGCCTGCGGGCCGTGCAACCTGCGCAAGGGCAGCCGCCTGCCGCGCGAATGCGCGATGATCCCCCGCCAGGAACCGCGCCAGCCGACCTCCTGGGAATTGCAGGAGAATGGGCGGTCGTTCCCGCCGAACTACCTGCATCAATCCTGGCGCGACTACCTGTACTGGGATTCCGAACTCGAAGGGTGAGGCGCGGCGGGTCAGCCCGCCTTCGCCGGAGCGGACCGGTAGGCTCCGACCCCGTCGCCGAGCTTCTCGTTATTCGCCTCGCGCAGCTTCGCCGCTGCCTCGTCATAGAGGAATGGCAGGAAGGCGTAGCGTCGCCCTGCCGTCACCGGCAGCGCCTGGTGCAGCAGGGAGCACGAGAATACGACCGCGCCCCCCGTCGGTGCGCGCCAGGATCGCAACCCGTATTCCGGGAAGCGCAGTTCGCCGCCCTCGAATTCCTCGGCATTGAGGTTGATCGTCACGGCGAAGCGGCGATGCGCCGTGCCGGACGTCGTGTTGTCGCGATGCGCGCCGAAATGGCCGCGATCGGCTGAATCGTAGCAGGCGACGATGTAGCGCTCCATGCGCGTGGCGCGGAAATGGTGGGCCTTGAGCAATTCCGGCACGACGCGGCGCAGGATGGCGTCGCGCGCGGCGGCGCGCAGGCCCTCATCGGCGATCTGGCAATCCGCGCGCCGCTTCAGCGCGGGATCGAAGACGCCAACGGTCTTGCCGTTCACCTCCCGCATGAAGCCGGAAGGCGTGCCGCCCTGTTCCTCGTAATGCGCGATCAGGGCACGGCACAGCGCGGGGTCGAAGATGCGAGGCAGGACGAGAACCGGCGGCGGAATGTCGATGCCCGCATGCCGGGCGGGCGGCGGCAGCGCGGCAATGCGGTCCAGCATCGCCGCGGCCGCGGTGATCGGCAGCACCTCGAGCACGCGCAGCATCGGGTCCAGCAATACGAAGGCCGGGGCATAGAGCTCCGGACCGTCGAGGTGGTCGGGATCCTTGCGGATCACGCCATAGTCCCGCCCGACCTTCCCCCCAAAGTCGAACAGGAATCGGATGCCCGGCAGGGAGGGCTCGACGCGCCCCTGCTCGCGATCCGCCGGATCGACGCTGATGCCAAAGAAGCAGGCCGTCTCGTCATCGAACAGGCTGCGACGGGCCGCGACGGCAGCAAGGGCGGCCTGTGCCTCGGCGCGCGCGGCGGAACCGAAGAAGCCCAGCAACACATAGCGCCCCGCCACCGAATGGAAGGCATAGCTGGGGTTGTCCGTGGCGGGCAGGGAGAACCAGGGGGCGGGATCGCCGGGCATCAAGGTCATGGTCCGGGCAGGCTAGGGGCTTCCGCGCCCACCCGGCAACGGGCGTCATCCCTTCACCGCACCCGCCGTCAGCCCCGCTACGATGCGGCGCTGGAACACCAGCACCAGCAGGATCAGCGGCACCGTCACGATCACCGAGGCCGCCATGATCCGCCCCCAGGGCAGTTCGAAGCTGCTCGATCCGCTGATCAGCGCGATGGCGACCGGCACGGTGCGCATCTCGTCCGTCAGGGTGAAGGTCAGGGCGAAGAGGAACTCGTTCCAGGCCGCGATGAAGGCGAGCAGCCCGGTCGTCGCCAGAGCGGGCCCCATCAACGGCAGAAAGATGCGCGTCAGCACCACCCAGGGCGTGGCGCCGTCCACCACGGCGGCTTCCTCCAGCTCGCGCGGCATCTCCCGCATGAAGGTGGTCAGCACCCAGACGGTGAAGGGCAGCGTGAAGATCAGGTAGGAGAAGACCAGGCTGCCGAGGGAATTGTAGAGGCCGAGCCAGCGGATCAGCTCGAACAGCCCGGACAGCACCGCGACCTGCGGGAACATCGACACGGCGAGGATCGCGGCGAGCAGCACGCCACGCCCCCGGAAGGCGACGCGGCCCAGCGCGAAGGCGGCGCTGGCGCCGAGGCACAGCGACACCGCGACGACGGAGGTGGCGACGATCACCGAATTCAGGATGTTCCGCCCGAAGGGGCGGTCGCGAAACACGGCGAGATAGTTGTCCCAGGCCGGCTGAAGCGGAAGCGGATCGGCGCCGAACAGCGCAGTGCCCGATTTCAGCGAGGTGACGACCGCCCAGTAGAAGGGAAACACCGTGTAGAAGGCGATGAGCAGCATCAGCAACACGAACAGGACGCGCCCGATATGGCGACACAGCCGGCGCGCGCTCATCGCCCATCCTCCGCCGCGCCGAGCCGTACGCGCCCGGCCGTGAGCAGCAACGCAGTCGCGAGCGCGATGATCAGGAACAGCCCCGTCGCCGCAGCCGACCCGAAGCCGACATCCTGGAACTCGACGAGCTGCTGGCGCGCATAGATCGACATCGACGCGGTCGCGGCGCTGTTGCCGGTCAGCACATACATCAGGTCAAAGACGCGCAGCGCATCAAGGGTGCGGAACACCACCGCGACCATCAGCGCCGGGCGGATCAGCGGCAAGGTCAGGCGGAAGAAGCGCCCGACCGGGCCGAGGCCGTCGATCTCCGCGGCCTCGTAGATCTCGTCGGGCAACAACTGCAGCGCGGCGAGGATCAGCAGCGCCATGAAGGGTGTGGTCTTCCAAACATCCACCGCGACGACCGCCCACAAGGCGAGATCGGGATCGGCGGTCCAGGCAAGCGGGCGTTCGATCAGCCCGACCGCGAGCAGCGCCTGGTTCACCACGCCCACCTGGTCATGCAGCATCCAGCCCCAGATCTGTGCCGAGACGACGGTCGGGATGGCCCAGGGGATCAGCATCGCGGCGCGCATCAACCCGCGCCCGCGCATGCGCTCGTTCAGCGCAAGCGCGATGACAAGGCCGAGCACGGTCTCGCAGGTGACGGACACGACCGCGAAGACGACGGTGTTGCGCACGGCGTTCCACCAGTCGGGGTCCGCGATCAGCAAAGCGTAGTTAGCCAGCCCGACGAACCCCGGCGCGCCGGCCTCGTCGAGCCGCGCATCGGTCAGCGAGAACCAGATGGTGCGCGCGAGCGGCCAACCGGCGACGAGCAGCACCGCCACCACCGCCGGCAGCAGGAACCACCAGGCCGCGCGGCGGCGTTCCAGCGCCAGCGCCGACAGCCCGGCGCTCATCACCAGCCTCCGGCGCGCCGCTGCAGGCGCTCCAGCCGGCCGGCGAGCCGATGCAACGCGGCGGCGGGCTCCGCGCGGCCGCTCAGCACCGTATGGACGGCATTGCGGAACTCGGCGGAGACCTGGTTGTAGCGTGGGCCCGTCGCGGCGGAGGGACGGGCGACCGCATGTTCGAAGGTGTCGCGCAGATCGCCGAAGAAGGGGTTGGCCGCGAGTACCTCCGCATCGTCGTAGAGGTCGCGCCAGGTCGGGTTGAGCCCGCCGGCGATGGCCCGCCGCTTCTGCTCGGCCCGCGAGGTCAGGTAGACCACCAGGGAGGCCGCTTCCTGCGGGTGCCGCGAATAGCGCGACACAGCGAGCTGTTCGCCGCCCAGCGTCGCGCTGTGCCGGCCATCGGGCCCGCCGCGCGGCAGCACCGCGACGCCGACCTTGCCGCGCACCGGGCTGTCCTCGGCATTCAGCAGCGGCCAGGCATAGGGCCAGTTCCGCATGAAGACGGCGTTGCCGGGCTGGAAGACGGCGCGGGTCTCCTCCTCAGCATAGTTCAGAACGCCGGGGGGTGCGATGGTGTCGATCCAGCCGGCGGCCTGGGCCAGCGCGACTGCCGCCTGCGGATTGTCGATGGTGATGCGGCCCTCGGGATCGACGATGGTGCCGCCGCCGTGGCTGTTCACCCATTCCAGGCCGTTGACCGTCAGCCCTTCATAGGCACGCCCCTGGAAGACGAAGCCCCAGAGGCGCGCGTGGCCGGCGGCGCGTTCGGCGGTGGTGATGCGCTGCGCCGTCTCGGTCAGCTCGGCCCAGCTTTCGGGCACGCGGCGGCCGTATTTCTCCAGCAGGTCGCGGCGGTAGTAGAGGATGCCCGCTGCGGTGAACCAGGGCAGCGCGATGAGCCGGCCATCCACCGTGTCGTTGTCGATCATCGCGGGAAATTGCGCGGCGCGATCCGCGGCGCTCAGCCGGTCGGACAGATCCACGAGATGCGAGGCCAGGATGCCGGGCCAGACCACGTCGATCTGCAACACGTCGATGTCGCCGGACCGCGCGGCGAGCAATTGCTGATACAGGGCCAGGCGCTCCGTCGCGCCCGCCGGCGTCGAGATCATCGACACGCGGTTGCCGGTCTGCCGGGCCCAGGCCTCGGCGCCCTCGCGGCAGAGCCGGGCCTCGACGCCCACCGCGCCGCAGGAGAGGGCGATCGTGACCTCGGCCCGCGCCGGCAGTGCCGCGATCAGGGCGCCGAACAGCGCCAGGACGGCTCGCATGTCCGGCCCCTCCCTCCCGGTGACCCGCCGACTGTAACGCGGGTTCGGGCGAAGGGTTGCCCCCGGGGTGGCTCAGCGCCTGCCGAGCCGGCGCGCGAAGACCAGTGCCAGGCCGCCGAGTCCCAGCGCATAGAGCAGGTTCATCGCCGCCATGGAGATCGGCAGGCCGGGAATCAGATAGGTCGGCTCGTCGCAGGGCTTGGCGGGGGCGGCTGCCAGGCCGCGCATCATGTCGTCGATGCTCTGCACCGCCTGGCCGGCGGTTGGCGCCGCGCAGCCCGGCAGGGGGGACGGCCACCAATGCTGCTCCACCCCGACATGCATCGCCGCGATCGCCCCTGAAGCGAGGATGCTGACCCCGGACAGCGCCACCAGCGCCACCCGCAGCCGCCCCGGCAGCACGACGCCGAGTGCCGCCAGCACCGCCGCGATGCGATAGGGCCATCGCTGCCACAGGCAGAGGATGCAAGGGGCCAGGCCCCACCAGCTCTCACTGGCCTGGGCGAAGAGGGGGGCGGCGATCGCGAGGACCGCGACCAGCAGGGCATAGGGCATGGCGGCGTTCTCGCGCCGCAGCGCCGCCGGCGCAACTGGACCGGTCGATAGGACGCGCCTGGAGCCGTTCCCGTTCGCCCTGGCCCACGGCAACGTCTCTAGCCCTTTGTTTCTACGAGCATCTTCAGCCGATCAGGTGATTCCACCTGATCGGGATCTGCTCTAGCCTCCCGCACCGCGACCATCGGGGGAATGCCATGCTGAAGCTGTGGGGCCGGGCGAGTTCGAGCAATGTCATGAAGGTCCTGTGGACCCTGTCGGAGCTCGGCCTGGAGTATGAACGCATCGACGCCGGCGGCGCCTTCGGCAAGACCAAGGACCCTGCCTATCGCGCCATGAACCCGATGGGCCTCGTCCCGACGCTCGAGGAGGAGGATGGCTGGTCCGCCTGGGAGAGCAACACGATCTGCCGTTACCTCTGCAACGCCCATGCGCCGGGCAGCACGCTGTACCCCAGTGAGCCGCGCGCGCGGGCGGAGGTCGAGACCTGGATGGACTGGCAGACGAGCCACCTGACCGCGCCGCTGGTGACCATCTTCTTCACCCATATCCGCACGCCTGAACCCGAGCGCGACTGGGCGGCGGAGAAGCAGGCCCGGGAGACGGCCGGGCGGCTGTGGAAGATCGTGGACCGTGCCCTGGAGGGAAAGCGCTTCCTCTGCGGGGATCACCCGACGCTCGCCGACATGGCGCTCGGCTGCTGGGTGCATCGCTGGTTCGCCCTGCCGATCGAAAGGCCGGACCTGCCGAACCTCGCGCGCTACTATGCGGCGATGAAGACCCGGCCCGGCTTCGTGACGCACGTCGCCCTGCCGCTGGAATGAGTACCAGGCGGGGGGACCCAACCCCCCGCATCAGGAACGGAGGAAACGAACCATGGCGGCGACAACGACCAGCCACGCGAAGGACGCCCATTTCGAGAGGGGGCTGCGCGCCTTCTTCGAGTACCGCGACCTCGGCATCGCGAAGGCGACCGGGGGCGCGTTCGGCGCGCATGTGATTCGCGGCATCCCAGGCGAGCATGCCACCGGCCAGTGGCACACCCATGACCTGCCCTTCCAGATGTTCTTCGTGCTGAAGGGCTGGGTGAAGTTCGAGTACGAGGATATCGGCGAGAAGACCTTCCAGGCCGGCGATTGCTGCTACCAGCCCCGCTTGGTCCGGCATCGCGAGATCGCCCATTCGGACGATGTGGAGATCCTGGAGATCACGGGGCCGGCCGAGTTCGAGACGAAGAACGTTGAGGCCCCCGCCAAGGCCGCGGCGGCGGAATAGGCGCCGCGCCCGGGGCTGGACGGCCCCGCCCGCCCCGGCTACCTCAAGGGTGGCCCAGGCCCCTGTGGCGGAACGGTAGACGCAGGCGACTCAAAATCGCTCGCCCGAAAGGGTGTGGGAGTTCGAATCTCCCCGGGGGCATAACCCGCCGCATGGCCTCCGGCCCGGGCGCGCAGAGCGTCGCGACTCGGGCTGCCAAGTCAGCCGAATGGCTGGTCGGTTTCAGATGCGGCTGTCGATCAGCCGCGCCGTCGCCGAGGCCAGCCCCACCGCGATCAGCATCGGCACCGCGAAATCGTGGTCCGCCCCGGTGAATTCGAAGCCGAGGATAATGGCGGTGATCGGCATGCGCTGGGAGACCGACAGGAAGGCCACCGCCCCCACCAGGGCAAAGGCCCCCTGCCCCGCCGGCGATGGCCAGAACTGGCTCCATGCCATGCCGAGCAGCACCCCGATCAGCGCCCCGATCGACATGCCCGGTGTCAGCAACCCCCCTTCGGCGCCGCCACGCAGGCAGGCCAGCGTTGCCAGCACCTTCAGCACCAGCAGCGTCGCGGCCAGGCGCAGCCCCAGATCGCCCTCGAGACCCAACTGGATCGGCCCCTTGCCATTGCCCGGCAGGGCCGGGAAGGTCATGGCCAGCACGCCGATCCCCACGAAGACCGCCAGGCAGAAGGGAATGATCCGGGCATCCCTCGGCGCCGCCGCCCGCGCACCCTGGGCGAGCCTGGCGAAGAGCCAGCCGCCCAGCCCGAACACCGGCCCCGCGACGGCCGCCCAGGCCAGCAGCGACGTGCTGATCCCGATCGGCGCCAGGCTGTACTGGTAGAGATCCCCGATCCCCACCCAGGCGATGCAGGCCGCGATGACGCAGGCCACCATCGCCGGCACCGCGACCGACAAGGCAAAGCTGCCGAGCAGCACCTCCATCACGAAGATCGTCCCGCCGAGCGGCACGTTGTAGACCGCCGCCAGCCCCGCCCCCGCGCCGCAGGCGATCACGATGCGCAGTTCCTCCCGCGACAGGGGCAGCAGGCGCCCGAGCCGGCTGACGATGAGCGCCGCCAATTCCCGCGGGGCGACCTCCCGCCCCAGCGTCGAGCCCAGGGCCACGGTGACGATCTGCAGCAGCACATGGCCCAGCGTCGCCCCGGTCGGCATGGTCCTGTCGGGATCGGCCACCGCGGTCGCAATGGGCACCAGCTTGCGCCCGAATCGATAGACCGCCCACCAGCCGAGGCCCGCCACGGTGCCGGCGGCGGCCAGCACCTCCAGCCGGCGCAGCGGCGCCGCGCCCGCCACGCCATCGAGGAATGTCTCGCCGCCGACCAGCGTGGTCAGGCTGTAGCCATAGGCCAGGTGCTGGATCGCATGCAGCGTCAGGGCGAGCGACACGCCGGAGACCCCCCCGGCGATCCCCGCCAGCAGGACCGCGACCGGATAGGCGATGGGCAGCCGCGCCCGTGCCGCCGCCGGGGGAGCGGCGGTAGCGACCGAATCATCCGGCGACATCGCAACGGTCGGGGTCACGGCGGCTTGGCTCCTCGGCGCCTCCTCGCTCGGTCTGCCCCGAGCGAGCCTGGCCCGGCCGAGGGTCATGGCTGTCGCAACCCAGGTCAACGGGAGGCGCGACCATCAGCCCGATCCTCCGGCACGCCCGACACCCGCCACGCCTTTCCGGAGCGATCCGCCGGGCACACGGGCGAGCGAAACTTGCCTTCCGGGCCCATTCGCGCCAAAGACGCCCCCCAATCCCTATTTCCCACCCCGGATTCCCACGGAGGGCCAGCCATGGCCACGTCCTTCGACCGCATCGCGGACATCATCGCCGAGAACAGCGAAGTCCCGCGCGAGAAGATCTTGCCCGACAGCCACGTCATCAACGACCTGGGCATCGACAGCCTCGACTTCCTCGACATCGTCTTCGCCATCGACAAGGCCTTCGGCATCAAGGTGCCGGTCGAGGCCTGGACGCAGGAAGTGAACGCCGGCAACGCGCCGGCCGAGCAGTATTTCGTGATGAAGAACCTCGCCGCCCGCATTGACGAGCTGGTGGCGGCCAAGGGGGGCTGAACTCCCCCCACGCCAAGGAGTGCGGGCGTGAAGCTCGAATACTTCCAGATGATCGACCGCGTCGCCGCGCTGGAAGGCGAGACGATCGTGGTCGAGAGCACCATTCCCGACGCCTCCCCGGTCTTCGAGGGCCATTTCCCCGGCTACCCGCTGATGCCGGGCGTACTGCTGGTCGAGACGATGGCCCAGGCCTCCGGCTGGCTGCTGCTGAAGCTCATGGACTTCGAGCGCATGCCCTTCCTGATGGGGGTGAAGGAGGCGAAGTTCCGTTCCTTCGTCGGCCCGTCCACATCCGTCACGGTGCATGCGCAGCGCCTGCATGACGGGTCCGGCTATGCCGTGACCAAGGCGCGCATCGAGGCGAATGGCAAGCGCATCTGCGACGCGGAGCTGACCTTGCGCATCATGGATTTCCCCGCCCCCGAGCTGGCCGCCGCCATGCGCCAGCGCGGGCAGGAGCTCGGCCTCGCATGAAGAAGCAGGACGTCGTCATCACCGGCATCGGGCTGGTCTCCTCCCTCGGCGAGGGTCCGGATGCGCATTGGGAGGTGCTCTCCCAGCCCGGCGCCAAGGCCGTGGTGGATGAAACCACCTTCGCACCCTACCCGGTGCATCCGCTGCCGGCGCTCAGCCTCGACAAGCAGATCCCGAAGAAGGGCGACCAGCGGCAGATGGAGCCCTGGCAACGCCTCGGTACCTATGCCGCCGGCCTCGCCATCGACCAGGCCGGCGCGCGGGAGCTGGTGTCGGACATGCACCTCATCGTCGCCGCCGGCGGCGGGGAGCGCGACATCGCGGTGGATGAGTCGGTGGCGACCGCGCTCTGCACCACGCCGAGCGAGGAAGCGGGCCCGCTGCTGAACGACAAGCTCGGCACGGAACTGCGCCCGACGCTGTTCCTCGCGCAGCTCTCGAACCTGCTCGCGGGCAATATCTCGATCGTCCATGGCGTGACCGGCTCGTCGCGCACCTTCATGGGCGAGGAGTCGGCCGCCGCCGACGCCGTGCGCATCGCGGCCGCCCGGCTGTCCGAAGGCCGCGGCGGGATCGCCCTGGTCGGTGGCGCCTATGCGTCGCAGCGCTGGGACCTCGCCCTGCTCTACGGGTCGGGCAAGGCGCTGTGGCGCGGGCCCTTCGCGCCGGTTTCGGCGCGCGACGGGGATGGTGGCTTCGTCGGCGGGGCGCTCGGCGCCTTCCTGGTGCTGGAAACCGCCGAACACGCTGCGGCGCGCGGTGCGACGCCGCTGGCGAAGCTCGCCGGCGTCGCGACCGACGCCGCGCATAACCGTCCTGCCCCCTCCGCTGCCGCAGCCAAGGCGCTGTGGCAGAAGCTCGGCGCACCCGCAGGCAGCCTCGGCGTGCTGTCCGGCATGACCGGCGTGCCCGATGCCCGCGCGGCCGAGGAGGCGTTCCTCGCCAGCCTCGGCGCGGCCGCCATCCGCCGTACCGGTACCTTGCTGGGCCATGGGGTCGAGGCCACCTTCCCCGCCAACGTCGCCCTCGGCGCCCTGGCGCTGTCGCGCGGTGGCTTCTACCCCGCCATGGACCCGGCCGATGCGGGGGACGGCGCGGTGGAGCGCATCCTCGTCACCGGCTTCGGCCAGTGGCGGGGCGAGGCCCTGGCCCTGTTGGAGCGCGCGGCATGAAGGATCATCTCGGGCGGCCGCTCGTCGCCGTCACCGGCATCGGCATCGTCACCCCCCTGGCCTGGGGGCGGGAGGAAAGCTGGGCCGCGCTGAAGGCCGGCAAGTCGGGCATCAGCCGCATCCGTCGCTTCGCGGTGGACAAGCTGCGCACCACCATCGCCGGCACCGTCGAATTGCCGGAAGAAGCGGCCGGCGGCACGCCGGTTTCCGCCGCCGTGCGCGTCGAACGCATGGCCGAGGCCGCGGTGAGCGAAGCCTTGGCCCAGGCGAAGCTCGGCGCCGGCGGTGCGTTCCCCGGGCCGTTGATGCTCGGCATGCCGCCTGTCGAGTTGGAATGGCCGCAGCGCTTCGATCTCGCCCGCCAAGCCAACGGCTCGGGGGCCTACCCCGCCATCACCCAGGTCGCCACGGGCCGGCGCGACATCTACGAGACTTTCATGTTCGGAGGCGTCGGCGAGCGTATCGCCGCGCGCTTCGGCACGACCGGCGCGCCGATCGCGCTGACCACCGCCTGCGCCACGGGCGCATCGGCCATCCAGATGGCGGTGGAAGCAATCCAGCGCGGCGAATCCGATGCTGCCATCGCGCTGGGCACCGATGGCTCGGTGCAGCCGGAAGCGGTGATCCGCTTCTCCCTGCTGTCGGCGCTCACCGGGCGCAACGACGCTCCGGAGAAGGCCTCCCGCCCGTTCGAGAAGTCGCGCGACGGCTTCGTGATGAGCGAAGGCGCCGCCGCGCTGATCCTGGAAAGCCTGGAACACGCGACCGCCCGTGGCGCCGAGGTGCTCGGCATCATCGCCGGCTGTGGGGAGCGTGCGGACAGCTTCCACCGCACGCGCTCCAACCCGAATGGCCAGGCCATCATCGGCGCGATGCACAATGCCATCGCCGATGCAGGGCTGACGCCCGCCGATATCGGCTACGTCAATGGCCACGGCACCTCCACGCCCGAGAACGACAAGATGGAGACGCTCGGCATGCGTGCCGTCTTCGGCGACGCGCCGCCGCCGATCTCCTCGAACAAGTCGATGATCGGGCACACGCTGTCCGCTGCCGGCGCGATCGAGGCCGCGGTCAGCCTGCTGACCATCCGCGACCAGATCCTGCCCCCGACGATCAACCATGACGAGCCGGACCCCAGCATCGGGCTGGATGTCGTGCCGAACGTGGCGCGGCCGGTGTCCGGACTGCGCCACGTACTGTCGAATTCCTTCGGATTCGGCGGACAGAATGTGTGCCTGGTGGTGAGCGCGGCGCCGTAAGCCGGAGAAGGGCTTCGCCCCTCCCCGGACCCCCGCCCCACCAAAGGCCGAAAGGCCTTTGGAAACCTCCTGTAGCGCTGGCATACCGGTGAGCAGGGTGCACCTGTCTATTCCGGGTGCTGGGCAGGGCGGGTCGCTCCGCCTATAGGAGGACCCGCACCGCCCTGCGCCAAATTGAGGTCTCCAGAGGCCTTTCGGCCTTTGGCGGGGTGGTTTGGAGGGGCA
>JAYRJZ010000010.1:0-78600 GCA_041906015.1 Roseomonas sp.
GCCAGTGCCGCCGGCGGGGTTGGCGCTGCGCCTGGCCGGGGTGCGCTACACGCCGCCGGGCGCTGCGCGGCCCCTGTTCGACGGGCTCGACCTGGAGGTCGCGGCCGGCGAATGCGTCGCCGTCACCGGAGCGAGCGGGGCGGGGAAATCGACCCTCCTGGCCCTGCTGAGCGGTGAGGTGCGGCCCGATGCGGGCTCCGTCGCGGTGCTGCCACATGCGTTGCTGAGCCAGCGCGTCGACCTGTTCCATGACAGCCTGCGCGGCAATCTGCTGCTTGCCCGCCCCGAGGCCGACGACGCCGCGTTGTGGCGCACCCTGCGCGAGGCCGGGCTGGAGGAGACCGTGCGAGCCCTGCCGCGCGGGCTCGATACGCCGCTTGGCGAAGGCGGGGCCGGGCTTTCGGTGGGGCAGCAGCGGCGCCTTGCGCTCGCGCGGTTGCTCTTGCGCGATGCCGGGCTGCTCCTGCTCGATGAACCGACCGAAGCACTCGATGCCGCAACTGCGGAAAAGGTCTTGATGCAAATCATGGCGAGAGACGGTAAGGCAGCAATATTAGTTATTGCGCATATGAGAAGAGAGGCGGCCTGGGCCGATCGGCTCATTCGCCTCGACCGTGGTCGCGTGATCGGAATGTGGCGTCGTGGCGAAGCTGGTTTCGCTGCGGCGCTCGAAGCGCTGCGTCCGGACTAGCTTCCGGACCACCGCGCCGCGTCATCCCGCGCGGCGCGAACCTCTACCGGGGAGGCCGGCGCCGGCCGGCACGCCGCATGGAGCTCAACGTCGTAGACCTGTCGCGATTGCAGTTCGCGATGACGGCCTTGTACCACTTCCTCTTCGTGCCGCTCACGCTCGGCCTGTCGATCATCCTCGTCATCATGGAGACGGTCTATGTGATGACCGACCGTCCCATCTGGCGGGAGATGACGAAGTTCTGGGGCACGCTGTTCGGCATCAACTTCGTGCTCGGCGTGGCGACCGGCATCACCATGGAATTCCAGTTCGGCATGAACTGGAGCTACTACAGCCACTATGTCGGCGACATCTTCGGTGCGCCGCTCGCGATCGAAGGCCTGATGGCCTTCTTCCTCGAAGCCACCTTCGTCGGGTTGTTCTTCTTCGGCTGGGACAAGCTGTCGAAGCTCGGCCACCTGCTCGCGACCATCGGCGTCGCCGTGGGATCGAACCTGTCGGCGCTGTGGATCCTGATCGCCAATGGCTGGATGCAGAACCCGGTCGGCAGCCTGTTCAACCCGGCCACCATGCGCATGGAAGTCTCGAGCTTCTATGACGTGCTGTTCAATCCGGTCGCGCAGGCGAAGTTCGTGCACACCGTCTCGGCGGGCTATGTCACCGCCTCGATCTTCGTGCTCGGCGTCTCGGCCTGGTACATGCTGAAGGGGCGCCATATCGGGCTGGCCAAGCGGTCCATGGCGGTGGCGGCCTCCTTCGGGCTGCTTTCCTCGCTCTCGGTCGTCGTGCTGGGCGACGAGAGCGGCTACCTCACCACCGAGCACCAGCGCATGAAGCTCGCCGCGATCGAGGGCATGTGGGAGACCGAGCCGGCGCCCGCCTCCTTCACCCTGCTCGGCTTCCCGAGCCAGTCGGCGCGCGAGACGCATCACATCATCACCATCCCCTATGTGATGGGGCTGATCGGCACGCGCTCGCTCGACACCCAGATCCCGGGCATCAAGGACCTGGTGGAACGGGCGCAGGTGCGGGTGCGCAACGGCATCGTCGCCTATGACGCGCTCCAGCAGATCCGCGCGGCGCGCGGGGCGGAGAACGTGCCCGCTTCGGTGCGCGAGGCCTTCGAGGCGAATGGCCGCAACCTCGGCTATGCCTTCCTGCTGCTGCGCTACACGGACGACCCGCGCACGGCGACGCCCGCGCAGATCGAGGCCGCGGCCTGGGACCTGGTGCCGGAGGTGCCGGTGATCTTCTGGTCCTTCCGCATCATGGTGGGCCTCGGCTTCTTCTTCATCGCGCTGCTCGCGACCTTCTTCTTCCTGTCGGCGCGTCAACTGCTCGACCGGTATCGCTTCCTGCTCTGGGTCGCGGTCTTCTCCATTCCGCTGCCCTGGCTCGCGGCGGAGATGGGCTGGATCGTCGCCGAGGTCGGCCGCCAGCCCTGGATCATCGAGGGCATGCTGCCCACCGCCGTGGCGGTGTCGAGCCTCGGCATCACCGAGGTGCTGCTGACGCTCGCCGGCTTCGTGGTCATCTACAGCACGCTGCTGGTCATCGAGCTGACGCTGATGGTCCGCGCAATCCGCAAGGGCCCGCCGGCCAGCGCGGACCAGGCCGCGCTGTATCCCTTCGGCCAACCCGCGCCCATGCGCGGCATCCTGCCCGCGGAGTGAGACGCCATGATCCTTCATACCCTGATCGACTACGAGATCCTGCGGCTGATCTGGTGGGTGCTGCTGGGCGTGCTGCTGATCGGCTTCGCGGCCACCGACGGCTTCGACATGGGGGTTGGCGCGTTGCTGCCCTTCGTCGCGCATAACGACGTCGAGCGCCGCGTCGCCATCAACACGGTGGGCCCGGTGTGGGAAGGCAACCAGGTGTGGTTCATCCTGGGCGGCGGGGCGATCTTCGCCGCCTGGCCGCCGCTCTATGCGGTGTCCTTCTCGGGCTTCTACCTCGCCATGTTCGTCGTGCTGGCGGCGCTGATCCTGCGGCCCGTCGCCTTCAAGTACCGCAGCAAGCGCGACGACGCGGCCTGGCGCAACCGCTGGGACTGGGCGCTGTTCGTGGGCGGCTTCGTGCCCGCGCTCATCTTCGGCGTCGCGGTGGGCAACGTGCTGCAGGGCGTGCCCTTCCGGCTGGATGAGGATCTGCGCTCCTTCTACGAGGGCTCCTTCTTCGGGCTGCTCAATCCCTTCGCCCTGCTGTGCGGGCTGCTGTCGGTCTCGATGCTGGTGATGCATGGGGGCGGCTGGCTCGCGCTCAAGGCCGACGGGATGGTGGCGGAGCGCGCGCGCCGCTTCGGATCCATCGCGGCGCTGCTGACGGTGGTGCTCTTCGCGCTGGCCGGGCTGTTGCTGTGGAAGTTCGTCGATGGCTTCCGTATCACCAGCGCGATCGTGGTGGATGGCCCGTCCAATCCGCTGCTGAAGCAGGTCGCGGTCGCGCCCGGCGCCTGGTTCGACAACTACGCGGCCCGGCCCTGGCTGTGGGTCGCGCCGGGCCTCGGCCTGGCTGGCGCGGCGCTGGCCGGCATCGCGCTCCGGACGCGCAGCGAAGGGCTGCCGATCCTGGCCTCGGGCCTGTCGATCTTCGGCGTGATCTCGACCGTGGGCGTGTCGATGTTCCCGTTCATCCTGCCGTCGACCATCGACCCGCGTTCCAGCCTGACCGTGTGGGACAGCAGTTCGTCCCACCTGACGCTGTTCATCATGCTGTTCGTCACGGTGCTCTTCCTGCCCATCATCCTCGCCTACACCGCCTGGGTGTACCGGGTGCTGTGGGGGAAGGTGACCGAGGCGGAGGTCCGGCAGGAAGCCGGGCATTTCTACTGATCGTCGCGAGAGAGAAGGAGAGACGACCATGTGGTACTTCGCCTGGGCGCTGGGCCTGCCCCTCGCCGTGACCTTCGCCGTGCTGAACGCGATGTGGTTCGAGATGCGCGAGGACGACGCCACGCGTCGCTGAGTCCTCCGCCGCGCGGCGCCGGCCGTGCCGCCTGGGCGGACGCGGGATCATCGGGTCTGCCGATGGTCTCGCTTCCGCTGACATCGCAGAGAGCCCGCGGCCCCGGCGACGGAGGGTGGGGCTTCGGATGATGGGAGAGGGGCTGCACCCCTCTCCGGATGACGACCGCCTCATCTCGCCCATGGGGCAGCAATGCCCCGCCAGCGGCGGCGGATGATCCTGCATCGGCCACCGCTCGCGCCGCCGACCGCTTGATGCCGCGCGATACCCGGAAACTGCTCAGCCCGTCGATCTCGGGTGTCTTCTCGCCTTCCGCCCGGGTGTGGCGCATCGAGGTGGCGTGCGGGGATGGCGCCCTCACGCCGATGATCGTGGATCTCGCGGCGACGCCGTCGGCCACCGCGTCGTGGCATGACGGGCACTGGCACGGCGTCATGTCTCCGCATGATCATATAAGGATATCTTGAAATCTATTGACGCCACCGCCCGGCTTCAGCATCCTGTGCACGTCGAGGTTCTCCGCCTGGCATCCAGACAGCGCGGAGCGAAGAGGGAAGCCGGTGCGACACCGGCGCTGCCCCCGCAACTGTGAGCGGCGAGCGGCTGTCCATCAGCGCCACTGGGGCTCGCGCCCTGGGAAGGCCGGATAGCCGCGACGACCCGCGAGCCAGGAGACCTGCCCCGGCACATAACGTCCTCCGGCGGGGTGTCCGGGCGGGTCGCTCGTGCGAAGGCGCCGGCCCCCGCCGTGCGTGCCGTGCCCGCGCCTGTCTGCAGCCCGGCCACAGCAAAGGTTTGAGGCTGCCATGACCGTCACCGTCGCCACGCTCGGCTTCCCGAGGATCGGCCCGAAGCGGGAACTGAAGACCGCGCTGGAATCCTACTGGTCCGGCAAGAGCGACGCCGGCGCATTGCTCGCCACCGCGGCCGGGCTCCGCGCGATGGCCTGGGCGCGCCAGCGGGACCTGGGCGCGGACATCGTCCCGTCCAACGACTTCTCGCTCTACGACCAGGTGCTCGACACCAGCGTCATGGTCGGCGCCATCCCGGCGATCTATGGCTGGAAGGGCGGGCCGGTGGATCTCGCCACCTATTTCGCCATCGCGCGCGGCGCGCAGGGCGGCCATGAACCGCACGAAGGCTGCACCCATGGTCATGCCGCCGCAGGCCAGGGCGCGCCAGCCGCCGAAATGACCAAGTGGTTCGACACCAACTACCACTATCTGGTGCCGGAATTCGCCGAGGCGCAGCGCTTCGTCCTTTCCTCCAGCAAGGCGGTGGATGAATTCCTCGAGGCCAAGGCGCAGGGCATCGTCACGCGCCCGGTGCTGCTCGGCCCGGTGACCTTCCTCAAGCTCGGCAAGAGCCGTGTCGAGGGCCTCGACCCGCGCGACCTGCTCGCCGCATTGCTGCCGGTCTACGCGGAGGTGCTGCGTCGCCTCGCCGCCGCGGGGGCCGAATGGGTGCAGATGGACGAGCCCTGCCTGGTGCTCGACCTTGACGAGCGTGACCGTGAGATGCTGCGCGTCGCCTATACCGCTCTGACCCAGGCAGCGCCGGGGGTGAAGCTGATGCTCGCCACCTATTTCGGCGGGCTCGGCGACAACCTCGCCACCGCGCTGTCGCTGCCGGTCCATGGGCTGCATGTCGACCTGGTGCGTGCGCCGGAACAGCTCGATGCCGTGGTCGCGGGTGCGCGGGCCGATCTCGTGCTGTCGCTCGGCGTCATCGATGGGCGCAATATCTGGAAGGCGGACCTCGCCGCCCTTCTCGATCGGGTGGAGCCGGTGGTGAAGGCGGGACGCGACGTGATCCTCGCCCCTTCCTGCTCGCTGCTGCACACGCCGATCGACCTCGACCGCGAGACGGCGCTGGATCCCGCGATCCGCGACTGGCTCGCCTTCGCCGTGCAGAAGGTGGCCGAGCTCGCCACCATGGCCAAGGCGCTGAACGAGGGGCGCGCGGCGGTGCGCGAGACGCTTGACGCGGCGTCCGCCGCCGTGGCGTCGCGCCGTACCTCGCCGCGGATCAACGACCCGGCGGTGCAGCGGCGCGCGGCGCAGCAGGACCCGTCCCTGGCGCGGCGCCATTCGCCCTTCCCGGCCCGGCGCTCCGTGCAGCAGGCGAAGCTGCATCTGCCGGCCTATCCGACCACCACCATCGGTTCCTTCCCGCAGACGCCGGAGGTGCGCAAGGCCCGCGCCGATCACGACAAGGGCGCGATCGACGACGCGGCCTATGAGCAGTTCCTGCGGGAGGAGACGGCGCGCACCGTCACCTGGCAGGAGGATGTCGGCCTCGACGTGCTGGTGCATGGCGAATTCGAGCGCAACGACATGGTGCAGTACTTCGGCGAGCAGCTTGCCGGCTTCGCCTTCACGAAGTTCGGCTGGGTGCAGTCCTATGGGTCGCGCTGCGTGCGCCCGCCGATCATCTTCGGCGACGTCTCGCGCCCGAAGCCGATGACCGTGGCCTGGTGGCAGTATGCGCAGTCGCTGACGAGCAAGCCGATGAAGGGGATGCTCACCGGCCCGGTGACCATCCTGAACTGGTCATTCGTGCGCGACGACCAGCCGCGCAGCGCGACCTGCCGCCAGATCGCCTTCGCCATCCGCGACGAGGTGGTGGACCTTGAGAAGGCTGGCGCCGCGATCATCCAGATCGACGAGGCCGCGCTGCGCGAAGGCCTGCCGCTGCGCCGGGGCGAGTGGCAGACCTATCTCGACTGGGCGGTGGAATGCTTCCGCATCACCGCCTCGGGCGTGGCGGACACGACGCAGATCCACACGCATATGTGCTACTCGGAGTTCAACGACATCATCGCCTCGATCGGCGCGATGGATGCCGACGTGATCTCCATCGAGACGGCGCGGTCGCAGATGGAGCTGCTCGATGCCTTCGCCGGCTATCGCTATCCGGCGGAGATCGGGCCAGGCGTGTACGACATCCATTCCCCGCGTGTGCCAGCGACCGAGGAGATGACGGCGCTGCTGCGCGCCGCGGCGCGGCGCCTGCCGGCGGACCGGCTCTGGGTCAATCCGGATTGCGGCCTCAAGACCCGCAAATGGCCCGAGGTGAAGCCCGCCATCGCGAACATGGTCGCGGCCGCCGAAGCCGCCCGCAGCGCCGCCTGAGGCGGCAGCGGGGCCGCGGTTCGCCGCGACCCCGCCAAGGAGGATCACGGAATGGGCAACCAGACGCTGCCGACCCTGCAACGCTGGCTGGCGGGGGAGAGGATCGGGCCGCTCCCCAGGCGGCGCATGGACCAGCGGCCGCCGCTGCTGTCCTTCGAGTTCTTCCCCCCGCGCACCGAGGCGCTGGAGCAGCAGCTCTGGACCTGCATCCGGCGCCTCGCGCCGCTTGGGCCACGCTTCGTCTCCGTCACCTATGGCGCGGGCGGCAGCACGCATGCGCGCACCCATGCGACGGTCGCCCGGCTGGCGCGGGAGACCGATCTACGGCCTGCCGCGCACCTCACCTGCGTTGGGGCGACGCGCGAGGAGGTCGATGACGTCGCACGCGGCTACTGGGCGGCCGGCGTACGCCACATCGTGGCGCTGCGTGGCGATCCGCCGGCGGGCAGCGCCTATGCGCCGCATCCCGGCGGCTATGCCTTCGCCAGCGATCTGGTGGCTGGGCTGAGGCGCATCGGCGACTTCGAGATTTCGGTCGCCGCCTATCCCGAAACGCATCCGATGGCGCGCAGCACGGAGGATGACCTCGACAACCTCAAGCGCAAGCTCGATGCCGGCGCGACACGGGCGATCACGCAGTACTTCTTCGATACGGAGACCTATCTGCGCTTCATCGAGCGCTGCCTCGCTGCGGGCATCACCGCGCCCATCGTGCCGGGCATCATGCCGGTGACCAACTTCGCACAGGCCGTCCGCTTCTCCGCGCTGTGCGGCACCGACGTGCCGGCATGGCTCGGCGATCTCTTCGAGGGCACGGAGGAGGATCCGGAGATCCGCCGCCTGGTCGCCATCATCGTCGCCGCCGAGCAGGTCCGGCTGCTGCAGGCCAATGGCGTGGACGAGTTCCACTTCTACACGCTGAACAGGCCGGAATTGACCTACGCCATCGCCCATATCCTGGGCGTGCGGCCCCGGCGCGAGGATGGTCCGAAGGACACGGACTGACGTCGCCGCGCGGGACAGCATTGGCGTGGGGCTGGGTTATGGACACCCCGCGCCTTTGTCCCGGACCTTCGGGGGACCCACCCAGGGGATCGGCGGCAGACAACAGCGAATGCTCGGCAAGCCAGTTGCGTGGCGTCCACAACAATCCCTCGAAGGGTGGGTCGTCGGATGACCCACGGCGCACCCGTTCGTGCGGTGTCGTTGCGGCGCATCACGCAGGCTGTGCTGCTCGCCAGCATGGCCGCGACCGCGGCGCCGGCCCCCCGGGAACCGCTCAGCGCAGCGCGAGCGCGGCGCGATGCGCCTCCGCCATGGCGCCGAGGCTTTCGAAGCGGAAATCGTAGCGCCCTTCCTCAGCAGGCTGCGGCGTCGCACCCCAGCCGGCCTGCGCGTGGCGGCGGTCGATCCAGGCCGAGGCCAGGCCCATCTTCTTCGCCGGCACATGGTCGTGGAACAGGCTCTGTGCCGTATGCAGGATATCTGCCTTGCCGACGCCCATCTCCGCCAGGTGGCGCAGCATGTATTCGAAATTGGCGAGGTCAGGCTTGTAGGACCCGATATCCTGGGCCGTGCAGATCGCGTCGAAAGTCACGCCGAGCCGGCGGTTGCTGCCGGCGAAGCTCACCCGGTCCACATTGGACAGGATGACGAGCTTGAAGTGCTGCTTCAGATAGGCGAGGGCGTCCGGCGAATCGGGAAAGGCGGGCCAGTCGGGCACCGAGGCGCCGAAGCGCTGGTGCTCCTCCTCCGTCGCCGCGACATCCCACGCCTTCGCCAGCCGGCGGTGCACCGCGGTGAGGATGTCGGAATAGATCATGCGCGGCGTCTCGGCTTCCTGCGCCGCCTCCTCCTGCCCGAAGGCTTCCAGTGCCGCGTCGCGCGACAGCGTCGTGCCGACCTTCGCCACCAGCGGCTGCAGGGCCGTGTGGATGCCGCTCTCCCAGTCGATCAGCGTGCCGTAGCAGTCGAAGGTCAGCGTGTTGAAGTCCGTGAGGCGCATGGGGTGTTCCTAACAGGATGTGGCGTGCGCGGCCGGGGATGGGGCAGGCAGGGTGGCGAAGTCCGGGCGTCGTCCCCGATACCCCGCGAAGCTTGCCGGCGTCACGCCATAGCGCCGCTTGAAATGGCGCGACAGATGGCTCTGGTCGAAGAAGCCGAGTTCTGCGGCGATGTCGGCCGGCGGCATGCCTTGGCGCAGCAATTCCCGGGCACGCCGCAGGCGCAGATGGCACTGGTAGCGATGCGGCGGCATGCCGACCTGTTCGCGGAAGGCCGTGGCGAAGCGATGCATGCTGAGCCCGCTCAACGCGGCAAGCTGCACGAGGCTCAGCGTCTCGGCGTAGCTGGTCTCGATGCAGCGCTGCGCGGCACGGATCGCCGGCGAGAGCGGCCGCGTCGGTCGGCTCAGCGCCAGCCCGTCGCCATCGGCGTCCACGGAAATCTCCATTGCACGTCTCCACAGGCGGCCAAACCCGTGTCCGTCGCGCCGCCTTCCCTGAAACGGCCGGTTTCCTCCGGCTTCAGGGAGAGCCTATCGACCCTTGGACGGCAGGTGGCGCCGAAGCAAAGCGTGGCAGCCGCAGATTGTTGCGCCGGGGCTGGCGGAGCTGCGCGGAAATGCTGCGGATCAACCCAGCGCCTGGCTGACCAGCGCGAAGCGACGCATGACCCCGGCCGGTGGGAGCAGGGGTCCGCGCATCATCGCTTCCACCGGCTCCGATACCGTGAAGCCGAAACCCTGGAGCCAGGCCGCAAGGCCGCTTTCCTCCGGCACGTCGAGCCGCAGCAGCATGCCTTGCTGGCTGCCGAGCCAATGGCCGATCAGGGCCTGCGCGGTCCGCATGTCCGGCGCGACGACCGGCCCGATCACATGGCCGCGCCCGAAGCGGCGCAACATGGCGAAGCCGGCCGGCTGCCCGGCGCGGTCGAGCACGACGCCGCGCGCCTCGGACAACAGCGCGGCGACCAGCGCGCCGCGCGGCGCGCCGAAGGCTTCCTCGTCGAGCATGACGAGCCGGCCCAGGTCACTGCGCACCATCGGGCGAAGCCGTTCGTCGGGCGGCAGCATGATGGGGCCGCTGCGGAAGGAGGTACCTTCGCATTGCCGGATGGCGCCGACCGGCCGGAAGCCTAGCTCGCGGTATAGCGGCATGCCCGCCTTCGTCGCATGCAGCATCAGCCGGCGATCGCCGAGCGGCGGGAGCAGGCGATGCATCATCGCCCGCCCGAGGCCGCGCTTCTGGTGGGCCGGTGCCACCGTCACCAGCCCGATGGTGGCAAGGTCGCCGCCATAGGGCCATGCCAGCGCCGTGCCGATGACCGCACCGTCCCATTCCGCGACGATGCCGCTGCCGAGGCGCCAGGCCATGCGCCAATCCTCGCGCCGATGCGGCCAGCCGACGGCGGCCGAGATCGCCTGCGCGGCGGCGATGTCGGCCTCCGCGAAGCCGCGCAGCACGAGACTGCCGTCGGGTGTGTCGGCGTCTGCCATGGCGGCCGCTACAATGCCATGCAGAGGCGCATGGCGTCGTAGATGGCGGCATGTACGCCGCGGCTCGTCACCGCATCGCCGATGCGGTGCAGCTCGAAGGTGCCGCCTTTCGGGGCCTCCGCAAGCTGCGGGCGGCCAGCGAGCAGCGCGTCGATATCGGTGATGCCGCCATTGACGGAACGTTCGCGCAGGCCGTCGTAGAGTTCCGTCACCGGCTGGGTGCCGCGCTCAATCACCACCTGCGCGGCGGTGAGTTCGGTTTCGAGATCGGTGAGTTCGCTGCGGAAGGTGGCGACCAGCCGATTGCCCTGTGGCCGCACGCGAATGAGCTGGTGATCCGCGAGCACCTTCACGCCGTTCAGCGCGAAGCGCTTCCGATAGACCACGCGCGCATTGTATTCCATTTCGAGCCCGATGTTGTCGTCGAGCGTGGCAAACTGCACCTGCCGCCCCTGTTCCGCGAGATGCAGCGCGCAGGACACCGCCTGGTGCCGGCCCGTGCCGTCATAGACGATGACGTCCTGCTTCACCTCGGTGGGATTGCCCAGCGCGTCCCAGACCGTGGTGCAGTGTTCGGCTCCGTCGAGCCAGGCGGTGTCGGGCAGGCCGCCGGTGGCGACGATGACCGCATCGGGATCGAGGGCCAACACGTCGCTCTCCTCGGCGTAGGTGTCGGTGCGGATCTCGATGCCGAGCCGCGCGAGCTCGCTCACGCGCCAATCGACGATGGCGATGAGGTCGCGCCGCCAGGTGGCGCGCACCGCGGTCAGCAACTGCCCGCCCGGACGGCTGCCGGCTTCGAGCAACACCACGCGATGGCCGCGCTCCGCGCTGACGCGCGCGGCCTCAAGCCCTGCCGGTCCGCCGCCGACCACGACCACCTTGCGTCCCGGCACGGCGGCGCGCGGGACGATCTGCGGCATGGTCAGCTCGCGCCCGGTGGCCGGGTTGTGGATGCAGTTCGTCTTCTTGTACATGCAATAGGACGCGCCGACGCAGGGGCGGATGCGGTCCTCCTCCCCGCGCAGCAGCTTGTTGACGATCTGTGGGTCAGCCATGTGGGCGCGCGTCATCGCCACCATGTCGAGCAGCCCCGAGGCGATGGCATGCCGTGCCGAGGCGACGTCCGGGATGCGCGCGGCGTGGAAGACCGGCAGCTTGGTGTGCTTGCGGAACTCGCCCACCGCGGCGAGGAAGGGTGTCAGCGGCTGCGACATGCCCGGCATGTTGTGCTCGGCGAGCGCCAGGTCGGTGTCCATCCGCCCGGCGATGGCGTTGAAGAAGTCGAGATGGCCTTCGCGCTCGAACAGCGCGGCGAGGCGCAGGCATTCTTCGAAGTCGATGCCATCGGCGGTCAGCTCGTCGACGACGAAGCGGATGCCGACGAGGAAGTCGTCCTTCACGCGGCGGCGGATCGCCTCATGCACCATCAGGCCGAAGCGGGCGCGGTTCTCGATGGAGCCGCCGAAGTTGTCGGTTCGCTGGTTCGTGCGCGGCGAGAGGAACTGCCCGATCAGATGCCCGCCCGTCACCGTCTCCACGCCGTCGAGGCCGCCTTCCTGGCAGCGATAGGCGGCCTCGGCATATTGCGCGATGATGCGGTCGATGTCGGTGCGGTCCATCTCGCGCGGGATGTCGCGATGCCGCGTCTCGCGGATGGCCGAGGGAGCGACGGTGGGCAGCCAGTTGGTGGCCGCCGAGGTGGCACGCCGGCCGAGATGCGAGATCTGGCACATGATCTTCGTGCCATGGCCATGAATGCGATCGGAGAACTGCCGCAGATAGGGGATGACCGCGTCGGTGCTGACATTGATCTGCCCGCCGCCCCAGCTTGAATCCGGTGCGACCATGGATGATCCGCCGAACATGGTCAGCGCGATGCCACCCTTGGCCTTCTCCTCGTGGTAGCGCTGGTAGCGCTCGCCCGGCATGCCGGCATCGTCATGGGTGGAGGCGTGGCTCGTGCTCATCACCCGGTTGCGGAACTCGACGCCCTTGATGCGGAAGGGTGTCAGCAGCGGGTCGTTGCGTCGCGGCGGGGCGGCGTCGATCGTGGCGGCGAGGCTGGATGCGGACATGGGCCTTCCCTTGTCAGGCGCGCTGAATCTCGGATTCGGGAACGGGTGCAGCGCATTGCGCGGCGATGAGCTCGGCTTCGGTGCGGTGGCAGCGGATCGTCGACCCCTTTGCGAGGTTGCGCCATGGCGCCGGCATCGTCTCGCACAGCCCGTCGCTGCGCAGGGCGCAGCGGCTGAAGAAGGCGCAGGCATCGACGCTGCCGGGATCGGCGGCGCCGCTCACCTCGGCGAGGCGCGTCGCGTCCAGCCCGTCGAGCCAGCCGACGCGAAGCTGCGGCATGGAGGCGGCGAGCAGGTCGGCATAGGGATGTGCCGGCGCGCGCGTGACGGCTGCGCCGGCGCCGATCTCCATCACCCGGCCGGCATAGAGGATCATCACCTGGTCGCAGACGGCGCGCACCGTCTTGAGGTCGTGGCTGATGAACATCAGCGCGACGCCGAGCTCGCGGCGCAGCTCGGCGAGCAGCTCGAGGATCGCCTCGCCCACCACCGTGTCGAGGGAGGAGGTGACTTCGTCGCACAGGATCAGTGCCGGTTCGGCGGCGAGCGCTCGCGCGAGGTTCACCCGCTGCTTCTGGCCGCCTGAGAGCTCGCCCGGCAGGCGGCTTGCCATAGCGCGCGGCAGCTTCACCATGTCGAGCAACTCCTCCACCCGGCGCCTGGCCGCCGCACCCCGCTTGCCGTGATAGAAGGCGAGGGGACGGGTGAGGATGCGATCGATGCTGTGCGCCGGATTGAGCGCCGTATCCGCCATCTGGAAGACGATCTGGATGCGGCGGAGCTGGTCGCGCGTGCGCTGAGCGACAGTGGGTGGCAGCGGTGTGCCATCGAGCGTCACGCCGCCCTTGGCGGCCGGCAGCAGCCCGGCGAGGACGCGCGCCAGCGTGCTTTTGCCCGAACCGGATTCCCCGATGACGCCGAGGGCCGATCCCGGCGCGATGCTGAAGCCGACCTCGCTCAGCACGGGAATGGTCGGCCGGCCGTCGCGCCCCGTTGGGCCATAGCCCGCCGTGAGGGCGGAAACCTCCAGCAGCGGTGCGCCCATGCGCGTCGGATCGGCGCTCGCCGGCTTCGGCGCCGCGGCGGCGAGCAGTTCGCGCGTGTAGCTGTCGCGCGGCGCGGCGAGGATGCGCGCGGTGGGACCGGTCTCGCGGATGCGCCCGTCGCGCATCACGACGACCCGGTCCGCCATCTGTGCGACCACGGCGAGATCGTGCGAGACGTAGACCGCGGCGGAATCGCGTCCTCGTACGGCCTGGCGGAAGGCGCGCAGCACCTCCACCTGCGTGGTGACATCGAGCGCCGTGGTGGGTTCGTCGAGAACGACGAGATCGGGATCGGTCATCAACGCCATGGCGGCCATCAGGCGCTGGAGCTGCCCGCCCGATACCTGATGCGGATAGCGCTGCCCGATGCGCTCCGGATCGGGCAGGGCGAGCGAGGCGAAGAGCGCCGTCGCCTTCTCCTCCGCGGCGGTGCGCGACATCAGCCGGCGCATCAGCACGCCTTCCGTCACCTGGTCCATCAGCCGACGGGATGGGTTGAAGGCAGCGGCCGCGCTTTGCGCGATATAGGAGACGGTGCGACCGCGCAGCCCGGCGAGACTGTGTTCCGGCAGGGCCAGCAGGTCCGTCCCGGCGATACACACCGAGCCCCCGGTGAAGCGGCATCCCGCCCGGGCATAACCGAGCAGCGCGAGCGCGGTGGTGGTCTTGCCGGATCCGGATTCGCCGATCAGCGCCAGGACCTCGCCGCGCGCCACGGAGAAGCCGATGTCGCGGAGGATGACGTGATCCTCGCCATGGTCGTTGCGGGCCGTGACCTCGAGGCCCGCCACCTCGACCAGCGCCGTCATGCGCCCGGCGCGCCGCGACGGCGGCGCGGGAGGTTGTCGATCAGCAGGTTCACCCCGATGGTCAGGGAGGCGATGGCGAGCGCCGGCACGATGACGGCCGGCGCGGTATCGTAGATGCCCTCCACATTCTCCCGCACCAGGGAGCCCCAATCCGCCCTTGGCGGCTGGATACCAAGGCCGAGGAAGCTGAGTCCGCTCAGCAACAGCACCACGAAGACGAAGCGCAGGCCGAAATCGGTCAGCACCGGCAGCACCATGTTGGGCAGGATCTCCTCACGCAGGATGTAGGCGGTGCGTTCGCCCCGCGCGCGCGCCACCTGCACGAAGTCCAGCGCATTGATCCCGAGCGCCAGCGATCGGGAGATGCGGAAGGCCCCGGGGGTGTAGCTGATCGCCAGGATGCCGATCAGCGCCGGGATGGAGGAGCCGAGTGCAGCGACCACGATCAACGCGAAGAGGATGTGCGGCATCGAGATCAGCGCATCGGTCAGTCGGCTCACCACCATGTCGAAAGCCCCGCCGCGGATCGCGGCGAGGATGCCGAGGCTGCAGCCGAACAGGCAGGCGAGGAAGGTCGCCGAGAAGGCCATCACCACCGTGTAGCGCGCCCCGTCCAGCACGCGGCTGAGCATGTCGCGGCCGAGATAATCCGTGCCGAGAGGATGCGCCGCGCTGATGGGCGCGAACATGCGTGGGCCGACCACGGCGCCCGGATCATAGGGCGCGATCCAGGGACCGATGACGGCGACCACGGCCCAGGCGAGAACAACAGCCGCGCCGATCCAGCCGGCGAGCGGCGCGCGCCAGGCGAACCGCGGCCGCCGCGCCGGGATGGCTGCGGCCTCAGCCATGGCGGAGCCTGGGGTTGGACAGGATGGTGCAGACATCGGCGAGCAGCACGAGCAGCATGTAGGCGGTGCAGGAGAGTAGCGCACAGGCCTGGATCAGCGGCATGTCGCGCGTGGCCACCGCATCCACCATCATCTTGGCGAGGCCGGGATAGTTGAAGATGACCTCGACGATGATGACACCACCCACCAGGGAGGACAGGCTGAGAGCGACGGCGTTGACGATGGGTGCGAAGGCATTGGGCAGCGCATGGCGCAGCACCAGGCGCACCGGCCGCACCCCCTTGAGTCGCGCCATCTCGACATAGGGTGAATCGAGCACGCCGATCAGCGCCGCCCGCGTCATGCGCGTCATCTGCGCGATCATGCCGCAGGCCAGCGTAAGTACGGGCAAGGTGAAGGCGTCCAGGATCTCGGAGAGCGAGCCGAGCTGTGGAGAGGACAGGGCAGGGAACCACTGCAGTTCCACCGCGAAGAGGATGACGGCGACCGTGGCGATGAGGAATTCCGGCACCGAGACCAGTGACACCGCGGTGACATTGGTGGTGCGGTCATAGGCGGAGCCGCGCAGCATGGCGGTGGTGATGCCGAGCCCGATCGCGAGCGGCACCGTGACGGCCGTGGCGAAACCCGCGAGGATCAGCGAATTCACCACGCGGCCCTGGATCATGGTCCAGACCGGCTGTTGCGCGACGAGCGACTTGCCGAAATCCCCATGCAACAGGCCGCCGAGCCAGTCGACATAGCGCAGTGGCGCCGGGCGGTTGAGGCCGAGATCCTCGCGCATCGCCGCGACGACCTCGGGCGTTGCGGATTGACCCAGCACCGCCTCGGTGACATCGCCGGGCAGCAGGCTCGTGCCGATGAAGATCACCACCGAGACGAGCAGCAGCGTCAGCAGGCCCGTCGCGACGCGGTTGGCGAGCAGGCGGACCAACACCGGGTTCATGCCCGGAAGCCCCCAATCTGAATCGCCGTGCCGATCGTCGCCATGGAGCGGAGCATGCGGGAAGGGCGCCGCCTGCTCTTGGACGAATTTGCCGGGGCGCACCGCAAGATCGTCCAAGACCGCGCCATGGCGCCTCAACAGCATGCGTCGGCAAACTCGGGAACGGGCCGGGTGCAGGGAAGCATGGGGACAGGACGATGGCTGACGCGCTGCCGGATGTGACGCGCCTGACGATGGACCGTCTGGAGGAGGGCTTGCGCCGAGGCAGCGGGCGACGCGAATTGCTCGGCTGGCTTGCCGCCATGGGCCTGGGCGGCGCCACCGCCGGGGGCGTGCTGCTGCACGCGGAGACCGCGCTCGCGCAGACGCCGCGCCGTGGCGGGCGGATCAAGCTCGCCATGTCGGGCTCCGGCACGCAGGACACGCTCGATCCCGCACGCGGGTCCTACAGCACGGACTACGTGCGCGGCTTCATGTTCTACAATGGGCTGACGCTGCTCGACGGCAGCCTGACGCCGCAGCTCGAGCTCGCCGAGGCGATCGAGACCAGCGACGTCACCACCTGGACCATCAAGCTGCGCTCGGGCATCACCTTCCATGACGGTTCGCCGCTTACCGCGGCGGATGTTGTCTACACGCTGGAGCGTATCAAGGATCCGCGCACCGGCTCGACCGCCCGGGCTCTCGCGACCCAGATGGCGGAGATCACCGCGACGGGGCCGCTTGAGGTCAAGGTTGTCCTCAGCGCGCCCAATGCCGACCTGCCGGTGATCTTTGGCGTCTCGCAGTTCCTCATCGTGAAGGATGGCACGACCGACTTCACCAACGCGAACGGCACCGGCGCCTTCCTGTGCAAGGAATTCAAGCCGGGCGAGCGTTCCATCGCGACGCGCAACCCGAACTACTGGAAGGAAGGCAAGCCCTATCTCGACGAGGTCGAGGTCATGGCGATCGCCGATGAATCGGCGCGGGTGAATGCGCTGCTCGCCGGGGATATCCAGGTCGCGGCGCTGATTTCCCATCGGCTCAAGCGCCGCGTTGCCAGCAACCGCAACTACGCGGTCTTCGAGACGGCCGGCGGCTACTACGACAACTTCATCATGCGCCAGGATGTCGATCCGACGCGCAACCCGGATTTCGTCCTCGCCGTGAAGTATCTGCAGAACCGCGAGCAGATGAAGACGGCGCTTGATGGTGTGCTCGCCAACGACCAGCCGATCGACCCGACGAACCGGTTCTACTTCGCCGGCCTGCCGCAGCGGCCCTTCGACCCGGACAAGGCGAAATTCCATCTGGCGCGTTCGGGTATCGGCAACACCCGGCTGCCGCTCTATGTCATCGCCGGCACGGGGGCGGCGGACAAGGCGCAGATCTTCCAGCATGCCGCGCAGGCCGCTGGGCTGCAGATCGACCTGCAGCGCATGCCCTCCGCCGGCTATTGGACCAATGTCTGGTTCAAGCATCCCTTCACGATGGGGAGCATCAATCCGCGCCCCAGCGCGGACGTGCTGTTCACCCTCTTCTTCAAGTCGGATTCGCCGTGGAACGAGAGCGGCTGGAGGAATGAGCGCTTCGATCAGCTCCTTGCCGCCGCGCGGGCCGAACTGGATGAGGGGAAGCGCAGGCAGATGTATGCCGACATGCAGACCATCGTGCATGAACAGTGCGGCATCGGCCTGCCGCTCTTCACCGGATACAATGACGGGCATGTCGGCCGGCTGAAGGGATTGCGGCCGATCCCGACCGGCCCGCTGATGGGATTCACCTTCGCCGAGAATGTCTGGCTGGAGAGCTGAGCGACGTCAGGCTGGCGCGTCGAACAGGCGCGCCAGCGGATACTGCGCCTTCACCACCACCGGCCGGATCACGATATAGCTGAAGTACTTCTCGATATTCAGGCCGCGGTCGAGGACTGATTCCATCAGCGTCTGGTAGGCGCCGATGCTGCGGCAGACGATCTTCAGCAGGTAGTCGTAGCCACCGCTGACGAGGTGGCATTCGACGATCTCGTCAACGCTGCGTACCGCGGCCTCGAAGCGCGCGAAATCGTCCCGCCTATGATCGCCGAGCGTCACCTCGGTGAAGACGAGTACGAACTCGCCGAGCTTCACCAGGTCGATCTGCGCGCCATAGCCGGTGATGTAGCCTTCGCTTTCGAGGCGCCGCGTGCGCATCAGGCAGGGGCTGGGCGACAGGCCAACAGCGTCCGCGAGATCGACATTCGTCATCCGTCCGCTGCGCTGCAGCTCGGCGAGGATGCGCAGATCAATCCGGTCGAGCCGTGCCGGCGCCACCGGCGCCACCGGCGGCGACGCGCGTCGCCGACGGTCAGAACCGCTCGAGGGCATAGGGGCCGAGATCCAGCGTCGGCCGCTCATCGAGCATGGCCGAGGCGAGCACGTCACCGGTCACCGCCGAGGAGGTGACGCCGAGATGGCCATGGCCGAAGCCGAACCATAGCCCTGCGTAACGGCCGCTGGGTCCGATCACCGGCATGGAATCCGGCAGGCAGGGGCGATGGCCCATCCATGTCCGAACCGGCCGCCGACCGGCGAGTTGTGGAAAGGCCTTGGCGAGACCGGCCATCAGCACCTCCGCGCGGTGCGGCGACGGTGGGGCGTCGAGTCCCGCCATCTCGACCGTGCCGGCAATGCGCAGCGCCTGCTCCATAGGCGTGATGAAGGCCTTCGCATCATAGGGCGCGACGATACGCGAAATGCCGAGGCTCTCGGGCGGCAATTCGACATGGTAGCCGCGCTGGGTCTCCAGCGGCACGCGGATGCCGAGCGGCCGTAGCAGCCGCGCCGACCAGGCGCCGGCGGCGACGACCACCGCATCCGCGGATAGCGTCTCCTGACCGATGCGCACGCCGGTGATGCGCCCCTTCTCGGCGAGCAGCGCATCGACCCGTGCGCGCCGCAGAAGACCACCCTGCTGCGCGACGGAAGCGGCGATCAGTTCACTGTAGAGGAGCGGATTGGAGAGATGTCCAAGCCCCGGCATGAACAGGCCCAGCCGGTAGTCCGGCCCGACTTCCGGTTCCAACGCCTCGATGCCCGCGCGGTCGAGGCGCTGCACCTCAGTGCCATAGCGCTCGCGCAGACCCCAGACCTTCCAGGCTGCATCGCGTTGCGCCTGGTTGCGATAGACATGGAGCTGCCCGACGACGCGGAGCAGATCGCTGCCCCCGATCTCCGCCGCCATCGCCTTGTGCCGTTCAAGGGCGGGCAACAGCAGCGGAGCATGGCGTGCGGCGATGCTCTCGACGCGATCCGGGCGTGCCTGGGCGAGGAACGCGACCAGCCAGGGCAGCACGCGCCACCAGTAGCGCGGCGGGAGGTAGACGCCGTTCTCGGGGTCGAACAGCATGCTCGGCAAGGTGCCGAGAATGCCCGGCATCGCGATCGGTGCCACCGAGCCGGGGCTCAGCGCGCCTGCATTGCCATAGGAGCATTGGCTGCCCGGCGCTTCCGGATCGACGAGCGTGACCGAGACGCCGCGCCGTGCGAGGTGCCAGCCGATGGCGAGCCCCACCATGCCGGCGCCCACCACGACAACCGCCTTCGGTGCGGCGGCCATCGTTACACCCAGGACGAAGGCTGCACCTTCGTCCCGTCGCTGAAGCGCGAAAACCGGAAGGCGTGCGGATCGACCGAGGGGGAATCCCCTGCGACGAGGTCCGCCGCGAGCCGCCCGGCACCCGGCCCGAGGCCGAAGCCATGGCCGCTGAAGCCGGCGGCGAGAAAGAAGCCGGGCAGCCCCTCGATGGGCGAGATCACCGGTCGCGCATCGGGCGTGGAATCGATGAACCCACCCCAGGCATCGGCGACCTTCAGATCCTTCAGCGCAGGGTAGTCGGCACGGAAGCGCGCCATGGCGGTGTCGATCAGCCGCATGTCCGGCGGCGGATCGAAGATGCGGGTCTTCTCGAAGGGCGAGACCTGGTCGTTCGTCCAGCTCGCGAAGGTCTCGGGGCCCGAGAAGAAGGCGCGGCCCAGCCGCAGCCGCACCTTCTTGCGCCGCTTGAGGTACAGCGGCACGAAGGTCAGCGCATGGCGGAGATTCTGCGGTGTCAGTTCCACGCGCCCCGCGCCGCCGACCGCCACGGTGTAGCCGCCATCGTCGCGGCGGCGGAAGGCATAGCCGACCTCCGAGATGCCGCCCTCGAACACTTCCGGCGCTGGGTCGGTCCGGCAGGCCGACGCGAAGACGCCGGCCTGCGGGAAGGACAGCCCGTGATGGCGCAGGAACATCGAGGACCAGGCGCCGCCCGCGCACAGTACCGCGCCGGCGCGGATGCGACCCTTCTCCGTGATGACCGCCGAGACGGCGCCGGCCTTGGTCTCCAGCCCACGCGCCGCACAGTCCTGGTGGATGGTCACGCCGAGCTTGCGTGCCGCGCGAGCGATGAGCGGCGCGGCCTTCAGCGGTTCGGCGCGGCCATCCGTCGCGGAGTACATGCCACCGATCCAGGGCGCCGAGGCGTCCGGCACCAGCGCCTTCAACTCCGCCGAGGACAGCATGCGCGCGTCGATCTGGAAGGGACGCGCGCGCTCGGTCCATTCCTCCCAATCAGCGAGCTCTGCCGGGTCCTTGGTGACCACGGCGAGGCCGGTGCGGCGGAAGCCGGTATCGAGGCCGGTCTCGGCCTGCATGCCGGACCAGATGGACAGGCTGAGCTGCGCCAGCGGCACCTCGGGCAGGCTGCGGCCCTGTATGCGGCACCAGCCCCAGTTGCGGGAGGATTGCTCGGCGCCGACGCGGCCCTTCTCGACGAGCGCGACGCGCAGCCCTTTCTTCGCGAGCTGATAGGCGGCCGAGACACCGATGATGCCGCCGCCGATGACGACGACATCGGCCTTCTCCGGCAGCTCCGGATCGCTGTCCACGGTCTCGATGGGCGGGAGGGCCATCCTGTGATTTCCTCAGGCGGAGAGTTCGGCGAGGGTGTCGTCGAGCGCGCCGCGCAGCCGCGCGGCCATCTCGTGGATCTCCTCCTCGGTGATGATGAGCGGCGGGGAGAGCGCGATGCGGTCCGCCGTCGCGCGCAGGATGAGGCCACGCTCGCGCGCATGGGCATCGACCTTGGCGCCGATCTTCTGCCCGTCGGGGAAGGACCGGCGCGTTGCCTTGTCCTGCACCAGCTCCACACCGCCCATCAGGCCGCGGCCGCTGAAATCGCCGACCAGCGGATGGTCCTTCAGCGCGCCGAAGGCGCCGAGGAAGACCGGCTCCAGGGCCTTCACATGGTTGACGATGTCCATCTCCTCATAGATGCGCAGCGTCTCCAGCGCGACGGCGGAGGCGACGGGATGGCCCGCATAGGTGAAGCCATGCACGAAGGCGCCGAGCCGGTCCGACTGCAGCATGATGGAGTCGAAGATGCGCTGGTTCATCAGCACCGCCGAGATCGGCTGCATCGCCGCCGACAGCGCCTTCGCGCAGGTGATGATGTCGGGCGTGACGCCGCAGGTCTCGCTGCCCCACCAGTTGCCGGTGCGCCCGAAGCCGCAGATCACCTCATCCGCGACCATCAGGATATCGTACTGCCGCAGCAGCGCCTGGACCTTGTCGAAATAGCGGGCGGGCGGAGGCAGGGCGCCAGCGCCGCCACCCTGGATCGGATCGGCCCAGAAGGCGCCGATCGTCTCGGGGCCTTCGCGCAGGATCATTGCTTCCAGCGCGTCGGCCATGCGCTGGGAGAACTCTTCCTCGCTCTCGCCGTCGAGGTGGTCGCGGTAGTAATGCGGGCATTCCGTGTAGAGGAAGCCCTCATACGGCATGCCGTAGCCCTTGTGGAAATCGGGAATGCCGGTGAGGCAGATCGTCGCGACGGTGGAGCCGTGATAGCTCTGCTTGCGCGAGATGATCTTCCGCTTCTCCGGCTTGCCCTGCGCCGCCCAGTGGTACCAGACGAGCTTCAGCGCGGAATCATTGGCTTCCGAGCCCGAACATTGCAGCAGGACCTTGGACATCGGGACCGGTGCGATGGCGAGCAGCTTCTCGCACAGGTCGATGGCCGGTTCGTTCGAGGCGCCGCGGAAGATGTGGTAGTAGCCGATGTCGCGCATCGTCTCGTAGGCGACGCGCGCCAGGCGCTCATTGCCGAAGCCGAGCGAGGCGCACCACAGCGCCGAGGCGCCTTCCATGTAGGAACGCCCGCTGTCGTCGAGGATGCTGATCCCGCTGCCGCGGGAATAGATGACCGGCCCGGTCTCCAGGTGTTTTCGCGCATGGGTGTAGGGATGCAGCACGGAGGCGACATCCCTCGCATGCGGGCTGTTCGGCGTGAGGTGGGTCATGGGTGGTGCATCCTCAGGCGACCGGCAGGCCGGTCATTGCAGCTCGCTGCGCGGGTCGAGCGCATCGCGCAGCCCGTCGCCGACGAAGTTGAAGCTCGCCACCGTCAGCGTGATCATCACGCCGGGCAGGATGGCGAGGAAGGGCGCGGTCGTGAGGTATTGCTGCGCCTTCTCCAGCATGTTGCCCCAGCTCGGGATGGGCGGCTGGATGCCGTAGCCGAGATAGCTGACATAGGATTCCAGCAGGATCGCGCGGGCGACGATCAGCGTGGCGACCACGATGATCGGCCCGATCGCATTGGGCAGCAGTTCGCGGAACATGATCCGGAGCGGTGTCGATCCGGCGGCGACGGCGGCGGAGACGAAGTCGAGTTCCCGCAGCGCCCGGATCTGGCCATAGACGATGCGCGCCACCTCCATCCAGGCCGTCAGTGCGACGATCAAGGTGATGGTCACGACGCTCGGGCGGATCAGCGCGGCGAGGGTGAGCAGCAGGAAGATGCTCGGGAAGCAGAGGATGGCATCGACGATGCGCATCAGCACCGTGCCCACCACGCCGCCGAGGAAGCCCGCCACCACGCCAATGACCGAGCCGACCACCACGCTGATGACCATCGCCGCGAGGCCGATGGTGAGCGAGATGCGCCCGGCCATCAGCAGCCGCGCCAGCTGATCGCGCCCCAGTTCGTCGCTGCCGAGCAGGTGTGGCCCGGCGAAGGGCGCCTGGAAGCGGTGGCGCATGTCGAGCTGAAGATGGCCGTAGCCCACGAGGTTCGGCCCGATCGCGCAGGCCAGCGCGAGCAGGACGATGACCAGCACGCCGAAGACGGCGAGGCGGTGGCGCAGGAATCGCCGCAGCGTCGGGCTGAGCCGCGACCTGCGAGGTTCGTCGGCGAGCAGGTCGGCGCTGGTCATGGTTCCACCGCTCATCGCAGCCGCACCCGGGGATCGGCGATCGTGTGCAGCACGTCGGCGATGAGGCTGCCGAAGATCACGAGGATCGCGGAGAAGATCAGCATGCCCATCACCACCGGGTAATCACGGTATTCGATGGAATCGAGAAAGAGGCGGCCCATCCCCGGCCAGGTGAAGACGGTTTCGGTCACCAGGGCGCCGCCGAGAAGCGTCGGGATTTCGAGCCCCGCGATGGTGATCATCGGCAGCAGCGCGTTGCGCAGCACATGCGTGCCGATCACCGTGCGTTCCGGCAGGCCCTTGGCGCGCGCGGTGCGCACGTAGTCCTGGCTGATGGCATCGAGCATGGAGGAACGCATGAACCGGCTCCACAGCGCCGTCGTCACCAGCCCCAGCACCAGGGACGGCCCGATCAGGTGGTGGATGAAGACCAGCAGGGAGGTATTGCCGGCCGGGCCGATATTGCCCGGCGGCAGCCAGCCCAGCTCGACCGAGAAGAGGTAGATCACGACCAGGCCGAACCAGAAGGTCGGGATGGACAGCGCGATCATGGTGCCGATGGTCAGCACCTGGTCGAACAGCGAGTATCGCCGCACCGCGGCGATGATGCCCGCCGTGCCGCCCACCAGCACCGCGATGAGCGTGGCCGTCACCATGAGTTGCAGCGTCGCGCCGATGCGCGAGCCGATCACCTGCAGCACCGGTGCGTTGTCGCGGTAGGAACGCCCCCAGTCGCCGACCAGCAGGCCGCCGACCCAGTCGAGGTATTGGATGGGCAGGGGCCGGTCGAGCCCGTATTGCGTCGCGAGCCGCCGGAGATCCTCATCCGACATGCCGGGCGTATTGGCGAATTGCGACAGCGGTCCCCCCGGTGTCAGATGCAGCAGGGAGAAGCCGAATATGGACACCAGCCAGAGCAGGACGATGCTCTGGCCGAGCCTGTGCAGGATGTAGCGGGCCATGGGTCAGGCGCCGCTCACGATCTCCAGTACCACTTGCTGAGGTTCCAGGAATTGGAACGGTAGTTCACGTTGGCCTCGTAGCCGATCAGGTTCGCCTTGGTGCCTTCGGCCATGCGCGTCTGATGCAGCGTGAAGAAGGGCAGGTCGTTGCGGACGATCTCCTGCACCTTCCAGTAGTTCCGTTTGCGCACCTCGCGATCGACCTCGCCGACGCTGGCGCGCAGCAGGGTGTCCACCTCGGGGTTGACGTACTGGATGTTGTTCAGCCCCGCACCAGCGCGCTTCGGGATGGCCCAGCTTCCCAGCCGGTCGCTGACATCGGGGTCCGAGGCGATCGGGTAGATCGAACCGACGATGGAGGAGTTGAATTCGCTGAGCCGCCAGAAATCGCCCCACATCACGGCAGCGGGGAAGTTCTGGATCGTCATCTTCACGCCGAGCGGTTCCCAGGTCTGCTGCAGGAACTGCTGCACCTGCTCACGCAAATGGTTGCCCGCGACGGTCGAGGTGCTGAATTCCAGCCGCACCCCATTCTTGGCCCGCACCCCATCACGCCCACGCCGCCAGCCGGCCTGGTCGAGCAACTGTGCCGCCTTGTCCGGATTGTATTCATGCGCCGGCAGGTTCGGATTGTAGGCCCAGTTCTGCTTCGGCAGGAAGGATTCTGTCGGCTCGTTGGCGTTGTAGAAGAGGTCGCGGTTGATGGTGTCGCGATCGAGGCCGAGATAGAGCGCGCGCCGTACCTCCGCCTCCTGGAATTGCGGCAGCCCGTTGTTCAGGGCGAAGAAGGTGACGAAGGCGGTTGGCGACTTGTGCAGCACGATGCCGGGCCGGCGTTCGACTTCGGCATAGTTGTCGGGCGTGATGCCGGAGATACCCACGGCATCCACTGCGCCGGCGACGAACTGCGTCTTCAGCACCGTCATGTCGGGGATGTACTTGAAGATCACCCGCTCCACGAACGGACCTTCGCCATGGTAGCGGTCATAGGCATCGAGGCGGATGTAGTCGCCTGGCCGCCGCTCGCCCCATTTGAACGGGCCGGTGCCGATCGGGTTGTTGGTGAAGGCCGGATCGCGGAAATCCGGCAGCTTGCTCAGCACATGCTGGGGGACGATGAAGGTCCAGGCGAGGATGGCGAGGTAGGGCGCGAAGAAGCGCTCCATCCGCCAGGTCAGCTCGGTGGGGCTGACCACGGTGATGTCGCGGACGAGGTTGTGGCCGTTGCGGCTCGACGCCGGGAATTGCGGGTTCTGGAGCAGCTCCAGCGTGTATTTCACATCCTCGGCGGTGAAGGGCGCCCCGTCATGCCAGGTCACGCCCGGCCGCAGCTTGATGCGCCATTGCAGCCCATCGGCGGAAAGCCCGCCATTGTCGACGGAAGGCAGCTCCGCCACCAGGTCCGGGAACAGGTCGCCTTTGGCGTCCACGCCCCACAGGGCGCTGTAGAGGTTCAGGTGGACGCCCTCATCGACCTCGATGCGCGCCTGGAGCGGATGCATGCGGGTCGGTTCCTGCGACAGACCCATGATGATCTGGCCGCGCCGGCCCTGCGGGCGTGGCGCTGTCTGCGCCTTGGCCCGGCTCCCGAGCCCCGCCGCGGCGGCCAGGCCGAGAAGACCCCGGCGCGGCACCAGCAGGTGGCGATTTCGTTGGATAATCGTATCAATAGCGGTGTCGTGATGGCTGCAGATCGACATGATGCGCGTCCCCAGTTCCGACAGGCCTTCCCCGTGACGGGTGCTTATGCCCCGCCTTGATCGTGATCCTTCTGTGGCGGCGCGCCCTTGTCCAGACACGAGTGGATCGGCGGGCATAACCGAAGGTTATTTTTGCGCAGCGTCATGTCCTGGCGGGCACGGCATCCGCGACAGCATCGGTCAGCTCCGATAGACGATTCAGCCGCGGCAGGCGCGACAGGCGGTCGAGCACCGTCGTGACCGCGGCCGGTGGCAGCGCTTCCGCCGCGCAGTCGCGGAACTTGGCTTCGAGCTCGGCGTCGGTGAGCGGCGCCGTCGCATGCCCACGGGGCACCAGTGTCGTTGCCTCCTTCACGCTGCCGTCCCGAAGCCGGACCGTCACCGTGCCCCGTTCATGCCCCTCCGCGATCGGTCCGTCAGCCGGCTGTGTCGGATCGATGACCACGGCGACCCGTTCCATCAGGGGCAGCAGCGCAGGGCGGCCGACGGCCCCGGCGCTGAAGCTCGCCACGCTCGGCATGCCCTCCGCCAGCGTGACCGCGAGGCAGTAGGGCAGGCTGAAGCGGGCCTCGTTCGGGTTGGCCGGAATACGGTAGCGCAGGTTGGCCGCCGCCATCGCCGAGATGGCCGCCTCGATCGAGACCACCTCGTCGGGCCTGACGTTCATGGAACGCAGGGCGTCGATGGGCCGATGTGTCGCCGCGCAGCACGGATAGGCCTTGGCCGAGATGCCGTGCTCCTCCATCGCCGGCACGCCGCCGAGCTTGGCGAGCGGCCCGGCGAGGCCCGGCGCCGTCTCGCCCGCCATGAGGTCGAGATAGCCCCAGCGGCCGTCGAGGGGCTCGGCGATGCCAGCCAGGCCATGGGCGGCGAGTTGCGCCGCCACCAGCCCGTTCTTGGCCGCGAGCCCGGCATGCAGCGGCTTCGCCATGCTGCCGAATTGCCGCTTCGACCCGCCGGCCATGCTGGTGGCGAGCGAGATCGCGCTCGCCATGCGTTCCGCATCGAGGCGCAGCAGCCGGGCGCAGGCGGCCGCCACGCCGATGGCGCCGAGCGACAGCGTCGTGTGCCAGCCGCGATGATAGTGCACGCGGTTCATCGCCTCGCCCAGGCGGGCGAGCACCTCGAAGCCGACCAGGAAGGCATCGAGCGCATCGGCGCCGGAGGCATCCCGTGCCTCGGCCAGGGCCAGGATGGCGGGCACCAGGGCCGCGCTCGGGTGCGAGAGTGCCGGTTCGAGCACATCATCATAGTCGAGGGCATGGGCCGCGGTGCCGTTGACCAGCGCCGCCCAGGGAGCGGCCGCACGGCCGCCGCCGAAGATGCGGCAGGGGCCGTCGCCCCAGCCGGCGACGGCGTTGCACGCACTGACGGTGCAATCCACTGCCTGCCCCGCGAGCATGACGGCGATGGTATCGATGAAGGCTCGCCTTGCGCCATTCTCGCAGGCTGCCGACCATTGCCGCGACGTCCCGGCGCACCAGGCCGCGAGGCGCGCGGTCGGGGCGTGCCCGTTCCGAGACCCGTCCGGATTCTCCGCCATCGACCCTGTCCTCCTCTGCCGGTTCGACGAGCGGCATTGGGCGTCAGCGCGCCGGAGGCCGTCCAATAGCATCTGCGCGCTGCGGCCCAACCGACGGTTATTCTTCGTCCATGCCGCATCGGGCGGCTGGACCTGTGACCGCTTCTCTCTGATCCTGTGAATCCCATGAACGCCCGCCAGCTCGAGATCTTCCGCGCCATCATGCGAAGCGGCACGCTGACCTCGGCGGCGCAGTTCCTGAACGTGTCCCAGCCCGCGGTGAGCAAGGTGCTGCGGCATCTCGAAAGCCAGCTCGGCTACCACCTCTTCGAGCGGGTCGGCGGCAGGCTGCAGCCGACCGCCGAGGCGCAGCTCCTCTTCGCCGATGCCGACCGCGTCTTCCGCGAGATCGAGGCGGTGCGCGACCTTGCCATCCGCATCCGGGAACGGCGCGTGGGCCTGCTGCGAATCGGCGCGAGCGCGCCGCCGATCTTCACCCTGCTGCCCGCCGCAATGGCGGCCTTCCAGGCGCGCCATCCGGAGGTGAAGATCGTGCTGCGGACCCTCTCCGCCGAGGAACTCAGCGAGAAGATCCTGGTGGGGGAGGTTGATCTTGGCCTCACCCTGTCGGCCATCCGTGTGCCCATGGTGCAGACCGAGCTGCTGGCGACGACGCCCGTGATCGCGCTGCTGCCCGCCGGTTCGCCGCTCGCCCGTAAGAAGTCGATCGGCCCCGCCGACCTTGTCGAGCAGAAGCTGATCTCCTACGGCGCGCATGCCGACGTCGGACTCATGCTGGACGCTGTTTTCGAACGCGCGGGCCTGGTGCGCCAGGTACAGACGGAGATCGAGATGTCCGTCTCCGCCCTGCCGCTGGTCCAGGCCGGGCTGGGCGTCGCGCTGGTGGACGCGATGTTCCCCTGGACCCGCTTTCCGGGGGTGGTCACACGCCCCTTCGTACCGCAGGTGCTGATGAGCCTCAGCCTCGTCACCTCGGGCACGCGGCCGGCGCCGCGTTTCGTGCGCGACATCGCCGAGGATATCCGCCTCGCCGTCGACCAGGCAGGGCTGACCCGCTGAACGCGATGGCTCAGCGCCGTCGACGGGCGAGCACCGCGCTGGTGTGATCGTAGGCAGTCGCCTGATAGGTGATGCCACGCCGCGCGACCCAGAAATTGGCGAGCTGGTAGAGCGGGATGATCGCGAGATCGTCGATCGATTCCGCGACGGCCTGGCGCAGCAGCGCCTCGCGCGCCGCATCGTCCATGGTGCCGCCGGCGCGCGCGATCAGCGCATCGATCCCGGCATTGGAGTAGCCGGACCGGTTGTAGCTGCCGGTCAGCCGCGTGCGGTCATAGGAGGCGACGATGTTGACCAGCGGATGCAGCGCCTGGCCCGCCGAGCCCCAGCCGGTATAGGTGAAGGGAAACTCCATCCGCCGCGCACGTTGGCCATAGGCGGCGAGCGGCATGGTCTCCACCACGGTCTGCACGCCGATGCGGCCCCACATCTGGGCGATCGCCTGCGCCGCGACGGGATCGGTCGGCCGCGAGTTCGAGGCGACCGGCAGCGTCACGCGGAAGCCGTTCGGATAGCCGGCCTCGGCGAGCAGCCGCTTCGCCTCGTTGGCGTCGGCGGCGGGCACGGCGATGTCCGGGTTGTACGAATACATGCCGGGCGGGATGAACTGGTAGGCGGCGACTGCGGTGCCCTGCATCACGCGCTCGGCCAGGCCCGCGCGGTTGATGGCGATGGACAGCGCCCGGCGCACCCGAAGATCGCGTAGCGGGTTGCCTGGCAGCGGATTGCCGTCGTTGTCGGTGATCATGGGCGCGACCTCCGAGGAGATGTTCGGCGCCATGTAGACGAGCCGCGTGCCGGGGGCGGTGAACACCTCGACCTCCGGCGTGGTGCGGAAGCGCGGCAGATCGTTCGGCGAAGGCTGGTCGATCAGGTCCACGCCGCCCGACAGCAGCGCCGCCGAGCGCGACCCGGCATTCGAGATGTAGCGGAAGGAGACGCGGTCCCAGTCCGGCCGTTCGCCCCACCAGGCCTCGTTGCGCACGAGCTCGGCCTCGGTGCCGGGGGTGTAGGAACGGATGATGAAGGGGCCGGTGCCGATGGCCGCGCGAAGCTGGTTGTAGTCGTCCGTGGTCGCGCCGTCCCCGACCTGGCGCGAGACGATGGCCACCACTGAGATGTCGATCGGCAGCGTCGGCGCCGGCCCATGCGTATGGATGTGCAGCGTCAGCGGGTCCACCACCTCGACACGGTCGATGGCGCGGAGCTGGCTGGCGTAGCTGACCACGGCATTGGGCACGTTGGGCACGCGCGCGAAGGTGAAGGCCACGTCGTCCGCGGTGAAGGGCTGCCCGTTGGTGAAGCGCACGCCGGGCCGCAGCTTGATCTCCCACTGCGTGTCCGTCAGGGGCTTCCAGCTCAGCGCGAGCCCCGGCCGCAGGTCGTAGCTGGGCCCGCGCTCGATGAGCGTGTCGTAGATGTTGTAGATGAGCGTCTGGGTCGAGGTGCCCATGTTGAAATGCGGATCGACCGTGCCCGGCGCCGCGCTGATGCCGAGGGTCAGCGTGGTCTGCGCGGCGGCGGGCAGCGCGCCGACCAGCGCGGCGAGCGACGCGGCGAGCACGGCCTTGCGGGTGCGGCCGAAGATCATGGGCGGGATCCTTTCATGGAGCATCCTGGCGTTCATCCCGCGGCACCTGTGCGGCGCTTCTGCATGTAGAGTGAGGGGTCGGCGACCGGCGCGAAGCCGAGCGGCGCGTAGACACCATGGGCATCGCGCGTCGCGAGCATCCAGTTGCGCACCGTCGCGAGGTCGGGGTGATCCAGCGCCGTGGCGCCGAGCGCCCGGCCGAGCCCCTGCCCGCGATGCGGCGGCAGCACGAAGACATCCCGAAGATAGGCAAAGACGGCGCCATCGGTGACGACGCGCGCGAAACCCGCGAGCGCTCCGCCCGCCGCATAGGCGCCGATCGGCAGCGATCCGGCGATGGCGCGCTCGATCGTCGCGCGATCGAGCCCCTTTCCCCAGTAGGATTTCTCGGCAATGAACGCGCTGACACGGCCGAGATCGAGCAGCCTGCGATCGGTCGACAGGCGGTACTCGCCATGACAGCGCTCGACGACCGCTGTCTCGAAGGGCAACATCACGCGAAGCGCCGGATGTGAAAGGGCTCGATCGGGGTCTCGGTGCGGCCGGTGGCGATCAGCTCCGCCATCACGTCGCCGACGCCCGGGCCGATCTGGAAGCCATGCCCGCAGAAGCCGAAGGCATAGAACAGGCCGGGGATGCGCGCGCTCGGCCCCATCACCGGGATGTCGTCCTGCATGTAGCCTTCGATGCCGCTCCAGGTCCGGATGATGCGCAGCGCGCCAAGCGCCGGGACCATGCGGCGAAGCTGGGTGAACTGGTGCAGGGTGAGCCGCGGATCGGCGCGTTCCGGGATCGCCTTGTCCAGATCGGCCGGGCCATGCCCCGTGCCCCCGAAGACGATGTTGCCGCGCGTCACCTGGCGCAGATAGATGACCTCCCTCGTCGTCTTCGTGGTGATGCCGAGCACCGGTTTCAGCGCATAGGGCACGGCCTCGGTCACGCCCATCTGCGGGCCACGTGGGGTCAGTGGCACCGGCTCGTTGAAGCGCGCGGCGATGCGGCCGCCCCAGGCGCCGGCCGAGACCTGCAGCAGCCCGGCACGCCAGACCACGCGGTCGGCCGTCTCGACGCGGAAGCCGCCATTCTCGGGCTCGATGGCGAGCACTTCGGTGTTCTCGACGATGCGCGCGCCGGCGCGCCGCGCGGCGCGACCGAAGGCGGGCGCGACCAGGCGCGGATTGGCGTGGCCGTCATGCGGCGAGTAGGAGCCGGCCAGCACTTCCTGCGACAGCCACGGGAAGCGGTCGCGCACGGCATTGCCGCTGAGCATCTCGAGCTCCAACCCCCAGGGCTTCGCCGCGTCGCGATAGGCTTCCATCATCGCGACCTGCTCGGGGCCATAGGCCACGCGCAGATGGCCGGTGGGCAGGAATTCGACATCCTCGCCCAGCAGCTCCGGCAGCCGACCCCACAGGGCGCGGGACCGGTGGGCGAGCGGCAATTGCGGCAGGAAGCGGCCCTGGCGGCGGACATTGCCGAAATTCACGCCGCTCGCCTGCTGCCCGACCATGCCGCGTTCCAGCAGGATGACCGACATGCCGCGTTGGCGCAGGAAGAAGGCGGTGGCCGCGCCCATCAACCCGCCGCCGACGATCAGCACATCCGCGCGGTTCTCGCTCATTCGGCATCGTCCAGCAGGGCGGCGACGGGCAGCGGCTTGACCGGCGCCTGGCCGCGCAGCCGTCCGGTCTGTTCGGGCGAGGCCTGTCGCGCGGCCGCGAGGATCTCCGCCCCGGCGATGCCGCAGAAGCGGCCCTGGCAGCGGCCCATGCCGACGCGGGTGAAGGCCTTGGCGCGGTTCACCTCCGGCGCGCCGAGGTCGGTGCCGCCGCGGCGCAGCGTGCCCGCCGTGACCGCCTCGCAGCGGCAGACCAGCGTGTCGTCGGGCAGGCCGGCGACGAGGTCGGCCGGCCAGGGAAAGGCGATGGTCAGGCCGCGCCGGAAACGGTCCATCGCCCGGCGGCGGCGATGCAGCGCCGGCGCGCCGATGCCCGGTGGCGCGGCGATGCCGAGATCCGTCAGCACGGCGAGGGCCGCGAGACGGCCGGCGATCTCCGCCCCGTCGGCGCCGAGCAGCCTGGCGCCATCCCCCGCGAGGTAGACGCCGCGGACCTGGCTGCGGCCATCCGCATCGACCTGCGGCAGCCATTGGCGATGTTCCGCATCATAGGCGAAGCCGCAGCCGGCGAGGTCGGCGAGCTGGCTCTCGGCACGCAGGTGCCAGCCGAGCCCGGCGGCATCGCAGGCGATAGCCTCCTCGCGTCCATCGGCACCGGCGATCGCGATGCCCGTCAGGCGCGTGCCCTCCGCATCGGGCAGCAACCGCCGCGGCACCACGCCGCGCCGTACCGGCACGCCAGCGCGGCGCAGCGACCACAGCAGGGCCGCGCCCTTGGCGAGCAGCGAGGGCCGCGCGGCCATGTCGGGCAAGGCACGCCAGCGGGCCGCCGGCGGTGCGGTGTCCAGCACCGCGGCGACCTCCGCACCGGCCTTCGCGTATTGCGCCGCGACCAGATAGAGCAGCGGCCCGGAGCCGAGGAAGGCCACGCGATGGCCGATGGAACAGGCCTGCGCCTTCAGCGCGATCTGCGCGCCGCCCAGGCTGAACACGCCGGGCAGCGTCCAGCCGGGCAGGGGGATCAAGCGATCTGTGGCGCCGGTGGCGAGGATCAGCGCGTCGAAAGGCAGGATATGCGCGCTGTCCCCGCGCACGACATGGAGCTCGCCAGGCCGGATATTCCAGGCGAGGGTTTCCGGCCAATGGTCGATGCGCCCGGTGAGCGCGTCGAAGGCGGCGTGGACAGCCGTGGCGCGGCTGGCCTCGGTGCCGTAGAGCGCACGCGCATCGCGGCGGAATCCCTCCGGCTGGCGGCGGTAGATCTGTCCGCCGCTCTGCCGCGCCTCGTCCACCACCACGGGGCGCAACCCGGCGGCGACCAGAAGCTCCGCGGCGCGCGTGCCCGCCGGGCCGGCGCCGACGATGATCACACGAGGCGTGGCCATGGGACCTCCCGTGTCAGGATGCGCATGCCGGGCTCGACGGCCGTGCTGCAGGCCCGCAGGCGCGTGCCGTCCTCGGTCCAGACCCAGCAATCCTGGCAGGCACCCATCAGGCAGAAACCGGCGCGCGGGCCGTCGCCGAATTCCGACAGGCGCAGCGCCGGCCCGTTCAGCAGGATTGCGGTCAGCAGCGTATCGCCGCGCAGGGCCGTGGCGGCGCGCCCGTCGACGACGAAGGAGACCTCCGGCCGGTCGCGCTCGGCCAGGCGGCGAAGCAGCGGGCGCGGTTCAGGCGGCATGGCCGGGGCACCACCGGGCGGCGGCTGCGGCGAGGACATCGCGGCAATGATCCAAGGACGCGGCGCTCCATGCAAAAGCCGTGTCAGGATCGGGTGGCGCGTCCCGGCGGGTCCAATCGCATCTGCGCCATGGGATAGAACCTGTGGTTATGCTGCCCGGCGGCGCTCCCCGGCGGCCATAACTTCGGGTTGGCGCCGACGGCCAAGAAGTCATTGGAGGCCGCGTCACCCGCGTGGCAGTGATCCTGGCGGCAGCGAAGCAGGGACCGCCGCATGGCATGGATCACAACCCCGGACCCCCGCGCATGACGTGGCGCGTCGGCGTCGATGTCGGGGGTTCCTTCACCGACTTCGCGGCGCTCAACGAGGCGGACGGGCGCCTCGTCACGCTCAAGGTCTTCTCGCGCCCCGATGCGCCTGGTGCGGAAATCGCCCAGGGGCTGGCCCTGCTCGAACGACAGCACGGCATCGCCGCCGAGGCGGTGGAGCACTTCACCCATGGCACGACGGTGGGCATCAACACCGTCATCCAGCGCAACGGCGCGCGGCTCGCGCTGCTGACGACGAGGGGCTTCGAGGATGTGCTGGAGATGGCGCGCCTCAAGATCCCGCGCTTCCATAACCTCTATGCGCGGCGGCCCGATCCGCTGGTGCCGCGCGATCGCGTCTTCGGCATCGAGGAACGGCTGCGCGCGGATGGCAGCGTGCAAGAGCCGGTGTCGCGCGACAGTGTCGTTGCCGCCTGGCGCGCCGCCAAGGCCGCCGGCGCGGAGGGCATCGTCATCGCCCTGCTGCACGCCTGGCGCAGCGACGCGCATGAACGCGCGGTGGAGGCAATCCTGGCCGAACTCGATCCCGGCCTGCCGGTGCTGCGCGCGGGCGGCGTTTGGCCGATCATCCGCGAATACGAGCGCAGCGTCACCGCCTGCATCAGCGGTTATGTGCAGACCCGCGTCGCCCGCTACCTCGATGGCTTCGAGGCGACGCTCGCCGGCCTCGGCGTGCCGGCGCTCCCCCGCATCACCAAGTCGAATGGCGGCGTGATGGGGCTCGCGCAGGCGAAGACCGATTGTGTGCAGATGATCCTCTCGGGCACGGCCTCGGGCGTGATCGGCGCCGGCTTCGTGGCGCAGCGCTGCGGCTTCGCGCGGCTGCTGACGCTCGACATCGGCGGCACCAGCGCCGATCTCGCCGTGCTGACGGATGGCCGCGCTGAGTACGGCACCGGCGAGATCATCGGCGACTTCCAGATCCACATCCCCTCGGTCTCGGTCGCCTCGATCGGGCAGGGCGGCGGTTCCATCGCCTGGCTCGATGGGCTTGGCGTGCTGCGGGTGGGGCCGCGCAGCGCCGGTTCGACGCCGGGGCCAGCTTGCTATGGCAAGGGCGGGACGGAGCCGACGGTGACCGATGCCGCGGCGGTATGCGGGCTGATCGGCCACAGCGACCTCGGCTACAGCGCCGTGCGGCTGGATGTCGCCGCGGCGCGCGCGGCGGTGGGGCGGCTGGCGGAACAGCTCGGCGCCGGGTGCGAGGAGACCGCCGCCAGCATCCTCGACCTGTCGGTGTCGGCCATGTACGCGGATGCCTCGGGACTGATCTCCCGCTTCGGCCTCGATGTGCGCGACTTCCATCTGCTGGCCTTCGGCGGCGCGGGGCCGATGCTGGCCGGATTCCTCGCCCGCGAGCTCGGCATGGCGGGCGTGATCGTGCCGCCCACGCCGGGGGTGTTGAGCGCACTCGGCGGGCTCGTCGCGGATCTGCGCAACGATTTCGTCCGCACGCTCTACGCGACCATCGCGCCGGGTGTGGAGGCACCGCTGCGCGATGCGCTGGCGGGCATGCGGCGCGAGGCCCTTGCCTGGCTGGTCGAGGAACAGGGCTTCGACGGCACGCCGGCCTTCGCCCTGTCGGCCGAGATGCGATACCAGGGCCAGTCCTTCGAGGTCGATGTGCCGCTGGATCCGGCTTCGATCGAAGCGGGTGACCTCGCCGCGCTGCGTGAGGCGTTCCATGCCCGGCACGAGACGCTCTACGGCCACGCCGATCCCGGCGCGGCGGTGCAGATCGTGGCGCTGCAACTCGTCATCGCCGGGCACACGCCGAAGCCAGAACTGCCCGAGCTGCCGCCGGCCACGGAGGCCGCGATCCCGCGCGGCATGGTCGAGGTCTTCCTCGACGGCATCCCTCGCCGCGTGCCGCTTCATGCGCGCGAGGCTCTGCGTGCGGGCCATGCCTTCGCCGGGCCGGCCATCGTCGCGCAGCCGGATTGCACCACCGTCGTCCCGCCGGGCTTCGGCGTCACGGTGGACCGCCACGGCAACCTGATCATCGAGGCGGAGCCGCGCTGATGCCGATCGACCGCCGCAGCCTGCGCATCCTGATCGACCATTGCGGCGCTGCCGCCGATGCGATGGCCTTCACCCTGATGCGCACAGCGCATTCCACCTTCGTCAAGGAGACGGAGGACTTCTCCTGCACCCTGGTGACGCGAGAGGGGATGGCCTTTGCCTCGCCCCGCCAGTTCGGCGCGCCCTGGTACAGCGGCATCGACTACGGCCCGGTGCTGGAGATGATCGACGACTACGAAGACGGCGACATCTGCGCGACCAACGATCCCTATAGCGGGAACGTCGCGACGCACACGCCGGATGTGCATATCTGGAAGCCCGTCTTTCATGAGGGCGAGCTCGTCTGCTTCGTCGTCGGGCATATCCACAACACCGATGTCGGCGGCGCGGTGCCGGCCTCGCTCTCGCGCTCGCTGACCGAGATCGAGCAGGAGGGCATCCGCGTGCCGCCGCTCAAGCTGGTCAGGCGCGGGGAGATGAACGACGAGGTGCTGCGCATCCTGCGCCTCAACGTCCGCGCGCCGGACCAGAACTGGGGCGACCTGAAGGCGCAGATCGCCTCGGTCAATGTCGGTGAGCGGCGGATCCGGGAGATCATCGCACGCTTCGGCATCGAGACGTTCCGCGACGGCATGCAGGCCATGCTCGACTATGCCGAGGATCAGGCGCGCGCCGTGATCCGCGGCATCCCGAACGGCGAGTATTTCTTCGCCGACTTCGCGGATGAGGACGGGGAGGGTGGCGTGCCCTGCCGCGTCGCGCTGACCTTGCGCGTGCACGATGAGACGGTGGAACTCGACTACACCGGCAGCGACCCGCAGGTCGCCGCCTCGCTCAACATGCCGACGGGCGGGCGCGAACGACACCCGCTCTGCCTGGTAGGCCTGACCTATGTGCTGTTCACGCTCGACAATGACCTGCTGCTGAACGCCGGCACGCTGCGTGCGGCGCGCGCCATCATGCCCGAGGGCACGGTGGTGAACTGCGTGCCGCCGGCCGCGGTGGGCATGCGGTCGCTGACCTGCATGCTGACGCAGATCGTGACCTTCGGCGCCTTCTCGCTGGCCATGCCCGACCGCATGCCGGCGACCTCGCCGGGCGGCAACTCCATCATGAACGTCCGGACGACGGGCTATGCCGGGCGGCCCGTGATGGCGTCGATCGGGCCCGTGGGCGGTGGCGGGGGCGGCACGCCCGTCGCGGATGGGCCGAACGGGGCCGGCGGCGCCCAAGCCTTCCTGAAGAACACGCCGATCGAGATCACCGAGGCCGAGGTGCCGATCCTGTTCCGCCGCTATGGCCTGTGGCCCGACAGCGCGGGTGCTGGCCGGTATCGCGGCGGCCTCGCCGCCGTGATGGAGTTTCAGGTCTTCGCCCCCGATACGGTGGTGACAGCGCGCAACCGCAACCGATCCGTCTTCGCCTCCTGGGGCGTGCTGGGTGGGCGGGCCGGATCGACCTCCACCTTCACGCGCAACCCCGGCACGGCGCGGGAACTGAGCCTCGGCAACACCGACATCATGCGCTGCGAGCCCGGTGATGTCGTGCGCGTCGTCGGCGCCGGCGCCGGTGGGTATGGCCATCCGTTCGAGCGCCATCCCGACGCCGTGGCCGCCGATGTGCGCTGCGGCTTCGTCTCGGAAGACGTGGCACGGGAGGCCTATGGCGTGGTGCTGCGGGACGGCGCGGTGGACCAGGCGGCGACGGCCGCGCTGCGCGGCGCGCGCGATCTGCCGGCGATGGCGCATTTCGATCTCGGCGAGGCGCGCCGCGCCTTCGAAGCCGTCTGGTCGGAGGCGCGCTACGCCGAGCTGACGCGCTTCCTCGGTGCGCAGCCGGTGACCTGGCGGCACTACCTGAAGCGTCGCTTCTTCGCCGCGGTGGCGGCCGGCGAGGCAGCGGAATGCGACCTGGTGCAACAGATGGAGCGCATCGGCGCCGCGCTGCTTGCGCCGCGGATCGCTTGAAGAGGGAAGACCCATGGGTCATCGCGTCGGCGTCGATATCGGCGGCACCTTCATCGACTTCTGCCTCTGGGATGAGGAGAAGGAGGAGTTGCACAGCCTGAAGGTGCTCACCACGCCGCAGACGCCGGGCGCGGAATTGCTGCGCGGCCTCGAACTGCTGCAGGAGCGCCACGGCATCCGGCCGGCGGACATCACCGCCTTCGTCCATGGCACCACGGTCGGCATCAATACCGTGATCCAGCGCAAGGGTGCCTCCCTCGCGCTGATCACCAACGAGCATTTCGAGGATGTGATCGAGCTCGCGCGGCTGCGCATGCCGGAGGCCTACAGCCTGTTCTCCCGCCGGGGAGCACCGCTGGTGCCGCGCGACCGCGTCTTCGGCATCGGTGGCCGCATGCTGGCCGATGGGTCGGAGGAGGAGGCGCTCGACGAGGCGTCGGTCCTCGCCGCGGTGGCCCGGGCGCGGGCCAAGGGCGTGGAGGGCATCGTCATCTCGCTGCTCAACGCCTATCGCAATCCGGCGCATGAGGAGCGGGCGGCGGAGATCGTGCGCGAGGCCGCACCAGACCTTTTCGTCTTCCGGTCGAGCGAGGTCTGGCCCGTGGTCCGCGAATACGAACGGACGACGACGGCGCTGATCAATGGCTATGTCCATCCGAAGATCCGCGACTATCTCGACCGGCTGATCGCCGGGTTGCGCGATCGCGGTGTGACGGCGGAACCGCTGATCACCAAGTCCAATGGCGGCATCATGGCCGCCGAGCTCGGCAAGCGCGCCTGCGTCAGCATGGTACTGTCCGGCACGGCCTCGGGTGTGATGGGCGCGGCCTGGGTGGCGCGCGAGGCCGGCGAGCCGAATGTCATCACCCTCGACATCGGCGGCACCAGCGCGGATGTCGCGCTGATCCTCGATGGCCAGCCGCAATTCGGTGCCGGCGAGAAGATCGGCGACCTGCCGCTCTACCTGCCGAGCGTCGCCGTTTCCTCCATCGGGGATGGTGGCGGTTCCATCGCCTGGGTGGATGGTTTCGGCGTGCTCAAGGTTGGGCCGGAGAGCGCGGGCTCCTCGCCGGGTCCAGCCTGCTACGGACGGGGCGGGACGCGGCCGACCATCACCGATGCCTTCGCGGTCTGCGGCTTCCTGGGGCAGCACGATCTTGCCTATGGCGCCTTCCGCCCGGATATCGCCCTGGCGCGGACGGCGATCGAAACCGTCGCGACGCCGCTGGGGATGAGCGTCGAGCGCACGGCGGAGGCGATCATCCGCATCGCCATTGCCGGCATGTTCGCGGAGGTGAACAAGCTCGTCGCCCGCTATGGCGTCGATCCGCGCGACTTCGCGCTGCTGACCTTCGGCGGCGCGGGGCCGATGCTCGGCTGCTTCCTGGCACGCGAGCTTGGCATGCAGCGCGTGCTGGTGCCGGCGCGGCCCGGTGTGGTCAGCGCCCTGGGCGGGCTGGTCGCGGATGTGAAGAACGACTTCATCCGCACGCTGTTCATCACCGCCGAGCCCACGCAGGCCGACCGGCTGCGGCGGGAAGCGGCGTCGCTGATGACGCAGGGCACTGCTTGGCTGCGCGAGGAGCAGGGGTTCACCGGTGAGGCCACGCCCTCCTGGTTCGCCGACATGCATTATCGCGGCCAGTCCTTCGAGATCGAGGTCGCCCTGCCGCATGACGAGGTGATAGCGGGTGAGACAGCGGCGCTGACCGAGGCATTCCACAAGGCGCATGAGGCGATATACGATTTCTGCGACCGTGACTCCGTGGTGCAGATCATGAATCTGCGTCTCGTCATGTCGGGCGCTTCGCCCAAGCCCTTCCTGCGGCCTTTGTCCGAAGCGGAAGGCGAGGCGCCGCCCGAACGCATCCTGCGCGTCTTCTTCGACGATGCCTGGCACGAGGTGCCGCTCTACGCCCGCGCTTCCCTGCGCGCGGGGCATCGCTTCATGGGGCCCTGCGTGGTCGCGCAGGACGACACCACGGCCTGCATCCCGCCCGGCTTCGCCGCGCGCGTGGACGGCATGGGCAACATCCTGCTGGAGACCGTGGCATGAGCCTCGACAAGGTCACGCTGGAGATCTTCGCCAACCATGCCCGCGCCGCCGCGGAGAACATGGCCTACACGCTGTACCGCACGGCGCATTCGACCTTCGTGAAGGAAACCGAAGACTTCACGATCCAGATCCTGGACGCGAAGGGAAAGACCTGCGCGATCCCGCTCGACCTCGGCGCCACCTGGTATCCCGGCCTCGATTACAGCCTCGCCATCCCGATGATCCCGGATTACGAGCCGGGCGATATCGGCATGACCAACGATCCCTATGCCGGCTACCTCGCCACGCATACGCCGGACCTGGTGATCTGGAAGCCGGTCTTCCACGATGGCGAGATCCTCTGCTTCGCCTCCGGCCACATCCACAACACCGATATGGGCGGCGCGGTGCCGGCGAGCCTGTCGCGCGCGCTGACCGAGATCCACCAGGAAGGCATCCGCTTCCGTCCCTCCAAGCTGCATCGCGCCGGGGTGCTGAACCAGGAGCTGGTGGAGGTGATGCTCAACAACGTCCGCAAGCCCGCGCTCAACCTTGGCGACCTCAAGGCCTTCATCGGTGCGATGAACACCGGCGAGCGCAAGATCCGCGAGATGATCGCGAAGTTCGGCGCGGATGGCGTGCGACAGGGTCTCGCCGACCTGCAGGACTACGCCGAACACCAGGCGCGCGAGATCCTGCGCTCGATACCCGATGGCGAGTACTTCTTCGCCGACTACGCGGATGAGGATGGGCCCGAAGGCTACCCGGCCCGGCTCGTGGTGACGCTGCGCATCCAGGGCGATGCCGCGATCCTCGACTTCACCGGCAGCGATCCGCAGCTCACCTCCTCGCTGAACGTGCCGACGGGGGGGAACCCGCACCACACCCTGATCCTGGTGGGTGTGTACTACGTGCTCTACTCGCTGAATCCGAACCTGCTGCTGAATCACGGGCTGACGCGACCCTTCCACTGCATCCTGCCGGAAGGGACGATGGTCAATCCGCTCTTCCCGGCGGCGGTGGGCATGCGCAGCCTGTCCTGTGCGCGGCTGCGCAGCCTGCTGTTCGGCGCCTTCGGGCTCGCCATGCCGGAACGCATGCCCGCCGCGCCCGCCGGTTCGACCTCCGTCATCAACGTCATGACGCATGACGACCGCACGGGCGACAGCGTGATCGCCGCAGTGAATCCGGTGGTGGGCGGTGGCGGCGGCATGCCGCATGGTGATGGGACGGACGGCTCCGGTGCCGATGCCGCCTATCTCAAGAACACGCCGATCGAGATCACCGAGGCCGAGGTGCCGATCCGTTTCCGCCGCTACGGCCTGGCTTCCGGCACGGGTGGCGCCGGACGTTGGCGCGGCGGGCTCGCGACGCAGATGGAATTCCAGGTCTTCACGCCGAACACCCGAATCACGGCGCGCAACCGGGACCGCTGCCGCTTCCAGGCCTGGGGCATCCTCGGCGGCCAGGCCGGCAAGCCTTCCACCATGCTGCTCAATCCGGGGCGGCCCGATACGCGGCTGCTCGACAACATCGACACCTTCTCGGCCAATCCGGGCGACATCATCCGCATCGTCTCCCCGGGCGGCGGCGGCCGCGGGGACCCGCTGGAGCGTGAGCCGGAGCGCGTGCTGCACGACGTGACCTGCGGCTATGTCAGCCAGGAGGACGCCGAGGCCGACTACGGCGTGGTGATCCGCGACGGCAAGCTGGACGAGGCCGCCACCGAGGCGCTGCGCGCCGCACGGCGCAGCAACGAGCCGCCGCCGCATTTCCACTTCGGCGCCTTCCGCGATGCCTTCGAGCGTGTCTGGACGCGGGAGGCCTATGCCGCCCTGACCCGTATCCTCGCCGAGTTGCCGATTCACTGGCGCTTCTTCGTCAAGCACCGCCTGATGCAGGCGGTCACCCGGGAGGGCAGCGGCGCCGCCGATGTCCATGCCGCCTGGGAAGCCCTGCTGGCGAGGCTGCCACACATGCGCCGGCGCCAGGCCGCGGAATAGGCGAGCGCCCGGCCAACGCCCGGCAGGGCCAAGAACGGGGGAATCCCACGGCTTCATCCGTCTCGGAGAAGGACAGCGTTCATGCGCAGATCCGCGTTGCCTACTGCTTCCCGCCGCGCCCTGCTGGCCGCGCCGCTCACCGCCCTCGCGGTACCGACGCTCGCACAGGATTCCTGGCCGAGCCGGCCCATCCGCTTCGTCGTGCCGCTCGGGCCGGGTGGTGCGACGGACATCGTCATGCGCATTCTCGCGCCGAAACTGTCTGAACTGCTCGGTGTCTCCTGCGTGGTGGAGAACCGCGTCGGCGCCGGTGGCGTGGTGGGGACCGATTTCGTCGCCAAATCCGCGCCGGACGGCTACACCTTCGTGCATGCGGCGGTGTCCTCGGTGATCATCGCGCAGACGCTGTTCGATCGTCTGCCCTATGATCCGCAGAAGGATCTGACGCCGATCTCGCCCACCGTCTTCGTGCCGCTGTGTCTCTCGGTGACGCGCACGAACTTCAATGTGAACTCGCTGCAGGAACTGATCGCGGCGATGCGTGCGCGGCCGGGCGAGCTCTCTTTCGCGAGCAACGGCACGGGTGCGACGAGCCATCTGGCCGGCGCGAACCTGCTGCGCCTGACCGGCTGCCGGGCGGAACATGTCCCTTATCGCAGCGGTGCCGAGGCCATCGCCGCGCTGGTGAAGGGCGATGTGCAATTCGCCTTCGACATCGCGACGCTGCACGGCCCGCAGGCGCGCGCCGGCCATATCAAGATCATCATGGCGACGCCGGATCGCCAGCCCCTGATCCCCGACGTGCCGAACAACACCGAGGCAGGCCTGCCGGATCTCAAGGCCTATTCGTGGTTCGGCATCTTCGGTCCCGGCAGGCTGCCGCAGCCGATCGTGGACCGGCTCTCTGCCGCGATGGCCGAGGCGCTCGCGGATCCCGCGATCAAGGGAAGGCTGGACGACAACGGCATGCCGCCGATGCTGGGCTACACCCCGGTACGCTTCGACGCTTTCATGGAGCAGGAGCGCAACTTCTGGCCGCCGATCGTGCGGGCTTCCGGGGCGCGCGTGCAATAGGGCCCGCACCGCTGCCCGCCTGCTGCACCTTGGGCGGCGGGCATGGCCGCGCAGAACCTCCCCGGCTATGAATCCGATACCGGCACGGCGCCGCCGCGCCGGCCGCCATGCAAGGGGGGATCGAAGCCGGATGAATGCCGGATCCAGGACAGCCATGACCGATGGCCCTGCCGAATGAGCGGCGCCCCCTTCGATCCGCGCAGCCATCGCATGGTTGCCGAACAGCGCTGGTTCGAGGATTTCCGCCTCGGCGAGCGTTTCCCGCTGCCCAGCCGGACCATGACCGACGCGGTCTTCCTCGCCTTCCAGGCCGCGTCGGGCGACAACCACCCGGTCCACTACGACGTGGAGTACTGCCGCGCGCATGGCATGCCCAACATGCTGGCGCATGGCTACCAGGTGGCGATCCAGACCGCCGCGGGGGCGGGGATCTTCCCACACCTCGTCGAGGAATCGCTCAAGGCCTTCCTCGAACAGTCCAGCCGCTTCCTCGCACCGGTCTTCGCGGGCGACACGCTCTACCCGGCGCTGGAGGTGGATGAGCTGGCGCCGAACCGCAGCACCGGCGTTGTCGGCCTGCGCAGCACGGTCCAAAATCAGCGCGGGGAACTCGTTCTGGAAGGGCGGCACCGATACCTGTTGAAGAAGCGGCCCACGACATAGTGGCCTGCCGGCGGCCGGCATGAGCGTTGCGGCGCGCGTGCCTCTGCCGGCCCTGCTGGCGGTTCAGATCGGCGTGGCGGTGGTCACGCTCGACATCTCGATGACGAGCACCGCCCTGCCGACCATCGCGCCGGGCATCGGCACCAGCGCGGCCGCCACGATCTGGATCGTCAACGTCTACTACCTCGCGGTGATCGCGGCGCTGCTGCCGCTGGCCGCGCTGGGAGAAATCCACGGACATCGGCGCATCTTCTTCGCCGGGCTGCTCGTCTTCGCCCTGGGCTCGCTGGCGTGCGGCCTGGCTGGGTCGCTGCCGGTCCTGGCGGCGGCACGGGCTGTGCTGGGGCTGGGCGCGGCGGCCGTATCGGCGACGACGCCGGCGCTGATCCGTGCGCTCTATCCGCCGGACCGGCTCGGCCGGGGCCTGGGCTTCTACGCGCTGGTGGTGGGCATCGCGCTGACGGTGGGGCCCACGGCGGCCTCCGCGATCCTCGTGGTCGCCGACTGGCCCTGGTTGTTCCTGCTGAACGTACCCGCCGCGCTGCTCGCCTTCGCGCTGGCCCTGCGCGGCCTGCCGCCCACCGAGCGCAACATCCGCCCCTTCGATGCCGCATCGGCGTTGCTGTGTGCGGGGCTGTTCGGCGGCCTGCTGTTCGGCATCGCCGGCGTGGCGCATCGCAGCGGCTGGCTGCCGGTGGCCCTGGCCTGGGCGGCGGCGGCGCTGTGCGGCTATGGGCTGCGCCGGCGGGAGGCCGGCCGCGCCTCGCCGATCCTTGCCGTCGACCTGTTCCGCATCCCCATGTTCAGCCTCTCCGCCGCCACGTCCGTCTGCGCCTTCACCATCCAGGGGCTGATCTTCGTGGTGCTGCCCTTCCTGTTCCAGATCGGTCTTGGCTACAGCCAGGTGGAATCCGGCTTCCTGCTGACGCCTTGGCCGGCGACGCTCGCGGTGATGACGCTGGTGGCCGCGCCGCTGGCCGACCGCGTCGCGCCCGGATTGCTCGGCGGGTTCGGGCTGGTCGTGGTCGCGGGCGGGCTGGTGTCGCTGGCGATGCTGCCGCCCGCCGCGGGCCCGGTGGATATCGCCTGGCGGCTCGTCCTGTGCGGCGTGGGCTTCGGTTTCTTCCAATCGCCCAACATGAAGGCGATGATGAGCAGCGCGCCGCGCGAACGGAGCGGCGGGGCAGGGGGCATCCTGGCCGCCTCCCGCCTGCTCGGGCAGTCGATCGGCGCGGCGGCGGTGGCGATCTGCCTGTCCCTGGCGCCCGGCGAGGGGATGCGGCTGGCGATATGGCTGGGCGTGGCGATGGCGCTGCTCGGCGGCCTCGTCAGTTTCCTGCGCCTCATCCCGGTGCTGCGCCGGGGCTGAGGGCCCGTTCGACAGTGCCGGCTCCGGCACCGGTGATGCGCCGGATGGCGCATTCTCGAATGCGCATTGGGGCGCGGCGGCGTGCCGCGCGGCTATCATGCCGGGCGGCGTCGAAGAAGGAAGAAGCGCATGATGAGCGAAGGCAGGCAGCAGACCCTGGCCGAGATGCTGGCCGCGGCACGGCGGGAGGCGCGGCAGCTCGACGGCCTCGCGGCCGAGCTGCTGCCGGCGACGACGGAGGAAGGCTATCGGGTCAACGGCCTGGTCGCCGAGAGCCTCGGCTGGGATCCGCTGGGCTGGAAGATCGCCGGCACCACGCCTGCCATGCGCGAGAAGCTGCGCGTGACGGAGCCGATCTACGGCCGCACCTATCGCCGCTTCGCCGACCGCTCGCCGGCGTGCCTCGCGCATGCGGCGCTCCTGGAACCGCTGGTGGAATGCGAGTTCTTCATCACCCTGGCGCGCGACCTGCCGCCGCGCGAGGCGCCCTGGACCATGGCGGAGGTCGTGGCGGCGGTGTCGAGGGTGCATGCCGGGATCGAAGTCGCCGAATGCCGCTTCCGCATGGCGAGGCTGCCGCCCCTGCCGGGCATCCTGGCCGATGGCAGCGCCTCCGGCCGCTATGTCTTCGGTGACGAGATCAAGGATTGGCGCGGCCGCATCGCCCGCATGCCGGTGACGCTGGAGGTCGATGGCGCGCCGCGCCGCAGCGGCAGTGGCGCGGATGTCATGGGCGACCCGCTCGCGCCGTTGCTGTGGCTGGCGAATGAACGCCGCCATTGGGGCGACGGGCTGCGCGCGGGCGAGATGATCAGCACCGGCTCGACCACCGGCATGTTCCCGGTCAAGGCAGGGCAGAGCGTACGGGCGGTCTTCGGGAACGGTGCCGAAGTGCGCATCACCTTCGAGGGCTGACGGCGTTCTCCGGCGGGCGGGCCAGGCGCGAGGTTTGTGCCGGCTGGAACCGGATGCCTCTCTCCAATCCCAGTCCTGCGGACCGCGCGTGCGCCTTACGCCGTCGCGACATGCACGGCCGGTCGCCGCCCCTCGTTCCACCGCCCGCCGATCGCGCGTTCGATCTGCGCGGCGAGCTGCAGCAGCAGCCCGTCATTCGCCTGCCGCGCCACGGCCTGGATGCCGAGCGGCAGCCCGTTGTCCTGCAGGGCGAGCGGCATCGAGATCGCCGGGATGCCGCAGAGATTGGCGAGCGGCGTGTAGGCGAAGATGCGCCAGAGATTGGCGAACCAGTCGAGCACATCGGGATTGTCGCTGATGGTCAGGTATTCCGTCGTGCCGATGCGTGGCGTCGGCAGGGCGGTGATCGGCGTCAGGATGATGTCCCAGGATTCGAAGAAGGCCCCGAAGGCGCGCGAGGTGGCGTTGAATGCCATCTGCATCCGCGCGCGCTCGCTGTAGGAGATGTTGAGCCCGGCTTCCCAGATCCGGATGTTGATGGGTTCGACCAGTTCGGCCGGCGGGCGTTCCAGCCCATGGGCGGCGAGCAGGTTGGCGACGGTCTGCGCGAAGTTGCTGATGTAGCAGGTGGTCTGCGCGGCGAAGGCGGCGCGGAAATCCACCGCCGGCAGCACCCACTCGACATGATGGCCGAGGCCTTCGAGGAAACGGCCCGCCTGCTCCAGCGCCGCCACGCGCTCCGGCGTCGCGCGGTAGTCGCCCCATTCATGCGACAGCGCGATGCGCAGCCGGCCGGGATCGCGTTGGATCAGCGTCGAACAGGGTTCGGGCGCGGTCCAATAGGGCATGAACTCGCCGGGTGCACCGCCGCGGCAGCTATCTACGAACAGCGCCGTGTCGCGCACGCTGCGCGTCACGCAGCCCTGGATCGAGACCAGGCCCGTGAGGTCCGAGGCATAAGGCGCGATGGAGAAGACCCCGCGCGACGGCTTGAGCCCGATCAGGCCATTCACCCCGGCCGGAATGCGGATGGACCCGCCGCCATCCGTGGCATGCGCGATGGGTACCGCACCTGCCGCGACCATCGCCGCGCTGCCGGCGGAGGACCCGCAGGTCGTGAAATCCGTGTCCCAGGGGTTGCGCGTGATATAGACGGCGGGATTCTCCGCCGAGCTGCAACAGCCGAATTCCGGCGTCGTCGTGCGCCCCATGATGTTGAGCCCGGCTTGCCGGATGCGTCCCGCGAGGTAGCTGTCCGCCGTCGCGCGATGGCCGCGCATCAGCAGCGAGCCCATCTCCTGCAGCCGCCCCTTCAGCGTCGGGCCCAGATCCTTCATCAGGTAGGGCACGCCAGCGAAGGCGCCCGCGGCGTTCATGCCATCCTTCAGTGGGTCGGCGACCACGTCGTCGAACACCTCGACGACTGCGCTGAGTGCCGGGTTGGTGCGGGCGATGCCCGCCGCCGCCTGCGCCGCCAGTTCGGCGGCGCTCACCTGTCCCTGCCGCACCAGATCCGCCAAGCCGACAGCATCGTGGCCGGCCCATTCATCCCAACCCATCGCCAAGGTCATGTCGCGCGATCGCCTCTTGGTATGCTTGCCGAGCCTAGGTGCGCGCGCCTCGGGGTCAAGCGGGAGGCGACCATCCCTGGCGGAGCGCTGATCCCCGGCGTTGCATCCGCGGGATGGTCCGCCGCGTTGCGGCAGTGCCGGCCATGGCGCGTCACCTTCTGGCTCACGCAATGAGTCCTGAGCCTGGCCCACATCAGCGATGCTCCCAACGTCGGCCTGCCCGCCGGGGCAAACCGACGGCGGCTCCTCCGCGATCGGAAGCCGAGGGCGCTCCTACGCGACGGGCGCCGTTTCAACATCGAGCACGTCGAGGGAATCGATCCGCAATCCAGCGGTGATCCGAAGTGTGGCGCCCTTTTGGATCAGGCGGCGATCGGTCACGGCGAAACGCGATCCGAGGCGCGCCTTCAGTTCCGACGCAGCAGCCTCGACCGCGGCTGGGTCGTTTCCCTCAAGCAGGACCCGCACACCTTGTCCGAGATCCAGAATGGGCTGCTCGGGCGCGCTGGTATCGAGAGCGGGCGGGAGAGGGAGACGGCGAGGCTTTGGCATCAGGGGCACGTGCCACAACTGCCCCACCGATCAAGTGGCCGGGCCGCCTGGGCGTATGCGCTTGAATGGTTTTCCACCGTTTCGGCAGAAAACTCTGGGGATAACTGCCCGGCCTTCCTGGGGAGAAGTTTTCCTCGGCCCCCCCATTGACGACGATTCCTGCAAGGCGCCAGCAGACCTGCATCGCCGGGCGTCGTGCTGGGCCTCTGTGGATGATGCAATCGCGAAGTCACGGTTGCCGTGACGGGCGAGGATGGATGAGCCGGCCGAGGCGTTGACGGGCGAAGAAGCTCGCGGGGCGCTCATCGCGCAGGACGGCCTCTGCTCGATCCCGCTGTGCGACATCAGCCCCGTGCCGCCGCGTCCCGCGCCGCCGTCGCCAGGGCATCCGCCCGTTCGTTCATCGGGTCGCCCGCATGGCCGCGCACCCAGCGCCATTCGACCTCATGCGGTTTGGCGGCGGCGAGCAGCCGCTGCCACAGGTCGAGGTTCTTCACCGGCTCCTTCGCCGCGTTGCGCCAATTGCTGCGCACCCAGCCATGGATCCAGCGGCTGATCCCGTTGCGGACATACTCGCTGTCCGTATGCAGCGCGACCTGGCAGGGCTTCTTCAGCGCCTCCAGCGACATGATCGCTGCGGTCAGCTCCATGCGGTTGTTCGTCGTCTCCGCCTCGCCGCCGGACAGCTCGCGCTCATGCTCGCCGAAGCGCATGATCGCGGCCCAGCCGCCTGGCCCGGGGTTCGGCTTGCAGCCGCCATCGGTCCAGATCTCGACGAGCGGTCGCGGATCGGCGCTCATAGCCCGAGCGCGCCCGCGCTGCCGGCCTGCGCGAAGAAGCGCAGCTTGCGCAGATATTCGACAGGGTCCTTGCGCGTGACCAGCGCGCCTTCGGGCGTATGCGTCCAGTCAGACAGCCGCGTCAGCAGGAAGCGCAGCGCCGCACCGCGGCAGAGCACCGGCAGGATCGCGCGCTCGGCCTGCGATAGGGGCCGCACGCTCTCATAGGCCATCAGCAACGACCGCGCCTTGGTCACGTTGAAGGAATAGTCCGGCTCGAAGCACCAGGCGTTCAGGCAGATCGCGATGTCATAGGCGTAGAAATCCGTGCAGGCGAAGTAGAAGTCGATCAGGCCCGAAACGCGCGGCTTGCCGTCCTCGCCCGGCAGGAAGAAGACATTGTCGGGAAACAGGTCAGCGTGGATGTGCCCGCGCGGCAGGGCATCGAGTGCCGGCCAGGCACCGACGATCCCGGCCAGCGCGGCGTCCAGCTCGGCGATCAGGCCGGGCTGCACCTCATCCCCGCGCGCGCGGCAGCCTGCCAGCAGCGGCGCCCAGCCAGCCGGCCCCAGCGCATTCGGGCGCTGCACGCCGAAGCCTTCGCCCGCGCGATGCATGCGCGCCAGCGCCTCGCCAAGCGGGGCGCAATGTTCCGGTCGCACCTTGCGCGGCCAAACGCCGGGCAGGAAGGTGACGATCGCCGCCGGGCGGCCGCACAGGTTGCGCAGCGCCTCCCCGTCCTGCGCCCGCACCGGCGTGGGACAGGCGAGGCCGTGGCGCGCCATGTGGTCCATGAGCCCGAGGAAATAGGGCAACTCCTGAGGGTCCACGCGCTTCTCGTACAGCGTCAGGATGAAATCCCCGCTCTCGGTCTTCAGCGCGTAGTTGGAATTCTCCACGCCCTCGGCGATGCCGCGGAAGGCGATGAGCTCGCCGATCGCATAGTCGGAGAGGAAGGCGCGCAGCGCCTCATCCGTCACTTCGGTATAGACGGCCATCAGGCGTGGGCGCGCATGGGGGGAATACGGAAGATCACGTCCTCGGTGGCCACTGTCACATCCTCGATGCTGACGGCGAAGCGTTCGCGCAGCCGGTCCAGCACTTCCTGCACAAGTATCTCGGGCGCCGAGGCGCCGGCGGTGATGCCCACCGTCCGGCATCCATCGGCGAGCGCGGGGTCCAGCTCGGCGCCCCGCTGCACCATCACCGCGCGTGGGGCGCCGGCGCGCTGCGCCACCTCGCGCAGCCGCACGGAGTTCGACGAATTCGGCGCGCCGACCACGATCACCAGGTCGCTGCGCGCCGCCACCGCCTTCACCGCCGACTGGCGGTTGGTGGTGGCGTAGCAGATGCTTTCCTTGGCCGGCTCGGTGATGTGGGGGAAGCGGTTGCGCAGGATGGCGACGATCTCCGCCGTGTCATCGACCGACAGGGTGGTCTGGGTCGTGTAGGTGAGTTCCGCCCCGTCGGGCGGCGTCACGCGGCGCGCGGCCTCGGCATCCTCGATCAGCGTCATCGCGCCGTCAGGGAGCTGACCCATGGTGCCGATCACCTCGGGATGGCCCTCATGCCCGATCAGCAGCAGGTGGCGGCCGCGCGCGTGGTGGCGCTCGGCCTCGCGATGCACCTTGCTGACCAGCGGGCAGGTGGCGTCGAGAAAGTACATCGCGCGCTGCCGCGCCTCGGCCGGGACGGATTTCGGCACGCCATGGGCGGAGAAGACGACCGGCTGCCCGTCATCGGGCACTTCGGACAGCTCATCCACGAAGACCGCTCCCTGGCGTTCCAGCCCCTCGACCACGAAGCGGTTGTGGACGATCTCGTGGCGGACATAGACCGGCGCGCCGTGGCGCTTCAGCGCCTCCTCCACGATGCGTACGGCGCGGTCCACCCCGGCGCAGAAGCCGCGCGGGCCGGCGAGCAGGACATGGAGGGGGGGCTTCTCGGCGGTCATCTCGGTTCCGGACGGGGGCAGGTTGCGGCCTGTCCCAGGCGGGCGGCACACTATAGATGGGGCGCCTCGGATCAAAGGGGGCAGGAAGGGTGATGGCGATGCGGCTGAACGCGGTGGCGGGTGTTGCGGCGATGGTGCTGCTGGCGGGCTGTGGGCCCACCGGCTACGAGACGAGCCCGCCCGCGCCATGTCCGCGCATCACCATCCTGGCGGATGGGGCGGATCTTACCCGCTATCGGCCGGGGGCGGTGCCCGACCTGGCTTCGATGACCTCGGATGCGCGGTTGATCGGCTTCCAGGCGCGGTGCGACTACACGGATCGGCGGCGTTCGGTCGCCGTCGCGGTGTCCGCCGTTTTCGATGTGGAACGCGGGCCGGCCGGGGTCGGGGAGCGCAGCGTGGCGCTGCCCTGGTTCGTCGCCGTGACGGACGGCAACGATTCGCAGGTGATCGACCGGCGCGAATACGTCACCGCCGTCGCCTTCGAAGGCAATGCGAACCGGGTGCGGGTGCAGAGCCGCGCGGTATCCTTCAACTTCCCCGCCGATGAACGAATGGTGGAAAATCACAATGTGCGTCTCTCCTTTCAGTTGACGCGCGATCAGCTCGACGCGAATCGCCGGCGCGGGCCGCGGTGACGGGGCAGGGGGGCGGCTGACCCGGCGACCCCGGATGTCGCGCCGGTGCCGCCAACGCCGTTGCGCCGCACCCGCCGATCTGTCAGGAAGGGTCACCCCGCAGATCCCGCGCGGGAGAGAGGGGCGAGAGCCCCCGCCGAAGGCGCAACCGGCCCCCGGAAACGCTCAGGCAGAAGGGCCGCGCGGGTAGGGGCCTCTGGAAAGCCCGGTGCCGAAAGGCGCCGGCACCGACGGAGTAAGGCGAGGCAACGATCCCGCCGAATCTCTCAGGTCATCGGACAGAGGGGGGCCACGGTTTTCAACCCGGAACGCCGCGGCATGCGGCGGGAGGTCCCGTGGCCGATTCGCTTCTCCAAACGCCCCTGGCGGCCCTGCATCGCGAGCTGGGTGGCAAGATGGTCCCCTTCGCGGGCTATGACATGCCCGTGCAGTACCCGGCCGGCATCATGGCCGAGCACCTGCATTGCCGCGCCGCCGCGGCGCTGTTCGATGTCTCTCACATGGGACAGGCGGAGCTGGTGGGCGAGGGTGCCGCGGCCGCGCTGGAACGCGTGACGCCGGCGGATGTGCAGATCCTCAAGCCGGGGCGCCAGAAGTATGGCCTGCTGACGACGGCTGAAGGCGGCATCCTGGACGACTTCATGGTCGCCAATCTCGGCGAGCGCTTGTTCCTTGTGGTCAATGCCAGCCGCAAGCATGTGGACCTGCCCTACATCGAATCGGTCCTGCCGGCCGGCGTGACGCTGAAGCCGCTGCCGGACCGCGCGCTGATCGCGCTGCAGGGGCCGCAGGCCGTCGCGGCGATCGCGACGCTCGCCCCGGGTATCGCGGAACTCGGCTTCATGGGGGTCGGGTCGTTCAACATCGCCGGCGTGCCGGCATTGGTCTCGCGCTCGGGCTACACCGGCGAGGACGGGGTCGAGATCTCGGTCCCGGCGGATGTCGCGGAAGGCTTCGCGCGCACCTTGCTCGCGCTGCCGGGCGTGCAGCCGGCGGGTCTTGGCGCGCGCGATTCGCTGCGGCTGGAAGCCGGGCTCTGCCTCTATGGCAACGACATCGACGAGACGACGAGTCCGGTCGAGGCCGCGCTGACCTGGACCATCGGCAAGCGCCGCCGCATGGCGGGCGACTTCCCCGGTGCCGCGCGCGTCGCGCAGGAACTGGCGGACGGCACGACGCGCCAGCGCGTCGGCATCAGGCCCGATGGCCGCCAGCCCGCGCGCGGGCACACGCCGATCCACGCGCCGGGCGGCGCTGCCATCGGCGAGATCACCTCGGGCGGCTTCGGCCCGTCGCTCAACGGCCCCATGGCCATGGGCTACGTCGCGCGCGAACACGCGGCGGACGGTACCGCCCTCGACCTGATGGTGCGCGGCAATGCGATTCCCGCCCGCGTCGCGCCCATGCCCTTCGTTCCCCACCGCTACATCCGCTGAAGGATCGGCATCGATGTCCGAGACGAAATTCACCAAGGACCATGAATGGGTGCGCCTCGAGGGTGGCATCGCCACCGTCGGCATCACCGACCATGCGCAGAACGCGCTGGGCGACGTGGTCTTCGTGGACCTGCCCGAGGTGGGCCGCGAGGTGACCGCGGGCGAATCCATCGCCGTGGTGGAGAGCGTGAAGGCGGCCTCCGACGTCTATGCCCCGATCGCGGGCAAGATCGTCGAGGTGAACGGCGCGCTGTCCGACAACCCCGGCACGATCAACTCGGCGCCGACCACCGATGGCTGGTTCTTCAAGATCGAACCCACCGATGCCGGCGAGATCGCCGCGCTGCTCGATGAGGCGGCCTACGCGGCCTTCGTGGACACGCTGTGATGACGGCGCTCGACACGCTGGCGGCGCTGGAGGCGGGCGATGCCTTCGCCCCGCGCCATATCGGCCCGAACGAAGCCGAGATCGCGGCGATGCTGAAGGTCGTCGGCGCGTCGAGCCTCGATGACCTCGCCGCGAAGACCGTGCCGGCGGCGATCCTCGGCATGGCGATGGCGGGGCTGCCGGAGCCGGCGACGGAGCTCGAACTCCTCGCCGAACTCCGGGCCATGGCGTTGAAGAACCGCGCCGACATCAAGTCGCTGATCGGCATGGGCTATCACGGCACGCATCTGCCGCTGGTCATCCGGCGCAACGTGCTCGAGAACCCCGGCTGGTACACGGCCTATACGCCGTACCAGGCCGAGATCGCGCAGGGCCGTCTGGAAGCCCTGGTGAACTTCCAGACCATGATCACCGATCTGACCGGCCTCGACGTGGCGAATGCTTCGCTGCTCGATGAAGGCACGGCGGTGGCGGAGGCGATGCACCTCGCCCACGCCGCGACGCGCGGCAAGTCGGACCTGCTGATCGCGGCGGACGATTTGCATCCGCAGTCGAAGGCGGTGCTGACGACGCGCGCCGCGCCGCTCGGCATCAGCGTGACATTCGTGAAAGTCGCCGAGATCGTCGCGGCGGTGACGGCGGAGAAGCCCTTCGCGCTCGTCCTGCAATACCCCGGCACCACTGGCGAGGTGCGCGATCTGACCGCGGAGATCGCCGCGGTGCAGGCCGTGGGTGGCCTGGCGATCGTCGCGGCCGATCCGCTCTCGCTCTGCGTGCTGACGCCGCCGGGCGAAATGGGCGCCGATGTCGTGGTGGGGTCCGCCCAGCGCTTTGGCGTGCCGATGGGCTATGGCGGTCCGCATGCCGGCTACATGGCGGTGAAGGATGCGCATAAGCGGCTGATGCCGGGCCGCCTGGTGGGCGTGTCCGTCGACGCCGCCGGTGCGCCCGCGATGCGTCTCGCGCTGCAGACGCGCGAACAGCACATCCGCCGTGAGAAGGCGACGTCCAACATCTGCACCGCGCAGGTGCTGCTGGCCGTCATGGCCGGATTCTATGCGGTGTGGCATGGGCCCGATGGGCTGAAGCGCATCGCGAAGCGCGTGAACCTGCTGGCCACGCTGGTGGCGGGCGCCGCCAAGGCCGCCGGCTTCGCGCCGAAGCACGAGCACTTCTTCGACACGGTGGCGCTCGATGTCGGCGGCAAGGCCGATGCGCTGATGGCCACCGCGCTGAAGCGCGGCTTCAACCTGGCGCGCATCGATGCGACGACCGTCGGCATCGCGCTGGACGAGACCGTGACGCGCGAGGATCTCGACGCGCTGGTCAGCGTGATCGCCGAAGCCGGCGGCAAGCCGGTCGCCATCGGGACCGTCGCCGGCGGCCTGCCCGCCGCGCTGGAACGGCGCAGCGCCTTCTGCACCGCTACCGTCTTCAATGCGCATCATTCGGAGCATGCGATGCTCCGCTACCTGAAGACGCTGGAGGACAAGGACGTCGCGCTGAACCGCAGCATGATCCCGCTCGGGTCCTGCACGATGAAGCTGAACGCGACGGCGGAGATGGTGCCGATCACCCTGCCGGGATTCAGCGTGATCCATCCCTTCGCGCCGGTGGACCAAGCGAAGGGATATCGCGAGCTAATCGACCGCCTGTCCGACTGGCTGTGCCGCATCACCGGCTTCGCGGCGGTGTCGCTGCAGCCCAATGCCGGCAGCCAGGGCGAATATGCCGGGCTGATGGCGATCCGCGGCTGGCACCTGTCGCGTGGCGACACGCATCGCGACATCTGCCTGATCCCGGCTTCCGCGCATGGCACCAACCCGGCTTCCGCCGCCATGGCGGGGATGCGCGTGGTGGTGGTCGGCACCGACCGCGATGGCTCGGTGGACATGGCCGACCTGAAGGCCAAGGCGGAACAGCACGCGGCGAACCTCGCCGCGCTGATGATCACCTACCCCTCCACCCATGGCGTCTTCGAAGGCACCATCCGCGAGATCTGCGACCTGATCCACGCCCATGGCGGCAAGGTCTACATGGACGGCGCCAACATGAACGCGCAGGTGGGGCTGACCTCGCCGGCGACGATCGGCGCGGATGTCTGCCACCTGAACCTGCACAAGACCTTCTGCATCCCGCATGGCGGCGGCGGGCCGGGTGTCGGACCGATCGGCGTGACGCAGGAATTGGCGCCTTTCCTGCCGGGCCATCCGGTGGTCGATTGCGGCGGATCGAAGGACATCACGGTCAGCGCCGCGCCCTGGGGCTCGGCGTCGATCCTGCCGATCTCCTACGCCTATATCCGCATGATGGGCGCGGAGGGGCTGAAGCAGGCGACGCAGGTCGCGATCCTCGCCGCGAATTACGTCGCGAAGAAGCTCGAGGCGCACTACCCCGTGCTCTATCGCGGCATGAACGGCATGGTCGCGCATGAATGCATTCTCGACTGCCGCGGCTTTCAACAGGGCGGCGGCGTGCTGGTCGAGGACATCGCGAAGCGCTTGCAGGACTACGGCTTCCACGCACCGACCATGTCCTGGCCGGTGGCCGGCACGCTGATGGTGGAGCCGACCGAAAGCGAGCCCAAGGGCGAACTCGACCGTTTCATCGATGCGATGGTCGCCATTCGCGCCGAGATCCGTTCGGTCGAGCAAGGCCGCATGGACAAGGCCGACAATCCGCTGAAGAACGCGCCGCACACCGCGGCCGAGATCGCCGCGGAGAGCTGGCCGCACCCCTACACGCGCGAACAGGCAGCCTTCCCGCTGCCCTTCGTGAAGGCACGCAAATACTGGCCGCCGGTGAAGCGGGTCGACAACGTCTATGGCGACCGCAACCTGGTGTGTTCCTGCGCGCCGCTCGAGGCCTACGCGCAGGCGCATCAGATCGCGGCCGAATGACCGCGCTGAAGCCCTGGACCGTGACCGCCAGCCGCATCGTGCTGGCGGATCGCTGGATCCGCGTGCGGGCCGATCGCTGCGTCGCCGCGAATGGCGACGCAATCGACCCGTTCTACGTGCTGGAATACGCGGACTGGGTGCATGTCGTCGCGCTGACCGACGATGATCGCCTGGTGATGAACCGCCAGTACCGGCATGGCGCGGGGGAGGTGCATCTCGAACTCCCCGGCGGGGTGATGGATGCGTCGGATCCCGACGCCATCGCCGCCGGCCGGCGCGAATTCCGCGAGGAGACCGGCCACGCCGCTGCCGAATGGCGCCATGTGGTCAGCCTGCGCCCCAACCCCGCGACGCACACCAACCGCGTGCACACCGTGCTTGCCCTGGGTGCCTATGCGGACGGCGCGCAGAACTTCGACAATGGCGAGGAGATCGCCGTCGAATTGATTCCGGTGACGGAGGTGCTGCGCATCATCCGCGAAGGCGCCGTGCAGCAATCGACGCATGTGGCGTCGCTATTGCTCGCCCTCGCTGCCGCCGGGCGCGTCTCGTTCTGACCGCTACGGGCTCCGCCGCAGAAGGCCGTCGTGCCGTCGTCATCGGTGCGTCCTCCGGCATCGGGGAAGCCCTGGCGCGCCGGTTGGCCGGCGATGGCTGGCATCTCGGCCTGATGGCGCGGCGCGTCGACCGGCTGGCGGCGCTTGCCGCGGAACTCGGCCCTGATACGCGCTACTGCGCACTGGACCTCACGATCCCGGAGGAGGCGCGCGACCGGCTCGATCGCTTCCTCGCCGAACTCGCTGGTGCCGATCTGATCGTGATCAGCGCCGGTACGGGGGAGCTCAATCCGAACCTGTCCTGGGCGCCCGACTGCGACACTATCGCGGTGAACGTGGCGGGGTTCGCCGCGGTGGCGCAGGGCGCGATGGCCCATTTCCTCGCCCGGGGCCATGGGCATCTGGTCGGCATCTCCTCGGTCGCCAAGCTGCGGGCAAGCGGTGACGCCGCCGCCTACTGCGCGTCCAAGGCCTTCGTCTCAACCTATCTCGACGGGCTGCGTGACAAGGCCCGCTCGCGCAAGCTGCCCATCGCCGTCACCGAGATCTGCCCGGGCTTCGTGGATACCGCGATGATGAAAGCCGACAGGCCGTTCTGGGTGGCCTCGCCGGCCCGGGCGGCCGATTGCATCGCGCGCGCGATCCGCCGGCGTGCGCGGCATGCCTATGTCACACGCCGCTGGGCCCTGATCGGAGCCGTGCTTCGGCTGCTGCCCGCGCCGGGATAGCGCGCGCTTGCCCGGAGGGGCGGTCGGCGCGCAACATCGCCCGATGACGCGCTTCGTCTTCCCCGCCGGTGAGGCCGCCGCCGCGCCCCCGGAACCAGGCCGGATCTCCGCGCATATCGCCACGCGCGGCAGCCTGGAGGCCCGGTGGTATGCGCCCCGTGGTGCCGACCCGCAGGCGCCCCATACGCGCGACGAGGCCTACATCGTCGTCAGCGGCAGCGGCATCTTCTTCTGTGCCGGCACGCGCACGCCCTTCGGCCCCGGCGACCTTCTCTGGGTTCCGGCGCATGCCGAACACCGCTTCGAGGATTTCTCGGCCGACTTCGCGACCTGGGTGATCTTCTATGGTCCAGAAGGCGGAGAGGGGTAGCCAGCGGCTGCGCGCCGGGGTTGCGGGCGGCATGAGCTGACGATCTGGCGGGGCGGCCAGTTCCTCCGGCGCTTCCATTTCTCATTTGAAACAGGCGGGCGCCACGTTGCGCGGCGCCTCGGCCTTTCGCATGCTGGCGCTCGCCGGACCTATCCGGCAACGGAGGAAATACAAGAATGGATCGTCGCCGCTTCATCGCGAGCGGGGCCGCGGGGGCTGCTGTTGCCACCGTCGCCACGCCTCATGTCGCCAATGCCCAGCCACGGGTCCGCTGGCGCTGTCCCGGCAGCTTCCCGAAATCCCTCGATACGCTCTACGGCACGCAGGAACACATCTGCCGCCGGGTGAACGAGATCACCGAAGGCGGCTTCCAGATCCAACCCTTCGCGCCTGGTGAACTGGTCCCGGCGCTGCAGGTGCTGGATGCGGCGGGGCAGGGTTCGGTCGAGATCGGCTGGTCGGCGCCCTATTACTACACGGGCAAGGACCCCTCGCTCGCCTTCGGCTCCTGCGTGCCCTTCGGGTTGAATGCGCGCCAGCAATTCTCCTGGTGGCATGACGGCGGCGGTTCGCAGCTCATGGCGCCGGTTTTCGCGGACCAGGGCGTGCGCTGCATCCTGGGCGGCAATACCGGCGCGCAGATGGGCGGGTGGTTCCGCAAGGAAATCAAGAGCGTCGAGGATCTCCGCGGACTGAAGTTCCGCATCGCCGGCTATGCCGGCGAAGTGCTGAACAAGCTCGGCGCGGTGTCGCAGCAACTGGGCGGAGCGGACATCTATCCGGCGCTGGAACGCGGCGTCATCGACGGCGCCGAATGGGTCGGCCCCTATGACGACGAGAAGCTCGGCTTCAACCGCGTCGCGCAATACTACTACTACCCGGGCTGGTGGGAGCCGGGGCCGTCCATCACCATGCTTGTCAATCTGCGCGCCTGGGAAGCGCTGCCGCCGGCCTACAAGATGGCGCTCGAGACCGCCTGCGGCGACGGCTATTCCTACATGACCGGGCGCTACGACATGCTGAACCCGCCGGCGTTGCGGCGGCTCATTGCCTCGGGCACGCAGCTCAAGGCCTTCCCGCGCGACGTCATCGCCGCCTGCTTCCGCACGACGCAGGAACTCTATGCGGAGCTCGGCAACCGCAATGCGCGGTTCAAGGAGATCCACGCGCAGTGGGACCGCTATCGCGTGGAACAGCAGACCTGGTTCCGCGTGGTGGAGGACAGCTTCGCCAATTCGCTGGCGGTAGCCCAACGGTGAGCCTGGCGCGGGGAGGTCCTTGGCCCTCCCCGCCTGGCATGACCCTGCGCGCCGAATCGGCGTAGCCTCCCCTGCTGCGAAACGCCGGAGGCCCCATGCCGATCACCATCCATGGCATCAAGAACTGCGACACGATGAAGAAGGCCCGCGCCTGGCTGGAAGGCCACGGCGTCGCCCACGACTTCCACGACTACAAGACGAAGGGCATCGACGGCGCGACGCTGAAGGCCTGGGCGAAGAGGGTGGGATGGGAAAAGCTGCTGAACCGGAGCGGCACGACTTTCCGCAAGCTGCCGGACGACCAGAAGGAAGGCCTGACCGAAGCGCGCGCGCTGGCGCTGATGGAGGCGCAGCCCTCGATGATCAAGCGTCCGGTGCTGGCGCTGGGAGACAGGCTGATCGTCGGGTTCGACGCGACGGAATACGAAAGCGCGATCGCGTCGCTGCCGCGGGATTGACGGGCCGCGCCTCGTGAGAGCGAGGCTCGCCTGATGGGGATGGTGAAGTCGGAAGGGGCTTTGCCCCTCCCGAACCCACCCCACCAAAGGCCGAAAGGCCTTTGGAAACCAATACTTGGCGCCGTGCGCAACGGCATCTCGGACCGAGAAGCGGTACCTTTGCGCGTCGCGCCTTGTGCGACCTCTCGGGCATGGGCAACACGCCCGCCCACTGCCAAGTTGAGGTTTCCAAAGGCCTTTCGGCCTTTGGTGGGGAGAGGTTTGGAGAGGGGCAAGGCCCCTCTCCAATGGCGTCACAGCCCCAGCGCGACGCGCACGGCTCCGCCGCCGATCACTCCCCCGCCGCCGCCTGCTCCAACCGGTACGGATGTGCGGGATAGGCGCCCAGGATGCGGAACTCGCGCGAGAAGAACGCCAACTCCTCGAAGGCCCGCTGCAGGGCCGGGCTTTCCGGGTGTCCATCGACGTCGCAGAGGAACTGCGTGGCCTCGAAGCGCCCGCCCACCATGTAGGATTCGAGCTTGGTCATGTTCACGCCGTTGGTCGCGAAGCCGCCGAGCGCCTTGTACAGCGCCGCGGGCACCGAGCGGACGCGGAAGACGAAGGTGGTGACCGGGTCCGGCGTGTCGATCGGCGGATAATGCCGCTGGCGCGACATCACGTAGAAGCGGGTCGTGTTGTGCGCCTCGTCCTCGACGTTCCGGGCGAGGATCTCGAGGCCATAGATCTCGGCGGCGAGTTCCGAGGCGATGGCGGCGTCCTCCACCCCGCCGCGCTCGGCGACCAGATGGGCGGCGCCGGCGGTATCGGCCTCGATCACGGCCTGGAGGTCGCGCTCCTTCAGCAGCCGCAGCACCTGGCCGAGGGCCACGGGATGGCTGTGGGCGCGCTTCAGAGTCGCAAGGCTCGCGCCCTTGGGGGCGAGCAGGCAGTGCTCGACGCGCTGGAAGTGCTCACCCACCACGAACAGCCCCGAATCGGGCAGCAGCCGATGGATGTCGGGCACGCGCCCGGCGAGCGAGTTCTCGCAGGGCAGCATCGCGAGCTCGCAGCGCCCCTCGCGCAGCGCGACCATCGCGGCCTCGAAGGAGGGGCAGGGCAGGGTGGCCCAGCCCGGATAGGCGGCGCGGCAGGCCAGGTCCGAATAGGCCCCGGGCAGGCCCTGGAAGGCGATGGTGTTGGTGGTCATGCTGGGTCCATATCAGCCGGCGAGCAGCGCGCGGGCGCGGTCGAGATCGTGCGGGGTATCCACGCCGAAGGGGCCGTGATCGACGCGGGCGGCAGCGATGCGCATGCCGTCCTCCAGGGCGCGGAGCTGCTCCAGCTTCTCGCGCGTTTCGAGCGGGCTGGCGGGCAGGGTGACGAAGCGTTCCAGCGCCGCGCGGCGATAGGCATAGACGCCGATATGGTGCCAGCGCGGGCCATCCCCCCAGGGGATGGGCTGGCGGGAGAAATAGAGCGCCGGCGCGACGCGGGCATCCCCGGGGAAGGCGCAGGCGCATTTGACGAAGGAGGCGGTGTTGGCCTCCTCCTCATCGGCGATCGGGCAGACCAGCGTACCGATATCGACCGCAGGGTCCGCGAGCGGGTCGAGGACGGCGCGCAGCGTCGCCGGTTCGATCGTCGGGAAATCCCCCTGCAGGTTAACCACGACGTCGTAGCGGCCTTCGGGGTCGAGCGCGGCCATGGCGCGATGGACGCGATCGGTGCCGGAGGGCACGTCCTCGGTCACCAGCACGGCCTCGGCGCCGGCGGCCCGGGCGGCCTCGGCGATCTCGGGCTCCCCGGCGGCGACGGCGATGGGGCCGATTCCCGCCTCCCGCGCCCGGTCGAGCACGTGGGCGATCATGGGGCGGCCGTGGATGTCGGCGAGCGGCTTGCCGGGCAGGCGGGTTGCCGCCATGCGGGCCGGAATGACAACGATGGGGCGCAAGAGAACGGCTCCGGCTGCTTGTCTGGCGGAAACGCGGGCACTATGGTCCGGCGCGTTTTAGGCAAGGCCGGCGGGTGGCGCAAACGCGCCGCGGCAGGCATGATTGCGGCGAAGAAGCATAAGGGCCCCGACCGGCATGGCGACCTCCCTGGAAGGAAACAAGATCGTCGCGGCGATTCTGACCGCCGGTGTCACCTTTGGCCTGGCCGGTGTGGTCGGCCGCCTGCTGGTGCACCCGACCATGCCGCACCACACCGCCATGGCCGTGCCGGGCGAGGTGACCGCGGCGCCGACGCCGGCCGCTGCCCCGGCGCTTGATCCGATCACCCCGCTGCTCGCCAGCGCCGATGTGGCGGCCGGCCAGCAGATCGCGCAGCGCCAGTGCGCGTCCTGCCATACCTTCAACGAAGGTGGTCGCGCGGCGGTGGGGCCGAACCTCTACGGCATCGTCGGCGCGAAGCATGCGCATATGGACGGCTTCAACTACTCGCCGGCGCTGCGCGGCATGGCCGACAAGCCCTGGACCTACGAAGAGCTGAACGCCTGGGTCCATTCCCCGCGCGCCTATGCCCCGGGCAACCGCATGTCCTATGCCGGGCTGAACAACGCCCAGCAGCGCGCGAATCTGATCGCCTATCTGCGGTCGATCTCGCCGAGCGCGCCCGCGCCCTGACGGGTCGGACCACGGAATGGTCCGACCGATCAGCGTTGATTTGACCTCCAGCGCCGGCGCCGCCATCCGGCGGCTTGGCCTTTGTGGCCTGCGCCGGGGCGCCGGGCGCGACTGATGGCCTGGGCGCCGTCGCGCGCATGGCGCTCCCGGCCCGATGCAAGGCACCGGGCCAAAAGGCAATCGGAGAGCGTCGCATGATCCGCTATCCCTTCATCACGGCGGCCGAGGAGGCGGCGGATGCCGCCGGGGCGGTGATCCGCCCGCTGTTCCGCTCCTCCCTGCTGGTCGAGGCGAAGGGCGATGCAAGCCCCGTCACCCGCGCCGACAAGGAAGCCGAGGAGGCGATCCGCGCCCTGATCGCCGACCGTTTCCCCGACCACGGCGTGATCGGGGAGGAGCACGGCGCCGACCGCCCCGACGCGGAATGGGTCTGGGTGGTGGACCCCATCGACGGGACCCGGGCCTTCGTCACGGGACGACCCTTGTTCGGCAGCCTGATCGGGCTGCTGCATCGGGGCGAACCGGTTCTGGGCATCATCGACCAACCCATCACCGGCGAACGCTGGGTGGGCGTGAAGGGGCGGAAGACGCGCTTCCGCGGCCCCGCCGGCACCGCCGCCTGCCGCCCCTGCGGCACCGTCGCCGAGGCCGAACTGTCCTGCACCAGCCCCGACATGTTCACCCCCGAGGATCGGCCGGGCTTCGAGCGCCTGCGCGGCGCCGCCCGCCGCGTGACCTGGGGCGGCGATTGCTATGCCTACGGGCTGATGGCGCTGGGTCTGGTCGATATCGTCGCCGAATGCACCATGAAGATCTGGGACTGGGCCGCGCTGGTCCCGGTGGTCGAGGGCGCCGGGGGGCGCGTGACCGGCTGGAACGGGGAGGCGCTGACGCCGGAGGCCGATGGCCGCATCCTCGCGGTCGGCGACCCGGCGATGCTGGACGAGGCGGTGCGTCTCCTCACCGATCGGTAAGCGCGCGGACGTTGCCGCGCGGGGCCGAAGCCCGCATCTTGCCGGGATGAACCGTCGCAGCCTCCTGGCGCTTGGCGCCGTTGCCGCCCTTCCCGCTGGCCTGACCGTCGTGCCGCGCGGCGCCCGCGCCGTCGTGCCGGCCGGGGGCGACAAGCCGGCGGAGGTGGTGCGCACCCACGCCCTGTCGCTGCTGGCCGAGCCGGCCCTGCCGCCCGACTTTCCCCATTGGCCCTGGGCGAACCCGAACGCCCTGAAGGGCGGGGAGGTGGTGCTGACGCGGCTCGGCAGCTTTGATAGCTTCAACCCCTTCATCCTGCGCGGCACAGCCGATCTCGGCGTCGGGCTGATCTACGATTCGCTGATGGCGTCCAATCCGGACGAGGCGACCGCCGAGTACGGGCTGATCGCCGAAACGGTGGAACTGCCCGCCGACCGCAAGGGCGTCACCTACAATCTGCGCGAGATCGCCCGCTGGCATGACGGCAAGCCGATCACCGCCGAGGACGTGATCTTCAGCTTCAACGCGCTGCGCACCCAGGGCCGGCCCTTCTACCGCGCCTATTGGGCGGATGTGACCGAGGTGGTGGCGGAGAGCCCCCGCCGCGTGACCTTCCGCTTCCGCGACGCCGGCAACCGGGAACTGGCGCAGATCCTGGGCGACCTGCCGGTTCTGCCGAAGCATTGGTTCGAGGGGCGGGACTTTGCCCGGCCCTCGCTCGACATGCCGCTCGGTTCCGGCGCCTATCGCCTGGAGCGCTTCGAACCCAACCGCAACACCGTCTATCGCCGCGTCGACGACTATTGGGCGAAGGATCTCGGCGTGCGGCGCGGGCTGAACAACATCGACACGCTGCGCTACGAATACTTCCGCGACACCACCGTCGCCTTCGAGGCCTTCAAGGCCGGCCAGGTCGATTTCCGCACCGAGAACGTCGCGCGCGACTGGGCCACGGGATACGACTTCCCCGCCGCCCGCCGCGGCCTGGTGAAGCGGGAGGAGATCCCGCACGAGATCCCGACCGGCATGCAGTCCTTCGCGATGAACCTGCGTCGTCCGCTGTTCCAGGATGCCCGCGTGCGCCGCGCGCTGATCGAGGTCTTCGACTTCGAGTGGATGAACGCGAATCTGTTCTATGGTGCCTATGCGCGCACGGCGTCGTATTTCTCGAATTCCGACTTCGCCGCGCGCGGCCTGCCGCAGGGGCGGGAACTGGCCATCCTGGAAGGGTTCCGCGGCCGCATCCCCGACAGCGTCTTCACCGAGGAATACAAGCTGCCCGTCACCGATGGCTCGGGCAACAACCGCGACGGTGCGCGGCGGGCTCTCGCGCTGATGCGCCAGGCGGGCTGGACCGTGCGCGACCGCCGCCTGGTGAACGCGCAGGGCCAGCCCTTCGAGTTCGAGATCCTGCTGCAGGGCGCGACCTTCGAACGCATCGCGTTGCCCTATGTGCAGTGGCTGGAACGCATCGGCGTGACGGCGCGCGTGCGGACCGTGGACCCGGCACAATACCAGGTGCGCATCGACGCCTTCGACTACGACATGACGGTGGATTCGATGGGCCAGGGCTTCTCGCCCGGCAATGAGCAGCGCGACTACTTCACGACCGCCAAGGCGCGGGAGAATGGCAGCCAGAACGTCGCGGGCATCGCCAACCCGGCGATCGATGAGCTGGTCGAGCTGGTGATCGGCGCGCCCAACTACGATGAGCTGGTCGCACGCACACGCGCGCTCGACCGCGTGCTGCTGCACCACGACTTCGTCATCCCGCACTGGCACAGCCGCACCTTCCGCATCGCCTTCTGGGACAAGTTCGGCCGGCCGGAACGCAACCCGCGCTTCGGCCTGTCCTTCCCCTCGGCCTGGTGGATCGACCCGGCGCGCGAACGCGCGCTCGCCGAAGCGCGGCGCACGTAACCCGGCCATGGGCGCCTATCTGATCCGCCGGCTGCTGCTGGTGGTGCCGACGCTGCTCGGCATCATCATCATCAACTTCGCCGTCGTGCAGTTCGCCCCGGGCGGGCCGGTCGAGCAGATGATCGCCGAGCTGCGCGGGCAGGGGCAATCGACGCTCGGCCGCATCACCGGCGAAGGCGGCGGCGAGGTCCGCAACGCGAACCGCCCACCGGGCGGCGGGGGTGGCGAAGGCCCCGTCGGTTCCTATCGTGGCGCACAGGGCCTCGATCCGACCATCGTCGCCGAGATCGAGAAGACCTTCGGCTTCGACAAGCCGGCGACGACGCGCTTCTTCGAGATGCTGTCGGGCTATCTGCGCTTCGACTTCGGCCGGTCGTTGTTCCGCGACCGGCCGGTGATCGAGCTGATCCTGGAGAAGATGCCGGTCTCGATCAGCCTCGGCCTGTGGTCCACCCTGATCATCTACATCGTCTCCATCCCGCTCGGCATCCGCAAGGCGGTGCGGGACGGGTCGCGCTTCGACGTTGCGACATCGGGCGTGGTGCTGGTGGGCTATGCGATCCCGGGCTTCCTCTTCGCGATCCTGCTGGTGGTCTTCTTCGCCGGCGGGTCGTTCTTCCAATGGTTCCCGTTGCGCGGGTTGGCGAGCCCCGGCGCCGACGCGCTGCCCTTCTTCCAGCGCGCGCTGGACTATGGCTGGCACATGATCCTGCCGACGCTGACGCTGGTGATCGGCGGCTTCGCCGGCCTGACCATGCTGACCAAGAACGCGTTCCTGGACGAGATCGGCAAGCAATACACCGTCACCGCGCGGGCGAAGGGCAACACGGAACACCGCATCCTCTACGGCCATATCTTCCGCAACGCGATGCTGCTGATCATCGCCGGGTTCCCGGCGGCGTTCATTGGCATCCTCTTCACCGGCGCGCTGCTGACGGAGATCGTGTTCTCGCTGGACGGGCTCGGGTTGCTCGGGTTCGAAAGCGCGATCCGGCGGGATTATCCGGTGATGTTCGCGACGCTCTACATCTTCACGCTGCTCGGGCTGGTCATGCAGATCGTGGGGGACTTCACCTACACGCTGGTGGATCCGCGCATCGATTTCGAGGCGCGGCGATGAGCGGCGCTGTGTCTCGGAAAGCGGCCCTGCCCCTCTCCAAACCTGACCCCGGCAAGGGCCACAGGGCCTCTGGAAACCTCGGCCTGGCGCCGGTCGCGGCCGTTCGGCGGCGTGAGAAACGTGCCACGGTGCTGAGCATGCGGGTCACACCCAAGCTTCGTGCCGTGTGCCGCCGGCCCCACCAGGGACCGCATGCGGCGCCCGACACCAGGTATCGGTTTCCAAAGGCCCTGTGGCCTTTGGTGGGGTGGGGTACGGGGAGGGGCAAAGCCCCTCTCCGGGGAGCCGTCCCATGACCCCCATCACCCGCCGTCGCCTCGCGAATTTCCGTGCCAACAGGCGCGGCTACGTCTCGCTGGTGATCTTCGGCTTCCTCTTCTTTGTCACGCTCTTCGCCGAATTCATCGCCAATGACCGCCCTCTCGTCGCGCGCGTGGATGGTCGCTGGTTCGTCCCGGTGCTGACCGACTACGCCGAGAGCGACGTCATCGAGGACGGCCTGCCCACCACGGCCGATTGGCACGACCGCGGCTTCCAGGAGGAGTTCGAGGCGAAGGGCGGATGGGCGGTCTGGCCGCTCGTGCCTTATTCCTATCGCACGGTAGTCCGCGATCTCGGACAGCCCGCGCCCTCGCCGCCCAGTGCCCGCAATTGGCTCGGGACGGATGACCAGGCGCGGGACGTGCTGGCGCGCGTGATCTATGGCTTCCGCATCTCGGTGCTGTTCGGCTTCACGCTGACCATCGTGTCATCGGTCGTCGGCATCGCGGCGGGGGCGGTGCAGGGCTTCTACGGCGGCTGGGTGGACCTGATCTTCCAGCGCTTCATCGAGATCTGGTCGGGCATGCCGCAGCTCTACCTGCTGATCATCCTCGCGAGCATCATCGAGCCCTCCTTCTGGGTGCTGCTCGGCTTCCTGTTGCTGTTCTCCTGGATGGGGTTGACCGGGGTGGTACGGGCGGAGTTCCTGCGCGGGCGCAACTTCGACTATGTGCGTGCGGCCAAGGCGCTGGGCGTGTCCGATCCGGTGGTGATGTTCCGCCACATCCTGCCGAACGCGATGGTGGCGACGCTGACCTTCCTGCCCTTCATCCTGTCGGGATCGGTGACGGTGCTGGCAAGCCTCGACTTCCTGGGCTTCGGCCTGCCGCCGGGATCGCCCTCGCTGGGTGAGCTGGTGAACCAGGGCAAGAACAACCTCAATGCGCCGTGGCTCGCCATGACAGGCTTCGTCGTGCTGGGCGGCATGCTGACGCTGCTGATCTTCGTGGGCGAGGCCGTGCGCGATGCCTTCGATCCGCGCAAGCTGCCGGGGGGATCGCGATGAGCGTGTCCGATGGTCGGAGCACCAAGCCACCCCGCGAAGCAGAGCTTCGTGGGGACCCCGGTGAAGGGCGCGGAGAGCCGAACCGACCGCGCGGGGCTCCAGGGGCGCTGCTCGATGTGCAGAACCTCTCCGTCGCCTTTCGCGGCAGGCGGGTCGTGCATGGCGTGTCCTTCTCGGTCGAGAAGGGCGAGACCGTCGCGCTGGTCGGTGAATCGGGGTCGGGGAAGTCGGTCACGGCGCTGTCCTGCCTGCGGCTGCTGCCTGGCGCGGGCGGCAATCCGGAAGGGCGCGTCACGCTCGACGGCACCGATGTGCTGAACGCGCCGGATGCTGAGTTGCGCCGCCTGCGCGGTGGCGTCGCCGGCATGGTGTTCCAGGAACCCATGACCTCGCTGAACCCGCTGCATACGGTCGAGCGCCAGGTAGCCGAGGCGGTGACGCTGCATCAGCCGCTTGCCGGCGCGGCGCTGCGCGCGCGGGTGATCGAATTGCTGCGCCGCGCCGGTTTCCCGAAGGCGGAGGACCGCCTGTCCGCCTATCCGCACCAGCTTTCGGGCGGGCAGCGCCAGCGCGTGATGATCGCAGCGGCGCTGGCCAACGACCCCAAGCTGCTGATCGCGGACGAGCCGACCACCGCGCTCGACGTCACGATCCAGGCGCAGATCCTCGAACTGCTGGAGACGCTGAAGCGCGACCTCGGCATGGCGCTGCTGCTCATCACCCACGACCTCAACATCGTGAAGAAGCACGCCGACCGCGTGGTGGTGATGAAGGACGGCGCGGCGGTGGAACAGGGCCCTGTCGGGCAGGTTTTCGCCAGCCCGCAGCACGACTACACGCGGATGCTGATCGCGACCGAACCCCGCGGCCAGCCCGCGCCGGTCGGGGCCGATGCGGCGCAGGTCATGCAGGGCACGGATGTGAAGGTGCGCTTCCCGATCCGTCGCGGCCTGCTGCGCCGCGTCGTCGCCGAGGTGAAGGCGGTGGATGGCGTGTCGCTGTCCGTGCGGGAAGGCGAGACGGTGGGTCTCGTCGGCGAATCCGGTTCGGGCAAGACGACGCTCGGCCTCGCCATGCTGCGGCTGGAAGACAGCCGGGGTGCGATCCGCTTCGAGGGTCGCGACATCCAGGGCCTCGGCCGGGCGGAGCTGCGCCCGCTGCGCCGGCGCATGCAGATCGTCTTCCAGGACCCGTTCGGCGCCCTGTCCCCGCGCATGAGCGTGGGCGAGATCGTCGGCGAAGGCCTGGCCGTCCATGAACCGGGACTGACCGCCGCGCAGCGCGCGACGACGGTGGCCACGGCGCTCGAGGAAGTGGGCCTGCTGCCGGCCATGGCCGAACGCTACCCGCATGAGTTCTCCGGCGGCCAGCGCCAGCGCATCGCAATCGCGCGTGCCCTGGTGCTGAAGCCGCGCTTCCTGGTGCTGGACGAGCCGACCTCCGCGCTCGACGTGAGCGTGCAGGCGCAGGTGGTCGAGCTGCTGCGCGACCTGCAGGCCAAGCACCGGCTCGCCTATCTGTTCATCTCGCATGACCTGCGCGTGGTGCGCGCCATGGCGCACCGGATCATCGTGCTGAAGGACGGAAGGGTGGTGGAGGATGGCGCGGCGGCCGATGTTGTCGCCACGCCGCGGGAAGCCTACACCCGCGCCCTGATGGCCGCGGCATTCGACCTGCGGGCCGAGGCCGGCGCCGGCGGTTGATCGAACCGGCCACGTCGCAAGGGGACGGACCGGGACGTTGAACGAACTCGACACGCTGAAGGCGCTGATGGATGCGGAGCGCGTGAAGCTCGGCGTCAGCATCCGGCGCATGAACTCGCCGGGCTCGCCGGTCTATCGCTCCTGGGAGAACATCTGGCCGCCGGCCGTGGCGCTGATCGCCTCGGTGATCGCGCTGAAATGGGGCGGCTGGCCCTTCGAGGCGCTGTTCGGCGCGAAGCAGGGCGGCGCCTGGGCGGGGACCATCGTGCTGCTGCTCGGCTGCTGGTGGTGGATCGCCAGGATCATGCCGAAGGTGAAGGACGGGGTTTTCAATCGGACCGCCGCCTTCGCGCTGAGATCCCCGGCCGCCTTCGACGCCCTCTGGGCGCAGGGCGTGCTTTCCCTCTATGCGAAGATGCCTGACGGGACCGAGTGCGCGGCGACGCAGCGCGATTCCTGGCGGCACTTCGTCACCACCATCGACGCAGCACTGAAGGGGCAAGAGTGATGGCCGTCCTGCTTTCGACCAAGGCGCATACCATGCAGGATTGGCAGGCGGCGCTGCTGGCCGTCGATCCGTCGCTCGAGATTCGCCTGTTCCCCGAGGCCGGCGATCCCGCCGACATCGAGGCCGCCGTGGTCTGGACGGCGCATGACATGATGGAGCTGCGCCGCTATCCGAACCTCAAGGTGATCGTCTCGATGGGTGCGGGGGTGGATCACCTGTTCCGCCCGCCCGGGCCGCCGCCGGGCGTGCCGGTGGCGCGGCTGGTCGACGCGCGCCTCACCGAAGGCATGAGCGAATGGGTGCTGCTGAACGTGCTGCGCTTCCATCGCCAGGACCCCGAGTACCGGGACCAGCAGGTACGCAAGGTGTGGGAAGAGCTGTCGGCCCCCGACACCGCCGAACGGCGGATCGGCATGCTGGGTCTCGGCGAACTCGGCGCCGATGCGGCGCGCAAGCTGGCGGCGCTGGGATTCCCGGTCTCCGGCTGGTCGCGCCGGCCGAAGGAGGTGGCGGGGGTGACCTGCTACGCCGGCGCCGGTCTGGCGACGATGCTGAAGCAGACCGACATCCTGGTCTGCCTGCTGCCGCTGACGCCCGAGACGCGCGGCATCCTCAACAAGGACCTGCTGTGGTCGCTGCCGCGCGGCGCCTATGTGCTGAACGCCGCGCGTGGCGGCCACATGGTCGCGGAGGACATGCTGCGGGCGCTGGATTCGGGCCAGATCGCCGGCGCCGCGCTCGATGTCTTCGAACCCGAGCCCCTGCCGGCGGACAGCCCCTTCTGGACGCACCCGAAAGTGATCCTGACGCCGCATGCGGCGAGCATCACCATCCCGTCCAGCGCCGCACCGCAGGTGGTGGAGAACATCCACCGCGCCCGTGCGGGCCAAGCGCTGATCAACCTGGTCGATTTCTCGGCCGGTTACTGATTCATGCCTTGGCGCTCCCCAGGGGAGCGCCCGAACGATACGGCCCCGCCGGGTACGGCAGATCCAGGGGGCGCACGACCCGCGGCGAGGCGGCCTGGAGGGGTGGTGCCCCTCCAGCAACCGCCTCTTGCGTCGTCAGACCGCCCGCAGCGCCGGCGCTTCCACGACCGGGGCGGGCAGGATCTTGGTCTCTCCGGTCGCCTTGGCGGCTTCCGTCATGATGCCCTTCAGGTCCTGCAGGAAGGCGCTGCCCTTCGGCGTGCGCTGCACCAGCACCGAGCGGCGGTCCGCCGGGTCCACCTTGCGACGGGCGAGGTCGAGTTCGCCCAGGCGATCCAGCGCGCGGGTGATGGCCGGCTTCGAGACGTTGAGGTCCGACGCGAGGCCGCGCACCGTGTGTGGGCCTTCCCCGAGATAGACCGTCAGCAGCACCGCGAGCTGGCGGGCGGACAGGTCGGGCCCATCGCTGCGCACCAGGGAGACGATGGTTTCCCGAAGGATTCCGATGTGCTGATCGGGATTGCCAGGGAGAGTCATGGGTTCATCCTTACGAATGCTTGGGGTGCCGGAGCACCCTGGCTGTGCCTGGAACGGCACGAAACGCGGCGAGCTTCATCAAGCTCTGGCCGCAAGGTGGTGATCCTGAGCCGCCTTCGCAATCATTGCGTGTAACGCCCTGACACACTGAGCCTCTCCACCTTTCGGCCGGCCAGGTCGCGTCGTGTCGTTCCATGCATAGACATCGATATGAGCCCAAGCGGTTCCGGTCGGAACGAAGCGACGCAGGAACAGCGCTGCGACGATCGCTCCAGCCATGGGTAATTGTCCCACGTTGGACAGATCGGCGAAAGAACTATCGAGCCACGAATCGTAACTGTGATGCATTGGCAACCGCCACAGCGGGTCGTGAGCGGCGCGCCCGGCCGCCAGGATGTGCTCGGCCAGCGTCTCGTCATCGCAGAAAAGCGCCGGAAGATCAGGGCCCAAGGCGACGCGCGCGGCCCCGGTCAGGGTGGCGCAATCGACGATCAGGGCGGGGGATTGCTCGGCCGCATAGGTCAGCAGGTCGCACAGGACGAGTCGACCTTCGGCATCGGTGTTGCCGACCTCGACCTTCAGCCCCTTGCGGGTCGCCAGCACGTCCATCGGCCGCATCGCCGTGCCGGAAATGGCATTCTCCACCGCGCCGACCAGGAGGAGAAGTCGAACGGGCAGGGCGGCCCGCATGATTGTTTCGGCCACCGCCATCACGATGGCGGCGCCCCCCATGTCCTTCTTCATGCGCAGCATGGAGGACGGGGGCTTGAGGTCCAGTCCGCCGGTATCGAAGCAGACCCCCTTGCCGCAGAGCACGATCAGCGGCCCGTCCTGCGTGCCGTTCCAGCGCAGCGTGGCGACTCGCGGCGCGCGGGGGCTGCCCGCGCCCACCGCGGCAATGGCGGGGAAGCCTTCGGCCAGCGCCGCGCCGTCGATGATCTCGCAGGCCGCGCCGTGGCGGGCGGCCAGCGCAGCCACGGCCTCGCCGAGTTCGACCGGGCCGAGATCCGCCGCGGGCGCGTTGATCAGGTCTCGCGCGGCGCAGATGGCCTCGGCCATGGCCACCGCCGCTTCGGTGCCCGGGGGAAGTTCCAGCAGGGCCGGCTCGCTGCCCCCCGACTTGTGCCGGCGCGCCCGATAGGCCCCGAGTGCCCAGCCCAGCGTGGCCTGTGCCGCATCGCCGTGACCCGGCGCCAGGCGCCAGGCGCTGCCGGAGGGCAGGGCGTGCGCCAAGCCGCCATAGGGCCACGGCCCCTCTTCCGCTCCCAATCCGACCAACGCTCCGTCGAGACCGGCCGGACCCGGCAGCAGCGCGACATCCCCCGCACGGGCCGTGAAGCCGCAATCGCGTACGAAGCCCCGCACCGCCGGCGGCAGGGTGTCGAGCAGTCGGTCCAGGCCTTCCGGGCGCACGGCGTGCAGTGGCAAGGCCTGGGGTGCTGCGGCCGTCAGGCCTTCGAGCATCATGGGGTCCTGGATCCTGCGCGAATCGCGAAACCGTGATCGCGCGAGCGTAACAGCTTGGTCATAGCGCTATCTACCCGCACGACCAACGATGCCGGGCCGCAACTGCAATATGCAGAGGTTGCACCGGGACCAGGCCTTGTCAGCGGCGTACTGGACCTACGCGGGTCAGCGCGCCCGCGCCATTTCGGTCGGCACGCCGCGGACCAACGCTTCGGCGAGCGCATCGGCCAGGCAGGCATAGCCGCGGTCGTTGTGGTGCAGCCCGTCCTGGATCAGCAGCGACGCGGGCGGCACGCCGGCCGCCGCCCAGCCATCCATCAGCCGGCCCCGGGAGAACAGCGAGACGCCGGGCGTCGTCGCGGCGATCGCCGCGAGGGTGTCGTCGAAGCGCTGATGGGCCGGAGACGCGGCGATGCGCGGGGCGCGCTGATTGTCCATCAGCACGACCTCGATGCCGGCCTGGCGCAGCCGCGCGATGCCGTCGCGCACGAAGACGGCGAAGCGGTCAGGGTCCATCTGGCGCATCGCGGCATTGGCGCCGACCTGCCAGATGACGATCTGCGGATGCTGCGCGATCACGTCGCGATCGAGCCGGGCGAGCATGTTGTCCGCATCCTCGCCGCCGATGCCGCGGTTCAGCACCGTGACGCGGGACCCGAGGGCAGCGCGCAGCCGCGCCTGCAGCAGGGCGGGATAGGCATGCGCCGCGTCGCTCGCCCCGGAACCGGCGGTGGAGGAGGAACCGAAGGCGATGATGAGCAGTTCCTGCGTGCCGCGGCGCGACGCTTCGGTGAGGGCGGGCGAGACGATCGGGGCGTGGCCGGGGCCGGGGCAGGCGCCGGCCAGCGCCGGTCCCGCCGTGCCGAGGAACAGACCCACACCCACCACCAGCGCCCGGCCGGCATGCGGCGCCGACGCCCACCCCGCACGAATTGTCATCGAAAGCCCGCTCCGCTGCGCCTGCCCCTGATCACTGGGATTTGAGCGTCAGCAAGACACGTTCCAGCCCCGCCTGCCAAGGCGGCAATTGAACGCCGAAGGTGTCACGGAGCTTGGTGCCGGCCATCCGGCCATCCGCCGGGCGCACGGCCTTGGTGGGATAGTCGGCGGTGGCGATGGCGTGCAGCACGGGTTTCGGCCCGCCGAAGCCGGTGAAGATGGCCTCCGCGAAGGCGTGCCAGGTCGTGAAACCCGACCCCGTGGCATGGAAGACGCCGCGATAGGGCGCCTGCCAGCCCGTCTCCCGGATGCGGGCAAGCACGCCGGCAATCGCGTCGGCGAGGTCCGGCGCGGCGGTCGGGCTGCCCTGCTGATCGGCGACGATGCGCAACTCGCTGCGTTCCGCCCCGAGGCGCAGCATCGTGCGCACGAAATTGCCGCCCATCGGGGCGAAGACCCAGGCGGTGCGGAGCACCAGCGTCTGCGGATTGCCGGCCAGCGCCGCCCATTCGCCGGCGAGCTTCGTGCGGCCATAGGCCCCGAGCGGATTGGGCGCGTCGGTCTCGACATAGGGCGCACCCTTGCGCCCGTCATAGACATAGTCGGTCGAGACCTGGATCAGCGGAATGCCGCGCGCGGCGCAATGGGCCGCGACCACGGCCGGGCCCAGCGCATTGGCGCGGAAGGCCGCCGGTTCATTGTCCTCGGCGGCGTCCACCGCGGTCCAGGCCGCGCAGTTCACCACCGCGTCGGGGGACGCGGCCTCGAAGGCGGCGGCAACCGTCGCCGGATCGTCGAACTCGAAGTCGGGCTGCCCGACCAGGAAGGGCTCGAAGCCCTGCGCCGGCAGGGCATCGGCGAGGCCCGTGGCGAGCTGGCCACCACGACCGGTGACGAGGATGCGGCGCATCACCAGGACCCCTTCGGGAAGGGGGCGGGGATCTCGGCAAGCCGCGCGGCGTTGCGGTCCTTCTCGGACAGGATGGGCTCGGCGATGCCCCAGTCGATGCCGAAGGCCGGGTCGTTCCAGGCGATGCCGGCATCGGTCGTGCGGTCGTAATAGGCGTCGGTCTTGTAGAGCACCTCGGTATCGGGCTCGAGCGTGACATAGCCATGCGCGAAGCCGCGCGGCACCCAGAGCTGGCGCCAATTCGCCGCGCTCAGCACCTCGGCGACATGCTGACCATAGGTCGGCGAGCCTTCGCGGATATCCACCGCCACATCGAGGATGGCGCCGCGCGCGACGCGGATCAGCTTGCCCTGCGCCGTGGGCGGCCGCTGGAAGTGCAGCCCGCGCAGCACGCCGGGCTGGGCGGAAAAGGCGTGGTTGTCCTGCACGAAATCGACGTCGAGCCCATGCTGGGCAAGGAAGCGGCGCGACCAGACCTCGCTGAAGAAGCCGCGCGCATCGCCGTGGCGGACGGGTTCGATCAACAGGACCTCGGGGATGGCGCAGGGCGTGACGGTCATGCGTGCTTTCCCGTGGCAAGGTCGCGCAGATAGGCGCCATAGGCCGTCTTGCCGAGCGCATTGGCGCGCGCCTTCAGATCCGCCGCGTCGATGAAGCCCATGCGATAGGCGATCTCCTCCGGACAGCCGATCTGCAGCCCCTGGCGTTCCTGCACCGTCTGCACGAAGAGCGCGGCCTGCAGCAGCGAACCCGGCGTGCCGGCGTCGAGCCAGGCGCAGCCGCGGCCGAGCTGTTCGGCGCGCAGCGTCCCGTCCTCGAGATAGACCTTGTTGAGGTCGGTGATCTCGAGCTCCCCGCGCGCGGAAGGCTTGAGGTCGCGGGCGATCTGCGTGACGCGCGCGTCATAGAAGTACAGGCCGATCACCGCCCAGTCGGATTTCGGCTTGAGCGGCTTTTCCTCGATCGACAGCACGCGCCCCGTCGCGTCGAATTCCGCGACGCCGTAGCGTTCGGGGTCTGCGACGCGATAGCCGAAGATGGTGGATTCACCGGCCTTGGCGCGGGCGGCCGCCGATTGGAGCTGCGCCGACAGGCCGTCGCCGTAGATGATGTTGTCGCCGAGCGCGAGCGCGCAGGGTTCGCCGCCGATCCAGTCCGCGCCGATGGTGAAGGCCTGCGCGATGCCCTCGGGCTTCGGCTGCTCGGCATAGGTGATGGTCACGCCGAACTGGCTTCCGTCACCCAGCAGGCGCCGGAAGGAGGGCAGGTCCGCCGGGGTCGAGATGAGCAGGATGTCGCGGATGCCCGCGAGCATCAGCGTGCCCAACGGATAGTAGACCATCGGCTTGTCGTAGACCGGCAGCAGCTGCTTGGACGCGGCCAGCGTCATCGGATGCAGCCGCGTGCCCGAACCGCCGGCGAGCAGAATACCCTTCATGCGTGGCTCCAGTCAGAACGGGCGCGGCGGAGAGGGGCCTTGCCCCCCTCCGCACCTCCCCCCACCAAAGGCCGAAGGGCCTTTGGAAACCAATAGCTGGCGTTGGGCATCAGCGGTGTGCCCGGGCGTCGGGCATGTTGCCCGTTCCTCCGGGAGCGCTCATGCGCTCACGCCGCCGAGCCGCTGGCCGGCATAGCGCTTGTCGCGGATCGGCCGCCACCACGCCTCGTTGTCGAGGTACCAGGTGATGGTCTGGGCCAGGCCGGATTCGAAATCATGCTTCGCGCGCCAGCCGAGCGCCTGTTCCGCGCCGGAGGGATCCATCGCATAGCGGAAATCGTGGCCGGGGCGGTCCTTCACATAGGTGATCAGCCGTTCCCGCGGACCGGCCGGATCGGGACGCAGCCGGTCGAGCGTCGCGCAGATGGCGCGCACCACCTCGAGATTCGTGCGTTCCTGCCGCGGGCCGAGGCAGTAGGTCGCGCCCGGCACACCTCGGAACAGGGCGAGGCACAGCGCCTCCGCATGGTCCTCGACATGGATCCAGTCGCGGATGTTCGAGCCATCGCCATAGACGGGCAGGGTGCGGCCTTCGAGCGCGTTCAGCGTGACCAGCGGGATCAGCTTCTCGGGGAACTGCCAGGGGCCGTAGTTGTTCGTCGTGTTGGAGACGAAGTTCGGCATGCCGTAGGTGTGCTGCCAGGCGCGCACCAGATGGTCCGACGCCGCCTTGGACGCCGAATAGGGGCTGCGCGGATCATAGCGCGTGTGCTCGTCGAAGGGCTTGTCGTCGCGGCTTTCGAGCGAGCCGAACACCTCATCCGTCGAGACGTGGTGGAAGCGGAAATCCGCCTTCGCGGCGCCTTCCAGGGAAGCCCAGTATTCGCGCGCCGCCTCCAGCAGCATCTGCGTGCCGACGACATTGGTGCGGATGAATTCCGCCGGCCCGTCGATCGAGCGGTCTACATGCGATTCCGCGGCGAGATGCATGACGCGCGACGGCCGGTGCGTCGCGAAGGCCGCACGCATCGCCGCAAGGTCGCAGATATCGGCGTTGACATGAATGTGACGCGGATCGCGCAGCCAGGGGCCGAGGCTCTCGGGGCTCGCCGCATAGGTCAGCCGATCGACGTTCACCACGACCTCGTCGGTGGTGGACAGCAGCCGCCGCACCACGGCCGAACCGATGAAGCCAAAGCCGCCGGTGATCAGAAGGGTCATGCAGAAAGGGCTCCGCCGCTCCGGGTGTGCATTGTGTCAGTGGTTGTGGATCAGGAAAATAGCAACCATTAGGCGAAACCGCGGCGCGCAGCACGGCCACGCCAATGTGTAGGCAGGTAGCCCAGGAAGCGCGCAGGCCATAGCGCATCGGCCGTGAAACCGTCACCCATGGTCCGCCATGCCGCAGCCCATTGCCCCTGCCGGGCCTGCACCAGCAGGCGGTAGCCCGTCGCCCAGCCATGCCAGCGCCGATAGGCCGCCCGCGCCGCGGAATGCGCCGGCTGCTCGCGCAGTCGTGTGCGTGCCGTCTCGAGCAGGTGGCGCGACAGCTTGTCGCGCAGGTCGCCCGCGGCGAAGGTCAGCGACCCCGCATGCGAGCGATACCGGATGACGGTCGCGGCCATCGGCGCGATGTGCGGTGCGAGCAGCACCAGCCGCATCCAGAAATCCTTGTCCGCGGCGAGCGGGAAGCGGTCGTCGAAGCCGCCGAGGCGATCGATCAGGGCGCGACGGTAGAAGGCGGCGTTCATGGTGGTGATGCCGCTGATGACATTGGTCTCGGTCAGCGCCACGGCCGCACCGGCCAGCCGCGCGGTCGTCACCTCCCGCCCGTCCTGTGCCGTGAAGAATTCGGCCGCGCCGAGGGCGATCTCCACGGCGGGATCGGCGAAGGCCGCCTCGGCCGCGGCGAAGGCGCCGGGCGCGTAGAGATCGTCGCTGTTCAGCAGTCCGACGATATCGCCCCGCACCGCGCGCAGCCCCTTGTTGATCGCATCGTAGAGGTTGCGGTCCTTTTCCCGGATCACGACGAGATGCGGGTAGCGCGCGAGCACTTCCGCCGTGCCATCGGTCGACCCGCCATCGACGATGATGTGCTCGACGGACGCATGACCTTGGGCCAGCACGCTTTCGATCGCGGCGCCGATGGTCGCGGCGCGGTTCAGGCAGGGCGTGACGATGGAAAAGCGTGGCGCTGTCATCGCCGCAGCCTGGCGCGCAGCCGACGCACCGCGCCGCCGAAGATGAGACCCTCGACGCCCCGGCCCAGCGCGGGGGAGAGCAGATCGCACAGCGCGATCAGCGCAATCGCCACCCGGGCGGGCATGGCAGCGCGCCGGCGCGTGCGGGCCGCGGCCGCGGCATCGTCCAGGCCTTCCAGCACGGTCGCCGCGGCCGAGGCGCCAGCTTCCTCGGCGACGAGCTTGTACCAGCTTCGCCGCTGCGTCGGCCAATCCTCGGGCAGCGGGCGGCGCGCCAGCACCTCGTCGGCATCGTGGATGGCGACGCCGTCCTTGCGCGCGCGCAGCACCAGGGCGCAGAGCTGCTGGGCCGTCTGCGGCGCCGACAGGCCATAGCGGTCCAGCAGGCTGCCATGGACCAGCGTGGCTTCCGGCACGCCGAGCCCCCGCGGCCCCCGCGGCCCGACATCGCCCGAGAGCATCCGGGCCCAGGCCGCATCGACGGTGCCGATGCGGTTCAGCATCTCCCCGCCCGCCGGTTCGCGCGCGACATGGTGGCCGCGGATGATCAGCGTCTCGGAGGGCGCCTCCGCGAGGGCGCGGCGTAGCGCGTCGTCGTTCTGCTGCACGCCGTCGCCGCAATGGATGTGCCAGTCCGCGGGCAGGGGCCAGCGTGCCGGCGCGCTCG
>JAYRJZ010000142.1:0-11188 GCA_041906015.1 Roseomonas sp.
GCCGGGGCCAGCCCGCGGCACGGGCCCAGGCGCAGCAGCGTTCGGCGGCCAGGCCCGCAGGGGGTGGCGGCGCCCGCGCCGGAGGCGGTGGGGGCGGTGGACGTGCCGCTGCCGGCGGCGGCCGTGGCGGCGGTGGCGGTGGCCGCGGCGGCGGGCGCCGGTGAGGAGACAGGCCATGATCCGGACCACCATCCTCGGCGGCATCGCGGCCGCGCTCCTCGCCACCGGTGCGCTGGCCCAGGCGCCCTCACCGGAGGCCCCGGCCGAAGCCCGGCAGGCGCAGGCCCCGCGGCCCGTCCTGCCGCAGGCCTTCCGCACGCCTGAGCAGGGTTTCGCCGCCTTCGTCGCCGCGCTGCGCGCGCGCAGCGATGCGCAGGGCGTGCGCATCCTCGGCAGTGCGGGCTACCGCTACCTGCGATCTGGCGACCCGGTGGCCGACCGCACCGCGCGCGACCGCTTCCTCGAGGCCTATGACCGCAAGAACGAAATCGTCCGGCCTTCCCCTGACCGCGCCGTACTGCAGATCGGGGATGACGGCTGGCCGTTTGCGTTCCCGATGGTGCAGCGCGGCGGCACCTGGCGCTTCGATGCCGTCGCCGGCGCGCAGGAACTGGCCGACCGCCGGATCGGGCGCAATGAGCTCGACACCATCGAGACGCTGCGCGCGGTGGCCGACGCGCAGGCGGACTACGCCCGTACCGCCGGGCGGCAGGGCGTCTTCCAGGCCTATGCGCGGCGCTTCTTCTCCTCACCGGGCCAGCGGGACGGACTCTATTGGCCGACCCCGGAGGGCGAGGAGCCGAGCCCGCTCGGCCCCTTCGCTGCGGCCGCCAGTTCGGGCGGCTATTCCCGGCGTCAGGGCGACGCGCCGCAGCCCTACCATGGCTATTACTTCCGCATCCTGGAATCGCAGGGGCCGAACGCGCCGGGGGGTGCGACCGACTACGTGGTGAACGGGCGGATGATCGGCGGCTTCGCCATCATCGCCGTGCCGGCGCGCTACGGCATCTCCGGCATCAAGACTTTCATGATCAGCCACCATGGCGCGGTCTACGAGCAGGATCTCGGCCCCGACACGGCGAGGGAGGCGGCGGCGATCACGGCCTTCGACCCCGGCGAGGGCTGGACCCGGGCGGTGGAATGATCCCGCCGCGGCCCGCCTGCCGTCGCCCGGGAACCCGATCCTTTCGCGCTGCATTGATAGCGCGGCGCCCGACTTTCCGGAGCGGATGATGAGCGCGACGGATGCCGTGCTGACCGGCCTCGCGCAGGCATCCGCGCCCGTCGGCCTGACGCGCGGCATGACGCACACCCTGCGTGCGCAGGGCTTCGACATCGCCGCAGCGCTGTTCGGTGCACCCGATGCGGCCTTCGACCGGCTGCCCAGCCAGGCGCAGGCGGGTTGGTTCTCGATTTCACGGCGCGCGCCCTGCCCGTCCCAGGCGCCACCTTGCGCAGCCTGGACCTGACGCTCGGCCTGCCGCCGCTGCCGCAGGAGAAGGTGGAGATCACGGGCGCGATCGTGGCGCGCCCGGACCCGGAGACCGCGGTGGTGGCGATCGTGGTGAGCGGACCGCGCGGCAGGCTGGCCGGTGCAACCATCGACGGATGCTTGAGCCCATCGGCAAGATCTCGCCGGCCGAGGCCGAAGCACTCTCCTACGCCGCCCGGGAGAAGGTGCGCTCGGCCCCGTTGGGCCGCTGATGTTCGGCCACTTGGGACAGGTAGGACTGTGGGCCGGATTCCTCGTCCGGCACGACGCCCTGCAGACCTATGACGCGGCTTTCTACTTCTCACTCGTCGTCTTCGCGACGCCAGGGTACGACGATATTGTACTGGCGCCGGGCCTTCGCATCTTGGGCGCGCTGCGGGCCGCTTGTGGCTCATTGATGCTGGGCTGGTCGACCGCGTTGATCTTCGCCGCCGTCTCTGTCGGAGGGGCGAAGGCGGGCGAGCGCGGAAACGCCCAGCTCGGCCAGTATGCCGCGACACCGCCACTAGGGCAGACCCGCGATGATGGCGTGCTGCATCGGGACGATTGCTCCGGGCCATCAGCGTCGTCCTTGGTTCTTCTTATAGAATGACGTTCGCTGATTCAGAATTCCGATGCACCGACCGATTCGTGAGGATCGAGAATTAGGAGGCCCCGGCGCAATGCGAGGCAATACCATGCTTCTTCCAAGGACCGACCGCCCATGATGCTCCTGTCGAACCTCCTGCGCCGCTTCGTCCACCGCGGATCGTTGACCGTGGTCGATCACAGTGGAGCCGTACACCGCTTCGGCAGCGGCGAGGATGGGCCGGAGGTGACCATCCGCCTGACCGACAAGGCTGTGGCACGTGAGATCTTTTTCAACCCGGAGCTCAAGACGGCCGAGGCCTATATGGACGGGCGGCTGCTGATGGAGGGCGGCGCGCCGGTCTTCGACCTGCTCCACCTTTTCTCGATCAACCGCTCGGGGCTCGCATCGCATCCCGTGCAGCAGGTCCTGCGCCGCGCCTGGAGATCGGTGCGGCGCTGGCAGCAGCGCAATCCGCTCGGCGTCGCGGCGAAGAACATCCGCCACCACTACGACATCCCGCCCGCTTTCTACCGGCTGTGGCTGGATCAGACGATGACCTACTCCTGCGCGTATTACCCGACGCCGAAGGCCAGCTTGCACGAAGCGCAGCTAGCCAAGCTCCGCCACATCGCGGCGAAGCTGCGGTTGGAACCCGGGATGACGGTGGCGGAAATCGGCTCGGGCTGGGGCGCGCTCGGCACTTTCCTCGCGCGCAACTACGGCGTGAAGGTCACGTCGGTCACGCTGTCGCCCGAGCAATGCGCCGTGGCGAAGCAGCGCGCCATCGACGAGGGCGTGACGGACCGCGTCGAATTCCGTGAGCAGGATTATCGCGAGCTGGAAGGCACCTACGACCGCGTGGTCTCCATCGCTATGATGGAGGCGATCGGCATCGACGAATTCGACACCTACTTCCGCACGATCAAGGCATTGACCAAACCGGGCGGGTTCGCGCTGGTCCATTGCATCGGGCGCATGTCCCCGCCGGGCACGACCGCGCCCTTCATCCGCAAGTACATCTTCCCCGGCGGCTATGTGCCGGCGCTCTCGGAGGTCTTCGCCTCGCTGGAGCGCACCGGCACTTGGTGCGCCGATTGCGAGAGCCTGCGCCTGCACTACTACTGGACGATCAAGCACTGGCGGGAAGCCTACGACCATCGTCGTGACGAAGCCGTGGCCATGATGGGCGAACGCTTCTGCCGCATGTGGGATTTCTACCTGGCCTCGGTGGAACTTGGCTTCCTTCACGGGTCGAATTTCGTTTTCCAGTTGCTGCTCTCCGAGCGCCGGGACGATGTCCCGGTGGTCCGAGACTACATGCTGGAAGAGGAGCGGCGCTTGTTCGCCCTGCGAGCGCATTGACGCAGTGCCGTTCGACGTTGATCAGCAGGCTGTGGCGGCCCATGAGTGGCGTGCTTGGCATCCTGACTATGTCGTCCCGCCACGGCAGTTGCCTCGTCACTCATCGGAAGCGTGAGGTAGCGCTATCCGCCGCTTGGTCGCCTGCACCGACAGCGTCGCCGAGCCAAGATCGAGGGTGGCCGGTGAGATGTTCCTGGCCATGACGCGGACGGTTTTGTTGGACCAGGTTGCGACGTCGAACTCGATGAAGCGCATCGAGGAGGTGAGCGCCACGTAGGCCAGGTCGCCCCAGGCGCCAGCGATGGCAGGTCCCAGGCGCCCTCCCATTGCCCTACTGGAAGGGCGGGCGTGCCACAGAGCAGCGCCGGTGTTGCCTCATGCAGCCCATAGAGCCGCAGCGCCTCAAGCTCGATCTGCCCGTCGAATCCGACGATGCCGATCGGCGCGAAGGCCATGCCGACGCCGAGCCGCACCGGCATGCGCTTGTTCGGTGACGCGGCGGCCAGCGCGGTGCCGCCGGTCCAGGCCTTGGACGGGATGTTCCACGGCAGCGTGGGGATCGAGGCCAGCGCGTCGCCCGCGATGTTCCCGCGCACGTTCATCGCCGCATCGAACCACCGCACGAAGATCCGCGCGCCACCGCGCCGGATGCGCCAATCAAGGTCGACACGGCTTGATGTGCTCGGGGCTCGACGCGCGCGGGTCTGGTTATCCCACCCATTCTGGTTATCAAGTGCCTCTCGAAGGCATTCCTACCTGCGCAGCCGTGGGTACCGAACGGGCGAGACGTCCGGGGGCCGCTACTGCATCGGCGCCCGCCCATGCGGATCAAGAAAGGCTCCGATGTCCGCGTTCTGGCGAATTACTGCCTCCCCGGCCGCGATCAGCGCGTCGACATCCGCTCGTGGCAGAGTGAGGCCGGTGGGCACTCGGCGGAGCCTGTCGCGCAGCGCAGGATCCTCGACATCGCTGAGCGAGACGCGTGCAAGCAGCGCCCGCGCATCGTCGCAGGGCCGCCCCTCGATCACCCGCGCGTGGCGGCAGCGGTTCTCACGTTGACGGGCCATCAGGTGGTCCATCAGGGCCTGGATCATGGCCAGCGTCTCGAGGTTGTAGTTGTCGATCTGCCCGCCGGAGACGGCATCGAAGATCTGCACCAGCCCGTTGACCATGCGCTGCTGCGACAACGCCTGGTCGGTGGCGGACTGCCCATCGATGCTGATCACCAGCATCCGCCGCACCGGCAGGGCGCGCTGCATGAAATCCACCATGTCGGTGCCCCCGAGCAGCGAGAAGTTCAGCGTCGTGCGCAGCGCGAGGTTGTCCGAGATACCGCCATCCAGCAAGTGCAGCCAGGCCGTGCGGTCGCGATCGGCCATGCGGCTGACGATCTCGTAGAGCCGGCGGCGGCTGTAGTCCGTGGCGGGCGGCAGCGCCGCGAGGTTCACCGGCAGCGGCGTGTCGCATCCCGGCCCGCGGTGGTTCGCGAGCGTGATCGGCGTGAAGAGCAGCGGGAACCCGTTCGACGCAGCCACCGCGCGCGCCACCGAAAAGCGCGATAGGTCGGAGCAGATGACGTCGAAGGCATGCGGCAGGAAGGGGAAGGCCGCGCCGCTCGCCAGGTCCGTCGCGTTGATCGACAGCCGCGGGCGGCCCCGCGCCATCAGCTCGCGGAAGCTGGCCCCGCGGAACATGAGGTCGTCATAGACCTCCGCCATGCGGTCGTTCGTGCCGATATAGGGATCGACCAGCCAGCCCCATTGCCAGGGCAGCACATAGGTCCCCCAGACATAGGCCGCGATGTCGCGATGGAGGAATTCCGCCGGGAAGGTCTCGAAGCTGCGCTCCCCGTTCAGCGCGTAGTGCGCCGCGGTGAAGCTGCCGCCCGACACGCCGGCGACCTGGTCGATCTCGGCGAGCAGGTTCGAAGGCGGCCCGTCGCCGACGCGCACATCCCGCATGCCGCGCAGCACGCCATGGGCGAAGGCCGCCGAGCGCTTGCCCCCACCGGACATGGCGACCAGGATCAGCAGGTCGGCTCGCCCTGATGTGGCGTTCAGTTCGGCAAGGTCATAGCCCGCATTGCGCCCCCCACGCGCCAGCGCCGGGTTGATGCCGCGATCGGCGCTGGAGCAGCCGAGCAGGGCGAGCAGCGCGAGCAGGGCCGCGCCGCCCCGGGCAGCCCAGCCCGTCATGATCCTGGAGTTCCAGCCATGGTCCTCGTCCTCCGGCAGCGGAGCGCAGCATGGCAGGCTTGCCCGCCGCGCTCCAACCGTCGGGATGGATCAGGCGCAGCGCACCAGGTTGAGCGCCGGCAGCGGGCCGCCGGGGAACTGGGCGAGCCGCGCCCCGCAGAGAGCGTGCCGAGATCCACCGGAAGAGAAGCCAAGGCGGTCGATCAGCGCGGCGACCTCGGCCCGCGCGTGAGCGTCGTCCCCCGAGAGGAAGAGCACGCGCCGCCCGCCCTCGGCCGCTGGGTCGCCTTCAAGCAGCGGCGGCGGCAGGTGGTTGAAGGCCTTGACCAACCGCGGCCCGGGCACCAGGCCCGCGACGATCTCGCTCGAGGCACGGCCGGTGAGCTCGGCCGGGCTGAACAGCGGCGCCTCGATCGGGTTGTTGGCGTCGATCACGATGCGCCCGCCCCAGTCGGGCGGGCGGGCCAGCGCGCCGGGCAGCTTCGATCGGTTCACCGCGACCAGGACCATGTCCTGCGCCCGCAGCCTGCTGCAGGGTGCCGGCGGTGATCGGCGGCCCCAGTTCCGCGACAAGGTCCCGCAGGCTCTCCGGCCCCTGGCTGTTCGCGATGATGGCAGGGACGCCGCTGAGGGCGCGGGCGCGGGCGCGGGCGAAGGCCTGACTGCGGTCGTCGCTGCCGTCGGCCATCGCGTCGTCGCTCTGCGCCCCTCTGGCCGGTAGGTGCTTGGTCCCGGGCCTTGATGGCGCAGTCGTCTCGCCGGCATGGAGGGATGCGCCATGGGGCAGGTTCTTCACGGCTGCGTTCGGACGACAGAGGCGGTTCGAATCCGGGTGTATCCCCTCCACCTAATGCCGGGGCTTAACTGCTAATTTCCTCAATGGATTCGTGCACTGTCCCGTCAGCGGCTGCCGCCAGCGGCCCATGACAGCATAGCCGAGGGTGCGGCGATCTATGACGCCGAGGCCCGGGTATGAGATGAACACACGCGGGGGACACGGGGTTTGTCTTGGACTATAATTTACCACCATTGGTATGGAGACACATCGCGCGTGACCCAAGGACAAGAATCGCGGATGCGTGGCCGGCAGTCGGCTCCCTCAGATCCGTCTCTGCCCGAGGTCGAGGCGCATGCCGAAAGCTTCCGCCATGCCCGGAAGGCGCGCAGCAACATCCTGTTCGAGGACTACATCGAGCTCATCGCGGACCTGATCGAGGATGGCAACGAGGCGCGCCAGATCGACATCGCCGCACGTCTGGGCGTCGCTCAGCCGACCGTTGCGCGCATGCTGTCGCGCCTGGCCGATGAAGGCCTGCTGACGCGCCGTCCTTATCGCGGCATCTTCCTGACGGAGAAGGGCAAGCGCCTCGCGCGCGCCAGCCGGGAAAGGCACAAGATCGTCGAGACCTTCCTGCTGTCGATCGGCGTCAGCCCCGAGACCGCACGCATCGATGCCGAGGGCATCGAGCACCATGTGAGCGCGGAGACCCTGGAAATCTTCCGCAGGCTTGCGGTGGGGAAGCGCACCTAGCCTCCCATCTTGGCGCAGCCCTATTCCACGGACACACGGCGCACCACAGCCTGCCGGCCGCGCAGGAACGTGCTCATGGCGCCAAGCACCGGCTCGCTGACGTGCTGCGCCAGGAGGCTCGCCTGCTGCTCCGCAGCGTCCGGTGGGATTCCGATCACCCAAAGGCGCAGAATAAGCTGCCGCTCCCGCAACCGGACGGTTGCGGCTTGCCCGGCCTCGGTCAGGAAGACACGGCGATAGGGTCGCGACTGGGCAAGCCCTAAATCCATGAGGCGCGCGATCGCCTTGGTCGGGCTGGCGCCTGAGACGCCCGCCAGCCGCGCAATATTGGCTGGCCATGCCCCGCCTTCCGCGCCACCCAGCCGAGCGACGACGGCCAAATAGGCCCTCAACGAGGAGGGACGACGCTCGTGACGCGGTCGGGCGTCGGCTTCCGGGCAGGTCGGACGCTGCCACCGGATCACGCCGCCGCGACCCCTGGAGCAGGTCCCGATCAGGTGGAATCACCTGATCGGGCGAGGATGCTCGCGAGAACAAGAGGCTAGAGGCGTTGCCGTGAGCCAGGGCGAACGGGAACGGCTCTAGCCACATGCCAGGCCGCCGCATCCATCACATCGACCTAATCTTTTCCTTGAATTAGCTTTTGCTATAAATCTGATTCCGTGCTGTAGAGAATAGAAGCTGACATCGGAGCCCCTGGGATGCACCCGAGATTCACCAGACGCTGGGCGGGCGTTGCCCTGTTCGCAGCCACGCTGCTGCTCGGCGGCCATGCTCCTGCCGCGGCGCAGGAAGCACGAACGCGACCGATCCGCGTGGTGACGACCTTCACCATCCTGCAGGACATGGCGCAGAACGTGGCTGGTGACGCCGCCCTGGTGGAATCCATCACGCGCCCCGGCGCCGAGATCCACGACTACGAGCCGACGCCGCTCGACGTGGTGAAGGCCCAGGCCGCCGACCTGGTCCTGTGGAACGGGATGGGCCTGGAACGGTGGTTCGAGCGCTTCTTCCAACGGGTACGCGACGTGCCTTCCGCCGTGCTGACGGACGGCATCACGCCGATTGGCATCACCGAAGGCCCCTATGCCGGCCGACCCAACCCGCATGCCTGGATGTCGCCGGCCAATGCGGTGATCTATGTGGAGAACATCCGCAAGGCGCTGGTCGCACGGGATCCGGGCAACGCTGCCACCTACAACGCCAATGCCGCGCGCTACACGGCGCAGATCCAGGCCCTGGATGCCCCGATCCGCGACATGCTGGACCGCATCCCCGCCGCGCAGCGCTGGCTGGTGAGCTGCGAGGGCGCGTTCTCCTACCTGACCAACAATTATGGCATGCGCGAACTCTACCTCTGGCCGATCAATGCGGAGGAGGAGGGCACGCCACAGCAGATCCGCCGGGTCGTGGACACCGTCCGACGCAACCGTATCCCCGCCTTGTTCTGCGAGAGCACGGTGAGCGACCGTGCCATGCGGCAAGTCGCGCGCGAAGGTCGGTCGCGCTTCGCCGGCGTGCTGTATGTGGACAGCCTGACCGACGAGGGCGGTGATGCGCCGACCTACCTCAAGCTGCTCGAATACAACGCGAATGCCATCGTCCGAGGCTTCCAGATCCAGGCGTCACGATAGGCCATGTTGAACCGTCCTGTGCCCGTCGAGGCCGTCGCGGATGCGCCGGTCACGCTCCGCCGCTCCGCCATCTGGGCGTTCGGTGAGAAGTTCCTGGCCCAGGTGGCCCCGAAACGGGACGTGGCAGCGCCAGCCCGATTGGACCTGCACGTCAGCAGCGTGACGGTGGCTTATCCCAATGGTCATGTCGCGCTGCACGACGCCTCGCTGACCCTCGGCGGGCCGACGATCTGCGGGCTGCTCGGCGTGAACGGGGCGGGCAAGTCCACGCTGTTCAAGGCCATCATGGGCATGGTCACGCCGGCGGCGGGCGAGGTCCGCATTGGCGGTCACACGGTCGCCGAGGCCCAGCGCCTCAACTGGGTAGCCTATGTGCCGCAGAACGAGGAAGTCGACTGGTCCTTCCCGGTCAGTGTGCATGATGTCGTGATGATGGGCCGCTACGGCTACATGAACAGCCTGCGCATTCCCTCGGCGGCCGACAGGGCCGCGGTTGCGCAGGGCCTGCGCCGCGTCGGCATGCAGGGCTTCGCGGATCGGCAGATCGGCCAGCTCTCCGGCGGGCAGAAGAAGCGCGTCTTCCTCGCCCGGGCCCTGGCGCAGGATGGTCGCGTCATCCTGCTCGACGAGCCTTTCGGCGGCGTGGACGTCACGACGCAGGAGCAGATCATGGGGCTGCTGCGCGAGCTTCGGGCGGAGGGACGGATCATTCTCGTCTCTACCCACGACCTCGCTTCCGTCCCGGAATTCTGCGACCAGGTGGCGCTGGTCAAGGGCACGGTGATCGCTGCCGGCCCGACCGAGGTTGTCTTCACGCCGGCGCAGATCGCCCGCGCCTTCGGTGCTTCGGCGACGCAACAGACCGCTGGGCAGATGAGCGTCAGCCTCCGCGCCGACGCCGACGGCGCCACCATTGTCGTGGCCGCCGATGGCCGCGTGCTCGGCCGGCTCGAACCGCACGACGCGCCCGGGCAGCCATGATCGAGGAACTGCTGCTGCCTTTCGACTACGAGTACATGCGCAACGCCATGCTGGTCAGCGCCGTCATCGGCGCCGTCTGCGGGTTGCTGTCCTGCTTCGTGGCGCTGAAGGGCTGGTCGCTGCTGGGCGATGCCCTGTCGCATGCGGTGGTGCCGGGTGTGGCGCTGGCCTGGATCCTTGGCCTGCCTTTCGCACTCGGCGCCTTCGCGTCCGGGATGCTGGCGGCCTGGTTCATGGGCTTCATCCGGCGCAACAGCCGCATCCGGGAGGATGCCGCGATCGGCATCGTCTTCACCGCCTTCTTCGGGGCGGGCCTCGTCCTGCTCACCCTGTTCCCGAGCAACATCCGCCTGCGCACCATCGTCTTCGGCAATGTGCTCGGCATCGCGCCGAGCGATGCGACGCAGATGTTCCTCGTTGCCGCCGGCGTGCTTCTGGTCATGGCGCTGCGCGGCCGGGACCTCGTCCTCTGGGCCTTCGATGCGACTCATGCGCGGGCGATCGGGCTGGACACCAGGCTGCTGCAGACGCTGCTGCTGGGTTGTGTCGCCGCCGTGGCCGTCGCGGCCATGGTCGCCGTCGGGGCGGTGCTGGTTATTGCCATGCTGGTCGCCCCGGGGGCCACGGCCTATCTGCTGACCGACCGCTTCGGCCGGATGATGGCCGGGGCGACGGCACTCGGCGCGGGGACTGCCTTCGTCGGCGCCTATCTCAGCTACTTCCTCGACGGCTCGACCGGCGGCGTCATCGTCTGCCTGCAGGCGCTCATCTTCGTCATCGCCCTGGTCTTCGCGCCCGAGCACGGCCTGCTGGCCGCGCGGCGTGCCCGGCGCCGCGCCACACCTCCGGCGGAGTCCGTCGCATGATCGAGGCCTTCCTCGCCCCCTTCCGCTACCCTTTCATGCTGGAGGCGATCGGCGTCGGCACCCTGGTCGCGACCGCCTGTTCACTCCTGTCCTGCTACATCGTGCTGAAGGGCTGGTCGCTGCTCGGCGATGCCATTTCCCACGCCGTGCTGCCGGGCGTGGTGATCGCCTCCGCCCTCGGCTTTCCGATTGCCATCGGCGCCTTCGTCGCCGGCATGGCCTGCGCGCTCGGCGCCGGCTTCGTGCAGAGCCACAGCCGGGTGAAGGAGGACGCTGCGCTCGGCGTTGTCTTCACCGGCATGTTCGCGGCCGGGATCGTCCTGCTCGCCTTCCTCACGACGGAAGCGCACATCACGCATATCCTCTTTGGCAACATCCTCGGCATCGAACCGGAGGATCTCTGGCAGACGCTCATCGTCGGTGGCGTCACCTTGCTGCTTCTGCTGGGGAAGGGGCGTGACCTGAAGCTGTTCTGCTTCGACCCCGTCCATGCGCGCAGCATCGGGCTGAACATCAGCGTGCTGCGCTATCTCTTCCTTGCCCTGCTCTCCGCGGC
>JAYRJZ010000011.1:0-78298 GCA_041906015.1 Roseomonas sp.
CGAAGGAGCGCATCGAGATCGTCACCTCCGACGATCGCGGCGCCGCCATCGCCGCCGAATGCGGGGTCGCACACACCGTCCTGCCGCTGACGCGGGAGAACTACGACACGGTGCTGCGCGGGAAGCTGTCCAACGGCGACTTCCTGCTGAACCTGTCGGTCGATGTATCCTCGGTCGCGTTGATCACGCTGTGCCGCGAGATCGGCGCGCTCTACCTCGACACCTGCATCGAGCCCTGGGCCGGCGGCTACACCGATCCGTCATTGTCGCCCTCGCAGCGCTCGAACTACGCGCTGCGAGAGAGTGCGCTTGCACTCAAGAACGGTGCCGGGCCGACAGCGGTGACGACGCATGGCGCCAATCCGGGCCTCGTCTCCCACTTCGTGAAGCAGGCGCTGCTCGACATCGCGAAGGACACCGGCCACGACACCACCGTGCCCGCCACGCGGCAGGGCTGGGCGACGCTCGCGCGCGACCTCGGCGTGAAGGTCATCCACATCGCCGAGCGCGACACCCAGGTGGCCGCCGGCCGCCCCAAGACGCGCGGCGAGTTCGTCAATACCTGGTCGATCGACGGCTTCACCGGCGAAGGCTGCCAGCCGGCCGAGCTCGGCTGGGGCACGCATGAGCGGACGCTGCCGGTCGACGGGCAGCGCCACACGTTCGGCTGCGACGCGGCGATCTATCTGATGCGTCCGGGTGCTGCCACGCGCGTGCGGTCCTGGACGCCGCTCGAAGGGCCGATGCACTCCTTCCTGATCACCCACAACGAGAGCATCTCGCTCGCCGACTACTACACATTGCGCGACGACGCTGGCGGCGTGCTGTACCGTCCCACGGCGCACTACGCCTATCACCCCTGCGACGATGCGGTGCTGTCCGTGCATGAGTTCGCCGGGCAGAACTGGACCCTGCAGCCCGAGAAGCGGCTGATGATGGAGGAGATCACCTCCGGCATGGACGAGCTCGGCGTGCTGCTGATGGGGCATGCGAAGGGCGCCTACTGGTATGGCTCCCGCCTGACCATCGAGGAGGCGCGCGCGCTTTGCCCGCACAACAATGCGACCTCGCTGCAGGTCTGCGTCGCGGTCCTCGCCGGCATGGTCTACGCCATCGAGAATCCCGAGGCTGGCGTTCTCGAGGCGGACGAGCTCGACCATGCCCGCGCGCTTGAGATCTGTTTCCCCTATCTCGGCGAGATGGCGGGCGTCTATTCCGACTGGACGCCGCTGCAGGATCGCGGGCAGCTCTTCCCCGAGGCAGTGGACGCGGACGATCCCTGGCAGTTCACCAACTTCCGCGTGTCGTGACGCTGACGCGGAGAGGGGCACCGCCCCTCTCCGCCCCGAGGGGTCTGAGGCCCCTCGATCGCATTTTCAGCACTGGACTTCCGGGCACTTGGCACAGCACCTTCCGGTCAACGGAGGACGCCATGACCATTATCCGCCCGAACCGGCCCGCCCCCATCGGCGCCGAGGCCGTACCCGACAGCCACGGGCTGAACCTCTATCGTGCCGATCCGATGCTCGCGCGGCTGCTGCCGCTCTATCTGCCGAAGGACCTGCACGCGCATCTGACGCCGCATCTCGATCGGCTGGGCGCGATGGCCGGTGGGCGGCTCGCCGAACTGGCCGCCACCGCCGATGTGAATCCGCCCGTGCTGCACATGCGTACGCGCCGCGGCGAGGACAGCCAGTCCATCGCCTATCACCCCGCCTATCGCGAGTTGGAACGCGTCGCCTTCGGCGAATACGGCCTCGCCGCGCTGTCGCATCGCAGCGGCGTGCTGGACTGGCCGAGCGCCATGCCGGCGGCTGCGAAGTACGCCATCACCTATCTGTTCGTGCAGGCGGAATTCGGCCTGTGCTGCCCGGTCTCCATGACCGACAGCCTGACGCGTACGCTGCGGAGATTCGGCTCGCAGGACCTGATCGACCGCTACCTGCCCGCCCTGACCACGCAGGACCTGGACGACCTATACCAGGGCGCGATGTTCATGACCGAGCAGGGCGCCGGATCCGACATCGCCAACACCGCCGTCACCGCCGCGCCGAACGATGACGGGTCCTGGGCGCTCACCGGCGACAAATGGTTCTGCTCCAATGCCGATGCGGAACTCGCCATGGTGCTGGCGCGGCCTGAGGGAGCGCCGCCCGGCATCAAGGGCGTGTCGCTCTTCCTGCTGCCGCGCGTGCTGCCGGACGGCTCGACCAACCGCTACCGCATCGTGCGGCTGAAGGAGAAGCTCGGCACACGCTCCATGGCGTCAGGCGAGATCAAGCTGGAAGGGGCGACGGCCTGGATGATCGGCGCGCCCGGCGCGGGCATGCGCCAGATGGCGGACATGGTGAACAACTCCCGCCTGTCCAACGGCGTGCGCGCGGCGGGGATGATGCGCAAGGCCGCGACCGAGGCGCTCTACATCGCCCATCGACGTATCGCCTTCGGCACCCCGATCGTGGCGCTGCCCCTGATGCGGCGTCAGCTCGTGAAAATGCTGATGCGTGCGGAACAGGCGCGCAGCATGGTGTTCCAGACCGCCGACGCGCTGCGGCGCTCGGATGCCGGCGAGGCCGGCGCCTATGCCCTGCTGCGCATCCTCACGCCGCTGATCAAGTTCCGGGCCTGCCGCGATGCCCGCGTCGTCACCGGCGATGCGATGGAGGTGCGCGGCGGCTGCGGCTACATTGAGGACTTCCCCGATGCTCGCCTGGTGCGAGACGCGCATCTCGGTTCGATCTGGGAAGGCACCTCGAACATCGTCGCGCTCGACGTGCTGCGGGCCGCGCAGCGCGAGGGATCGCTGGAGGCGCTGGAAGCGCATCTCGCCGCCTTGCGCGCGACGACGCCCGAGGATCTCCCGCAGCTCGACGATGCGACGGAACGCGCCTTCGCCCTGGCCCGTCACGCCGCCGGCGATGGTGGGCCGGTGCTCGCGCGCCAGGCGGGAACGGCGTTGTACAATATCGCTTCCGCCACCGCGATGGCGTGGGAGGCAGCGCGAATCGGCGCACCGGAACGCCGGGAGCTCGCGCGGCTTGTCCTGTTGCACCGCGTGCTGCCGCGCGACCCCCTCGCCGCCGAGGCGGAACCGATCCCCGACGCGCTGCTGCCCGACCCGGCGGCCTGAACGCCGGCGCACCGGCTCCCTCAGTGCCGGTGCGCTGCCGGCCCCGCCCGGCCAAGCCCCACGAAGTGGGAGACGCGCGGTGGCGCATCGCCCCCATGCAGCGCGTTCACCGCCTCCTGCACTACGCGATCCGCGACGGTAACGCGGCCATGCTGGCGCAGATGCTCCGCCCAGCTCGCCACGAGGAACCATTCCACCACGCGACTCGTATCGTCCATGTCCACGAAGGCGCCCCAGGCCGTTGCGCCATCGCGTCGGCGGATGCGAGCGAGCCGCGCGATCTCCTTCAGGAACGCGGCATGCCGCTCCGGCGGAACGCGGTATTCCACCTGCACCATGGCCTGTCCCCGATCTGCCTCGACCACCGCCATGCCTTGCGGATCGGGCCAGTGGTGGGACGGGTCGAGTATCTCCTCACCCAACGGCAACGGCAGCGCGCGACCGAGCAGCGCCGCGGCCGCACAGCCTGATGCGGCGACGAGCAGCGCGCCGGGAATCCCGATCCACATGGCAACCTGCCCCCAGCACAGGCTGCCGATCGCCATCGCGCCGGAGAAGACCGTCATGTAGATGGCCAGGCCGCGTCCACGCACCCAGTTGGGCAACACGGCCTGGGCCGTGGCGTTCAGCGTCGTCAGCACCGCGATCCAGGCGATGCCCGCCAAGACGCAGAGTGCCACCGCCGCGACCTCGACCCCCACCACGGCGAGCCCGGCCTGCGCCGCCGCATTGGCCAGTGAACCCGCGAGCATCAGCCCCTCCGGGCCGCCGAGCCGCTGGCGCAGCCAGGGCAGGATCATCGCGCCCCCCACCGCCCCGGCGCCGATGCCGGCCAGCATGAAGCCATACAGCCCCGGCCCGCCGCCCAGCGTCTGACGTGCCAGCAAAGGCAGAAGCGCCCAATGCGCCGCCCCGAGGCTGAAGAACAGCACGGCGCGCACAAGCACGCGCTGCAGTCCCTCCGCATGCAGGGCGAAGCGCAGCCCGGCGCGCATCGCGCCCGGCAGGTTCTCACGCGGCCCATCGGGCTCCGCAACCTGGCGGCGCCACCACAACAGGGCGGCGATGACGATCACATAGCTGGATGCATCCGCCAGATAGGTCGCCGTCACGCCGACCGCGGCGACCAGCACGCCACCCAGTGCCGGCCCGATGGCGCGACTGACATTCACCCCCATCGAGTTCAGAGCGACAGCCGCGCGCAAATCCGCCTTGGGCACCATGTCCGGTACCGAGGATTGCCAGGCCGGCGCAGCGAGCGCCGCGCCCACCCCGCCGGCGAGGACCAGCAGCACCAGCAGCCAGGGCGTCATGACACCGAGGGCGGTCAGCGTCGCCAGCGTGAGCGAGACAACGCCCAGCATGATCTGCGCACCGATCAGCAGGCGCCGGCGATCCATCACATCCGCCAGCGCCCCGGCCGGCAGCGCGAGCACGAAGACCGGCAGCGTGCTCGCCGCCTGCACCAGCGATACCATCAGCGGCGAAGGCGCGAGCGAGGTCATCAGCCAGCCCGACCCGACATCGCGGATCCAGGTGCCGACATTGCCGAGCACCGTCGCCGTCCACAACACGGCGAAGACGCGATGGCGCAGCGGTGCGAGCGCGCCGGCCGCGCTTTCCGAGCGGCTCATCAGAATGCCCAGCAGGAGCAGCCGAGCGCGCCCCAGAAGCCCTGCTGGTCGCGCACCGGTGCATCCAGCCGCGCCCAGGCGTGCTCATGACCATGCACGAAGCAGGCGCTCGCGCAGGCGCAGGCCTGGGCGGTGGTCGCGTCCTCCGCACGCAGGCGGGACTGGTACCCGCCAAAGCGCCGCACCGGCGACCAGTCGGGCATGGCGGGCGGCAGGGCCGGAGCCAGCGGCGCGTAGTCCCCTGCCCCATGGACAACACGGCCGCCGAGCATGGTCAGCAGCGCTGTGATATCCTGGATTTCGTCTTCCTGCACCGTGAAGTAGTCCGCGCTGAGCACCACCAGATCCGCAAGCTGCCCCGGCGCGAGGCGGCCCTTGACCGCCTGCTCGCCGGAGAACCAGGCAGAGCCTTCCGTCCAGAGGCGCAGCGCCGCCTCGCGGTCGAGCCGCTGGTCGGGGCGCGTCATGCGCAGCCCACCGATCGACTTGCCGCTGACCAGCCACCACAGCGCGACCCAGGGGTTGTAGCTCGCGACGCGTGTCGCATCCGTGCCGCCGCCGACGGGCAGGCCGGCTTCCAGCATGCGCGCGATGGGCGGCGTCTCCTCGGCAGCCACGGCGCCGTAGCGGGCGACGAAGTCCTCGCCCTGGTAGACCATGCGATGCTGCACCGCGATGCCGCCGTTCAGCCGCTTCACGCGCTCGATGTTGCGCGGCGTGATGGTCTCGGCATGGTCGAAGAACCAACGCAGGCCGTCGAAGCCCACCTCGCGGTCCACCTCCTCGAAGACGTCGAGGGCGCGGGAGATGGTCTCGTCATAGGTGGCGTGCAGGCGGAAGGGCCAGCGCTTCTCGGCGAGCAGGCGCACCACCGCCTTCAGGTCGGGTTCCATCGTGCGCGCCAGATCGGGGCGCGGCTCCCGGAAATCCTCGAAATCCGCGGCGGAGAAGACAAGCATCTCCCCCGCGCCATTGTGGCGATAGAGATCGTCGCCCTGGCCTGGTTCGACCATGCCGGTCCAGCGCGCGAAGTCGGCGAGCTCACCCTTCGGCGTCTGGGTGAAGAGGTTGTAGGCGAGGCGCACGGTGAGCAGGCCCTCGCGGTGCAGTTCCTCGATGACGGCATAATCGTCGGGGTAGTTCTGGAAGCCGCCGCCGGCATCGATCACGCCGGTGACGCCGAGGCGATTCACCTCCCGCATGAAATGCCGCGTCGAATTCTTCTGGTATTCCGGCGGCAGCTTCGGCCCCTTGGCGAGCGTGGCGTAGAGCAGCCCGGCATTGGGGCGCGCGATCAGCAGCCCGGTCGGCGTGCCGTCCGGTGCGCGCACGATCTCGGCCCCCGGCGGGTTCGGCGTATCTCTCGTATAGCCCACGGCGCGCAGCGCGGCGGCGTTCAGCAGCGCGCGGTCATAGAGATGCAGGATGAAGACCGGCGTGTCCGGCGCGATCGCGTTGATCTCCTCCAGCGTCGGCAGGCGCTTCTCGGCGAACTGGTGCTCGGTGAAACCGCCGACGACCCGCACCCATTGCGGCGGCGGCGTGACCGCGACCTGCTGCTTCAGCATCGCCATCGCGTCGGCGAGCGAGCGCACCCCATCCCAGCGCAGCTCCATGTTGTAGTTCAGGCCACCGCGGATGATGTGCATGTGGCTGTCGATCAGCCCGGGGATGACACGGCGCCCGCCGGCATCCAGCACCCGCGTCTCCGGGGCGGCATGCGCCATGACATCGGCCGCCCGGCCCACGGCCAGCACACGGCCGTCGCGGATGGCGATCGCCTCCGCCTCGGGGCAGGTGCGATCCAGCGTCGTGATGCGGCCGTTGAGAAGGATGAGCTCGGCTGTATCCGTCATCGGCAGTGCCCCCAGAGGTCAAGAGTGCGGCGGCGCTTCGTCCCGCGCCGCGCGGCCCGGCAATTGGCCGAGCACGTGGTCACCGCAATCGGACAGCCCGATCGCGGCGCGCAGCCCATGCCCGGCGATGAGATGCCGGGCGACGGGGACGATCTGCTCACCCAGGAGGATACCGAGCAGCCCCACCAGCGCGACCACGGGCGGTGCCGGCGATCGCACCTGCAACAGGCTGTAGATCACCCCGACCAACAGCCCTGCCCCAAGCGAGACGAGATAGAATTTCATAAGGCGCCTCCCCCGCCTGGCGCTGCGGTCTAGCCCGCGACGACTTCGGCGACCGCCTCGGCAATCACATCCGAGACGACATCCGGAGCCGAAAGGAGCGACATGTGGCTGGCCTGAACCTCGGTGGTCCGCGCCTTCAGGCGGCTGGCCAGCTCGCGTTGCAGCGCGACGCTCACAGCCCGGTCCTCGCTGGAGACCACGTACCAGTTCGGGCGGTCGGCCCAGGCCGGCTTGCTCACCTTGTCGCCGAAGGTCGCCTGCCCGAGCGGACCCTGGACGGCGGCGAGCAGGCGCGCCTCCGTTTCCGGAAGGTCTTGCGCGATATTGGCGATCCAGCTTTCGGTGCTCATCCACAGATGGCCGGCCCCGTCATCCTGGACGCCGCCAAGCCCCGGCGGCGCGGGATGCGCAGCGACCTGGTCGCCGGTGGACTGGCCTGCATCCGGGGCAAAGGCAGCGACATAGACGAGCGCCTTGACCTTCGGGTGGTTGCCGGCCTCGGTGATGACCGTTCCACCCCAGCTATGGCCTGCCAGCACGACCGGCCCCGGCGCGGCTTCGATCGCGACCCGCGCGGCCGCGACATCGCTGGCGAGCGACGTGGTCGGATTCTGCACCGCGACGACGGGAATGCCCCGCGCCAGGAGGCGGGCGATGACCCGGCTCCAGCTCGACCCATCCGCCCAGGCCCCGTGGACGAGCACGACACGCACCTCGTTCCGCGTTGCTTGCATCGTGCTCTCTCCTTTTCTGATCGGGGCCGCGCGCGGCGTCGATTCGATATCAGCCCCGGATGAAGGCCAGGAGGTCCGGGTTGATCACCTCGGCATGGGTCGTCAGCATGCCGTGCGGGTAACCGGGATAGACCTTCAGCGTGCCGTTCTTCAGCAGCTTGACGGATTTCAGCGCAGCGTCGGCGATCGGCACGATCTGGTCGTCATCGCCGTGCATCACCAGCGTCGGCACGGTGATGGCCTTCAGATCCCCGGTCTGGTCGGTTTCCGAGAAAGCCTTGATGCCCTCGTAATGCGCCTTGGCGCTGCCCATCATGCCCTGGCGCCACCAATTGTTCACCACGCCGGGCAGCGTCTTCGCGTCAGGCCGGTTGAAGCCGTAGAAGGGGCCGGCGGGCAGATCGACGAAGAACTGCGCGCGATTGGCGGCCGTCGCGGCGCGGAGGCCGTCGAACACATCGATGGGCAGGCCCTCGGGGTTCGCCTCGGTCTTGAGCATCAGCGGCGGCACGGCACTGACCAGCACGGCCTTGGCGACGCGGCCGGCCGGCTCGCCATGCTTCGCGACATAGCGCGCGACCTCGCCGCCGCCTGTCGAATGCCCAATATGCACGGCATTGCGCAGGTCGAGATGCTCGGCGACGGCGAAGGCGTCGGCCGCATAGTGGTCCATGTCGTGGCCGTCGCTGACCTGGGACGACCGGCCATGGCCGCGCCGGTCATGGGCGACGACGCGAAAGCCCTTCTGCACGAAGAACAGCATCTGGGCGTCCCAGTCATCGGCGGACAGCGGCCAGCCATGATGGAACATGATCGGCTGGGCGTCCTTCGGACCCCAATCCTTGTAGAAGATCTCGACGCCATCGGTGGTGGTGACGAACGGCATGTCTGCAGCTCCTTCCTTCAGTGGCCTTCGGAAGCGCCGAACATGGTCTTGGCGTAGATGATGCCGAGGCCATAGGCGCCGCCGAAGCGCTTCGCGGTTCCGGTGGTGAAGTCGTAGGTTTCGGCCCGCGCCCAGTCCCGCTGCAACTCCAGCAGGTATTGCAGCGCGGTCATCGGCTGCACGCCGGCCTGCACCATGCGGTCCATGGCGCGCTCATGCGCCTCTTCGGAGACATCGCCGCAGGCATCGGCGATGACGCAGACCTCGAAGCCCTGATCGAGTGCCGAGAGCGCCGGCCCGACGATGCATACGCCGGTCCAGAGGCCCGCCAGCACGATGCGCGACTTGCCGATCTCGTTCACCTTCGCGATCACCGCCGCGTCCTCCCAGGTATTCATGGAGGTCCGGTCGAGCATCGCCTGATGCGGGAACGCATCGGTGATCTCGGAGAACATGGGCCCGGAGAAGCTCTTCTCCGCCACCGTGGTGAGAATGGTCGGCACCTTGAAGCCGGCCGCGGCATGGGCGATCAGCGCGGCGTTGTTGCGCAGGTTCACCGCATCGATCGACCTGGTCGCGAAGGACATCTGCGACTGGAAGTCGATCAGGATCAGCGCATGGTTGCCCGGGTCAAGCAGGCGCTTCCCCGGTGTCGGCGTGGCGGTCGGCATCGCGGCATCCCCCAAATATGTGGGTGCAGTGGTAGAGAGCGGTGCCGTCGCAGGGCCATCATGCGTTGGTATGATCTACCCTGGCCCTGCGGATAGGGCGCGTTGGAGACCGTCGAGCAATGCCTCGGGCGGGACAGGCTTGGCGAGATAGGCCAGCACCCCGGCATGAAGCGCCGCGCGCGCCGTGGCCGGATCGGGATAGGCGGTGACGAGAATGCAGGGCAGGAGCCGCCCCGTGACGCGCAGATGAACATGGAGCTGCAGCCCGCTCATGCCGCCGCGCAGCCGCATATCGGCGATCAGGCACCTCACCTGGTCCAGGGCGGGGAACCGCAGCAGTTCCGACGCCTCCGTGAATCCGCGACCGGCGAAGCCGAGCGCCTCGACCAGGGCGAGCAAGGCCGCGCGGGCGGAAGGGTCGTCCTCGACGATGGCCACAATCGGATGCACGGATCAGTCACGCCGCCGCGAATGTTGGTCCACGCTCAGCCTGGGTGGCCGGAGCGTCCCGCCGCAATCATGCGAAGGTATCGCCGGCCCACGACGAACCGCCATCCGCGGCCAGACGGTCGGCGATGCGCACCAGGTCTGCGAGCGAGCGCGCCTGCAGCTTCTGCATGATCTGCGCGCGGTGGACCTTCACCGTCACCTCGCTCAGCTTCAGCCGTGCGGCGATCTGCTTGTTCAGCAGGCCGCTGGCGACCAGGGGCATCACCTCGCGCTCACGCGGGGTCATCGCGGCGAAGCGGGCCTGCAGCATCGCCAGTTCCGCCGCCCGGGTCCGGCAGCGGCGGTCGAGCTCGATGCCGCGATGCACGGCATCGAGCAGGTCCTGGTCGCGGAACGGTTTCAGTAGGAACTCGATCGCCCCGGCCTTCATCGCCGCGACCGACATGGGCACGTCGCCATGACCGGTGATGAAGACGACCGGGATGCCGATGCCGCGCCGCGCGATCTCCCGCTGGAACTCGAGGCCGCTGCTGCCGCGCAGCCGCACATCGACCACCAGGCAGGCCGGCAGGTGGGGGCGTTCCGTGACGAGGAAGGCCTGCGCCGAATCGAAGGCCTGCACGGCATGCCCTTCGGAAGCGAGCAGGCTGTCCAGCGACGCCCGGATCGAAGGATCGTCGTCGATCACATAGACGATGGAGGAAGCGGTCATGCCTCGGGCTCCGCCTGCCCGGCGAGACCCTGCGCCTCCGGCAGCACGACGCGGAATATGGTGCCGCGCGGACGGTTCGGCGACACCCTGAGGTGGCCGCCATGCGCTTCGACGACCGTTCGGCAGAACATCAGTCCCATGCCCATCCCCTCCATCTTGGTCGAGACGAAGGGCTCGAAGATCATCTCCTCCATGCCGGCCGGCAGGCCGATGCCGGTATCCTCGACCACGAGTTCGACCTCCTCCCGTTCCACACAACGGGACCGCAGGACCAGGTGACGCTGGCGCAGCCCGCCCTCGCGCATCGCGTCGATAGCATTGTCTATCAGGTTCGAGACGACCTGGCGCAACTGCACCGCATTGCCGATGACCATCGCGGCACGCGGAGAGAGCGACAATTCCACCGTGACGCCGGCGAGGCGCGCCTCCTCAGTCGCGGCGGCCGCGGCGTCACGGATCACGGCGTTCACGTCGAGGGGAACGCGGTCCTGCGCACCCTTCATGAACATGGTGCGGATACCGGTGACGATCTTGTTGGCGCGATGGCCATCCGCGACGATGCGGCGCAGCGCCGCCTCGACCCTGTCGCGCTGCGGCTCGGGGCGCAGCAGCCAGCGCAGGCCGGCATCGGCATTGGTGATCATGCTGGCGAGCGGCTGGTTGATCTCATGCGCGATGGAGGCGGAGAGCGCCTCCATCGCGGTCAGCCGATTCTCCCGCCCCCGGCGCGCGGCGGCGAGCGATTGGGCGAGGCGCGCATAGACCGCCGTGGTGTCCGACAGCAGGACCAGCAGCACGATCCCCGCCGCGATGAGACCGTAGAGCCGGCCGGCCCACCAGCCGAGGCTCAGCCGCGTCCCGCTGCTGACGAAGGAAAGCAGCAGCAGCTCGATCACGAGGGAGAAGAGAACCAGGCAGATCCAGGGATCGAGCGCGTCGCGCCGTCGCAGCAGGGCGACGATACCGACCGCGTAGAGTGTCAGCGCCAGATAAGGCACGACGAGCCACAGCGGGTTCACCTCCGTGCGGGTCCGCATGAAGGGCGGCAGGCTGTCCCGGCCCCACAGAACCGCGACCAGCAACAGCGCCACCAGGAGAAAGGTCAGGGCCACGCCGCACAGGCTCGCCCGCCGCGATCCGAGGAACGACCCACCCCGCCCCGGCGCGAAGGCATAGCCCAGGACGAAGACGGCGAAGCCCACCCGTCGCACCGCGGCAATGGCCGCGGTGGCCTGCGGCCCGGCATCGATGCCGAGGCCGGCGAAGACGCCGGGGAAGGAGAGCACCCAACCCGGGATCAGGAAGCCGGAGTACAGGTAGCCGCAGGCCAGGATGAGCAGCGCCGGCGAGCGCCGGACGCGGAACAGCGCGAGCAGCAGCACCGCCGTCATGACCTCGAGCACGAAGCCCGCCGCCGCATAGGCGGGCAGGATGACCTCGGTGCCCTGCGTCGGCTGCCGCGCGAAAGGCATGGTGGCGAGACAGGCGCCGAGCAACGCGAGGGTGAGCCCCGCCACGACGAAGGGTCGTGGTCTGGTCAGCGGCGCCGATGTCTCGCTGTCCGGCATGCCCTGGGATCCCTCCGCCGCTCAACCCACGCCGAAGCGCGCGCGGTAGGCGCCCGGCCCCATGCCGGTCAGCTTCTGGAATACCTTGCGGAAGGCGGCGGGGTCGCCATAGCCGACCTCGAAGGCGATCTGCTCGATGGCGGTGCCGCCCAGTTCCAGCAGGCCGCGCGCCTTGGCGATGCGGATCTGCTGCGCGTATTCGGTCGGGCGCAGGCCGGTCGCACGGGTGAAGCGGCGCAGGAAGGTGCGCTCCTCGAGCCCTGCCTGGGCAGCGAGGTCGGCCACGGCGTGGTGGCGCGCGCCGGTGGCGTGCAGATGGTGCTGGACGCGCAGGATGGCCGCGTCGCCATGGTCGAAGCGCGGGAGGAACTCGGCATAGGGGCGCTGCGTCCGTCCCGGCGGCTCGGCCAGCAGGAAGCGCGCCGTGGCCAGCATGACAGCCTGGCCCATCAGCCGCGACACCAGCGTCAGGCCGAGATCGGTCCAGGCGAGGATGCCGCCGGCGGTCAGGATGTCGCCATCCTCCAGCACCATCCGGTCCATCGCCAGTTCCACGCGCGGAAAGCGCGCGGACATCTCCGCGGCGAAGGCCCAATGCGTGGTGGCTCGCCGCCCGTCGATCAGCCCGGTCTCGGCCAGGACGAAGGCCCCCGCGCAGATCGAGCAGAGGCGCGCCCCCTCCGCATGGTGGGAGATCATCCAGGCCGCCGCCTCGGGCATCGGGGCCATGAATTCCGGCATGATGATCGAGGGCGGCGCGATGACATGGGTCAGCCGGTGGGGCGCGCCGGGGTGGCTGTCCCATATGCAGGCAGGCGCTTCTTCGGGCGCGGGCGACTGCCAATGCGTGACGCGGATCTCGCGGCGCGGTCCCTCGCCCTCCCGGGGAAAGGCCCAGTCACCGGCGATGCGGAACAGATCCGTCAGCCCATGAACGGCGGCGAGTTGCGCCCCCGGGTAGATCAGCAGGCCGATCTCGGCCACGGGAGAGGGATCATCCGCCACTTGTCAGTTATGCCTCGGTGATTGTCGGTTCCGCCAAGCGCGGGAGCATGCCCGAAGGCGTAGCACTGTCCATACCGAAGGGCGACGCGGCGTCGCCCAGCAGAGGATTGACGACGATGAGCACCATCACCACCGCCGACGGCACCCGGATCTTCTACAAGGACTGGGGGCCGAAGGACGCCCAACCCGTCGTCTTCCATCACGGCTGGCCCCTCAGCGCCGACGACTGGGACAACCAGATGCTGTTCTTCCTGTCGAAGGGGTATCGCGTGATCGCACATGACCGGCGCGGCCATGGCCGGTCGGACCAGACCGATACCGGCAACGAGATGGACACCTATGCCGCCGATGTCGTGGAGCTGGCCCAGGCGCTGGACCTCAAGGGCGCGGTGCATGTCGGGCATTCGACCGGCGGCGGGGAGGTGGCGCGCTACGTCGCGCGGGCCGAACCCGGCCGGGTTTCCAAGGCCGTGCTGATCGGCGCCGTGCCGCCCGTCATGCTGCGCAGCGCGGCGAACCCCGAGGGCCTGCCCCAGGAGGTGTTCGACGGCTTCCGCGCGGCGCTGGTCGCGAACCGCCCGCAGTTCTTCCGCGATATCCCCGCCGGACCTTTCTATGGCTTCAACCGGCCGGATGCGAAAATCAGCCAGGGCCTGATCGACAATTGGTGGCGCCAGGGCATGGCGGGCGGCGCGAAGGCGCAGTTCGACTGCATCGCCGCCTTCTCCGAGACCGACTTCACCGAGGACCTCAAGGCCATCGAGGTGCCGGTGCTGCTGATGCACGGCACCGACGACCAGGTGGTGCCGATCGGGGATTCGGCGCTGAAGGGGATCAAGCTGCTGCGAAACGGCACGCTGAAGACCTATGAAGGTCTGTCGCACGGCCTTTTCGCCACGCATCCGGACCTGATCAACGCCGATCTGCTGACCTTCATCGCAGGCTGAACGAGGGGTGGGCGGCGGGGCATCCCGCCGCCGGCCTCAAGTCAGGAGGTCCGGTTCCTCCTGCACGATGCGGTCCCACAGGGGCAGGAAGCTCAGCCAGGCCGAGACCTCGGCCCGCTCGGGGGTACGACCGCCGCGAGGGGCGGTCTCGGGGATGATCGGCTGGCCAGCGGCCTGGGCCAGCAACTGGCCGCGCGCCGCCTCGTCGAAGGCCATGAAGCGCCAGGCCGCGCCTTCCACCGTGTTGCCCGTGGTCCAGTGCCCATGATTCTGCCAGATCAGGACGTTCCGCGCGCCGAGCGCGGCCACGGCCTGCTCGGCGACGACGGCGCGCGCGGCCTCGGCCGGCATGTCCGTCGGCCGCCGCGGCTGGAAGACCACCTGGTCGTCGTGCAGTCCCGACGCATCGGCGGTGATCGGCGGCAGGACCTGGCCGAAAGCCGACCAGATCTTGGCATGGAAGGCGTGGGCATGGGCGATGCCGACCACCTCCGGCCGGGCCACCTGGATGCGGTCGTGATAGGGCACGCCGGAGATGTTCACCATGCCCTCCCCTTCGACAACGCGCCCGTCCGGCGCGACCAGGATCAGGTCCGAGGCCCGGATATGGGCGAAGGACATGCCGAGCGGATTCAGCCAGAAATGGTCCGTCAGGATCGGGTCCCGCGCGGAGAAGTGGCCGGCCAGGCCGACCTCATAGCCGTAGCGGGAGAAGAGGCGGAAGGCGGCGGCCAGGCGCTGCCGGCGATGCAGGCGCTCCGCCGCCGGCGGCAGCGGGGCGGGCAGCGCATGGACGGGCTGGTTGTCGGCGCGCGGCAGGGCTTCGATCGAAGGGCGCGGGCGCGTGGCGGGAATGCTCATCGGTGGTGCCTTCCAGGATCAGGCGGCGGCGATGCGGGCGGCGCCGTAGCGGCTCGGCGGCCGCCGCAGGCCGAGATTCTCGCGCAGGGTGCGGCCTTCGTAGTCGCGGCGGAAGAGGCCGCGGCGCTGCAGCTCCGGCACGACGAGGGTCACGAAATCCTCGACGCAGGCCGGGAAGGCCGGGAACATGATGTTGAAGCCGTCGGCGGCCTCGGCCTCGAACCAGCGCTGGAAATCGTCCGCGACGCTTTCCGGCGTGCCGATCAGCACGCGATGGCCGCCGGCGCTCAGCCGGCGGGCGAGCTGGCGCAGGGTGAGCCGCCCCTCGCGCCGGATCAGTTCCACCACCAGCTTCTGCCGGCTGCGGTGCGTATTGGTTTCGGGAATCTCGTCAGGCAGGCGGGCCGGCTCGTCGAGCGGCTGCTCGGACAGATCGACGCCGAGGCTGGCGAAGCGCGAGATGGATTTCAGCCGCGGCCGCGGATCCGTGACGTCGTGCAGGCGATCGTACTTCGCCTCCGCCTCCGCCATGGTCCGCGCCACGGTCACCGCCACGCCGGGCAGGATGCGGAAACTGTCGCGGCCGCGGCCGTGCCCAGCGGCGCGCGCTGTGATGTCGCGGACGAAATCCTGGCCTTCCTCGATGGTCTGGGCGGCGGTGAAGATCAGCTCCCCGGTCCGCGCGGCGAGCGCCTTGCCGGCCTCGGAGGCGCCGGCCTGCGCGATGACGGGATAGCCCTGTGGCGGGCGCGGCGCGTTCAGCGGGCCGCGCACGGCGAAGTGACGGCCGCGATGGTTCAGCAGATGCATCCGCTCGGTATCGAACCAACGTCCGCTCGCCTGGTCGCGGATCGCGGCGTCGTCGTCCCAGCTGTCCCACAGGCCGGTGATGACTTCGATGAACTCCTCCGCGCGCTCGTAGCGCTCCGCATGGAGCATGTGATCGTCGCGGTTGAAGTTCTCGCCGCCGCCGAGGGAGGTGACCATGTTCCACCCGGCGCGCCCGCCGCTGACCTCATCGAGCGAGGCGAGGCGCCGGGCCAGGGTGAAGGGTTCGTTGTAGCTGGTATTGGCGGTGGCGATCAGGCCGATCCGCTCGGTCACCACGGCGAGCGCCGGCAGCAGGGTCAGTGGATCCCAGCGCTGGGCCTGCGGGTTGCGTTCGAGCAGATCGGGGTCGAGCTCGCGCACACCCACGCCGTCATTCATGAAGAGGGTATCGAACTTCCCGGCCTCGAGCAGCCGCGCGACATGCCGGTAGGCGGCGAAGCTGCTGGCGCCTTCGGTTTCGGCACCGGGCAACCGCCAGGCATGACCGCCGGCCAGGGCGCCGGGGACGAAGGCGCCGAGTTTCATCATCTCGTCTCTGGCCATGGTGCTCAGCCCTGTGGTTTCGCGAGCATGGTGCGGCATCCCCGACGGATACGCCAAGGCCCGCTGCCGCTGTCCTGCCCGCCAAGGCCGCGCGGCGGGCCGTCCCCTCATCCCCGGATCGCGCGCGCCAACGGAGCCTCGGACGCATCGCCACCCGGCGGATCTGTCCACATCGGCAGATCCGCCAGCGGCCGCATGCTGCGGGACGTGGCACGGCGAGCGTGCCCCGCCCGCAGCGCATTGGTCAGCCCCCGCCAATAGAGGATCCGGCCAAGGCCCCTATGTCCCCTTTCGGACGACGCTGTCACTCGTGAAGGTCGTCTCAAAGGAGACGAACTCGGGATGGAAATGCCCGAGCGACCAATAGGCCACCCGCCCGTCACCGCTGCGCAGCGCGCGCTTCAGCCATCCGACCGGCCCACCGATCGGCAGGCCAAGATGGCGCGCCGTCATCGCATCCGCCGCGCCCAGGCGGAACACCTGCCGCATCGTCGTGAGTTCGCCGCCACCGAGTTCGGCCAGTAGCGGCAATACCATCCCGGCTTCGAACTGCGCCGGCCGCTGATCGAAATACGCCCGGTCCACATAGAGTTCGACCAGCGCATAGGGCGGCCCGCTGGCCAGCCGATGCACGCGCTTCATGCGCCGATAGGATGCCGCCGGCACGCCATCGGCCGCTTCCAGCGGCGGGGCGGCGTCATCCGCCTCCAGGATCTGCGCCTTGTTGCCGCGAACCTGCTCGGCCAGCGCCGGCCAGCCCAGTTCGAGGACCAGCGTCGGACGCCTTGGCGGTGCATCGCTGACGAAGCTGCCGCTGCCATGGCGCGTGCGGATCATGCCCTCCTCCGCCAGCAGGGCAAGCGCCTGGCGCACCGTCGCGGGCGCCACGCCGAACTGCCCGGCGAGCGACATGATGGAGGGCAGCCTCGCACCGGGCGACAGCCGCGCCGTGCCGATCTCGCTGCGGATCGACGCCGCGATCTGCCGATAGAGCAGTCCCGGATCGGCGCCAGCCAGATGCTCCCGCGAAGCGAATGCCGCGTGTGGAGAAGCCCTCATCCTGCGTTCCGCATCCCGTTCCCCGCATGAGCGGCCGGTTGCCCGCACCGCCCAGGCTCTATCCATAACGGGTCTTCACAGCCCCGAACAAGTGTGCTGGTCTTATGAATGAGTGAATTTATTGAACCGTCCCCGGGGGCACGATGTCGACGAGCGCTGAGCCACGCCAGTTCACCATTCCCGGTTACGGCAAGGGCCATACCGCCCATCACACGGACTATCTGGTGTCCGAGATCGGGACCGTCGCGATGATGCCGACGGGTCCGGTCGAAGCCGGCAGCTTCGCCGCCTTCACCATCGTCTTCACCGCCGGCCGCTTCGGCGTGGACGACACCGGATCCATCCGCATCTGTACCCGCCAGGTCAGCGATGTGGGCCGCCCGCAATTCACCGATCCCAAGGCGCCGAACTACGTCACGGCGGAAGCCAGCAACGGCGCGACGCTCAGCCTCGACTTCAATCCGAAGCTCGCAATGCGCCCCTGGAGCCGCACCATCACGGTGAACGTCAATCGCGGCTTCCTCGCCCCCGGCGAGACCATCACCGTGCGCATCGGCGACCGCCGCTTCGGCTCGCCCGGCCTCCGCATGCAGACCTATTGCGAGGAGGCCTTCCACTTCCTGGTGCTGGCCGATGTCTTCGCCACCACCAACTGGGCGTTGCTCGACAACCAGCCGACCGTGCGCGTTGTCCCCGGCGCCGCAGCGTCGCACGTCGCCGTGCTGCCGACGCAGCGCCGACCGGGACAGCTCTTCGCGCTGTCACTCCGTGCGGACGATATCTGGGGCAATCCGACCGACCGCATCGGCGGGACGTTCCGGCTGCGTGCCAGCGCACCCGTGGCTGGCCTGCCGGAGAGCTTCACCTGGCCTGAAGGCGCGCGTGCCCATCGCATCGAGGGCCTGACCGCGCCTGCGGGCGACCTCGCGATCGATTGGCTCGACGAGACCGGCGCGCTGCTCGCGCGGTCGAACCCGATGCGCCTCGCCGAGGCGCCGCTGCTGCCCTTCTGGGCCGATCTGCACGGCCAGTCCGGCGAGACGGTCGGCACCGGCACGGCGCGGCAGCTCGCAACCTACGCGCGCGACCTCGCCTTCATCGACGCCATGTGCCACCAAGGCAATGACTTCCAGGTGTCCGACGCCTTCTGGGAAGACCTCAACCGCACCACGGCCGAATTCAACAGAGATGGCCGCTTCGTCTTCTTCCCCGGCTATGAATGGTCAGGCAACACCGCGATCGGCGGCGACCGCAACGTGCTGCTGCCCGAGGAAGGACGCCCGATCCGCCGGTCCTGCCGCGCCCTGGTCGAAGACACCTCCGATCCGGAGACCGATGCCTATGACGCGCGCGCCCTGCACACGGCGATGCGTGCCGATGGCCGGCCGGCGCTGTGCATCCCACATGTCGGCGGGCGCTATGCCAATCTCGGCTTTGCCCATGACAAGATGCTCGAACGGTCCGTCGAGGTGCACAGCGATTGGGGCACTTTCGACTGGCTGTTGCAGGACGCCTTCGCCGCTGGCGGACGCGTCGGCATCACCGCCGGCTCGGACGGTCACAAGGGGCGCCAGGGCGCGTCGCATCCGGGCGCATCGCAATTCGGGTCCTATGGCGGGCTGACCTGCATCCTCGCCGAGGAGCTGTCGCGCCCTGCCCTCTTCGAGGCGCTGCGCCGCCGCCGGCACTATGCGACCACCTCGGCCACGCGTGTCCTGCTGGATGTGAAGGCAGTGCTCGAGCATGCCGCCGACCGGCACGTCGACGACCCCGCGCTGGGCGGCGCGCCGGTCGATCGCACCGCCACGGCCGGGATGGGCGACATCCTCACCGGCGTGGCCGACGTGACCTGCCGCTTCGAGGCCGAACTTGTCGCGGCTTCGCCGATCGAACGCATCGAGCTGCACAATCGCACGGAACGATTGGAGGTCATCAAGCCCTTCGCGCCCGCCGATCTCGGCCGCCGCATCCGCGTGGTGTGGGAAGGGTCCGAATATCGCGGCCGTGGGCGCGAGACGCTGTGGAGCGGTTCGGTCGCACTCGCCGGCAATGGCTGGTCAGGGGTGGCGCCGATCAATCGATGGAACGTGGACAAGCCCTTCGCGGCGGACGCGTCCTCGGTGCGCTTCCAGTCCGTGACGACCGGCGGTTTCGGCGGCTTCGACGCCGTGCTCGACGATGCGCAGGGCGGCACGCTGACGATCGACACGGGCCTGGTGAAGGCCGAATTGGCGGTCGCCGATATCGGCTTCGAGGATCGTGTCTTCGAGGCCGGGGGCCTCGGCCGCCGCATCCGGATCTTCCGGCTTCCCGATGAGAACCCGCACCGTGCCTTCCGCTTCACGCGCGATGTTCCGCTGCGGGCCAAGGGCGACAACGCGATCTTCCTCCGGGCCACGCTCGAAGGCGGCGCAGTGGTGTGGTCGAGCCCGATCTACCTGATCCGCCAGGCCTGACCTGCGCGACGGCCGCGCGACCCCGGCAACGCCGCGCGGCAAGGGATGAACAACAAGAACACACGGCTTCATCGCGCAGCATCCGACGCTGCCTGCATGGGAACACATCATGCGCCGACGTGACGTCTTGATCCTTTCCGCCCCGGCCGTGCTCGGCGCGCGCCGGACGCTTGCCCAGGGCGGGCCCTGGCCCTCGCGCCCGATCACGCTGATCTCGCCGCTGGCGGCCGGCAGCTCGGTGGACATCATCTCGCGCCTCATCGCCGAGAATCTCGGCAGGACGCTGCAGCAATCGGTCGTGGTGGAGAACCGCCCCTCGGCGAATGGCAACCTGGCGATGGAGCAGGTCTCGCGCATGCCGCCGGACGGCTACACGCTGATCACGATGGGCCAGACCTCTGTCGCCTTCAACCCGTACCTCTACACCAGCCTGCGCTTCGACCCGCTGAAGGACTTCGCCTTCATCACGCGGCTCGTCGCCGTCAGCAACGTGCTGGTGGTGAAGGAATCGAGCCCGATCAAGTCCGTCGCCGAGCTGATCGCGGCGGCCAAGGCGCGTCCGGGGCATCTCACCTATTCCTCTGGCGGCGTCGGCAGCACGCACCACATCTCGAGCGCGATGCTCGCGCAGATGGGCGGCCTCGATGTGGTTCACGTGCCCTATCGCGGCGCGCCGCAGGGCATCCTTGCCGTGGAGAGCGGCGAGGTCGACTTCGCCTATTACAACATCTCGACGCTGCTGCCCGCGATCCAGGGCGGCAGGCTGCGCGCGCTCGCGGTCACCTCGGCGCAGCGCTCGCCGCATCTGCCCGACGTGCCGACCATGCAGGAAAGCGGCATCGCGGGGTACGAGATGAGCACCTGGCTCGGCTTCGCGACCGTCGCCGGAACGCCGCAGCCGATCATCGACCGGCTCTTCGCCGCGGCGCAGGCCATGATGGCCGATCCTGCCGTATTGCGCCGCCTGGGGCAGATCGGCTTCGATCCCATCCTGCCGCTGACCCCGCCTTCCGAGATGGCCGCCCTGGTCCGCGCAGAATACGACCGCTGGGGTCCGATCATCCGCGCCTCCGGCGCCAGGCTGGACTGACCCAACGGAGGAGACCCTTTCCATGCGCCGGACTTTCCCGACTGCGGGCCTCGCCGCACCGGCGCTGCCCGCGCGTGCGCAACAGACGGGCGGCGGCGACGCGATCCAGATCGTCGTGCTTCATGGCTGCCCCGCCAATGGATGTCGGGCAGGCATGGCCAGGCCATAGCAGGTCACGGACAGGATCTCCCGCCGCGGATAGGGCAGTTCGAGCGGCCTGTCGGCGAAGCACCAGCGCCGGACCAGCGGACGGCGCTGCGCCGGCGCCTCGGCGTCGAGATGACGCATGTTCCCTGTCGCGGCGGTCCGGTCGGGTCCGAGGGCGGTCGGTCCGCTGTCCGGTACGGGCGGGCTTGGCTGGAACGCAACGCCAGCTCTCCCACCCACACGAACGGAGCCTCGCTCGGAGCCGCGCATGCCGTCGGCGACAGTGACGCTGACCCAATTCACTCAAGACTGTCATCCCACCGCCACGCGCCTGCAACACCTCCTGCCTAGTTGCATCGTCCCGAGCAACCCGTGGCGACGGACCGGCATGTTCACCTTGGCGCAGATCAGCGACACCCATCTTGGCGCGAACACCCCGTTGTTCCGCCGCAACTTCGAGACCCTGGTGGCGCGGCTGTCGGGCAGCCCGCCCGACCTGATCGTCGCCAGCGGCGACGTGACGCTGGACGGGGCCGACAGCGACGCCGACTTCACCTTCACCCGCGCCGCCTATGACCGGCTGCCGCGCCCGGTGCTGGCGGTCCCCGGCAACCACGATGTCGGCGACCATCCTGAGATCATGCCGCGCCAGCCGGTCTCGACCGAGCGGCTGGACCGTTTCCGCCGGCACATGGGCGCGGATCGCTGGGCGGTGGACCGCGAGGGCTGGCGCCTGTTGGGGCTGAACAGCCAGATCATGGGCAGCGGGCATGCCGAGGAAGCCGCACAGGCCGCCTTCATTGGCGAACAGCTCGAAACGCTTGGCGATCGCCGGCTCGCGGTGTTCCTGCACAAGCCCTGCTTCGTCGTGACGCCCGACGACACGGCGTTCGACTACTGGTCGGTGCCGCCCTTCGCACGGCCGACTCTCTCGGCATTGCTCGCACATCCGGCGCTGCGCCTGGTCGCCTCCGGCCATCTGCACCTGAATCACGAGGCGATGCGCGGCGCGGCGCGCTTCGCCTGGGCGCCGTCCGTCGCCTTCATCGTGGACGAAGGCGAACAGCCCGGCCTGCCCGGCGCGCGTCCCTGCGGCTATCTGCTGCACCGCTTCGACGGCGATACCGTGACGACCGAGACGATCGCGCCCGACGAGATGGAGCGCCCCTTCATCCATGAGGTGCGGCGCGAGGCCTATCCGCACTCCGCCCTGCTGCCTGCCGAAGGCTGACCATCGTGGCGGGTGTCATTGTCCGGGACGTGGCGAAGACCTTCGGCACCACGCGCGTGTTGAAGGGCGTCTCGCTGGAGATGCGGCAGGGCGAGTTCCTGTCTCTGGTCGGCCCGTCCGGCTGCGGCAAGACGACGCTGCTGCGCATCATCGCTGGCCTCGAGGCCGCCGACGCGGGCCAGGTGGTGATCGCGGGGCGCGACGTCACACGCTTGCGCGCGGCTGACCGCGACGTCGCCATGGTGTTCCAGAACTACGCGCTCTACCCGCATCTGACGGTCGCGCAGAATCTTGCCGTGCCGCTGGTGATGCGGCGGCTCTCGACGCTGGAGCGGATGCCGCTGCTGCGCCACCTGGTGCCGGGCCATCGTGCCCATCGCGCCTGGATCGATGCGCGGGTGCGCGACGCGGCGGAGATGCTGCGGCTCGGCCATCTGCTCGCGCGGCGGCCGGCGCAATTGTCGGGCGGCCAGCGGCAACGCGTGGCGCTCGGCCGCGCGATCGTGCGCGAACCGCAGACCTTCCTGATGGACGAGCCGCTGTCGAACCTCGATGCCGAGCTGCGCGCGACGACGCGCAAGGAGATCGTGGAGCTGCACCGCCGCGCCGGCGTAACGACGGTCTATGTCACCCACGACCAGGTCGAGGCGATGACCATGTCCGACCGCGTCGCCGTGATGATGGAAGGCGAGATCCTCCAGCTCGGTACGCCGCGCGAGGTCTATGACGACCCGCAGGATCTGCGCGTCGCGGGCTTCCTCGGCAGCCCGCGCATCAACGTGCTGCCGGCGGTCGCAACGGCGGCGGGTCTCGCCATCGGCCCGTTGGAGACGCCGCGCGCCGTGGCGGCGACGCCCGGCGCGGCGCTGACCCTTGCCGTGCGGCCCGAGGCGCTGCGCATCCTGGCGCAGGGTGGGCTGCCGGCCACGGTCGAGCATATGGAGTTCCTCGGCGCCGAGCTCCTGCTGCATGCGCGTCTTGCCGCGCCGGACGCGACGGTGGTCGCACGGCTCGCCGTCGCCGAAGCGGCAGGTCTGCGGATCGGGGATGCCGTGCGCCTCGGCACGGATTGGAACGCCGCGCTGCTGTTCGACGCGGCCGGCCGCCGCCTGCATGACGCCGTACTCGCCCGTCAGCCCGTCCATGCTTGAGGCCCTCGCCCTTCCCGCGCCGCCGGTGCAAACCCGGCGCAGCCGCGCCATTGGCGAGGCCGCCGCGGCCATGCTGCTGGCGGGCCCGGCAGCCATCGCTCTCGTCGTCCTGCTGCTGGCGCCGAGCCTTGCGCTGCTCGGCCTGTCCTTCACCGATTGGGAGCTCGGCGCGCCGGAACTGCGCTGGATCGGCCTCCACAACTATGCCGAGCTGCTGGAGGATTCGACCTTTCGCGCCGCGCTGCGCAACACGCTGGTCTATGTCGGCACGGTGATGCCGACCTCGATCGGGCTCGGCCTGCTGATCGCCATCGCGATCGAGGGCGGCACCCGGCTGCGCGCCACCTTCCGCGCCATCTACTTCCTGCCGGTCGTCTCGCTACTCGTCGCCATGGCGACCGCCTGGCAGTACCTGCTGCACCCGACCATCGGGCCGGTGAACCGGCTGCTCGGCCTGGTCGGCGTCGCACCGATCAACTGGCTGGGCTCCTCGGACTGGGTGCTGTTCTCGCTCTGCGTGATCGGCGTGTGGGAGAATCTCGGCTTCGTGGTCGTGCTGTTCATGGCCGGGCTGACGGCCATCCCGACCGAGCTGCACGCGGCGGCGGAGATGGATGGTGCCAGATCCGCCTGGGCGCGCTTCCGGCTGGTGACCTGGCCACTGCTGGGACCCACCACGCTCTTCGTCGTCACCATCACCGCGATCCGCTGCCTGCGCGTCTTCGACACGGTGGCGGCACTCACCCGCGGCGGGCCGAACAACGCGTCGGAAGTGCTGTTGCACGCGATGTACAAGGAAGGCTTCACCTTCTTCCGCATCGGATACTCGGCGGCGATCACGGTCGTCTTCCTCGCCATCGTGCTGCTGCTGATGCTGCTGCAGATGCGCGTCCTCGAACGCCGGGTGCACTACCAATGAGGCCGGGGCCAGAACGCGGCCTGGTCGCCGACCTGCCGAGGCTGCTGCTGCTCGGGCTGGGCGCGCTCATCATCCTCGCCCCCTATGCCTGGATGCTCTCGGCCTCGCTCAAGCCCGGCAACGAGATATTCCGCGCCTCGCTGTCTCTGATCCCGGAGCAGTTCTACGCCGTCGAGAACTACACCAAGGCGCTGACCGCGGTGCCCCTGCCGCGCTTCCTGCTCAACGGCGTGCTGGTCTGCGCACTGATCCTGGTGTTCCAGATCTTCTTCGCGGTGCCCTGCGCCTATGCGCTCGCGAAGCTGCACTGGCGCGGACGGGAGATCCTGTTCGGCCTGATCATGCTGGCCTTGCTGATCCCGGCCCATGTGCCCGCCCTGCCGCTCTATGCCGGCCTCGCGGCGGGCGGGCTGCTCGACAGCTTCGCCGCCCTGGTCATCCCCTTCACCATCTCCGCCTTCGGCATCTTCCTGTTCCGCCAGGCCTTCAAGTCGCTGCCGGACGAGCTGATCCACGCCGCCCGCATCGACGGCATGGGGGAGATGTCGATCGTCTGGCGTGTCGTGCTGCCCAATGCCTGGCCGGCGGCGACCGCCTTCGCGACCTTCTCCATCGTCGCCCATTGGAACGACCTGTTCTGGCCGCTGATCGTGGTGCAGAGCCCGGCCATGGCGACCCCCGCCCTCGGCGTCCTGTTCTTCCGCGCCGAGGAGGCGGGCAACGACACCGGCGCGCTGATGGCCGCCTCCGTGCTGGTCACGGCGCCGATGGTGATCCTGTTCCTGCTGGCGCAGCGCCGCTTCATCCAGGGCATCGCCACCGCCGGCCTCAAAGGCTGATACGAGGAGATCGCAGCATGACGACCATCACGCGCCGGACGGCGCTCGGCCTTGCTCTCGCCGGTGCAGGCGCTTCTTCCGCCCGCGCGCAGGGCGGCGGCACCGAGCTCGTCGTCCACTATCCCATGCCGGCCTTCTTCAAGGACGTCATGGAGCAGTTGGCGACCGAGTTCACCGCCGCCAATCCCGGCATCCGCATCCGTTACCCCGCGCCGTCGCCGAACTACGAGGATGCGGTGCAGACGGTGATGCGCCAGGCGTCCACCGGCGGGTTGCCCGATCTCAGCTTCCAGGGGCTGAACCGGCTGCGCACCCTGATGGAACGCCGCCTGCCGGTCGATCTCGCGCCGTTTCTTGCCAAGGACGGCGACCCGGCAGCGCGGGGCTGGTCGCCCAACATCCTCGCCCTGGGGCAGGTGCGCGGCTTCCAGGCGGGCATGACCTTCGCCGCGTCCAATCCCATCGTCTACTACAACGCGAACCTGGTCCGCCGCGCGGGCGGCAACCCGGATGCGCCGCCGACCGACTGGAACAGCCTGCTCGACCTCGCGGCCCGCATCGCCGCGCTGGGCGATGGCATCTCCTCCATGCACTACCGCTGGGCCGGCGATGACTGGATGTTCTCCGCCCTGCTGTTCGGCCATGGCGGCCGGATGCTGACGGAAGACGAGAAGTCGGTCGCCTTCAACGGCCCCGAGGGTCTTGCGTCCGTCCGCCTGCTGGATCGCATGGTGAAGGAAGGCAAGATGCCGGCGCTGACGGTGGATGCGGCGCTGCAGGCCTTCTACGCCGGCAAGATGGGCATCTTCGCCGGCACCACGGCTTATATCGGCAGCATGAAGCGCAGCATCGGCGGCGAGGTCGATCTGCGCACCGCGAAGATGCCGGTGATCGATGCCGACAAGGGCCGCCTGCCCACCGGCGGCAACGCCGGCGTGATCCTGACCCGCGATCCGGCTCGCCAGGAGGCCGCCTTCCGCTTCCTCAGCTTCGCGACCGGCCCGCGCGGCCAGGCCATCATGACGCAGGGCACCGGCTATGTGCCGAGCAACACCATCGCGCCGTCGGATGAGCGCTACCTCGGCGGCTTCTATCGCGAGAATCCGCTGTATCGCCCGGCGATGGAGCAGATGGGCATCGCCATCCCCTGGTACGCCTTCCCGGGCACCAACGGCGTGCGCGTGACGGAGACCATGGTGAATCAGCAGGCCCGCATCGTCGAACAGCGCGCGACGCCCGAGGAGGTGCTCGCCGACATGGCGCGGGAGGTGCAGCGCCTCCTGCCGCGATGAAGGCCGGGGCGCGGCAAAGGACCCAGCGGCTCACAGGCTGTCGCGGGGGGGGTTGCCGCGCCTCGCCCCAGGTCGGGCGGCGGCTCAACGGCGCTGGTGGCAGGCGGTCGCAAGAGCGCTGCGATAGTCACCGGCGGGCAGCGTGACGGAGGGCTTCGACGCCGCGCACGGCAGCGGAAGCTTCAGCTATCTCCGCTTCTCCGATCCCGCGCTGGATGGGCTGATGGCGCAGGCGCCCGAGGCCAGTGAGGTCGAGGCCCGCCGCCTGGACGCACTGGATCCCCGCCGGTTAGGGTCCGGTGCGCAGCGCTGTGCTGACGCCGATGCCGCCTGGCGACTTGGTGGAGATCATCGTCACCGCGGCCCTGCCTGGAGAGAATGCATGACCCGCCGCGACGTCCTCCCGCCTGGCATCGCCGGGCACAATCGCACCATGGTCACGCCGCACTACGCCGTGATGCCGCCGGAGGGCATCCTGGAAAGCCGCCTACCGGGCTTCGCCAGGACGAAGATCCGCTTCCACACCGGCCCGGCCATGGGAGCCAACTTCGCCCAGGCGCTGCTGGAGATCGCGGAAGGCGGCGGCACGCCGACGCCGCTGAATGACGGCCTGGAGCACTTCCTCTTCGTCGTCGAAGGTGAGGCTGAGATCGCCGCGGACGGGCAAACGCGGCGGCTCGATGCCGGCGGCTATGCCTATGTCGCGGCGGGCAGGCCCTATGCGATCGCCGGCGAGTCCAAGGTCATCTGGATCAAGCGCCCCTATGTGGCTGCGCCGGGCATCGCGCCGCGTGCGTCCTTCTTTGGCCATCGGCGCGACGTGCCGAAGGTGAACAAGCACACGCGCGGACGGAGCTGGCAGACGCTGCTCGGGGAGGCCGACATGGCGATGGACATGGAGGTCAACATCCTGTCCTTCGAACCGGGCACCTACTTCCCCTTCGTCGAGACCCACATCATGCAGCACGGCCTCTACATGCTCGAAGGACAGGGACTCTACCTGCTCGGGCGCGAATGGCACGAATGCTGGGCGGGCGACTTCATCTGGATGGGCGCGTACGTTCCACAGCAATTCTACGCAACGGGATGGGGCGAAACGGCCTATCTGCTCTACAAGGACGTCAATCGCGATATCGCGTTCTGACCATCGCGGCATGGCGGGAGCAGCTTGGACCGCGCCAAGCCGGGACGGTCGCAAGGGCGCAAAGCGGCCGTTCAAGCGCGGCGCGTGCCGACCCAGCCTCGATTGCGTTTGATCTGCCTGAAATCCCGCCTCGGCAGCAACTTCGCTGGCGGCAACCCATGCGCCTGGGTTGCTGCCGCCGGCGCATCCATGCCGTCAATCGTTGGCACGGCGCCCAACAGGTCCGATCGATTGGCCGCGCTGCGATCAGGGGGATGATCGGGGCCTCGGCGTGCTGGTCCTCCCCCTCCACACGCCCTTCCACCACCAGCAGGCGCAATGTCAGCGGCGGCACGCGGTCCCGCTCCGGGACCTGGGCATCGACCACCAGGTTGGCCTGTCCGTGCTCGTCCTCGATGGTCACGCTCTTCGCCGTTATCCGCACCGCCTTGGCCCCTCTGGACGGAGATGCGTCCTGGGGTGCTCCGAAGGGGCGTGTCCCGGACAGCCATGCCTCGCGCGTCGGCGCCGGGTGCCGTGGATTGCGCCCTCCCCCGCCATCCGCCGATAGTTTCGGTTCACAAGACCTCGGGATGGGCGTGTGGAGGCCACGCTCGCCACCGACGCAGTGATGCCGGGATGAAGTTGCGCCGGTCGACGGCGCGGCTGGCCCGCGCGGCACGCGCCGGCCTTGGCATGGCTGTCGGGATGATCACCTATCCCATTGCTTGGTTCGGCTGGTTCCGACCGCGCGACCGGCTGGCCGATGTGGTGGCCGAGCTTCTGCTGGTCGGCTTCCACGGTGCGAGTCCGTCATCGCCCTCGGCGCGGCTGCTGGCGCGGCAGGTCCGCCGCGGCCAGGTCGGCGGGATCTTCTTCGTGGCCCATAATATCGGCTCGACGGAGGAGGTGGCGGCTCTGCTGCGCCTGTTCCGCGAGGGAGGGGCAACGCCGCTGCTCGCCATCGACCATGAGGGCGGCGTGGTGCAGCGCCCGGTCTCGTGAGCCCGGATCGGCGTTGAACCCCGGCGAGGCGGTGTACACGCTGGTGGCACCGGACAGCCCTCTGGGCGCTGGCCTATGTCGATGAGGGGCGCACAGGTGATCTGGCGCTCGGCCAGCCGGCGCGCGTGACGCTGCGCAGCAGGCCCGGCGCCGCCGATCGCGGCGGAGGTCGTGCGCATCGGCTCTGCTGGCCGACACCAACCCGGCTGGCCGTACCGATGCCTTCAACCCCGCCGAGTTCCTGCTCGCTTCCGTCGCGGCCTGCATGATGAATGGCATCGAGCGCGTGACGCCGATGCTCGGCTTCTCGCTCCGGGGGGGTGACGATCCACCTGACGGGAGGGCGCCAGGACGCCTGCGTCGTCGTGCGGCGATCTCTGCATCCTCGGTGATCGCCGAGTTGGGGGGAAGCCGACTTAGCATTGGCAAGCCTCAGGACGGAGATGCATGCAGCGTGTGGCAGCGCTGCTGATCGACTGTCCGGCCATTGCAGGCCGCCTCTCTTGCGTGTCCCGCAAATCGGTCTGGGCGTGCCAGTTCTTCGCCGCCCTCCCGTCACGTTGAACCAGGCTCATCGGGAGTCGCCGGTTGTGCCACGCATTCCTGGATCGGTTGGACGACTGACAAGTGCCTCGGGTGCCTGTCGCGCAGGCGCTCACCCGCACTCGGCCGACAGCCCATTCTCCGCGCACCAGGCCCGCGCCTCGCGCTCGGCCTCGGCGTCGGCGTTCCGCAGAAGGTCGAGATAGGCCTGCTCGGCCTCGCCCGCCGGCCGGCCGCGCAGGCGGATCACGCTCGGATGCACCGAGACCCAGGGCTCCCGCCAGGGCAGTGCCGCGACAGTCCCCGCGCGGAGCGCGGGCAGCGCCACCGGAAGGCTGAGCGCCGCGACGGCGTCGCCATGCCTGAGGGCCGCCAGCGCCACCGTCGGGCTCTCATGCATGATGGCGGGGAAGGCGGCATGCGGCGTGCCGATAGCGCGCGCCGCCTCCCGCGCAGCGACCATTGGCCCCTGCACCGCCTGCGGCGCGCGCGAGATGAAGAGGAAGGGGTAGGAGAGGATGGCCGGCAGCCCGACGGAGGGTCGCTCGGTCAGCGGATGGCCGGCGCGGACGACGAAGATGCCCGGCTGGCGCCGCAGCGGCTCGACCTCCAGGCCCGCATCCGGCTCGGCGCCGCGCAGGTCGAGCAGGCCGATCGTTGCCTCGCGCGCGTGCAGCGCGCGCGGCACGTCGGCCCAGTTGCCACCCTGCAGCTTCACCCGTACCCGCGGGTAGAGCGGCACCAGCCGCATCGCCGCGGCGATCCCGATCGATTCAAGAACATAGGTGCCGGCCATGACTGACAGGTCACGCACCTGCCCGCCGCGCACCTCCGCCATGCCCCGCTCCACGCGGTCGAGGCGGCCGAGGATATCCTCCGCCTCCGCCAGCAGCGCGCGGCCGAGATTGGTCGCGATCACGCCCTGGCGGTGACGTTCGAAGAGCGGGCCGCGCAGCCTAGCCTCCAGCGTCGCGAGGCTGCGGGTCAGCGCCGGCTGGCCCACGCCGAGCACGCGCGCCGCCCGCACCAGGCTGCCCTGCCGGTGGATCTCCAGAACCAGACGCAGGTCGCGCACCTCGATCATATGCCTCCACAGGCAAGTCGAGATTTCCCTATCGGCATTGGCGCGCGGCTTCTCCGGTTTGGCAACATTCCTGAGGGAGAGGAGGCCGGCGCGGGATGATTGGGACGACGTCAGCGCGTGGTGACGCAACGCCGCGTACCGATGCGCCACCGGGCATGCTGCGCATCCCGGGCGGCGGCTTCCTGATGGGCTCGGACCACCACTACCCGGAGGAGAAGCCGGCGCACCGCGTGACGGTCAGCCCCTTCTGGATGGAACGCACTACCGTCACCAATGCCGACTTCGCCCGCTTCGTCGCCGCCACGGGCTACGTGACGGTGGCGGAACGCCCGCTAGACCCCGCGGCCTATCCGGGCGCGCAGCCGGGCATGCTCGCGCCCGGCGCGCTCGTCTTCCGCATGACGGAGGGGCCGGTGGACACGCGTGAGATCGCGAATTGGTGGCACTGGACCAGGGGCGCGCAGTGGCGCCACCCGGAAGGCCCCGGCAGCGACCTCGACGGCCGCGCCGACCACCCCGTCGTCCAGGTCGCCTATGAGGACGCCGAGGCCTATGCGCGCTGGGCCGGCAAGGATTTGCCGACCGAGGCCGAGTGGGAATTCGCCGCGCGCGGCGGGCTCGACGGCGCCGAATTCGTCTGGGGCGACGAACTGGCGCCCGGCGGCGTGCACTTGGCCAATACCTGGCAGGGTCCCTTCCCCTGGCGCAACTTCGCCGCCGACGGGTTCGAGCGCACCGCGCCGGTCGCCTCCTATCCGCCGAACGGCTACGGCCTGCACGACATGGCCGGCAATGTCTGGCAGTGGACGCGCGACTGGTTCGCCACGCGACATGCGGCCGACCCCGCCAAGCCCTGCTGCGCGCCGGCCGACCCGCGCGGGCCGGCGATGGACGGCAGCTACGACCAGGCCCAGCCGCGCATCCGCATCCCGCGCAAGGTGGTCAAGGGCGGCAGCTTCCTCTGCGCGCCCTCCTATTGCCGGCGCTACCGCCCGGCGGCGCGCCACGCGCAGATGGTGGACAGCGGCATGAGCCACATCGGCTTCCGCTGCGTGGTCCGCGACGACAGCACGACATAGAAGGAGATCGCCGATCATGGCCCAGGACGCACGCCCGGCCTCCCGCCGAAACATCCTGCTCGGCGCCGCCGCCGGGCTCGCGACCGGCGCGCCGCCCGGTGCGCAGCTTGCCCAGGCGCAGCAGGCGACACCCGCCCCCGCGCCGGCCACGGGTGGCGCGCGGCGGCCGAACATCGTCGTCATCTGGGGCGACGACATCGGCTGGTGGAACATCAGCCACAACAGCCGCGGCCAGATGGGCTACCGCACGCCCAACATCGACCGCATCTTCCAGGAAGGCATGACCTTCACCGACTACTACGCCGAGCAGTCCTGCACCGCCGGGCGGTCCGCCTTCATCACCGGTCAGGCCACGGTGCGCACCGGCCTGTCGAAGGTCGGCCTGCCCGGCGCGGAGGCCGGCATGAAGCCCGAGGACCCGACCATCGCGCGCATCCTCAAGGGCATGGGCTACGCGACCGGCCAGTTCGGCAAGAACCACCTCGGCGACCGCGACGAGCACCTGCCGACCATGCACGGCTTCGACGAGTTCTTCGGCAACCTTTACCACCTGAACGCACAGGAGGAGCCGGAGAACGTGGACTACCCGCGCGACCCGGAATTCCGCCGGCGCTTTGGGCCGCGCGGCGTGATCCGCTCCTGGGCCAATCCGGACGGCACCCAGCGCATCGAGGACACCGGCCCGCTGACTCGCAAGCGGATGGAGACGGTGGATGACGAGTTCGTCGCCGGCGCGCTCGACTTCATGGAGCGCAAGCGCCGCGAGAGCCAGCCGATGTTCCTCTGGATCAACGCGAGCCGCATGCATTTCCGCACTCATGTGCCGGAGAACTACCGTGGCCGGTCGGGGCTGAACTTCTACGCCGACGGCATGCTCCAGCACGACGACCAAGTCGGGCAGGTGCTGAAGAAGATTGACGACCTCGGCATGGCGAACGACACCATCGTCATCTACGGCACCGACAACGGCCCGCACTACAACGCCTGGCCCGACGCCGGCATCACGCCCTTCCGCAGCGAGAAGAACTCCAACTGGGAAGGCGCCTTCCGCACGCCCTGCGCGGTGCGCTGGCCGGGCCGCATCGCGCCCGGCAGCGTCAGCAACAACATCTTCTCCAACCTCGACTGGTTCCCGACACTGGTCGCCGCCGTCGGCGATGCCGACATCAAGGAGAAGCTGAAGACCGGCTTCACGACGCAGGGCCGCACCTACAAGGTGCATCTGGACGGCTACAATCAGCTGCCCGTCCTGACAGGGCAGACCACAGAGCCGCAGCGGCGCGAATTCTACTACTTCAACGACGACGGCGCGATGGTCGCGATGCGCTACGACCGCTGGAAGATCGTCTTCCTCGAGCAGCGCGGCATGGGCTTCGGCGTCTGGCGGGAGCCCTTCGTGCAGCTTCGCGTGCCGAAGCTGTTCGACCTGCGGATGGATCCCTTCGAGCGCGCCGACGACAGCAGCAACACCTACAACGACTGGCTGATGGACCGCGTCTACCTGCTCGTCCCTGCCCAGGCCCTGGCGCGACAGTTCTACGAGACCTTCCGCGACTTTCCGCCGCGGCAACGCCCGGATGCCTTCAACCTCGAAGGCGTGCTGCGCCAGATGGAGCAGGCCGGGCGCTGACCGTCCTCTTCTCCGCTGCAGCCTCCTCGGCGGCAGGCAACGAGCCGGCGGGCGCGCGACCAGCCGATCCTCCAGGCGGTGGTGAAAGGGTGATCGACGCGCGGACCAGGCCGCGCGGCCCGACGAAGGCGAAGGGGCCGCATAGGCGTTTCGCGCGCCCCCGCCGCCCGTGTTCAGCGGATCCATTCTTACCGGGCCCCTCTCCAGGAAAACCTGTCGGTCGACGCTCTCAGGCGTCGCATGACGTTTCGCTTGACCTCGCTCGGGTGGCGCCCCAATCTTCTCTATAGAGATCAGAATTCTCTCTGGAGAATATAAGAATAATGTCCAAGGAGGTCGGTGCAGTGGTTGCGGCCACGCGCATCCTGCGGCTTCTGAGAGCCCGTTTGAGAAAGGCTTGTAGCGGCGCGGAGGGGCGTGATTCACGCTTGGGATGTGGACCCGAGCGTGTCGAGGCCGGATGGCCGATGTTGAGCGAAAGACGAAGCGGTATCCGACGGACCTGACGGATGCCGAATGGATGGTGATCCAACCGCTGCTGCCCAAGCCCCCGAAGCACGGGCGCAGACCCGGCGTGGACATGCGCGAGGTGCTGAACGCGATCCGCTACATGGCGCGCTCGGGCGGCGGGTGGCGGATGCTGCCGATCCATTTCGGGCCATGGCAGACGATCTACTGGTGGTTCCGTCGCTTCGTCCGCCGCCTACTGTTCCGCACGATCCACGACATCGCGCTGATGCTCGACCGCGAGCGGGCCGGGCGTGAGGCCAGCCCGAGCGGCGGCGTGCTCGACAGCCAGACGGTGAAGGCGCCGAGCGCGGAAAGGCGCGGCTTCGACGCGGCGAAGAAGATCGTCGGCCGCAAGCGGCACGTCGCGGTGGACACTGATGGGCGGCTGCTGATGGTCAACCTCACGCCCGCCGACGTGTCGGACAGCGCGGGGGCACAAACCATCATCGATGCCATCCGCAAGCGCTGGCCGTGGCTCAAGCACCTCTTCGCCGATGGCGCCTACGACCGGGGCAAGCTGATGGACAAGGCAGCCTTCCGCGACTTCGTCATCGAGATCGTCCGGCGCACCGACAAGGAGCCTGGCTTCAAGGTCATCCCCCGCCGCTGGGTGGTGGAGAGAACCTTCGGCTGGATGGTCCGCTGGCGCCGTCTCGTCCGCGACTACGAGCGCGACCTCGACGTCTCCGAGGCCATGATCCACGTCGCCATGGGCGCGCTCCTCGTCAGGCGCATCGCCCACCCATAGGCATTCTCAAACGGGCTCTGAGCGCCCTCCGCCGCCCGGCAGGCGTCACGGAAGTCGCGCGCGCCCTCACGCTCAATCCGTCCACTTGCTTCAACATCCTTCGCACCCTGACCGCCGAGGGGCTGGTTGCCTTCGATCCGGCCGCGAAGACCTATTCGCCCGGGCTGGGCCTCGCGGAACTCGCGGCCTCGGCCCTGGATGGCGTTGGCGCCGTGCGCGTGGTGCGCCCGCATCTGGAAGCTCTCGCTGAGCGCTTCGGCGCGACCATGACGCTGTGGCTGCGCACCGGACCTGATCGGGTGGTGATGGTGGACCGTGCGGAGGGCAGCGCCATGGTCCGCATCCACATGAACATCGGTCAGCGCCTGCCCTTGCTGATCGGCGCGCTGGGCCGATGCATGGCGGCGCATGCCGACCTGCCGGACGATGAGCTTGCACGCCGCTACGCTTCCATCCGCGCGGATGCTCCACCGCCCTTCGCCACGTTCCTGGCGCAGGTGAAGCAGGCGCGGCACGACGGCTACGCGGTGGACACGGACAACTTCGTCGCCGGCATCACCACGGTATCTGCCGCGGTGCGCGACGGAGCAGGGCAGCCTGTGCTGGCGATCTCGGCCGTCGATCTGTCCGCGCGCCTGGACGGTGCGGCAGCCCGTCGCCTCGGCGTGGCGCTGGCGGCCGTGGCCGAGGAGGTCGGTCGCGCGCTCGGTGCACGCCCTGCCGGTGCCGCCATCCTTCCAGCCGCCTGAGGAGAGAGCATGGATTTCACCTTCACTCCCGAGCAGGAGGCGCTGCGGGAGACGGTCCGTCGCTTCGCCGAGACCGAACTCGCGCCGCTGGTGCGCGAGGCCGACGACAACGAGCTGTTCCCGAAGCATCTGTTCCGGCGCTTCGGCGAACTCGGCCTCATCGGTGTACGCTACCCGGCCGAGGACGGTGGCGCGGGCTTTGACAAGGTCTCCGACTGCATCCTGCGCGAAGAGATGTCGCGGGTCTGCCAGGCCTTCTCGTCCTCCTGGTCCGGCCACAGCCACCTCGGCATCTGGCCGATCTGGAAGGCCGGCACGGAAGCCCAGAAGGAACGCTTCTTCCGCCCTGGCTTGGCTGGCAAGAAAATCGCCGGCTTCGCGCTGTCCGAACCGGATGGCGGGTCCGACATCCGCGCCATGCGCACCCGCGCCGAGAAGGCCGAGGGCGGTTGGCGGCTCACCGGCTCGAAGCTCTACATCACCAACGCGCCGATCGCCGATTTCCTGATGCTCGCCGCGCGCACCAGGCCCGAGCTGACGCCCGATGCGATCAGCCTCTTCCTGGTCGAGCTGCCCAATCCCGGCATCACCATCGACCGACTGAAGAAGGAAGGCATCCGCGGCTCCGACACCGGGCTGCTTTACATCGACAATGCCTTCGTGCCCGATGATTGCCTGCTCGGCGAACGCGTCGGTACCTATCCGGTGGTTCTCGAGAGCCTGATCGAGAACCGCGTCGGCGTCGCGGCAAATGCCGTCGGCATGGCGCAGGGCGCGCTCGAGGCAGCGCTCGACTATGCCAAGACACGTCTCGTGCGCGGCAAACCCATCGGGCAGTTCCAGGCCATCGCGCACAAGCTTGCCGACATGGCCGCCGAGATCGAGGCCGCACGCTGGCTCGTGTACTACGGCGCCTGGCGCGTCGACCAGGGCACGCTCGATGCCGCGACAGCGGCGAAGGTGAAGCTCGTCGCCTCCGAATGCGCGGTGCGCGTCTCCGAGGCTGCGATCCGCATCCATGGCGGTGCGGGGCTGATGCGCGACTACCCGGTCGGGCGGATCCATCGCGACGCCCTGGTCTATGTGATCGGGGAAGGCACCTCGGAGATCCAGCGCAACCTCATCGCACGGGGGCTCGGGCTGTGACACGGCGCGCCATCATCACCGGCGCGGCGGATACCGCGGTGGGCGACCTGCCCGGATCCTCCTGCATGGGGCTGCATGCGGAAGCAGCCGCGGCCGCGATCGCCGATGCCGGGCTGAAGCCCTCCGACATCGATGGCGTACTCTGCGCCTATTCTTTCACCGAGCCGCATCTGATGCTCGCCTCGGTCTTCTGCGAATACTTCGGCATCCAGCCGGCCTATTCTGCGGCGATCCACGCCGGCGGCGCGACCGGCTGCATCATGGCGATGCAGGCGGCGGCGCTGGTGGAAGCGGGCATCTGTCGGCACGTGCTGGTGGTGGCCGGTGACAATCGCCTGAGTGGACTGTCGCGCGACAAGGCGGTCGCGACGCTCGCCGATGTCGGCCATCCGCAGTTCGAGCGGCCCTTTGGCGTGACCATCCCGGCGCTCTACGGGCTGGTGGCACAGGCCTACATGCATGAGTATGGCGCGACGCCCGAACACATGGCGGCGATGGCGGTGAACAGCCGCACCCATGCGGCGCGCAATCCCAAGGCGCAGATGCGCAAGCCGATCACGGTGTCGGATGTGCTCGCCAGCCGCTTCATCGCCGAACCGCTGCGGCTGCTTGATTGCTGCCTGATCTCCGATGGCGGCGCTGCCCTCGTCGTCAGCGCAGCGGATGCGGCGCGCGACACTGCGAAGCACGGCGTCGCCATGCTCGGCACCGGACAGAAGAACACCCATGAACATCTGGTCGCGGCCCCCAGCCTGACCGCCTTCGGCTGCCGCGACAGCGCTGCCCAGGCCTTCAGCCGCGCCGGGGTCAAGCCGACCGATATCGACGTGGCCGAGATCTACGACAGCTTCACTATCACCCTCCTGGTGGAGCTGGAATCGATCGGCTTCTTCGAGAAGGGCGAGGCCGGTCCCGCCGCACTCGCCGGCGCGCTCGACCTCGGCGGAAGGCTGCCCTGCAACACCCATGGCGGGCTGATGTCCTACGCCCATTCCGGCGCCGCCGGCGGATTGTTCCACGTCGTCGAGGCCGTGCGCCAACTGCGCGGCGAGGCCGAGGCGCGGCAGGTGCGCGATGCGGAACTGGCCTTCGTCCATGGCGATGGCGGCATCCTTTCCGCCCATTGCTCGCTCGTGCTCGGGAGGCAGTGACATGACCGACAAGCCATGGCCCGTGCCGAATGCCGACACGGCACCCTTCTGGGAAGGCTGTGCCGCCGGAGAGCTGCGCCTGCAGCGCTGCGCGGCCTGTGGCGCGGCGCAATTCCCGCCACGCGCGCTCTGTGCCCAGTGCCATGCCGCCGCGCCGGGCTGGCAGCGCGCGAGCGGGCGCGGCCGCATCGTCAGCCACACCCGCGTGCATCGGCCGCCCTCGCCGGCCTTCAAGGCAGACCTGCCCTATGTCGTCGCGCTGGTGGCGCTCGAGGAAGGGCCCCGCATCATGGTCAACCTGCGCGGCGCGGCGGCCGAGGCGCCGCGCATCGGCGACGCCGTGCGGATCGGCTTTGACCCGCCGGCCGGGCCCCACGGCATCGCCCTGCCCCACGCCGTCGCGGCCGAAGCGCCATGATCACGTACAACGATTTCAGGCCCGGCCAGGTCATGGGCAGCAGTGCGACCGCACTCGATGCGTCGAAGCTGCAGGCGTGGCGCGCACTGTTCCCCGAGGACGATCTGAACGGCGTCATGCCGCATGGCATGGTCGCCGCCATCGCCATGGGCGCCTATGCCGACATCGTGCAGCCGCGCCCGCCGGGCAATGTCCATGTCGCGCAGCATTTCGACCTGTTCCGCCTTCCGCGGGCTGGCGAGACGCTGATCACGACCATCACCTGCCTCGGCGAGGAGATCCGCAAGGAACGCCGCCGCGTCACCCTGCAGATGGACTGCACCGGCACTTTCGGGTCGGCCTTCCGTGGCCGCATGACCGTGCTGTGGGCCGCATGATGCCGGACACCCTCCCCGAGATCGGCAGGATGGTCGATCGCGCCGCAATCCTCGCCTATGCCGCGATCACCGATGACTTCAACCCGCTCCATGTCGATGAGGCCTTCGCGGCCGGCACGCCCTTCGGCAAGCCCATCGCGCACGGGATGCTGTCGCTGAACCTGATCTGGCAATCGCTGCGCCGCGCCTTCGGCCAGGCCATGCCAATCACGCTCGAAGTCCGCTTCGTGCGGCCGGTGCTGCAGGACACGCAGGTCACCGCCGGCGGCCGCCGGCGCGACGACGGCAACTACGACGTCTGGGTCCGCGATGCCGTAGGCCAGGACGTGATCATCGGCACCGCCTGGCCTGGCGGTGCCCCGACGACCAAGCCGGAGCAACCGGCCTGACGACACCGGAGGAGGCTTCAAGCATGGCCATCATCACCCGCCGCACTGCGCTTGCCGCAACGCTCGCCCCGCTGGCCCTGCCGCGCAGGGCTGCCGCTCAGGCCTGGCGGCCAGCCGGCCAGATGCGCCTTCTGGTCAATGCTGCGCCCGGCGGCACCACCGACATCATGGCGCGCATGCTCTCCGCGCATCTCCAGCAACGTTGGGGCGCCGCCGTGGTGGTGGAGAACAAGGGCGGCGGCGGCGGCACCATTGCGACCGCCGAGATCGCGCGCGCCGCACCCGACATGCTGAACCTGATCACCACCAATATCGGGCCGAGCAGCATAGCCTTCTCGCTCTTCCGCAACCTGCCCTACCGGCCCGAGAGCTTCCAGCCGGTCTCCAACATGTTCCGTGGGCCGAATGTGCTGGTGGTGCATCCCTCGGTGCCCGCGACCACGGTGCCGGAACTGGTCGCACTGCTGCGGCGCGACCCGGGCAAGCTGACCTACGGCACGGCGGGCGTCGGCCAGTCGCCGCATCTCTCCGCCGCCTGGTTCCTGCAACTGGTGAACGCGCAGGCGGTGCCCTCGCACTATCGCGGCTCGGCGCCGGCGATGCTCGATCTGCTGGCGGGCAATATCCAGTTCATGTTCGACAATCTCTCGACAGCCATCCCGCATGTGCGCGGCGGACGCGTGCGCGCGCTCGCCGTCACCAGCGCCGAGCGCAACGCGGCATTGCCCGACCTGCCCACCGTCCGCGAGACGATGCCGGAGCTTGCCGAATACGAGGTGAACACCTGGTTCGGCATCCTCGCACCGGCTGGAGTGCCGGCTGATGCGCTGCGCACGGTGAATCTCGAGATCAAGGCGCTGCTCGAGATGCCTTCCACCATCACGCACTTCGCCGAGATGGGTGGCATGCCGGCCTATGGCACGCCCGACGAATTCGCCGCCTTCATCCGCAGCGAGATCACGAAATGGGCCGCCGTGGTCCGCCGCGAAGGCATCCAGCTGGATATCACCTGATCCAGCGTGGAGGCGGGGAGAAACGGCACGAGCGATGGACGCTTTGCCAGCAAGGTTGCCGGGGTCACCGGCGGGGCGAGCAGCATCGGCGCGGCCTGTTGCCGGATGCTCGCGGCGCGCGGCGCCCGGGTCGCGATGACGGATCGCAACCTGCGGCGCGCCGAGGCCATCGCCGTCGAGATCGGCGGCATCGCCATCCCACGCGCATGCCGCCGTGCCGGCGAGACGACTGCACCATCAAGACCCGGAACCAAACACCTACCGGCCAGGGGCGCGCGGAGCGACGACGCGATGGCCGACGGCAGCGACGACCGCGGTCAACGTGCTGCCCCAGGCGAGATCGACCAGCGTCACCATCCAAGGCCAATCCCTCAGCGTCGCCTGGTTCGTGAGGTCATAGGTGCCGTAGGCGCAGAGCCCGAACACGGCACCGCGCCACAGCGCATCCTGCCATCGCCGGGCGGGCATCTGCGCCAGCAGCAGGATGCCGAGCAGATAGAGCAGGTAGAAGGCGGCCGCAGCGCTCACCGCGAACCCGTCCTCACGCAGCAGATGACCGATCCGGGCGCGATAGAACGGTTCGGCCATCAGCGTCAGCCACACCGCGTCGATCGCGAGCATGACCAGCCCGGAGACGAGGTAGGTGCCGAGTAGGCGGCCCATCACGCCAGCTCGTATTGGATGGTGGAACCGTCGCGCCCGCGGAAGCGCAGCCCAACCCATTGCGGCATGGAATCGTACCAGGTCTCGAGATCGATCGGGCCGCTGAGGACATAGCGCTCCGCCTGACGTTGGCTCGCCCCCGGAAGCGGGGCGGCGCCGGGGCGGGCGATCTGCGGGCGGAGCACCTCGCCGTTCTGCGTGTTGATGAAGGGGCCATCCAGCATGCGGCGGTTCCAGTGCGTGGCCGGCGCGGCGCCCGGCGGCGCGCGGTAACGACCGGCCTGGCTGCTCTCCACCATCAGCGCATCGCCATCGCGCCGCATCGCGATCGTGGTCATGGTACCGTCATCGTTTGTCTCGGCCTCGAAGGCGATGACGCTGCCATGCTGCCAACGTTCCGTCGCGCGATGGCGGTACCGGTAGAAGGCGATTGGGCCGAGGCCGACGGAGAGGTCAACCACAACGCTCACGGTCAGTTGCGCGTCGTCGCCGGTGAAGGTCAGGCCGTGCTGGCCGATGGCGCTGCCATTCCGCACCACCCGGAAGGACAGGCGGCGCGAGGCCGGCACGGGAAGGGCCATGGCCGGCCTGGCTGCCAGCAGCCCGGCGCCCGCCAGCAGGTCGCGCCGGCCGATCATGCCGCTTCACCCGCGTGCCGCAGCCGATAGAAGCCGACATCGATCGCCCCGGCGCGGAAGCCGCCCTCGCAATAGCCGAGGTAATACCGCCACAACCGTTGGAACCGCTCGTCGAGGCCGCATCGGGCGACCTCCGGCAGGGCGCGGAGGAAACGCCGGTGCCAATCCGCCAGCGTGCGCGCGTAGCTCTCCCCGAAGGTCTCCTCGTGATCGATCCGCAGGCCCGCTTCGGCGGCGACGCCTTGCAGGATGCGCGGTGTCGGCAGCATGCCGCCTGGGAAGATGTGACGCTGGATGAAGTCGGCGCCGCGCCGATAGGCGGCGTAGCGCTCCTCGGCGATGGTGATGACCTGGAGCACCGCGACGCCCCCTGGCTTGAGGCGGTCGCGCAGGGTCCTGAAAAAGGTCGGCCAATAGGCCTCGCCGACGGCCTCGAGCATCTCGATTGACACGATGCGGTCGAAGCGCCCCGCGATGTCGCGGTAATCCTGCAGGCGGAGATCGGCGCGCCCGGCCAGGCCAGCCCGCACCATGCGATCCTGCGACCAGGCCAGCTGCGAGGGCGACAGGGTCACGCCCGTCAGCCGCCCGCCATGGCCGGTCAGGATACGTTCCGCGAGGCCACCCCAGCCGATCCCGATCTCGAGCACCGATTCCTGGTCCCGCAGATCGAGCAAGGCGATGGCGCGATCCTGCTTGGCGGCCTGGGCATCGTCGAGCGTCGTCCCGGCATCGCGGTACAGGCCGGAGGAATAGGACATGCCCGGATCGAGCCAGGCAGCGAAGAAATCATTCCCGAGGTCGTAATGCGCGACGATGTTGCGCGCGCTGCCCGCGCGGGTGTTGGCGCGGCGCAGATGCGCGATGCGGTTGCCGATGCGCGCGAGCAGCGTGCCGCCGACCCGGCGTTCGAATGCCGGGCCGTTCACCGCGGCGAGTTCAATCAAGGTCGCGAGGTCGGGGCTGGACCAATCGCCATCGCCATAGGCTTCGGCGAAGGCGATGTCGCCGCCGAAGGCGAGGCGCCGCAGCGCCCGCCAGCGATGCAGCACCATGCTGGCCTCCGGGCCAGGTAGCCTGGCGCGATACGCGACGCGCAGGCCATCCGGGGTCGTGACCTCGAGGCTGCCGCGTTCGAGTCCCGCCATGACGCGGCGCAGCGGCGCGGCGCGCAGGCCGGAAAGGCCCGCGCGTGGCGTCAGCAGGCGCGGAACGGGCAAGGCCTGGCTCATCGGATGCTTTCCTGGCTTGAGATCGTGACCGGCGCCGGCGGCGGTTCGGGCCGCGGCCGCAGCCGCATCCCCTTCCACCAGAGCTTCAGCGCTTCCCAATGGATGCCACCCAGCACGCGGCCGGCGAGCAGCGGATGGGCTAGGAAGGCGGTGAGCAGGCTGCCATCGGTCAATGCCCGGCGCCGCCCTGTGAAGGCCGCGAACAGCAGCGGTCCCGCGCCGTCATGGGCATCGACCGCAAGGCTGATCGAATCGCCCGGCATCGTCAGCCGGAAGGCGTAGGTGAGATCCATGTCCATGAAGGGCGAGACGAAGAACCGCTTCTCGCAGCGCTGGCGCAGCGCGCCGCGCACGGTGCCCTCGACCGGGATGAGGTAGGAATGGCGCTGCCCGAAGGTGTTGTTCACCTCATACAGCATCGCCTGCAGCGCGCCGTCTGCAGCATGGCAGAAATAGACGGTGAGCGGGTTGAACACCATGCCGAGCACGCGCGGCATGCACAGCACAAGGATGCGCCCCCCGGCGGGATCGAGGCCCGCGCCGCGCAGCAGCGCCGCCACCTGGTCGCGCAGCGGCATCGCGCCGCCATCGCCGTGGTCGGCATCGTGGAAGGAGAAAAGCGCCCGCCGGTTGTACCCGAACAGCGACAGCCGGCGGTCGAGCGCGGGCAATTCGTCGAGGTCGAGCAGGATGTTCAGCATCCGATAGCGCAGCCGGTGCCGCACCGGCCGCAGCCGGGCGTGCACGACCGCCCCGGTATAGAGCGCCGAGCCCGTCATCCGACGGCAAGCCCCGCCGGGACCGGCGCATGGATGCGGGAACTGCCTGCCGGTACCGACCAGGGCCGCCGCACGCCGCCGAGATGCTCGGCCACAGCGAGGCCGGCCTGCAACCCATCCTCATGGAACCCGGCGCCGAACCAGGCACCGCAATACCAGGTGCGGCGCGTGCCTTGCAGCGTCCACAAGGCCCGCTGGGCACGGATGGCGGCGGCGTCGAATTGCGGATGGGCGAAGGCTTCCTCGTGTAGGATATGCGCCGGGTCCTCCGGCGGGTTGAGGGTCACGAAATGCGGCCCATCGGCGGTGGGCAAGCGTTGCAGTAGGTCCATCCAATAGGTCACGCACAACCCGCCATCGGCGCGACCGACATAGTTCCAACTCGCCCAGGCCGCACGGCGGCGGGGCATGTAGCGCGGGTCGCGGTGCAGCACGACGCGGTTGGGCGCGGTCCGCAGGGCGCCGAGCAGCGCGCGTTCGCTGTCCGATGGATCGGCCAGCATCGCCAGCGCCTGGGGCGCATGCGTCGCGATCACCACATCGTCGAACCGGTCGTCGCGGCCAAGCGCATCGCGCACTCGCACGCCATCGGCGTCGCGCCGGATGGTCTCGACGCTGCAACCGAGGCGCACCGAATCCCGGAAGGATGCAGCCAGCCTCTCGACATAGGCACGGCTGCCGCCCGTGACGGTGCGCCAGACCGGCCGGCCCCGCAGCTGCAGCAGGCCGTGATTCTCGCAGAAGCGGATGAAAGCGGTGGCTGGATAGGCGCCGACCTCCGCCGCCGGGGTGGACCAGATCGCCGCCGCCATTGGGAGCAGATGGTCCTGCACGAAGCCCGGCCCATAGCCCTGCCGCGCCAGATAGGTGTCGAGGCTGATGAGGTCGCGTTCCAGCGACGCCGCGTCGCGCGGCGCCTCGCTATAGAAGCGGAGCAGGTCGCGTAGCATCGACCAGAACCGCGGCCGCAGGGCGTTGACCGGCTGGGCGAGCAGCCCGCGCAGATCCGTGCCGGCATATTCCAGCCTGCCGTCATCCATCGACACGGCGAAGGACATGTCCGACGCCTGGGTCGGCACGCCGAGATGGCGGAACAGCGCTATCAGGTTGGGATAGGTCGCTTCGTTATAGACGATGAAGCCCATATCGACCGGCGTGCCGGCCGGACCCACCGCGACCGTCCGGCTATGGCCGCCCAGCCGTTCCGCCCGCTCATAGACCGTGACGTCATGCGCCCGTGACAGAAGCCAGGCCGCCGAAAGGCCGGATATCCCGGTGCCGATCACGGCAACGCGCCTGCGAGCATCAGCAGCCATGGGTCGTGTCGTCTCCCGGTTTACGCGAAATCGTGCTGGATACGATGCTGGCTTCGCCTTGGATCACTGTTGGGCGGAGTGATCCGACCGGCGCCCGGCGTCGTTATGGGGGTGATGAGTGACCTTCTCCTGCAACAGGGACGCATGCCGGGCCCGGCCCGCCCCGCCGATGGCCGTGGGGGGACCATGACCGACGGCAAGCCCGCCATGGATGGCGGCGCGCTGATCGCCGCCATCGCGGCGAGCGGCGATCGCGCGGCCTTCGCCGCGCTGTTCGAGCATTTCGCGCCACGGGTGAAGGGGTATCTGCTGCGCCTCGGCCTGCCGGCCGCCCAGGCCGAGGAGCTGGCGCAGGAGACGATGCTGACGGTCTGGCGGCGGGCCGAGACATTCGACCCGGCCGGCAACAGCGCCGCGGCCTGGATATTCACCATCGCGCGGAACCTGCGGATCGATGCGATCCGTCGTGACCGCCGCGCACCGCCGCTCGACCTACTGGCCGAAGAACCGCTCCCGCCCCCCGGATCGGACGCTCTGATCCAATCGGTGGAGCATGCCGAGCGCGTGCGCGCCGCCCTCGCGGCGCTGCCGCCCGAGCAGGCCGAGGTGGTGCGCCTCTCCTTCTTCGACGACCGGCCGCATGGAGAGATCGAGCGGGCGCTCGGCATTCCATTGGGCACGGTGAAATCCCGCCTGCGCCTGGCCATGATGCGGCTGCGGGCCGTTCTGGACGACATTCGATGACAACTCGCCACCCCTCGGAGGCGACTCTGCTCGCCTATGTCGCGGGCACGCTGCCCGCCCCCCACAGCATCGTCGTGCGGACGCATCTCGCCTTGTGCGGCGTCTGCCGGGGCATGGTGCGGCTCGGCACCGCGATCGGCGGGGCGATGCTGGAGGAGAGCGCGCCGACGGCAATGGCACCCGACGCGCTGGAGCGGGTGCTCGCGCGCATCGGTCAGGGCGAGGAGCCTGCCGCGGCGACACGCATCCCGACCACGGTCGAGGATTTCGCGACCGGGCGCTGGTGGTGGCTCGGCCCCGGCATCCGGCTCATGCCCCTCATCAGCCGGGACAAGGATGATGCGCGGCTCGACCTGATCCGCGTCGCTCCGGGCACCGCCTTGCCGGGCCATGGCCATACGGGGTCGGAGATCGCCTGCGTGCTGCAGGGCGCCTTCGGCGACGAGACGGGCGAATACCACGCCGGCGACGTGGCCGAGGGCGATGAGGATCTCGACCACCAGCCTGTGGCGCTCGATGCCGGGCGCGAGTGTGTCTGCCTGATCGCGACGACCGGACGGCTGCGCGGCCATAGCTGGATCGCGCGGCTCGTGCAGCCGATGTTCGGCATCTGATGGCGGCGCGCCGGCCTATGTTCGCCGCCCTCGGCGCGCTGCTCGCCGGCGCCTGCTCCCCGGCCTCGGTGCTGAACGCCATGGCGCCGCGGGACGGCGTGCGGGAGGCGAGCGGCCTCGCCTATGGCGCGGGGGATCGCCACGGCATCGACGTGTATGCACCCGATGGGGCCGAGCAGGCGCCCGTCGTCGTGTTCCTCTACGGCGGGTCTTGGGTAGGCGGCGATCGTGGCATGTATCGCTTCCTCGGCGCCTCGCTGGCGGCGGCTGGCGTGGTCTGCATGGTGCCGGACTACCGCGTCTGGCCGGAGGTCGGCTTTCCGGGCTTCGTGCAGGATGCCGCACAGGCGGTCGCCTGGGCGCGGCGCAACGCGGCCGCGCATGGCGGCGCGGCGGATCGCCTGGTGCTCATGGGCCATTCCGCCGGGGCGCATATCGCGACGCTGCTCGCCCTCGACGACGACTACTTGGCGGCCGAGGGGTTGCGCCCCGCCACGGCAGTTCGCGGCGTCGTGGGCCTTGCAGGGCCGTATGATTTCCTGCCGCTGCGAAGCCCGACGCTGCAGGCGATCTTCGGGCCGGAAAGCGGGTGGGCCGAGACGCAGCCGGTGAACCACGTTGCGCCCGGCGCGCCGCCCATGCTGCTGGCGACGGGTGATGCCGACTCCATGGTGCTGCCGCTCAATACCGAGAGCCTCGCCGCGCGGCTGCGTGCAGTCGACAACCCCGTGCGGACCGTCACCTATCCCGGCCTCGGGCATCGCGAGATCATCGGCGCCTTCTCATCGGGGCTGCGCTTCCTCGCCCCCGTGCGGCGGGACGTGCTGCGCTTCGTCGCGGAGACAACGGCATGATCCTGATCCCCGCGACGCTGTTCCTCTGCGCCGTGATGGCGCTGGCCTGGGCGGTGCAGCGCCGCATGGGCAATGCCGGGGTGGTCGATGCCTTCTGGACCTTCGGTCTCGGCGCCGCCGGCATCGGCGTCGCGCTGCTGGCCGGGGCGGGGCCGCGCCGTTTCGTCGTGGCCGGTCTGATCGGCGCATGGGCATTCCGCCTCGGCAGCCACATCGTCGCCCGCAGCCGCGGCGCGGCGGAGGATTCGCGCTACGCCCAGCTTCGCGAGGAATGGGGCGCCGGATTCGAACGCCGCCTGTTCGGCTTCCTGCAGATCCAGGCTGCGGCGGCCGCGCTGCTGCTGGTGCCGATCCTGCTGGCAGCGACCTCGGCCCGGCCGTTCGGCTGGGTCGACGCGGTGGCGGTGGCGATCGCCATCATTGCCTTTGTCGGCGAAGGCGTCGCCGACCGCCAGTTGCAGGCCTTCCGATCCGATCCGCGCAACCGTGGCCGGGTCTGCGACACCGGCCTGTGGGCCTGTTCGCGGCATCCGAACTATGTGTTCGAATGGCTGCATTGGTGGGCCTATCCGCTGCTGGCGCTCGGCGCGCCCGGGGCGGCACTGGCGCTGGTCGGCCCGGTCTTCATGTATTGGCTGCTGGTGCATGTCTCGGGCATTCCGCCGCTGGAGGCGCAGATGCAGCGTAGCCGCGGCGAGGCGTACCGGGCCTACCAGCAGCGTGTCAGCGGTTTCCTGCCATGGCCGAAGGGATTGGTCCGATGAGCCTTGTCGCCGCCGCGGTCGGCGCCGCCGAACGCATGCCCCTGCCTGACAGCGTGATGCGCGCAGGGATCGCCGCGCTGGTTGGGCGCACTGCCCGCCGCCTGCGCGACGCGCCGGCCGGCAGCGAGCAGGCCTTCGCCGAGGCCATGCGCAACCACCCGATCGCGCTGTTCCCGGTGGACGCCAACGCTCAGCATTACGAAGTCTCGCCAGGCTTCTTCGAGAAGGTGCTCGGCCCCCGCCTGAAATACTCCTGCTGTCTCTACCCGCAGGCGGGCACCACGCTGGCCGAGGCCGAGGAACTCGCCTTGGTGGAGACGGCTGCGCATGCCAGCCTTGCCGATGGGCAGGAGATTCTGGAACTCGGCTGCGGTTGGGGTTCGCTGACGCTGTGGATGGCTGAACGCTATCCCGCATCGCGCATTGTCGCGGTGTCGAATTCCCACCCGCAGCGCGAGCACATCGAGATCGCCGCGGCAAAGCGCGGCTTGCTGAACGTCGAGGTCATCACCGCCGACATGAACAGCTTCACGGCGGAACGGCGCTTCGACCGCGTCGTGTCGGTCGAGATGTTCGAGCATATGTCAAACTGGCCGCAACTGCTGGCCAATATCCATGGCTGGCTGCACCGCGATGGCCGGTTGTTCCTGCATGTCTTCAGCCACCAGGCGACGCCCTATCGCTTCGACCACGCCGACAGGGCGGATTGGATCGCGCAGCATTTTTTCACCGGCGGCATCATGCCGAGCCACAATCTGATCAGCCACGTCGCGGGATGCTTTGTGCTTGAAGCTGATTGGCGTTGGTCTGGCATTCACTACGAACGCACAGCGCAGGACTGGCTGAGACGCTTCGACGAGGAGGCTGTCGCGATCGAGCCAGTGTTGCGCGACACCTATGGCGCGGATTGGCCCCTGTGGCGACGCCGCTGGCGCCTGTTCTTCCTCGCCACTGCGGGGCTGTTCGGAGCGAATGGCGGCCAGGAATGGGGCGTCAGTCACTACCGGCTGAGGCCCGTGTGAGTGCTATCGCGGCGCTGCGCGCCTATGGCGCGCACCCCGATCCGGCGACGCGCATCGCGAATACCATCGACCTGCTGGTCGGCCTTAATGGACCGTTCTACCTGGCCTATGTCTGGTTCCTGTTGCCGGAGGCCGGGCCGGCCGCACTGGCCACCATGGCCATGAGCCCGGCTTTCCTCGCGATCCCATGGCTGTCGACGCGCAGGCCGGCTGCGGGGCGCAGCAGCCGGTCAACAGGTCCGCGCGGAAAACCCCAGGACACCTGCCACTCAGCGCAGCGGCTGCTAAGGCGGAGAGGACGGCTCGCGTGGAAACTGGCGGAGGAAGTGCGACTCGCTACAGGCGGTCTCCAGGCTGGAGCCTTGGAGAGCGGCGTCCGGAGTTATCCGCGAGCCGAAGCGAGAAGTAGCGCTGCGAGCCAAGCACAACCATGGGAATCACTGTGATGCCTGCTCGAAGGCGCCGCCTGCGCGCGTCGCAGTCAGGACACGCGCTGTGGGAACAGCTCCCGGAGTTTGGCGTGGAACAGCTCCACGAAGGCGTTGAAGCCGTCTGCTGAAGGATGCAACTCGTTGTGCCAGGACTCCTTCACCGGCGCCAACGTCCCCTGGCCGTTGACGAAGCTAACCTTTCTCCGCCGGGTGAGGCTATCGAGCACCGAGGCGAAGTCCTCCAGCATCACGCGCACTACCGCCGCCGCCTCAGTCGGCGGGTCGAGGGGGAAGCCGCGCAGCCGGAAGGCGGGCCGCAGCCAGGGCCCGAGCAGCCCACCGCAGACGCCTCGCCCGTCAGGGATGGCAAAATCGTAGGCGTGAAAAACGAGCTGCGTGTCGGGGCTGAGACGGTCGCGCATCTCGATCAGGTCCTCGTAGCCGGCTCGGACCAAAGCCAGCACGGCGGCGTAGCGCTTCGCATGCACGTGGTCGCGTGCCGGCAGTCCGGGCGCAAAATCGCGCAGCCAAAGCGCCAGGGGGTTGTCCACCACGTCGTTGCCGCCGCCTGAGAACAGCAGCACGTCCCAGGGTCCGCCCGCTGGGCAGCCGCGCTGGAGCTCGTCTGCAAGGCGCTCGCGTTGTTCCACGCCGAGCATGTAGCGGACTTCGTCACCTGCCTTGGCGAGGTTCAGGATCGGGACGCCGAGTTTCGCCTCTAGCCGTGGGATCAAGCCGCCGCGCACAAGCGCCGGATAGTCGAACCAGGAATCGCCTTCGGCGAAGATCTGCAACGGCCGGAACGCCTGCGCCTCGCCTATGGTCTTGGCAACGCGAGGCGGGCGGGCACCGCGCGCCTTCATGATGCGCATCGTGTCGGTGTAGTCACGCCGGCGGCGCTGGATTTCTGCCTTCCGCCGTTCGGCGGCGTCGCGGCGGGCCAAGGCGACTTCTGCGGGTGGAGTTGCCTTCGGAGCGGCACTCGCAGCCGCCTTCGCCTTCGTGGTGGGTCGTGCTGCCGCAGCAAGCGCACGCGCTTGGGCCAGCGTGACGGGACCCGGCTTCGCCTTGGTCGGCGGCTTCACTTGGCTGTCAGCGCGCGACGCCTTGCGCGTGGTCTTCCTCGTTGTCTTCGCCATCTTTACCCCCTGTATCAGGGTGCAGGCGCTATCCGCTCCGCCAGCACTGTGTAGCCCGTAATGAAGCCATCGCAGCGTACGCGCTGGCCGATGAAGCCATCGAGCGAGCTGTCGCCGAAGGCCGGTCCATCCTTGCGGCGAAGGACGAAACGGCCTTCGTCGGTCTCAATCCAGATCGCGTCGCGCTCGCTCTTGCTGCCAGTCGCGAAGGGGCCGCGCGTCACAAGCCCTGTCAGGCCGGCGACACGCCGGGGCTTTGAAGGGTCCTCGGCCACGCTATTTTTCCGTGTAGATGCGGTAGCCCACGATGCGGTTGCCCGCCTCCTTCGCCACAGCCGCGACACGAAGTCCGTTCGGGCGGGCGACGGCGACATAATAGCGCGTGGCGAGGCCCGCGGCCTTCCCACGGCGCGTGCCCGCGGCACCCGGCCGAGACACGGAGTAGGCCGTGAAGCCCTGACCGTCACCGATGCCCGCCTGCTCCGCGATGTTCGACAACGCAGCCCGCACCGCTGCCGAGCGCGTGGCCTTGGGCGCCTTGCGCGAGGCGGTCGGCGTCGTGGCGTCGAGGAAGGCGCCGACGGCCCGCAGCTTAGATCGCCTCTCCTGCCGACCGATGCGGTCGGCCTGTTCCGCGTCCATCCCCTTCGGCAGGCCGGTCGGCGTCGCGACTTCCACCGGATGCAGCGAGGGATCGCCGAGGAGGTTGAACTGCGCCAGCGTCTTAAGGTCCACCGGATCAAGCTCCGCGACCTGCTGCACAAATCGCTGCCGCGCCACGAGCGCTGCGCGGCCGGTCGAAGCCCCCTTCAGCACTGCGGCGAGCCAGTACTGTGTGATCAGGTCAGCTGCGCCATTGCCGCTCGGCGGGCCGTAGGAAATGGTGCTGGAACCAAAGAAGCCGTGCGCGCCCTGCACCAAGTAGTGCTGGCAAATCGGCAGCGGGCCGGCCAACGTGATCGAGTCGTAAAGCTCTCCACCGTAGCAGCATTCCACCGCGGCGATCGTGCCGGGCTTGATCTTCCCTCTCAGCCGATGGCTCGTGAGCGTAACTGGCTGGTCGGCGCCCTTCTCTCCATAGAAGGTCGGATCAGCCATCGCGCCATGGCAATTGATGAAGTGTGCGAGCGCCCCCAGCCGTTTTGCCTGGTGCCGCGGCCCGGCGGGCGGGGAGAGCAGAAGGCCCTTCGCGTGACCGAAGAGGTTGTCGAGGCTGAGCGTCGTGGAACGTTTCCAGGAATCGGTCGAGAGCGCGAAATAAGACCCGTAGAGATCGGGCGGGCGAACCTGGAAGGCGGCGGCGTGGGCAAGCAGCGTCAGCAGGTGCGAGGGCTCGGTCCCGCCGGTTAGATCCGGCAGCCGGCCGACGACGCGGGTCGGCCCCTTGAAGGTCGCGACGTCTCGCGAATAGGGCGCGTCGCAGGAATATGGCAGGTCGCCAGGGACGATGCGGTCGGGATCATCGCCGGCTGCGATCGGGTTCCGCAGATCCTGGTGCGGCACTACGTCAGGTGCGCCGAGGATCATCAGATATTCCGGGTTTGTCTTGCCGCATATCGCGTCCACGGCAGCCTTGTTCTGGCGTGGGTCGGTAGCATCGGTCACAGCGCGCCCACCATTGCGCTTCATCGCCGCAGCGTCATCAAGAAAGACCAAGCGGCTCCGCAGCCCACGCTTCGAATCCGCGGCAACGAGGTCGCCGACCGCCTTGCGTATCGCGTCGAAGCCGGCAGGCCCGTACTTGGCGCGCAGCGCACCGCGGTTGGTGATGATGATCTTATCGTCCATTCAACCTCATGCCCCGTCCACACTCGCGTCGGCGCCTTTGGCGGCTGAACAGAACGCTAGCCGTTCAGCCTTTGTAAACGCAACGATTGCGTGTCGGACGATTCTGGGCGTATTGCGATTCTATACCCCAACCTAGCCCGGATCTAGGTCCGATGCATCGCCCGGGTAATATGATCATAACTGTCTCGATTTACTGGCGTCCATCAGAACCAGATTTTGACTGTTCGACATAGAATTTGATTTGATCTGGAAGAGTCGAACCAGTTAACTCATTCCAGATGATATTAAGGGCGTCCTTACCGAGTATACTGACCAAGCGGACGAGTTGTTCTGGCGCTGGCCCTGTTGCTGGGTTTGGAAAGCCGGTGAACAAAGATATGCACCGCACGGTCCACTCCAAAGCAGCAGCATGATGACCCTGCAGTTCAAATAGCAAGCCAAGCTGCCCATAGGTTGCGGCCAATCCTGGCCGATCCTTCAAAGTCTCTCTCAACTCGCGCGCTCGATGATACCAAGCCTCTGCGCCCGCAAAATCGTTTCGCGCCTGAGCAATAATTCCAAGTTGGTGGTAGCTGGCCGCCATACCTGGCTCGTGCCGATCCCGCTCCACGATTTCGAGGGATTTCTGTAGCCAGTTCTCGGCGAGTGCAAAATCGCACCGATCCTGCGCTACTATTCCAAGTTGGTGGTACACCACCGCCAGCTGGTACCTTCTTCGAAGTCCAACAAGAATTTCAAGCGCTTGCTGGTACCAGCGCTCAGCATTGTCTAAGTCGCCTTTCTCATGGAAAAGGGATCCAATTTGGTAGTAGCTGGTGGCAATTCCAGCCTGGTCCCGACGTCTAGTTTGGATTTGAAGCGAGCGCCGGTAATGAGATTCGGCACTTTTCGTATCACCGCGCAATTGCGCAACAATTCCCAGATGGTGGAGACTAATGGCCATGCTAGCTAATTCATACAAATCTTCTGATATATTCAATGATTTATGATAAAATTGCTCAGCATCTTCGTAGTCTCCGCGAAGCTGCGCAACTCTTCCTAGCTCATGAAATATTGCCGCCAGTCGTTGCTGTTGATCTACTGATGGAGAGCTTTCGATACGGCGCTTCATTAGACTGAATGCCTCGAACGCGGCATCAAGCTGACCAGCGCGGATTGCCCATTTTGCTTCGCATCCAACCAAAAACAACCAAAATGCGCCCGCCACGCCGGCGAACGGCGAATCTGGCGAGTATATCCGATCCAAAGCTGCGCGACAGCGATCAAGCCAACCAAGCGCCTCCTGACTAAGACCATACTCGTACCAATACACTTCAAGAGGTTCGACCAATGACTGTGCCGCGTCAAATTTTCCCTGCTGAAGGGCCAATCCGATGAGCCGATACATTGTGCGTCGCTGCTTATCAATTTTATTCAGTATTTCCTCGGTAGCCCCGCTATCTTGAATTTGCTCCATCAAGCGACCGCCGAATTCAGCATACGCGTCTAGAAGTGCCTCATTTGCCGCCGCATGCTCTTTGTCGAATTCACTCCCAGTTCGTCGCCGCCACTCAGCCGCAAGATACGCGGGAAGAGCCGGATGTAAAGCATACATATTGCAGCCTGCGGCAGTTAGTAGTCCGATGTATGCAAGCTTCTCTAGCGTTTTATCCCAATCCACGGGTAAATAGGTCGAAAACCGCGCGTCATAAGCAGCCGAAATAGAAAACATACCCAAGACCTCTTGGTCAACGAAGCCCTCAAACAGTGATAGCGCGTCGAGACATTGATGTGTTTGCGGCGCCAGATGGTCGAGAGAGTACTTCAAACTAGCACCTAAATACGCAGTTCGACCGTCGCCAACGAAACCAGGAGGTAATATTTCTGCATTGCCTTTGAGAGAGGAGAGTAGAGCCGTGGGTGAAGTGGTTTCGAGTTGAGGGAGAAGCACACGGATGCTGAGTGGATGGCCGTCAAGCCATTCGAGCAGTTCAGCGAAAGCTCGCTCGCGGCGTCTGGCGCGCCCATTCGGGTATGGCTTCAACACGTCTTCAGCCATCTCAGCCGCTTCGTGGGCGGACAATCCGCCTAACTCAACGCGCCTCACATCGCCTAACCATTCTTCCGTGGTTCGGCTGGTGATTACGACGCCACTCCTACCGCCGAGCCTTGCAAGGTCGTTTAGGAAATCGCGCAGTTTCAACTGTTCTTTCGCATCAAGTGGAGGTGTCGTTCCACTGCCATCAGGCAGAGTGCGGACAGTTTCAAAGTTATCCCAGATTAGAAGAATCTTCCGGCTACGCAAAACTTCGATTATGATCTGCTTCCGTGCATCAATACTCCCGGCTCTTGCAATGAAATCAGGCCCAAAGAGGCTTAGACCAATCGCAGTGACAGCTCCATCGAGCCCAAAACTGGTCACGCCGGGTTCGAATGAGTGGAACATAATCCACTCAGGTTGATCGACGCCACCAGTCGCTTGCCACCAGCGCCCGAAGGCTTTGGCGAGTTCAGTCTTGCCGGTACCTGCCGGACCATGAACGACAACCACTCTCTGCCACTGCATTGCTAGTTCTAATGTGTAGAATGCTGCGTCCCTCCCCACGAAGAGACGGTCCGGCGCTAATGGGTCATGCAATGGTGTGCCGGCCGGTAGCTGTCCGCCAGGCCGCAAGCGTTCAAGCAGGGTGTCTAGAGAAAGCTTGTCAGGCGCTCGGACGGTCCTGAGTTGCTGGAATCCTATGCTGCGCCGACGGTAATGGACCGGCACAATCCAGTCCTCAAGGGGCATCATCCCTTTTGGACTTGGCCTCTTGTTTTCTACGTAGAGCCTCCGTCGACCCGCTGCGACCGCTGCGGAAACGGATTGGCCTGCAAACAGCATCTCGTAGAAGGCAGCCATAAATTCAGCCGCAGCTACAGCGTATACCGAATATCCCATGGCTACGACCGATGCAGCCCCAGCCTCAAGCAACCTGGAAGCCACGGCGGCGTCAATCTGCGCCTCGCCCATCATGCCCGAGCGACAGGCGTTGAGTACGACGATGGGGACTCTTCCCTGGCTAATCGCAAGCGCGAACTGGGCCGCTGAAACTAGATGTTCCCCGCCGCCATCCGCTTCGAATGCCAGATAGCCCTGTGAGGCTGCATTGGCGTCGAACTGCTGCTGGCCGCCGCTGCCAAGTCGCAAATCGCCAAAGGTCCCATGCCCATCAAAGTGCACAATGTGGTAGGGTCGGCCAGCGTCACGAGCGGCCTTAAGTTGCGAATCCAATGCCTCAAACGTTGGCGGGCGGAGTACGTCAAGATCGATGTTGCCGCGCACTGCCTGCAGGCGATCTACCAGCGGGCGCGCGATGATTTGGTAACCAACATCTGCGAGTCCGGAGGGACGGGCGATCACCATCAACACGCGCAGGTCTTCGCCCGGCGGCGTTGGAACTGCTGGGCCAGCGACCTGAAGCGTACGGTCGAAGGAGACAAGGTCGAGAGCGACGGGGGTTGGTTTCTGCGGGTCTCGAAGCAACTCCCAAGGCAAACCTAGGAAGTCGGACGAACGAGAGATGATCGCGAGTTCCGTTGGCCGTTCACGAGCCCTGAGGTATGCGTCACGGCCTTGTTTACCTGGACCAAAAACTGCATCGAACAGGGCATGTCCCCATCGGGCTAAGCTAGCTTGAACAGCTAGCCCTCGCTGCTCGTAAACTGCGTATGGCGCTTGCAGATAGTCCTCAAGGTACCAACGAAGACTTTCGCGATCTGTCGAACTAAATGGATGGATGAAGGCCACGGGGTCTCCGGCAACCTCGTCGTAATCGTTGCCGGCCCGCCGCAGCGCCACCCGGATCCGACTTTCGCCAATGTCTTCAATGATGATCCGATCGATCGAATCTTCTGACACTTGATGCTCCGCCGGCGGGTCAAGTGTTCGGTGGTTGCTTCAGGAGTTCGTCGACCACTGTCGCAATTATTATGTTTCTTTGCTCATCACTCGTGTCGTTGCTAACAGGGAGCTCAATCCGTATTTGCCTTGCGAGGGTTTCAGTTGTGGGCGACGCTCCGTCCTTTTTCTTGTCTCGATAGATGTCGTAAGCAAATTTGGCGACGTTGAGCACCAACGTGGCCACCGCAACTGCTGTGAGCGTCGCTGGATCAAAAACTCTTCCTGGAGGCCCCCCGCTGTGCAGTTGCGCCTCCACCTGCGCGGGTACCATATCTCCAAACTCAACGGCTAGTCGTGCAGCAGCGCGTCGAGAAATATCGCCATAGGGAACCGCCGTCATTGCCCAGCCCTCCACGATTTGTGAAATTTGTGGCGACTTTTCGTTGCTTCAGACTCTCAAAATTAGCTGCTCGCCATGGACTTGCACGCGCGCATCGGATGATCAGCCTCAGGCTCAAAACTGACTGAGGCCGTTGGCAAGCACAAGCCCCTGTCGGAGCCTGTCCGAGCTTCTCGCACAATCGGGCCGATGGAACCTGCGCGTTGGGTCGCATTCGCCCGGGGCGACCTGCGTAGGTCCAGTCGCATCCGTGCCTGCAACACCCGAGTGCTCGACCAGGCAGATCGTCGACGCTGGACGCCTGCCAACGAAGCTACGCGTCTAATCCCGTTGCTGCAGCCGCAGCGAGACACCCGGGTAGCCATGGCGGTTGTGCTCTTGCGCCGGCAATGCGGTGACTTCGTACGCAGGCCTCGCGCTTTGTCCTTGACAGCTATCTGCGAGCCCTGGAATCGTTCTGGCGTGGAGGCAGCGCTCCCTTTTTTTTTGATGACGCGCGTCCAAGTTCGCCGAGAAAGTTGGAGGCCAAAATGGCGATCAGGCACGGCAATCCTCTCGCTCGTTTTCTTCGCTCTATAATCGTATGCGTTTTCGTCTCTTGTCTTGCGTCGTCCGCTCTTGCGGCGTCACGCCCGGATTCGTTTAATGCTTTTCTGAACTTAGATGCTCCAGCATCGTTTGCGCGCACTTTCTTCAGTCGCGGTGGCTATCATTCCATCGGAGGTGGTGTTTCCCTCCAGGGGCAGGCACAGTTTTTCCTAGAGCGAGGTTCGCAGCATATTTCTATTCCAGCATCTGACATTCGACTTTCGAGCGATACCCAGAATAGGCTTTTCCTTGAATATGCAGGCGAGCGGTTTGAGTTGGAAGCTCACCGAGGGATCGCGTGTCCGCTTGGAACTTTTGTTTCACGAGATGGCGTTATTGCGTATACGATACCGCCGGACACAATTGCCGCTAATGAACGCGATGCTCGGGAGCGGATGAGCCGGGCCGGACTGGTGAATAATGAGATAGCTCGCGAATTTCATAGAACTGTGTTCGCTTCGCTCGTTGAAGAAGCTGATTTCGCTGATGTTGTGCCTTTACCGGATGATGTTCAAAAGCGCATTATTCAAAGCATCAATAGCACTCTTGGTACAACTCGCACGCCCTATGCCCAATCAATCGGCTCGTATATAAACACGGATAACCAAGTGACGTACCGTGTGTTTCTGCGGGCTGGTGCGAGGAGCGTCGATGTCGCTGGTGTGCCATTACGATACAGTTGGACCTACGCCGCGGATGGCTCGGCGCTCGTGCATAGTGTGACGATATTTTCTCAAGATTGGGATCCAGGTGCGAGGCTTGCTGACTTGTCAGCACCGATGCCACAACTATCTCAGTATGACTTTGTTAATCTTTACCAGGTCGCTGGTGTATTCCGGCAAATGCACATGACTAACCCTAACGCGTTCCAACAATTCGTGGCGACGGCATGCTCTCGATGAGTATTCGATGTAAGAAAATGTAATGTCCTCTATGTGGGTTATGTGGTTTAGCCTGCGCGCCTCTTGGCCACCTGCACTGACAGCGTCGTCACCGCCAGATCGAAACTCGCGCCCGAGATGTTCCGCGCCATCACGCGCACCGTGTTGTTCGACCACACCCCGGCATCGAGCTCAATAAACCGTGTCGATGACACCAGCGACGCCTGCGCCAGGTCGCCGGCCCGCGCCCCGCTCACCGTGACATCGATCAGCGCCGTCGCCCCCGGCGCCAGGCTCGGCAGATCCCAGGACACCTCCGCCGCGAACTCCCGTCGCCCCGAGCCGAACAGCGCCCCGGTCAACAACGGCGTGCCGTTCAGCACGGCAGGCGCGGCCTCCGGCAGCCCGAAGAGCCGGAGCGATTGCAGGTCGATCGGCCCGTCGAAGCCGATCACCCCCACCTGCGCATAGGCCACGGACGCGCCGACGCGGATGGTCTGCCGCCGATTGAAGTTCGCGTCATCCATCGGCGCGCCGGCATTCCAGCCCTTGGCCGGCCCGTTCCACTGCATGGTGGTGATGGAGGCCAGCACGTCGCCCGCGATGTCCTCGCGGACGTTCCCCGCCCCATCGAACACCCGCACGAACAGCCGCCCGCCCGAGGCGCCGGCCGTCAGCCAATGCGCCAGCGCGAATTCCTTCGCCTGGGAGGTATCCAGCATCCACCCCAGCCCACGGTTCGCCGCCAGCGTCACCGCCCGGTCGGTCGGCGTCAGGTCGGTCAGCCCGTTGAAGCAGAAATCCGCCATGAAGGTCGCGGTGGTGGTGGAGGTGGCGATGGTGATCAGCCCCTCCACGCCCACCTCGGTCGCCGACTGCCGGAACGCCGCCGCCCGGGTGTTGGGCACACCGGCGAGAAATCGCTGGAAGCGCGACGCCGGCGCCCGGTGCCGGTTGATCACCGCATTGCCGCAGCGGTTCGCCGTCGCCGTGTAGTCGATGCCGACCAGATAGGTGTTGGTCCAGGCGATGTCGTACTCGCAATCCTGCGCCCCCGCCGTGTGCCGGGCCGCCAGGGGCGAGCACGCCTCCATGCGCATGTTCCGCGCGATGATGGCGCTGCCCGAGGTCTGGTTCAGGAACGGGATGGCGATGTTGCTGCCGGCCTGGCGCAGCTCGAAGTTCGGCGCGTCGAAGACGTGGCGGTTGTGGTTGGTGTAGGCGCCGGGCTCATTGCCAAGCCGGATCCCAAAGCGGTCCTGGCTGGCATTCACCCCGGTCGCATGAGCGAAGTGCCCACCATAGTAGCGCACGGAGGTGTTCCAGGCCGTGGCCGTGGCGCACCAGATGTCGAGGCCGATGCGGTTGTTGACGATGCGGCCCAGCGTGAAGGTGCTGTCCTCCACGCCGCGCCCGTCGCCCAACGTGCGCATGCCGATGGTGAAGCCTTCCACCCGGCGCAGCTCGATCTGCGAGGCATCGACGTTGCGCACGGTGATGCCGATGTCGGCCTCGGAGGACCAATCGGACTGCGTGGCGCGGATGACGTTCAGTCCCGTGTAGAGCTTCTCGGCGTTGCGGATTGTGCCGCCATCGCCGAGCACGAGCACGCTCGTCAGCGCGGTGCCGGTGTAGCGGATGGTCCCCTGCATGATCAGGCCACGCGCCCCGCCCGGCAGGGTCACGGTGCCGGAGACGTTCCATGTGCCCGGCGGGATCATCGCGAATTTCTGGTCCGCGCCGGCGCGATCAAAGGCGGCCTGGATGGCGGTGCGATCATCGGCCACGCCATCGCCGAGCCCGCCGAAGTCGTTCGGCAGCACCGCCTCCCGGTCGCGGAGGTACTTCGCGAAGTCGCTCTTGTTGAGGTTGGCGTTGAGGACCAGCAGGTCATCGATACGTGCCGGCATGGCATTCTCCGATCAGAGGGCGGTGGCGGTGACCGGGCCGACGAAGGCCGAGACGTTGCCCTCGGCCGAGACGCTGCGCAGCCAGTACCAGCGGGTCTGGCCGGTGGTGAGGCCGGTGCGGTCCCAGGGCAGCGCGGTCGGCTCGTTGGCCAGCTTGGTCGCGGCGGTGAGGCTGGCGCTACTGGCCTCGAAGACCTGCAACCGTACCCCGTCCGGGGGAAAGCCGCCCGACAGCCGCACGCCGCCGGCGATGCCGGTCGCGGCCAGGCCCGAGGCGGCAGCCGGGACCAGCGCCTCGCGCCAGCCCGACACCGCCCCGCTGCGCGCCTGCGCCCGCACCCGGAAGGCGGTCGGCTCCGCGGTGGGGATGGCGACGGCGGTGGCACCGAAGCCGCCAGCATAGCCCTGCCAGATGGCAACGGAGGTGGGGCGGAACTCGATCTCGTAGCCGGCGAGATAGGCCGAGCCCACCGCCGACCAGGACGCCGCGATCGCTGCGAAGGTCGTCCCGAGCGGGGTCTCCACGAGGATGGCAGCGGGTGCTGCGATGACGCCCGGGTTCGGCAGCACCACGGACGGGTTCTGGCCCGTGGCCCGCTCATCCGTCGCCGGGTTCCAGGCCCAGACGGCGGGATCCTCCTCGGCCAGTTGCAGGTTCACCCCGCCATCCGGCGCCAGTGCCCATCCCGTCACCCGGGCCGGGAAAGGCGTCAGCCGGTCGAGGGCCACGGTCACCCCGTCCCAGGGCCGCAGCCGCAGCGCCGAGAGATTCGCCTGCATCGCCACCTCACGCTGGCGGCGGTTGCGCTCCAGCTCGATTTTCATCAGGCGCTGGACCGTTGCCGCCGAGGTGGTGAGCGGGAACTCCATGTCCCGGTAGATCGCCTCGCCGCCATCCTCGGTCACGTAGTTGCTGGCGAGCAGCGGCGGCGCATCGGTCGGCTGCCAGGCGGCGGCCGGCTCGACATAGACGGCGCGCACCCCGTTGAAGAGGTCCCGCCGCGGGCGCGAGCCGACGATCGTGACATCACCGCGCAAATCGTCCGAAGTGAGGGTCGCCGCCGGAAGCGCCGGCGCCCCAGCATGGATGTAGAAGCGCCCGCCGCTCACCACCAAGGCGCCGGCCATGGCGGCGACCAGCTTGCGGGTGATGGCGATTTTGCCCTCGCCGAGGGTGACGGCGCCGTTGACGGTGTAGCGCCGCTCGGCGGTGCCATCGCGCCGGCCCATGATCTCGTCGCAGATGTTGGCGGCGGCCATGAGCGCCGGCAGGTCGATGTCAGCCCACGCCGCGCGCCACCCGAAGGGTGAGGTCAGGTACCAGGCCAGACACAGGGCCGGGTTGTCGGACCAGCCGGTGGCGCCGGTGCGCGGGTCAAGGATGGTGTCCGCCCCCTCGACGATGGCGGACAGGCTGGGCGCGCCGGAGGGGAAGGCTTCGGGCCGCAACTTGAGCCGCACGGCGAGATAGGCCCGCCCCTGGCCACGATGGGCCGTGGTCCACTGGCCGCCCGTGTCGGCCACGAGATTGGCGTTAGCGACCTGGCCGGGATCGCCCAGCGCGCGGTCGATACGCAGCAGCCCGGCGAACTTCGCGTCGGTGGAGGCGGTACCGTTGAGGAAGACCTCGCCGATGGCACGGACGCGATGCGCGGCCAGCACCACGACGACATGGAGGAAGCCGTCGGCGCGGCCCTCATCATCGGTGGCAGAATGCAGGAACACCACGGGCCCGGAGGTGCGGCAGCGGCCGAAGACGATCTGGTGTTCGGTGATGGGCTGGCGGAAGGACTGGGTGCGGCCGGCGCCCGGCGTGCGGGGATCGAAGCCCGAGCCGGGACCGGCGTCCGCCCCTGGCGTGACGTTGGCGCTGCGGGCGGCGGAGGGCGACTTGGGGCGGAAGACCGCGGCACCCACGGCGGAGACCACCAGGGCGGCACCGGCGGCCGCCACGGCGCCCAGGACGCCGCCGCCAATGACTGCCGAGGCGGCGGCCCCCGCGGCGGCAGCGATGAAGGGGATAGCGACGGGCATCAGCCAACCCTCCAGGCGATGGTGCAGGCGGTCATAGGAAGGCGGAGCAGACCTGCGGGCCCGACGAAGGCCGCGCGCCCGGCATCGAGCACGACGCCGAGCCGGTCGGGATCTGTGCACAGCACCACGTCGCCAGCACGGGCGAAGGGCACTGGCACGCGCGGATAGCCCGCGGTGTCGGCCATCGCGGCGAGGGTCGGGCGGTGCTGCCACGACGGGCGGCGTCCGGTGCAGGCCACCACTGCCGCCAAGGCAAAGCGCCCGCAGTTCCAGCGCGCATCGTCGAAGGGCCGATGCTCCGCCGCCGTGATCAGCGCTGCCAGCCGCTCCGGCCAGTCGGGCAGCCGGGTCACTGGATCGGCAGCCGGATCTCCGCCTCCTGGAGCGCCGGCACGAACTCGAAGAACCGATCGCCGGGGTATTCCGCCTGCTGGTCGGCGTCGGTATAGCGCCGTACCTCGGCACGCTCGAGGTCCACCAGCGGGCTTTCGCAGGTCAGTGCCACGGAGGGCTCGGCGCCGTCCGTCACCTCCATCGTGTCCATCAGCCCAGCCCAGAGCGGGAACGGGTCCGCCACGAAGGCGCCCTGCGCATCCAGCAGTGCGCCCCACAGCGTGACGGGCCGCAGGCGGTAGCTGCGCTCGGCGAGTGCGATAGCCGCCCATCCACATTCCGCGCTTGCGCGACGCCGCCACCTTGTCGCGGATCCGCTCGCCAATGACCTCGCGCTCGAACTGGGCAAAGCTGAGCAGGATGTTGAGCGTCAGCCGGCCCATGCTGGTGGTCGTATTGAAGGACTGAGTGACAGAAACAAAGGTCACGTTGTTCGCGTCGAACACCTCGACCAGCTTGGTGAAGTCGACCAGCGACCGGCTCAGACGGTCGATCTTGTAGACGACCACCACGTCGACCAGCCCCTCTTGGATGTCAGCGACGAGGCGCTTCAGCGCGGGGCGTTCGAGGGTGCCGCCGGAGATCCCGCCATCGTCGTAGCGGTCGCGCACCAGCACCCAGCCCTCGGCGCGCTGGCTGGCGATGAAGGCCTCGCAGGCCTCGCGCTGGGCGTCGAGGGAGTTGAACTCCATGTCGAGGCCTTCCTCGCTCGACTTCCGGGTGTAGACCGCGCAGCGGAGCTTCCGCACGGTGGCCGGCATCGCCGCGGCCGGCTTCGCATCGCGCTTCATGCCGCGGCCCGGCTCGGGCGCAGCCCGAAGAACACGCGCCCGTTCCAGCGCGTGCCGGTGATGGCGCGGGCGATGGCGGAGAGCGACTGGTAGGGGCGACCCTGATACTCGTAGCCGCTGCGGGTAACGGTCACGACGTGCTCGACGCCCTGGTATTCGCGGATCAGCTGCGTGCCGGCGATCGGCTTATCGTCGCCGCGCATGCGGCGAACCGTGACCTTCCCGCCGTCGAGCCGCTCGCCCAGCGCCTCGAGGCGGGCCAACGTCTCGGGCTTCAGGCCGCCATAGGCCAGCTCCTGGATTCGGTAGGCGAGGCGGCTTTCCAGGAAGCGCCGATTATAGGGCGGCGGCTCGGTGCCGAAGAACTCGCGCCACTGCTGCTTCAGCGTCGGCGTAGAGGCGGTCTTAAGGGCGGCGAGCCGGCCCAGTACGTCGGCGGGCGGGATGGCGGATGCGGTGAACGCCGGCGTGGCAGCCGGCTTGGATTTCTTCGTGCGCATCATGCGTCTCTCCGGTTGGTCCGGTTCGCATGCAGGCGCTGGGTGGCCGAGAAGTGTAGCAACCGCTCTCTGCGGTCCGCGGCGTCGCGCGCAGCTTCCTCGGCAGCGCGGCTGCGCAGCCGCAGCAGGCCGCGGGCCAGGAGGTCGCAGACCTCGCGGAGATGGGGTGGGAGATAGGCGTTCGAGGTCGGCAGGGGCATCGTGATCCAGCACGCATTGTCCTGCCTCCCCTTTACGTATTCGCGCGCCCGTTCTTCCCATGGGCCGGCGCAGGCCCGCGCCGGCGTGGCGGCGGTGGCGCCACGGCGCGAGGATCGTCGCCGCGGAGACGATGGTAGAATCGGCTGACCCGCTGCTTCACCGCGCTCTCGCTCGGGACGTTCTCCGGCCCGTAGGTGGTCGAGAACCAGTCCATCATCCGCCGTACCAGGGGGGCCTGCGTCTCAGATAGGCCCTCGTCATGGGCGATCGCACCGAGCTCGCAGAGACACTCCTCCCAATCGTGCCGAGGCGGCGCGCCGCGCGCCGCTGGTGTTGGCCAAGCACGAGAGGGCACGGGGGCTGATGGCAGCGGCTCACTGGCGTGACCGAGATCATGCTCCATCTCGAAGCGTTCCAGCTCGTCATGCCGAACGACCAGCTGGGCCCGCTTCACGAGCAACGCGTGGCGTTCGCCGGCATCGTCGATCGGCTCCAGCAACTCGCCGGCCGGGCTCAGAAAGCGCGCGATCTGGCCCGCGCCGTTCTGCATGACGGCATAGGCATCGATGCGCGACAGATCGATTGGGCCGACCTGGTGCTGGCGCCCCTTCGGCTCGACCCGGATCCGCCCATCCGCAGCCTGATGCGTGTCACTCACCTCCATCAGCAACGCCGCGACAGGGAGGGACAGACAGAGCTCGCCCTCCAGCACGTAGGCGGAGATGTCGTCAGCATCCATGGCCCACCGCGCGTAGATCTCCCGCACCGTGTAGTAAGGTTTTCGCCGGTTGGTCTTGGCCACGATCACCTCCGCTCGATCGCGCGCAGGCGCCGATAGGCCCGCACCACCTTCGCCATGTCCTGCCGCATGTCCGGCGGCAGGCGCCGGGCCTCGACGTACAAGTCGTCCATCTGCACACCGAGGATGGCCGCAGCGCGTTCAATGAGCTGGTCGCGCGGCGGGCTCTCGAGGTCCCGCTCGATGCGCGACCAGTAGGCGGCGGAGATGCCGAGACGCTCGCGGGGACGTCGAACACGACATGCCCCAGCTCATCCGACCCGGTGGGAAAAATCCCCCCTCGTCTCCGTAGAGAAGGAGATGCCGAACCATGCGTGACAGGGAGAGCCGACCGGTGCGCTTCACACCCCCCGAATTGCTGTCGAACGAGATCCTGCTGAACGTGGAGGATCTGCTCGACGCCGTGCTGACCGAGAATGGGCTGTGCGACCGCTACGCCGATGCGTCGCCCGGCGAGGCGATCGTCTATCACATCGGCCTGCTCGCCCGCGATCGCGACAAGGTCGCCTCCGAGCTGTCGGCCGAACGCCGCGTTGATCTCGAAGCCGTCGCGCGGCGCGTCTGGGCGATGGCGGAGGCCGGCCTCGGTCATCTCGTGCAGCGCCGCGTCGCCGAAGGGCGCTGCGCCTATCTGCTGATCGTCCGGCCGCGGCCGCTCAGCGCCCGCAGCGCCGCGGGCTGCGCGCTGGCCGATCTGTTCGGCCGGGAGGCGGCGTGATGGATGTCGCCCGCCGCAACCACCCGACGATCGATGACATGCGCCTGCTGCCGATCGGCCAGGTGATCGACCTGCCGGCCGAGCATCTCGCCCTGTTGCAGGAGGAGGCGCGCTGCCGGAGTTCTTGATGCGCACCTACACCGATGAGGGCGAGGTGGTGTTCGAGCCTTTCGGTGGCTCCGGCACCACCATCCTGGCGAGCCAGCGCACCGGCCGCCGCGTGCGCGCCATTGACCTGGCGCCCGCCTATGTCGATCTGGCCGTGGCGCGGTGGCGGATGCTGCGTCCCGACCTGCCGATCACGCTGGCCGACGATGGCCGGGATTATGACGTCGTCGCCGCGGCGCGGATGGAGGTCACCGCGAATGCAGCCTGACCTTGTCGTCTCCACCCTGCCGGTGGCGGGGCTGGTCTCCTACGCCGAGAACGCCCGCACGCATTCACCGTCGCAGGTGGCGCAGATCGCCGCATCCATCGCCGAATTCGGCTTCGTGAACCCGGTGCTGGTCGACGCCGAAGGTGTGCTGATCGCCGGCCATGGCCGCGTCATGGCGGCGAAGCAGCTCGGGCTCGCCTCGGTGCCGGTGCTGCGGCTCGGCCATCTCTCCCCGGCGCAGGCGCGTGCCCTGCGCCTGGCCGACAACCAGATCGCGCTGAACTCCGGTTGGGACGAGGCGCTGCTCGCGGCGGAGATCGCGCGCATCCGCGACGAGGCGGTCGTCGACCTGGACGTGCTTGGCTTCTCCGGCATGGAGCTGGACCGGCTGCTGGCCGCGGCGGATGCCGGTCTTGGCGAAGATGCCGACGAGGCGCCGCCGCCGCCCGTGGTGCCCGTGACGCGCCCCGGCGACCTCTGGCGCTGCGGCGACCACCGCCTTCTCTGCGGCGATGCGACGAAGCTGGCCGAAGTGCAGCGCGCCCTCGGCACCGGCCACTTGGCCGACATGGGCTTCGTCGACCCGCCCTACAATGTGGCCTATGAGGGCGGCACCGCGGCTAAGATGACCATCGCGAACGACGCGCTCGGCGGCGGCTTTCCCGAGTTCCTCCGTCCTGCGCTGGCCAACCTGCTCTCGGTGACGAAGGGCGCCTGCTACGTCTGCATGTCCTCCTCCGAATGGCCGACGCTGCATCGCGTCTGGCAGGAGGCGGGCGGGAAGTGGTCGAGCACGATCATCTGGGCGAAGAACACCTTCGCCCTCGGCCGCGCGGACTACCACCAGCAGTTCGAGGCGATGCTCTACGGCTGGAAGGCCGGCGCGCAGCACTATTGGTGCGGCGCGCGTGACCAGGGGAACGTCTGGCACTTCGACAAGCCGGCGCGCAACGACCTGCATCCGACGATGAAGCCGGTCGCACTGGTTGAGCGCGCCATCCGCAACAGCAGCAAGCCGCGCGACACGGTGCTGGATTGCTTCGGTGGCTCGGGCACGACGATGATCGCGGCGGAGCGCACGGGGCGGCGCGCGGTGCTGCTGGAGATCGACCCCGCCTATGCCGACGTCATCGTGCGGCGCTGGCAGGAGACCACCGGCGAGGCCGCGGTGCTGGAGGGCGATGATCGCATCTTCGCCGACATCGCAGCCGCGCGCGGCATCATCGATCATGATGTGATCCAGACCGCCGAATCATAGCAATCTCACGACGCTGCATCTTGCTTGGCTCGTGCGCGGCACAGCGCGAATGGTCCGTCACACGCAGGGGATGCCCTGCAGCAAGACGGAGACCACGATGACCGACCGCGCCGCCCGCAACCAGGAACGCAGCCTGGCCGCCTTCCTCGCGAAGAAGGTGGAGTTCGACGCCCTCCTCACCGAACTCCAGCAGGCCAGCGCGGACCACTTCGGCGCGGATCCGGAGACGGTGCTCTGGGGCGAAGCAGCCTGGCTTTCGGATGCCACCGCGAAGCTGAAGGACGTCGCGGACCAGCATTTCTGCCGGGGTGAATACAGCGCTTGACGCGGGTCACTTCCGCACCGCCCCGACCGGCTCCTGCCCGGCGGGGCTCCCGGCAGTAGGGGGCCGAGGGTCGGCTCCCGACACCGGAGACCAGCACGATGACCAAGCTTTCCGACACCCAGCGCGTGATCCTGAGCGCCGCCGCGCAGCACGAGATGGGCCTCGCCCGCGCGCCGAAGACCCTGCCGGCCGCCGCGCGCAACGCGGTGTTCCGCAGCCTGATCAAGAACAACCTGCTGACCGAGATCAACGCCCCGCGGGACTTCGTCGGGCTGGGCTGGCGCCAGGACGAGGACGGGACCTGGATCGTGGCGCGCATCACCGACGAGGGGCTGCGCGCCATCGGCGTCGACCCGAACGAGGGCGACGCGGTGGCCGAAACGACGCCCATGGGCGCGGAGGCCCCGGCGCCGCAGGGTGAGGACGCCCCGGCGCCCGAACCCGCCCAGGCCGCGCCCCTGGCGGAGGAAATCGCCCTGCTTGACCAGACCCTCGCGGCACGCGCCGCCACGCCCCGCGCCAGCCTGCGCGACGCCGCCGCGGCGATCCTCGCCGCCTGGGACGACGAGGCCAACCGCGAGGGCGATATGGTCGGCGCCCTCGACGCGCCGATGGAGGCCCTGCGCGCCCTGCTCGCGGGCAAGCACGCCCGCGCGACACGGGAGGCGGGCGCGCCGCGCAAGCCGCGGGAGGGCACGAAGCAGGAGACGGTGTTGGCGATGCTCCGCCGCGAGGAGGGCGCGACCATCGCGCAGATCTGCGAGGCGACCGGCTGGCAACAGCACACGGTGCGCGGCTTCTTCGCGGGCCTGAAGAAGCGGCAGGGGATCGAGGTGCAGGTGTTGGAGCGTGTGCGCCAGGTCGGCCCGAACAAGGAAGGCGCCCGCGGCAGCTACAGCATCTACCGCATCGCCGACTGACGCCGCCGGCGCCGCGATCAGGGCCCGCCGCGCTGCGGCGGGTCCGCGTACTTCTCGCAGGGCTTCAGTTTCGGCTTTGGCGGATCGAGCGCGAGGATCAGTTCCTCGATCGTCCATTTCTGGCGCCTCGCCGATTTGGCGACGTCCAGCAGCACCTTCCTGGCGTCATCGAGGTAGAGCTTCACCATGCGCGGTGTGCCGCAGTGGTGTTCGGCGATTGCCATCGCCTTCGCGGTCGCTTCGACCATCTTCTCGATGTCCTTCGGTGCGCTCGGCTGCAGCATCGTCGTCGGCCTTCGATGAGTGCCCTGATCTTGCACGGTAAATCGCGTGCTGCACGCGGAAGATCTCGCTGGCAACGTCATCGTCCGATTACAGTGCGTAGCGCAGCGCATGTGGTGCGCCGACTGATTCGACAAACGCGTGCGGCGGGAGGTCCGCCGCCATGCCCGAGTTGACCCCATCCACGCGCGAGGCCGCCCGTCGCATCGGTGTGACCGAAACCGCCCTGCGTAAGGCCGAGCAGACCAACCGCATCGCCCGCGAGCCGGACGGCCAGTGGGACATCGACAAGACCCGCCGCCGCCTGGTGGAGACCGCGGATCCTGTCCGCTCGCCGCTCGCCAATGGTGGCGTCGCTGCCGGCGCCGAGGGCACGCCCTTCGCCCGGCTGAAGGTCGCGCAGCTCGCCCTGAAGGTGGAGGCGCAGCGTCTCTCGCTCGACGAGACCAAGCGTCGCCTGCTCGACGTCACCGAGGCGAATGCCGCGCTCGACGAGATCGGCAGCACCATGCGGGACGCGCTGCTGAACTGGCCGGCCCGCGTCTCCGGCCTGATCGCCGCCGAGATCAGCGTCGACCCGCACCTGCTGCAGACCATCCTGCAGAGCCACATCAACGACCTGCTGACGGAGGCTGCCGATCGCTTCGATCCCGCAGGCCTCGGAGGGGACCGGTCTTCGCAGCCGTGAGCATGTGCGCCGCCGCGTCGGCGCCATGCTCCGGCCACCGCCGCAACTCACGGTGTCGCAGTGGGCCGAGCGCCATCGCATGCTCGGCAGCCGGGCCTCGGCCGAACCCGGTCCCTGGCGCACCAGCCGCACGCCCTATCTCAAGGATGTGATGGACGCGCTCTCCGCGGTGCATCCCGCCCGCCGCGTCGTGTTCATGAAGGGCGCGCAGGTCGGCGCCACGGAAAGCGGAAACAACTGGCTCGGCTACATCATGCACCACGTGCCGGCGCCAGCGCTGGCGGTGCAGCCGACCGTGGAACTGGCCAAGCGCTTCTCGCGCCAGCGCATCGATCCGCTGCTGGAGGAGACGCCGGCGCTGCGGGAGCGTGTCGCGCCGGCTCGCGCCCGCGACAGCGGCAACACCATGCTGTCGAAGGAATTCCCCGGCGGCATCCTGGTCCTGACGGGTGCCAACAGCGCGGTCGGGCTGCGCTCGATGACGGCGCGGTTCCTGTTTCTCGACGAGGTGGACGCCTATCCCGGCGACGTCGCCGGCGAGGGCGATCCCATCGCGCTGGCCGAGGCCCGCGCCCGCACCTTCGGTTGGCGCCGCAAGGCCTTCCTGGTCAGCACGCCCACCATAGCCGGCCGGAGCCGCATCGAGCGGGAGTATCTCGCCAGCGACCAGCGGCGATTCTTCGTGCCGTGCCCCGAATGCGGCGAGATGCAGTGGCTGCGCTTCGAGCGGCTGCTCTGGGAAAAGGCCTCGCCCGAGACGGCGCGGTATCACTGCTCCGCCTGCGACCATCCGATGCAGGAGCACGACAAGACCGCGATGCTCGGCGGCGGCGAATGGCGCGCAACGGCCGAGGGGCAGGATCCGCACACCATCGGCTTCCACATCTCGGCGCTGTACTCGCCCGTGGGCTGGCTCTCCTGGGCGCAGATCGCGCGCGATTGGGAGGCCGCCCAGGGCAAGCCCGAGGACATCAAGACCTTCAAGAACACCGTGCTGGGCGAGACCTGGCAGGAGCAGGGCGAGGCGCCGGATTGGGAGCGGCTCGTCGAGCGCCGCGAGGATTTTGCCATGGGCGTGGTGCCGCCCGGCGCGCTGGTGCTGACGGCCGGCGTGGACGTCCAGGACGATCGCCTGGAATGCGACGTCTGGGGCTGGGCGGAGGGCTTCTCCTCCTGGCTCGTGGATCACGTGGTGATCCCCGGTAGCCCGCGGGACCGGGAGCCCTGGGACGAGTTGGCGCGCCTGCTGGCCCGCGACTGGCCACGCCAGGGTGGCGGCGCGGTGCGCATCGCCAGGCTCTGCGTCGACACCGGCGGCCGCGACACCGCCGCCGTCTATGGCCACCTCCGCCGCCTGCGCGATCCGCGCATCGCGCCGACCAAGGGCGTCGATGGCTGGAACCGGGCGCAGCCCCTGCAGGGCCCGACGCCGGTGGACGCGCTGGTCGATGGCCGCAAGCTGCGGCGCGGCCTGAAGCTGTGGACCGTCTCCGTCTCGACCTGGAAGGCCGACCTGTATCGCCGGCTCTGGCTGGGCCGCGGTGACGCGGAGGAGGTGCCGCCCGGCTGGGTGCACCTGCCGCGGGGCATCGAGGCTGAGTGGGTCAAGCAGCTGGTTGCGGAGCAGCTGCGCACCGTGAAGGACCGCCGCGGCTTTGCGCGGCAGGAATGGGCGAAGCTCAGGGAACGCAACGAGGCGCTGGACTGCGCCGTGCTCGCCCGCGCCGCCCTGTGGCTGCTCGGTGCCGACCGCTACGGTGAGCGCTTCTGGCAGCAGCTGCGCGACCAGATTGCCGATGCGCCTCTCCGGCCGAGCGAGCTTCCCGCCGCCGGGAATGTCGCCCACCCACCGGCGTCACCGCAGGCCGAACTGGCGGCGCCCGCAACACCACCCAGCGCCCATCGCCCGCGTGGTTGGCTCGCCCCGCGCCAGGGCTGGCTGCGCTGATACTGGAGATTCTGATGACCGCGATCGTGCCCGTGCGCACCAGCATCGCCGCCGGCCAGGCGCTGAGCGGACCCGTCGCCAGCGTCGGCTACGGCGTCTGCCTGCTGCTGCTGCCCGCTGCCTGGACCGACGCCCCGCTCACCCTGCAGGGCTCGCTCGACGAGGGCGAGCCATCGGGCTGGGCGGACCTTTACGACCACCTCGGCAATGAGGTGGTGCTGATGGTCGCCGCAGGCCGCGCGCTCACGCTGCCGCCGACGCTGCTGCTCGGCTGGCGTTGGCTGCGGCTGCGGTCCGGCCTCGGTGCCGCGCCAGTGAACCAGGCGGCGGAGCGCCTGCTCACCCTCGGCATCCGGCCGCTCGCATGACCGCGCTGTTCCAGCACTACCTGCCGCCCGCGCCGGCGATGCTGCCCTACGTGTCGGGCCGGTTCTACGCCTCGCAGCATGCGCGCGCGGTCGGCGGTGCCGTCGCGATGACGGCGAACCGGCTGTATTGCGTCCCCTACGTGCTGGCCCGGCCCGGGCTGTTCTCGGCTATGGCTGTCAGTGTGACGACGGGCGCGGCCGGACTCCTGCGTATGGCGCTCGCGGCGGACAATGGTGCCGGCCGGCCGGGGGCGGTGATCGAGGAGCCGCTGGCGGACGCCGACACGACTGCGGCCGGCAATGCGCTCTGCCCCTTTGCGCAGCCGCGCTGGATCCCGGCCGGAATCTGGTGGCTGCTGCTATGCTTTTCCGGGATACCCTCGGTGCGCGGCACCAGCACGCAGGCGTTCAGTGGGGGGAACACACTGCTGCTCGGCTCGTCCGCGGCGGATGGTGGCGCCGGCGGCGGCACCGGCAGCGAGAATGGGTTCTTCGCGGCGCTGACGCATCAGGCCGGCGTGCCGATCATGCCGAACCCGCCGAGCGGCTTGTCCTACCTGGTCAACGCGGCGGCGCCGTTGCCGACGCTGCGGGCCGCCTAATGGATCCCGCCGTCCTGGCCTGGGCGCTGGCGCAGCCGGCCGGCAGCCGCGCCGCCGCCCTTGCTGCTGCGTACACCGGCGGCACCACGCGCGTCACCTTCGATGGGCGCACTGTTGAGTACCGCAGCCTCGATGAACTCGGCCGCGCGCTCGCCGTGCTGCGCGGCGCGGAGATGAGCGCAGCGCGTCGTCCCTTATCGATGACCAGGACGGCCTCTGTGCGATCACAGGGATCGCGTTGCAGTTTGATGAGGGCGGCAGCGACCCGGAGCTGTGCTGCTCACTCGATCGGATCGACAGCGCAGGACACTACGAGCCAGGCAACCTGCAGATCGTGTGTCGCTTCGTGAACCGCTGGAAAAGCGACAGCCCCGATGTCGACTTCCGTCGTCTCATCGGGCTCGTCAGGGCAAACACCTTCTGAGCGTTGGCCGCCGGGCGGCTGCATCGACGTTAGGACCGGAACGACAGTGCCCCCCCGGGCGATCGGTGCGGCACCGCCTGTCGATGCGTGTGCGCTCCTCTCCGAGCATGCCACAGATCTCCGCGTGTCAGCTCAATCACCTCCGTTAAGGGATCTCCCCGATGCTCACCCTCGACCTCCCAGTCGAGCCGTACTGGCTCGACCTGCCGCGCGGCGTGCGCGTCGAGATCCGGCCCGCGACGACCGCCGTGATGGCCGCCGCGCAGGCCGCCGCCGCACGCCGCCTTACCGCGATCCGCATCGCCGATCCGGACCTCGACCCCGACATGTCGCGCGGCCTGTCCTTCGCCTTCCTGGTCAAGGCGCTCGCCCGCCACGCGGTCACCGCCTGGGAGGGCGTCGGTGATGCGGCCGGCAAGCCGCTGCCGCTCTCGCCCGAGGCGGTGGAGCGCCTGATGGACCTCGACGACATCGCCGCCGCGTTCTGGGACCGCGCCACCGCCCCCGTCGCTGCGGTGGCCTTGGAGGGAAACGGCTGAGGGCCCGCGCCGCCTGGCATTTCGGCCGCGGGCCCGAATATTGCCGCGGCTGCGCCGCCCTGGAGCGCGATTGCGGCCTGGCCTGCCCCTACGGCCAGCACGCGCCCACCAGCGTTGAGGGCGCTGCCTGCTGGTCGGCCGGCACCACCTGCATCGCAGCTACCATGGCCGGCCTCGACCTCGACATTGCTGGGGCTCTCTCTGTCGCACGTGAATTGGGCGCGCCGTCCTGGGTGGCAGCGGAACTGCTGTCGGCACTGCGGGCCGGCATGGCGGCCGGGATAGTCTCCAGGCGGGATCCTCAGGAAAGCCCGGTCGGGGAAAGCCTTAAATAAACAACCCTTTGAATTGGCGAGAGTTTCCGGGGTTCCCGGGTCGTGGCCAGGATGACCACGAAAATGAACTCAGGCCCAGTAGGGGAGGTAGCGTGCGAACTTCCGCGATCCGCCGACCTTCTCGTCGGCCTTGATCAGCCCGGCATCAACCGTCGCGGAAATGATCTGCGACGTAATCGCGGCCTTCGATTCGGGTAGATCAAACCGTTCCCGGAGAGATTGATTGGTCATGCGCTCCGACATCACCCACTTGAGCGCGGCGTGCTGGTAGCAAGCGCGAACACGATCCTCGCGATCCATCCCATCGAACGGCCGGTGTCCGAAAATGGTGATGACGGTGCGCTTGTGACCGACTCGAAAATCCGGCGCCGGAAGCTGATAGGCTTCGGCAGCATGTACGACGCGGTCGATTCCGCTGCCCTTCTCCTCGCAGATGCCGAGGCGCCGCATCAGGTCCGCCAGTCGCTCATTTCGTGACTGGTAACCATCGATGAAGCGATCGACGGCCACGATCGGCTCGCCTGGGTTCGAGATCTCCAGGCGGTCGGCATAGATCTCGACCATGACCGATGCGCCGGCCATCTCGAGGTCCTGATGGATCAACGCATTCGCCACGAGTTCGCGGATCACCACCTCAGGAACGAGCTTCACCTCGGTGCGCAGCGCGTCCTTGATGATCTCGTTCTGCGGAAGCTGCCCCATCACGAAGCGCACCAGACCTTGGAAGCCAGCCGCGTAGCCTCGTGAGCCGGGCTGGTCGAGCTTCGTCTCCAGCTTCGATGTGCCGCTGTAGACGACGACTCTTGGGGCCTTTCGTGCGACGTCTGGGAAATCGGAAAGCTGCTTCGCCAACATCAACGCGCCCAGCCGGCGGACGGCGTACCCATCGGGCACCTCGTCGATCAGTCGTTCTCGGACGAGGCGCTCGATGACGCCGGCGCGATCTGTGGGATAGGGCTGCTTCAGCAACTCAAAGAACGCTTGGGTATCGAGCAGCTCGACGATTGCCTGCGCATCGAGACCCGTGCGGGAGTGCTGCTCCAGCCAATCGGGCTGCCCTTCAGCAAAGATCCGCCGCAGTTGGTCCTCGCTCATGGGAACCAGCGATTCGCCGGAGCGCATCAGGTAGGCGCCGTCGAGGTGATAAGCCGTCCCGCGCGGGCGTGACGGGATGTGGAACACGAGCACGCGACCATCCGGGTGCTGCACTTCCTCCACGTCCACTCTGAACCCCACAGCCTTGAACAAGCGCTCTGCGGTGACCACGACGTCGGGAAAGGCCCGCGATCCGACGACAGGTCGCGGAGGGGCATCGGCGATCCCCAGCAGGAGGTGGCCGCCGCCCTCATTCGCGATGGCGACGCAGTACCTGTTGAGCTTGTCCGTGTCGTACTGCGCCTTCGCTTCCTTGAACTCGAGACGCTGATGCTCGGTCGAGGCTTGGCGCCAGAGGTCGATCTGCTGCGGGGTGGTCGGCATCCTGCGCTGCGTCTTTCCGGCGATCTGCCCCACCGCGGCCCACGGAGGCAGCGTTGAGAGCGATTCCTGTTCAGCGTGCAGGATAGACCGACCGCTTCTTCGCAGCGAGAGCACGCGCGGCGCCGATGACGCGTGACGGCCGATGCAAGGAGGGCTGCAGCCCATGGCCGACGCCACCCGCCGCGTCTCGGTGCGCCTTTCGCTGGACGATGCCGCCCGGGTCAAGGCCGGGCTGCGCGAGGTCGGCGAGACCGGCCAGCGCTCGCTCGACCAGATCAAGGGTGGCGCCGAGCGCGCTTCCCGATCGCTCGACCTGCTGGACGTTGCCACGCGCGGCATCCAGCTCGCCGGCGTGGCGGTCGCCGCCCGCGCCCTGGTCCAGGCTGGCGACGCGCTGACGCAGAGCCTCTCCCGGCTGCAGAATGCCACCGGCTCGGTCGAGCGCGCCGGGCAGGTCTATGAGGCGCTGTACCGCAACGCGCTGCAGACCGGCGTCGCGGTGTCGGAAAGCGTCGACGCCTTCCAGCGCTTCTCGATCGCCGCGCGCGAGATCGGCGCCACTTCCGACCAGGTGGTCCGCCTCGTCGGCGGCCTGCAGCGCGTCGCTATCGTCTCTGGCGCCTCCACCCAGGAGATCTCTTCGGCCACGCTGCAGCTGGCCCAGGCCCTGGCCTCCGGCGTGCTGCAAGGCGACGAGCTGCGCTCCATCCTTGAGGCCATGCCGCTGCTGGCCGAGGGCCTGGCGCGCGAACTCGGCGTCTCCATCGGCGAGCTCCGCAAGCTCGGCAGCGAGGGCAAGCTCACCGCCGAGCGGGTGTTTCCGGCCCTGCTGCGCGCCACCGAACGCCTCGGTGCGGAACTCGACCGCGCCCCGCTCTCCCTCGGCCGGGCCTTCGGGCAGCTGACGGCGGCGACCGAGAATTTCCTCGGGCAGCTCGACCGCGCCATCGGCCTGTCCAACGCGCTGGCCCGCGCCCTCTCCGCGGCGGCGCGCGCGGTGGACGGCGTCCGCCAGGGCGCGGGCATGCTCAGCGAGGAGGAACGCTTCGCCGGCATGCGCCGCCAGGCCGAGGCCCTGGCCGGCCAGATCGCCAGGCTGGAAGGCCAACAGGACGGCCGCGCCAGCCTCACCGCCCCGGTCCGCCGCGGCAGCATCCGTCCCGGCCTGGTCGGCACTGCCGAGCAGCAGGCCGGGGTGGATCGAGCGGCCCGGCTGGAGGAGCTGCGCCGGCAATATACGGAGCTCCAGGCCGAGATCACCCGCGGCGAGCAGGTCGCCGGCGAGCGCCAGCGGACGGAGCAGGAGAGCGCCGCTGCCCAGGCCGCCGAGGCCCGGCGCCGGCGGGCGACGCAGGACGTCCAGGAGCTCACCGGCGACCTCGATGACCGCTTCCGGATCAACCGGGAATACGAGGAGCGCGTCCGCCGGCTGCGCGAGGCCGAGGCGGCGGGTGGCGTCAGCGCCGCGGAGCGCACCCGGCTCGAGACGCTGGCCCTGCAGGAGCGCGACGAGGCGCTGCGCCGGTTGGAGCCCCGTGTCGCTGCCGTCCGCCGCGCCAGCAATGAGGGCGCGCGGGAGGCCCGCGAGGCCGAGCGCGAGCTCAACGAGCTGCTGCGCGAGCGCGAGCGGCTGATCCAGCAGAACGAGACCGCCTATGAGCGCTACCAGCGCCGCCTCGCCAATCTCTCCAGCCTGGTGGAGCGGGCGGAACGGGCCGGCCGGGCGGTGCCCGACGAGACCATCCAGCGCGAGGCGGTCGCGGCGATGGAGGAGCTGGAGCGGGCGGAGGAGCGTGTGCAGCGCGGTGCGGAACGCACCTCCGACACCGTCCGCGAACTGGGCCTGACCTTCTCCAGCGCCTTTGAGGACGCGATCGTCAAGGGCGAGAAGTTCTCCTCCGTGCTGGAGGGGCTGCTGCAGGACATCACGCGCATTCTCGCGCGCAAGATCATCACCGAGCCGCTCGGCAATGCCGTCTCCGCCGGGCTGTCCGGCATCTCCTTCGACAGCCTGTTCACCGATGTCGGGTCCTGGCTGGGCGGCCTGTTCCGCGCCGACGGCGGGCCGGTCACCGCCGGCCAGCCCTATGTCGTCGGCGAGCGCGGGCCCGAATGGTTCGTCCCCCGTCAGGCTGGGACGGTGCTGCCGAACGGTGTCGCCCCAGGCGGAGGCGGCCCAACCATCCACACCAACATCACCATCGACGCCCGCGGCGCCGACGCCGGCGTCGAGCCGCGGCTACGGCTGCTGGCCGGGCAGATCGCCCGCCAAGCCTCGGCGATGACGCTGGACGCCATCCGCCGCGGCGGCGCGGCCTACGACACGGTGCGGGGATAGCAGGGAGGGGCGCGCATGACCGAATATGCTTGGCCCGCCTCGCTCCGCCCGTCGCGGCTGAGCTTCTACCTGCAGCACAACACGCTGCGCTTCGTCTCGCCGGTCAGCCGCGCCACGCAGGTGCTGCGCCGCGACGGCGCGCGCTGGATCGCCGAGGCGAGCTTCGATCCGCTGAACCGCGTCCAGGCCGGCGTGCTGGAGGGGCTGCTCGCCGCCTTGGCGGGATCCGCCAACACGGTCCGCATCTGGGATTGGCGGCGCGAGTACCGCACCGGCGATCCGCGCAGCCAGGGGGAAGTCCCGAGCGGACCCTATTCCTTCTCGGACGCCACCATCTTCACCGATGGCACGGGGCTGGTGGTGGGATCAGGCACGCCCTCGCTCGCCGCCGGTGCGGCGCGCGGTGCCCTCTCCCTGCAAACCCAGGGCTGGTGGCCGAACGCGGTGGCGGTTGGGGCGGGGGATCACATCGGCCTCGCCGGTCGGCTCTACATGGCGACGGAGACGGTCACCGCCTCCGGCACCGGTACGGCGACCATCCCGATCGCCCCGCCGCTGCGCGCCGCCGCCTCGCTCGCCGAACCGCTGGTGCTGACCACGCCGACCGTCGCCATGCGCCTCGCCTCCGACGACGAGGGCGCCAACCCCACCCGGCCCGGGCGCTTCACCGCCATCACCATCCGCCTCGAGGAGGCGCTGCCATGACCGATGGCATCACCGCCACGCCGCGCCTCTCGCCCCAGGCCGCGGCCGCCGCCACCACGCCGGTCGCCACGCCGGTGGTGCTGGTCGAGCTCGACTTCGCCGCCGGCCCCATCCGCGCCTGGACCGGGCTCGGGCCGCTCCATTGGGCCGGGGTGACCTACGAGGGCATGGGCACCATCGGCGCCGTCTCCGACATCGAGGAGACCGCCGAGCTGCGCGCGGTGCGCATCACGCTCACCCTCTCGCCCGTGCCGCAGGAGGTGGTGGACATCGCGCTCGCCGAGCAGTCCTTCCGCCTCCGCCCGGCGCGGCTGTGGGGCGCGCTGCTCGATGCGGAGGGTGCTTTCGTCGCCGACCCGTTCCCGCTCTGGGCCGGTCTGATGGACACCATGCAGGTGGTGGACGGGGCCGAGCCGCGCATCTCGCTCACCTGCGAGAGCCGGCTCGTCGACCTCGAGCGCGCCGAGGTGCGGCGCTACACCGATGCCGACCAGCAGGCCGAATATCCGGGGGACCGCTTCTTCGAGTTCGTCCCCGCCCTGCAGGAGGCGGAGATCCGGCTGCCCGCCAGCTGATGGCGCGGCGCCCGGATTGGCCTGCGCGGCTGGCCGCTCTGCTGGCGGCGGCGGAGATGCGGCCCTTCGATGCGCATCGCTGGAACTGCGGGCGCTTCGCTCTCGCCTCGGTCGAGGCGTGCACCGGCGCACGGACGCGGATCCGGATGCGGCCCTCGCTCGAGGCGACGGCGGATAGCGCCGGGTTCCCGCGCATTCCGCCGACCTTTGCCCGCGCCGGTGATGTCGTCCTGGCGGGCGAGCCACCGCGCCTCGGCGTGGTGGTCGATGGCGGCCGCGCCGCCTTCGTCGGTCCCCGCGGCCTGGTCCGCATCTCCCTGACCGATTGCACCACTGCCTGGCGCATCGACTGACGCCTCGGAGGACCGCGCCCGATGCCTGCCGCCGTCCCCCTCATCGCCGTCGCGGCGGCCGGCATCGCCTCCGCCGCGGTCGGTGGCGGGATCATCGGTGCCGTGGTCGGCGCCGGCGCGGCCTTCATCGTCTCCGCCATCGGCCAGTCGGTCTTTCCGCAGAAGCAGAAAAAGCAGGCCAGCCTCAGCCCGCAGGCCGCGGCGATCGCCGGCTTCGACGCCGGCCAGCCCGGCGCCGGCCGCACCCAGGCCTTCCGCCAGCCGGTCACCGAGCACCAGCTCGTCGTCGGCCGCTGCAAGGTGTCGGGGCCGATCGTCTTCCTGCACTCCGCCACCGACGATGAGGGCCGCGCCGACGGCTACTTCTATTCCGTGGTGGTGCTCGCCGCGCACCGCGTCCGCGCCATCGGCGAGGTGTTCCTCGGCGACAAGGTCGAGAGCGATGGATCGCTCGCCGGGC
>JAYRJZ010000143.1:0-10939 GCA_041906015.1 Roseomonas sp.
TCAGGTTCTTCCCGGCGACGCCCCCATGATAGCCTCGCCGCCATGAAGCTTCTGCCCGGCGATCCCTTTCCCTGGTTCACCCTGCCGTCCACGGACAACCCCCACTACGCCTTCCATTCGGTGGCCGGGCGCTATGTGCTGCTCGGCTTCCTGGGGTCCGGCGCGCGGCCGGAGACGGCGGCGGCGCTCGCCGCGATGCGGGTGCGTCGTTCGCTCTTCGACGACGAGTTCGCCTGCTTCTTCGGCATCAGCGTGGACGGGTCGGACCAGGAGGAGCACCGCCTGGTCAACGACACGCCGGGCATCCGCTTCCTCTTCGACCTCGACGGCGCGGTCTGCCGGGACTGCGGCGTCATCCGCCCCGACCCGCGGCAGGATGGCGTCGAGCTCTTCCGCTCCTGCTGGGTGTTGCTCGACCCGATGCTGCGGGTGATCGAAACGCGCCCGCTGCCCGAGGCGGAGGCGATGCTCGACCGCCTCGCCGCGCTGCCGCCGCCCGCCCGGCATGCCGGCGTCGAACTGCCGCCGCCCGTCCTGGTGCTGCCCCGTGTCTTCGAGCCCGAATTCTGCCAAGCGCTGATCGCGCATTACGAGGCGCATGGCGGATCGCCGTCGGGCTTCATGCGGGAGGTGGACGGCAAGACCGTCGGCGTCTTCGACCCCGCGATGAAGCGCCGCAGCGACTGCATCATCGAGGACGAGGCGCTGCGCCAGGGCGCGCGCGAGCGCATCATCCGCCGCATCGTCCCCGAGCTGAGGAAGGTCCACCACTTCGAGGCGACGCGCATGGAACGCTACATCGTCGCCTGCTACGATTCCGCCGAGCGCGGGCATTTCGGCGCGCACCGGGACAACACCACCTCCGGCACCGCGCATCGTCGCTTCGCCGTGACGATCAACCTGAACGCCGAGGAATTCGAAGGCGGCGAGCTGCGCTTCCCCGAATACGGCACGCGATCCTGGCGGGCGCCGACGGGGGGGCGCGGTGGTCTTCTCCTGCTCGCTGCTGCACCAGGCGCTGCCGGTGACGGCGGGCGTGCGCTACGCCTTCCTGCCGTTCCTCTACGACGAGGCGGCGGCACGGCAGCGCGAGGCGAACAACGCGAGGCTGGGTGAGGGGATCGGCGCGTATCGCGCGGCGCCGGTGCGGGAGACGACGGAGGCGTGAGGCGCCTACCCCTCCAGCTCGCTGTCCCAGTAGAGGTAGTCCCGCCAGGACTGGTGCAGGTAGTTCGGCGGGAAGCACCGCCCGTTCTCCTGCAATTCCCATGACGTCGGCTGCCGCGGATCCTGCCGCGGGATCATCGCGCATTCGCGCGGCAGGCGGCTGCCCTTGCGCAGGTTGCACGGGCCGCAGGCGGTGACGACGTTCTCCCAGCTCGTGCGCCCGCCGCGCGAACGCGGGATGACGTGGTCGAAGGTCAGTTCCGGCGTCGGCCGGCCGGCGCCACAATACTGGCATTCGAAGCTGTCGCGCAGGAAGACGTTGAAGCGCGTGAAGGCGGGGCGGCGCGCCGCCGGGATGAATTCCTTGAGCGCGATCACGGAAGGCAGCCGGAAGGCGAGCGAGGGTGAATGCACCTCCACCTCGTATTCGCTCAGCACCGAGACGCGGTCGAGGAACACCGCCTTCACCGCGTCCTGCCAGGACCAGATGGAGAGCGGGAAATACGAAAGCGGGCGAAAATCCGCATTCAGCACGAGTGCCGGATAGGATTGGCCACCGGAGAACTGTCCGCCGTCAGGCAAGCGTCGCTCCTTCCAGCGACGCGCCACCAAGACCTGGGGGCCAAACCGGCGGAAAGGCCCCAGATGATGTGGCGCCGCCGCGTATCGGGAGCATGCATGACACGCGGCGGAGGGGCCCGCAACCCTTGTGCCGCAGGTTTCAACGCAGCGTCATGAAGCGCCGAGCAGCCCCCGCAGCACCTCGGCCCCCGCGGCGAGTCCGACCTCGTCCAACCCATGCCCGAGGCCCGGACGGTACAGCGCCCGTACCGCCACGCCGGCGTCGATCAGCGCCGATTCGGCCATGCGCGAGGCGGCGACCGGAACGACCTCGTCGGCCTCCCCATGCACCAGCAGGATCGGGGGATTCGCGGCGATGCGCGCGGGCAGCCTGTCCGCCCCGATCATGCCGCCGGAATAAGCGAGGATGCAGGCCGGATCCGGCACCGCGCCGCACAGCCCGGCTTCGAGCACCGTCATCGCGCCCTGGCTGAAGCCCATCAGCGCGACGCGGCCGGGCGGCAGGCCGAGGCGCACCACTTCCCCCGCCACGAAACGCCCGAGCGCCGCCGCCGCCGCTTCGACACCTGCTTCCAACTGCGTCGCGGAGCGATCCCACAACGGGAACCATTGCCGGCCGAAGGGAACGCCGTCGCAAGGCTGCGGCGCATGCGGCGCGACGAACAGCGCGCGGGGCACCGCCGGTGCCCACATCGCGCCGAGATCGATCAGGTCGTTCCCATCCGCGCCGAAGCCATGCACCAGCACGACCAGCGCATCCGGTGCCTCGTCTTCCGCCGGCCCGAAGCGCGGTCCGTCCAGTTCGTCCACGACGACCCCCTTGCCCGTTGCACCCCCCGCCCGCTACCGGGTGCGGCCCATGGGCGCAACCATTGTCACCCGTTTCGCGCCGAGCCCGACGGGATACCTCCATCTCGGTCATGCGCATTCGGCCGCCGTCGCCTGGCACCGCGCGCGCGGGGCCGGCGGCCGCTTCCTGCTGCGCATCGAGGACATCGACCCCACGCGCTGCCGTCCCGAATACACGGCGGCGATCCTCGAGGACCTGGCCTGGCTCGGCCTGCACTGGGACGGCCCGGTGCGGGTGCAATCCGAACACCTGCCGGAGTATCGCGCCACGCTCGATGCGCTGTCGGCGCGCGGCCTGCTCTACCCCTGCTTCTGCACCCGCGCGGATATCGCGCGGGAGATCGCGGCCAGCGCATCCGCGCCGCATGGCCCGGACGGGCCGCTCTATCCCGGCACCTGCCGCCGGCTGTCACCCGCCGAGCGCGCCGACCGCCTGGCGCGCGGCGAGCCGCATGCGCTGCGGCTCGACATGGTGGCCGCGCTCGCGACCCTCGCCGGGTCGCTCTGCTATGGCGAAGAGGGCGTGGGGCGCCTGCGTTGCGACCCGGCGCGGTTCGGCGATGCGGTGCTGGCCCGCAAGGATGTGCCGGCTTCCTACCACCTCTGCGTCACCCACGACGATGCGCTGCAGGGCGTCACGCTGGTGACGCGCGGGGAGGATCTGCAGCCGGCGACCGACCTGCACCGGCTGCTGCAGACACTGATGGGCTGGCCGGAGCCGCACTATGCCCATCACCGGCTGCTGCGCGATGCGAGCGGGAGGCGCCTCGCCAAGCGCGATCGGGCGGCGACGATCCGCAGCCTGCGCGAGACTGGCGTCAGCGCGGCGGAGGTGCTGCGGATGGCGGGCGCGCCTTGAGGCGGCGCCCCCGTCCCGACCGCGCGATCCGGCGGGGCGCCGCCCCCTGGATCGCGCGTGCCTGGCCTCAACGTGACGCGCGGCGCGATTCCGTCGCGGCCAGATCGGGCTCGCCCGCCGCCGTCAGCACGACGCCGTAGTCGATCTCGGCCTGTTCCGCGCCGATCAGGCCGTAGCGCACGTCGCGCGCGACCTGCGCCGGATCGCGCGCGAAGGGGTCGCCATAGCCACCGCCACCCGGCATCTCGACCACCAGCCGGTCGCCGGCGGGGACGATCTGCAGGCCCTTCGTCTTCAGTGACTCGCCCGAGCCCAGCGATAGCCGTCCCAGGGCGCCCGGCCCGCCGCCGGACCGGCCGCGCGCGGGATAGACGCCACGTTCGAAGCGCGCCTGGATGCCGAAGGCCGCCGCGTCGCGGTTGGCGATCTCCATCCGCTGGCCAAGGCCGCCGCGCTGCCGTCCGGCGCCGCCGGAGCCCTGGCGATACTCCTTGCGCCAGATGACCAGCGGCGTGATGGCCTCGGTGATCTCCACCGGCACGTTGCGCACGCCGGAGGGGAAGGGGGTTGCCGACAGCCCGTCCTGCCGTGGCCGCGCGCCGGCGCCGCCCGAATGGAAGGTGGTGACGTTGAAGGCGCGCGTCGCGGACCCTTCCGTGCCGGTCAACCCGTGCCCGGCCAGCAGCGACAGGTTCCACAGGCTCGACGTGCCTTCGGCCGGCACCGTGTCCGGCAGCGCCTGGTCGAGGCAGCCATAGACGATGTCGGGCATCATGTGCCCGATCACCGACCGGGCGTAGACCGCGGCCGGGTGCGGCGCGTTGACGATGGTGTTCTCCGGCGCGGTGACGATCACCGCATCGAGCGTGCCGGTGTTGTTCGGGATCCAGGGCGCGATGGCCGCCTTCACGCCGAACGACGTATACGCTTCCGTGTAGCAGAGCGGGCAGTTGATCGCGTAGCGCGACAGGCCCGACGTGCCCGTGTAGTCCACCAGGATCCGGTCGCCCGCGATGGTCAGCGTCGCGGCCAGGGTGACGGGCGCCTCATAGCCGTCGATGGTCATGGCGGCCGACCAGGACCCCTGCGGCAGCTTCGCGATCGCCTCGGCCATGGCGCGGCGGGAACGGGAGATGATTTCCTCGCCGAGCATGTCGAGATCGGCGAGGTGGAATTCCCGCATCATCTCGACCAGGCGCCTGCCGCCCGTTTCGTTGCAGGCGATCAGGGCATAGATGTCGCCCACCACCTGCACCGGCTCGCGCACATTGGCGCGCACCATGCCGAGCAGGTCCTCATTCATCACGCCCTGCCGCGCGAGGTACATCAGCGGGATGTAGAGACCCTCGTGATAGACCTGCCGCCCATCCGCGCTGACGCCGAGACCGCCGATATCCACCACATGCGTGGTGCAGGCGAAGAGCGCGACCGGCTTGCCGTCGAGGAAGATCGGCGTGACGACGGTCAGGTCGAACAGATGTCCCGTGCCCTTCCACGGGTCGTTGGTCATCAGGATGTCGCCATCCTTCAACGTCGCCGCCGGGAAGGCATCGAGGAAATGCACCACCGAGCGGGCCATGGAATTGATGTGCCCCGGCGTGCCGGTCACGGCCTGGGCCAGCATCCGCCCCTGCATGTCGAAGACGCCGGCGGAGATGTCGCCGGCCTCGCGCGCCGCGGTGGAGAAGGCGGTGCGCACCAGGGTCTGCGCCTGTTCCTCGACCACCGAGAGCAGGCGGTTCCACAGGATCTGGATCTCGATCTCGCCGAGCGCGTTGCTCATCGGGCGATCCTTTCGATCAGCAGGTGGCCGGCGGCGTTCGGGCCGGCGCGGAAGCCTTGGGGGACCAGCGTCGAGGTCTCGGCCTCGACGATCACGGCGGGGCCGGCGATGCGCGCACCGGGCTTCAGCGTCGCGCGGTCGTAGATGCTCGCCTCGACGAACTCGCCCACGCCGGGATCGACGATGCGGCGCGTGCCGGTTGGCGTCGGTGCGGGGGCTTCGGGCGGATCGGCGATGCGCGCGGGCAGGGGCTTCGCCTCGGCCAGCGAGAGCGTCCAGGTCAGGATCTCGACCTCAAGCTTCGGGATGACCCGGCCATAGAGCGCGTTGTAGGTCGCCTCGAAGGCCGTCTTGAAGGCGTCCACACTGGCCGCGGTGTAGGGGCCGTCGGGCAGGGTGACGGCCACTTCATGGCCCTGGCCGCGATAGCGCATGAAGCCGGTGCGGACTTCCTGCAACTGCGCGTCGGGCGCGCCGAGGCGCACCACGGCTTCGGCTTCCGCCCGCATGGAGTCGTAGAGTCCGTTCACCAGCGCCGCATCGAAGGCGTTGAGGCTAATCAGCCGCGTGCGGACGACCTCATAGCCGATCGGCGCGCCGAGGAAGCCATGCGCGGACCCCACGCCCGCGCCGACCGGCACCAGCACCCGATCCATGCCGAGCTTCTGCGCCATGCGCGCGGCATGCAGCGGCGCCGCGCCGCCGAAGGCGATCATGGTGCGCCCGGCCGTCTCCTTGCCGTTCTCGACGGCATGGACGCGGGCCGCGCTGGCCATGGTCTCGGTGACGATCTCGGTGATGCCGAGCGCGGCCTTCTCCGCCGTCATGCCGAGCGGGGTCGCGACCACATCGGTGCAGGCCGTGACCGAGGCTTCCGGAGTGAGCTTGATATACCCGCCCGCGAACAGCGCAGGGTCGATCCAGGACATGGTCAGGTCCGCATCGGTCACCGTCGGCATGGTCCCGCCGCGCCCGTAGCAGGCCGGGCCCGGCATGGATCCCGCACTGTCCGGGCCCACCGTGATGCGCCCCAGCCCATCGACGCGCGCGATGGACCCGCCGCCGGCGCCGATCTCGACCATGTCGATCACCGGGATGCGCACGGGGATGCCGCTGCCCTTCACGAAGCGGGCGGCGCGGGCGATCTCGAAATGCCGGGCCTGCTGCGGCTTCATGTCGTCGATCAGTGTGATCTTCGCCGTGGTGCCGCCCATGTCGAAGGCGAGCGCACGGTCGATGCCGTTCTCGGCGGCGAGGATCTGCGCCAGGATCGCACCGCCCGCGGGCCCGGATTCCACCAGGCGGATCGGGAAGCGCCGCGCCGTCTCGACCGTGGTGATGCCGCCCGAGGACATGATCAGCAGCAGCGGGCAGGTCGAACCCAGCGCGCGCAGCCCGTCCTCGAGCCGGCGGAGATAGCTCTCCATCAGCGGCAGGACATAGGCGTTGGCGACGGTCGTCGAGGTGCGTTCGTATTCGCGGATCTCGGGGCAGACCTCCGACGATATCGCAATGACCGCCGCCGGCAGCACGCGCGAGAGGATCTCCTTCGCGCGGCGTTCGTGGGCGCCGTTCTGGTAGGCATGGAGGAAGGAGATGGCGAGCGCCTCGATCCCTTCGGCCTTCACCTGGTCGGCGATGGCCTCGATCGACGCTTCGTCCATCGGCAGCAGCACCTCGCCATCGGCGGCGACGCGCTCCGGCACCTCGAAGCGCCAGGGGCGGGAGACCAGCGGCTCCGGCCGTTCCATGTAGAGGTCGTACTGCTCGAAGCGGTGTTCGTAGGCCATTTCGAGGGAATCGCGGAAACCCTCAGTGGTGACGAGCGCGGTCTTGGCCCCCTTGCGCTCGATCAGCGCATTGGTGGCAAGCGTCGTCCCGTGGATGACCAGCGCAAGGTCCGACGCCGCGATGCCGGCCTGGCCGAGGATCATCGCAGTCCCTTCCAGCACGGCGCGTTCCGGCGCGTCGGGCGTGGTCAGGACCTTGGTGGAAAGCGACCTGTCGGGCAGGGCGAGGACAAGATCGGTGAAGGTGCCGCCGATATCGACGGCCAGGCGCGCAGTCTTGCTCATGGATTCCTGTTTCAGTCGGCGCGGATGTTGGCGGCCTGGACGACGGCGCGCCAGGTCTCAAGCTCGGCCTTCACGAAGGCAGCGAATTCGGCAGGGGGCATCGGCGCCGCCGCGAAACCGATGCGGTCCAGCACCTCGATGATGGCGGGGCGTTCGAGGACCTTCGCGACATCGCGCGCCAGCAGCGCGCGGATCGGATCCGGCGTGCCGGGCGGGGCGATGATGCCGTACCAGTTCGAAATGTCGAAATCCGCGACCTGGCTGCCGACCGATGGCGTGGTGGGTGAGGTCGCCCAGCGCGCCGCCGAACTCACCGCGAGCAGCCGGAGCTGCCCCTGCTGGACCATCGGCCAGGCCGAGGCGTCCGAGAAGAAGATATCCACATTCCCCGCGACGAGATCGGTCAGCGCCGGCCCGGTGCCGCGATAAGGCACATGGACCATGCGCGTGCCGAGGCGCAGGTTCATCAGCTCGCCGGCCAGATGGGTGCCCGTGCCCACGCCGCCCGAGGCGAAGCGGATCGCCTCCGGCTCGCGCTTCACCAGCGCGACGAATTCGGCGAGGTTCTGCGCCGCGATGCCGTTGCGGCAGACCAGCAGCAGGGGGCTGCGCGTGACCATGGTGACGAAGCCGAGCGAGAGCGGGTCATAGGGCGTGGGCCGCACCACCGGCCCCGCCGTCATGTTCCCCGGGCTGACCATCGACAGCGCATAGCCATCGGGCGGCGACTTCGCGACCGCATCGACGCCGATCGCGCCACCCGCGCCGGCACGGTTCTCCACCACCACGGGCTGGCCAAGCAGCGTGCCGAGCGGTTCGGCGAGGATGCGCGCCACCGCATCGACGCCCCCGCCCGGGGCGAAGGGCACGACGAGGCGGATGGGGCGGGTCGGATAGGCCGGCGTCTGCGCCTGCACGGCCGGGGCGGCCGCCAGGGCCAGGCCGGCGCCGACCAGGCTGCGGCGGGTCGTGGATGGGCTCATCGAGGCGGATCTCCTCTGCGATGGGCCGTGACAAAGGCAATCCCGATGCGCGGGCCGGTCGTTCACTGCCGGGCGCGTGTTGCTGCGGAGCCTAGATCAGCACGGGGCAGGGGGGAATGGGGGGGCGGCAATAGTTGCGAACGTTTCGCATCACGGTCTTCGGCCTTTCCTCCGCCTTCAACCCGCGCGACGATCAGGCAGGAACGTCCACCCTGAAATCCTTTCCCAGCCGCCGCGAGGTGCCGCCATGTCCCTGACCAACCAGCCTGATCCTGAAGTCCGCAAGCGCATCGTCGAACAGGACCTCGCCAATGTGATGCACCCGATCGTGCAGCATCGCGCGCTCGAGAAGTCGCAGATGGTCGTTACCGGCGCGCAGGGTTCGACGATCGTCGATGCGGATGGCACGACCTACCTCGATGCCATGGCCGGGCTGTGGTGCGTGAACATCGGCTATGGCCGCACCGAGCTCGCCGAGATCGCGGCCGAGCAGATGCAGCAGATGTCTTATTACCCGCACACGGCGATGAACCTGCCGGCGGCGCGGCTCGGCGAGCAGATCGGCGCGCTGATGGGCGGCGGCTACCACACCTATTTCGTCAATTCCGGCACCGAGGCGAACGAGGCGGGCTTCAAGGTTGCGCGCCAATACGCCAAGCACGAGTTCCCCAAGGATTTCCGCTTCAAGTCGATCTCGCGCCAATACGCCTATCACGGCACCTCGCTGGCGACGCTCGCCGCGGGCGGCATGGGCGAGCGCAAGACGAAGTTCGAACCCTATGACGGCTCCTTCATTCATGTGCCGGCGCCGACCTGCTACCGCTGCCCGCTCGGTCTCGAATCCAGCTCGTGCGGCATGGCCTGCGCAAAGCTGATCGAGACGACGATCCTTGCCGAAGGCCCGCAGACCATCGCCGAGATCGTGGTGGAGCCCATCATGTCCGCGGTCGGCGTGGCCGTGCCGCCCGACGAATACCTGCCCTATGTCGAGAGCCTGTGCCGCAAGTACGACGTGCTGCTGCATGTCGATGAGGTGATCAACGGCTTCGGCCGCACCGGCAAGATGTTCGCCCACCAGCATTACGGCATCAGCCCGGACATCATGGCGATCGCCAAGGGCATCGTCTCGGCCTACCTGCCGATCGCCGCGACGGTGGTGAAGGACAAGGTGTTCGAGAGCTTCCTGGGCGAGGTCGCGGAGTCGCGCCAGGTGATGCAGGTGAACACCTATGGCGGTCATCCGGTCGCGGCCGCGGTCGCGGTGCGCAACATCGAGATCATGCTCGAGGAGCAGCTGCCGGAGCGCGCCGCCACCATGGGCGCCTACCTGATGGACGGCTTCAAGGACCGGCTGTTCCGCCACGGCATCACCGGCGACATCCGCGGCAAGGGCCTGCTGATCGGCATCGAGCTGGTGACGGATCGTGAGAGCAAGGTGCAGCTCGACGGTGCGCTGGTGCAGGGCGTGGTGGATTTCTGCAAGGCGAATGGCGTGATCGTCGGGCGTTCCGGCGGCGGTGTGCGGCATTCCAACACCATCGTGCTGTCGCCGCCGCTGGTGATCACCAAGACCGAATGCGACACGCTGATCGAGGTGCTGGACAAGGCGCTGGAAGCGACTGTCGCGAAGATGAAGGGCTGATACGGATCAGGGAGGGCGCTGCCTTCCCTGAACCTCATCCGCGAAAGGTCTTCCCGACGACCTCGATGGTTCGGCCGGCGAAGGACCGGAGGGGCGCCGCCCCTCCGGACCACCCCGCCAGGCCACCGTGTGGCCTGGACCGCCGGCACTTGGCGCCGGGCGCAACGTCAGCGCTGCTTCCTTCGAACGCGCTTCGTGCGCAAGAGCGGGTCGCGGCGGCCATTCTCACCGCGGCGCGCGGCGCCAAGTCGAGGTTTCCAAAGGCCTTTCGGCCTTTGGCGGGGTGGCTTGGAGGGGCAGCGCCCCTCCAATTCCACAACGGAATCAGCCAGGATTTTCAGGCCCTCTCGCCGCCTTATGCGTCGGCGGCCGCCTCGATCGCCTCGCGCTTCTCTTCCTTCTTGTCCGCGGCGCCCCACAGCTTCCGCGTCTTCTGGAAGCGCGAGATCAGGAACTCGCCCGACGTCACCGGCGTGTACTTCGCTTCTTCCTCGCTGATGCCGAGCTGCCGCGGGTCGACCATCGTGTCGAAGTTCGGATTGCAGAAGAGCGGCATCGATATACGCGGCGTGCTCTTCGTATGGATCACGCGGTGCACGGTCGCCTTGAAGCGGCCATTGGTCCAGCGCTTCATCAGCTCGCCCACATTGATCACATAGCCGCCCTTGATCGGCGGTACGTCGATCCAGTTGCCGTCCTTGCCCATCACCTGCAGCCCGCCCTGGTAGTCCTGCCAGAGGATCGTGATGATGCCATGGTCGGTATGCGCGCCCGATGCGGTCTCGGTCGCGCCGAGGCCGATCGCCTGATCGTAGGGATAATAGTGGTTGATCACCATATCCGCGACGGGCCGGGTGAAGTGGCGCGAGAAGAAATCCGGCGCCTCGCCCAGGTAGAGCGCGAAGCCCTCCAGCATCTTCATCCCGACTTCGAGGCAGCCCTGGTGATAGGCGGACAACGCCTCGGGGAAGCCGGGCAGGGCCGGCCAATTGTTGGGCG
>JAYRJZ010000012.1:0-75931 GCA_041906015.1 Roseomonas sp.
TGACCTGGCGGGGTGGTCCGGAGGGGCAGGGCCCCTCCGGCTCGCCGCCCCCATTCGGCCTCTACCGACGTGATCGGCCGACGCCTCCCCACCCCCCACCTTGCCCGCGACGCCTCCCGGGCGCAGTTTGCGGCGCGTGACAGCCTTCCTCCGCCGCCATGCCAGCCTGATGGTGCTCGCCGCCATCTCGGCCCTCGCCGCGGCCGCGCTGTGGCGCCGCGATGGTGGCGGCGCGGTCGGCCAGGCGCTCTATCACGCCTGGGAACTCTTCCTGTTCATCCTGCCGTCCCTGCTCGCCGGCCTGTTGCTGGCCGCGGCGCTGCGGCAGTTGATGTCCCCCGGTGCGCTCGCGCGCTGGATGGGGGCCGAAAGCGGCTGGGCGGGCCTCGCGGTCGCCACGGTGGCGGGCATGCTCACGCCGGGCGGGCCCATGGCGGCCTTCCCGCTCGTGCTCGTCCTCGCCGGCGCGGGGGCGGATCGCGGGGCACTCGTTGCCTATATCACCTCCTGGACCGTGAACGGCTTCCAGCGCGTGCTGGTCTATGAGGTGCCGCTGCTCGGCCCGGATTTCGCCTTGATGCGCACGCTGATCACCCTGCCGATGCCGCTGCTGGCCGGCTGGGTGGCCCGGCGGCTGCCCATCGCCTGGGATCCGCCGAAGTGACCGCCGGGCAGCTTTTCCTCTGGGCCCTGGCGCTGGTCGCGCTGGGCTTCTGCCTGCGCCGGGGGCCCGGCGCCGTGCGCCGCGCCGGGGTCGAGACGGGCCAAAGCCTGCTGAAGATCCTGCCCATGTTCGCCGTGGCGCTGCCGATGGCGGCCTTCCTGGCCGAGTTGATCCCGGCGGATGCCGCGGTGGCCTGGATCGGGCCCGATTCGGGCTTTCCCGGGATCGTGCTCGGCTCGATCGCCGGGGGGCTGATGCCGGGCGGGCCTTTCGTAACCTTCCCGCTGGTGCTCGCCTTCGCCAAGGCGGGGGCGGGCGTGCCGCAGATGGTCTCGCTGGTCGTGGGCTGGTGCATCTTCGCGGTGCACCGGATCATCACCTGGGAGTTGCCGGTCCTCGGCTGGCGCTTCGTCGTGCTGCGCCTGGCCGCCTGCCTGCCCATGCCCATGCTGGCCGGCGTGCTGTCGGAACTGGTGATGGAGGTCGTGCCGATCGCCCTGGGCGGCCGGTAGCCCATCCTGGCGCCGGGCCGCCGCATGGGGCATGACGCGCCGATGGACCGCGCTGTTCCCGATCCGGACTGGACCGCCCTGCTGGCCACGCGCGATGGCGGCGTGCCGGAGGGGGCGCTTGCGCCGCTCTTCGCCCCCATCCTGGCACCGCCCACCGCGCCGGATGGCTGCCGGGTGGTGGGGCGGCTGGCGCAGACGCTGGATGGACGGATCGCGACCGCCTCCGGCAGCAGCCAATGGATCGGCGGGCCCGGCGACATCCTGCACACGCATCGGCTGCGGGCGCTGTGCCACGCCGTCGTGGTCGGCGCGGGCACGGTGCGCCACGACGATCCTCGCCTGACGACACGCGAAGCGCCCGGCCCCGACCCGGTGCGCGTGGTGATCGACACCGAGCGGCGCCTGCCGCCCGACTTCGGCGTCTTTCGGCATGGCCCGCCGACGCTTCTCGCCTGCGCGACGGATGCGCCGGGCCCCGACCGCCACGGCACGGCCGAGGTGCTGCGCCTCCCGCGCGACCCGGCCGGCGGCATCGCCCCGGCCGCGCTGCTGCGCGCGCTGGCCGCGCGCGGGCTGACGCGCATCTTCGTCGAGGGCGGCGGGCTGACCGTCTCGCGCTTCCTCGCCGCCGGCTGCCTCGACCGGCTGCATGTCACGGTCGCGCCGGTACTGCTGGGTTCAGGCATCCCGGCCTTCACGCTGCCGAGCGTGCCGCGCATTGCCGACGGCCTGCGCTTCACCTGGCAGGTGCATGCCATCCCGCCGGATATCCTGCTCGACATCCCGCTCGACCGCGCACGGCCGGGATGCATGGCATGAAGGCGCGCGCGCTGTGGTCCGTGGCGCCGGGGCGCTGCGAGATCCGCGAGGAGACCCTGCCGCCGCGCGGCGCGGACCAGGCACTGGTCCGCATGGTGGCAAGCGGCGTCTCGCGCGGGACGGAGCGGCTGGTCCTCGCCGGCCGCGTCCCGCCGAGCCAATACGCGGCCATGCGTGGCCCGCTGCAGCAGGGCGATTTCCCTTTCCCGGTGAAATACGGCTACTGCGCCGTGGGCGTGGTCGAGGATGGGCCGGCGCCGCTCGCCGGCCGCCGGGTCTTCGTGCTGCATCCCCACCAGGATGTCTTCCTCGCCCCCGCCGCGATGTGCTTACCCATTCCGGATGGCGTGCCCGATGCCCGCGCCGTGCTGGCCGCGAACATGGAGACCGCGGTGAACATCCTGTGGGATGCGCGGCCGCTGGTCGGTGAGCGCACCCTCGTCATCGGCGCCGGGGTGGTGGGATTGCTGGTCGGGTCGCTGCTGGCGCGGATGCCGGGCGTCGATGTGGCCATCACCGATCCCGACCCGGCGCGGCACACGGCGGCCGAGGCACTCGGCGTGCCCTTCCTCGCCCCCGCGGACGCCCCGGACGAGCGCGACCTTGTCATCCATGCCAGCGCCAGCCCTGCCGGGCTACGCCAGGCCCTCACCCTCTGCGGCTTCGAGGGGCGCATTGTCGAGGCCTCCTGGTATGGCGACCGGGAGGCCGCGCTGCCTCTCGGCGAGGCCTTCCATGCGAAGCGCCTGTCCATCGTCTCGACCCAGGTCGGCGCCATCGCCCCTGCCCTGCGGGGACGCCGCAGCCATGCGGAGCGGATGGCCCTCGCGTTGTTGCTGCTCGCCGATGACCGGTTCGATGCGCTGATCGGCCCCGCCACGCCCTTCGCCGCGTTGCCCCGTGCCCTCCCCGGCCTGCTCGATCCGCCGCCGGGCGAGCCCGCGCCGCTCTGCCCGCTCGTCACCTATTCCTGAGCGCCTGTTTGGAAACGCGGCATCCGGCGCGTTTCCATGTCCGGTGCCGGCCGGTGCCGGGCTTTCCAAATGCTCGCTGAAGGCAACGCCTTGGCGTCGCGCGCGTTCTCCTCGCGAAGAGAGGAAGGAGGCAGCGATGACCATCCCCACTCCGCAGGACCGCGCGGCCCCGGAGTTGCGCCAGCCCGGCAACGCCGTACGCCAGGGTGTCACACTCGGCGTCATGCGCTGGGTGCTCGGCATCTCTCTGGCCCTGGTGGTACTGGCGCTGGGTTTCGCCTACCTGGTCCGGTAACCGGGCCGCGCGTGACGGGCTCCGGCCCGGCCGCTACAAAGGCGGACATGTACAGCCTGACCGTCGTCGACCATGTCATGATCGCCCATTCCTTCCGCGGGGAGGAGTTCGGGCCGGCCCAGCGCCTGCATGGCGCCACCTTCGTCGTGGAGGCGGAATTCCGCGCGCCGAAACTCGACCGGCTGAACCTGCTGGTCGATATCGCCGCGGCCAAGGTCGAACTGCGCCGCATCCTAGACGGCTTCGACTACCGCAACCTCGATGCCGAGCCGGCCTTCGCGGGGCAGAACACCACGACGGAGTTCCTCTGTGCGCATATCCACCGGCTGCTCTCCGCCGCGCTGGCGGAAGGGCGGCTCGGCGACGGTGGGCGCGCGGTGACGGGGCTGAAGGTGCTGCTTCGCGAAAGTCATGTCGCATGGGCGGCTTATGAGGGAGCGCCCGCGGCGTGAGCATCCATCTCCTGGTCCCCGGCCCCTTCGGGACGGTATCCGGCGGCTATATCTATGACCGGCGCATCGTGGAGGGGCTGCGCGCCCTGGGCGAGACCGTCGAGGTGGTCGAGCTTCCCGGCACGCATCCGATGCCGGACGAGGTGGCGACCGAGGGTGCCCGCGCCGCCCTGCACGGCCTGCCCGCCGATGCGCGCATCGTCATCGACGGGCTGGGTCTGCCTGCCTTCCTGCCGCTCGCACAGGAACTCGCGGCGCGCCAGGCCGTGGCGCTGATCCACCACCCCACCGCGCTGGAACATGGCCTGCCCGAGGCCGCGCGTACCGTGCTGAAGGCCAAGGAGCGCGCGCTTTTCGCGGCGATGGGGCGGCTCATCTGCACCTCCCCGCTCACGGCGCGCCGGCTGCCGGAGGAATTCGGCACGGATCCCGGGCGCATCGGCGTTGTCGAGCCCGGTACCGATCCGGCATCGCGCGCGGTGGGCTCCGGCAATGGAAGCTGCGCCATCCTCTCGGTCGGCACGCTGGTGCCGCGCAAGGGGCATGACGTGCTGATGCAGGCGCTGGGGCGGCTGACCGATCTCGACTGGACGCTGACGCTGGTGGGCGATGATCGGCGCAACGCGACGCACGCCCAGGGCCTGCGCGCGCTGGCCGAGGAACTCGGCATCGCGGCCCGCGTGAGCTTCGCGGGCGAGGTGACAGGCGAATCCCTGGAGGCGCTGTATCACCGCGCCGACCTCTTCGCCCTGGCGACGAAGTGGGAGGGCTATGGCATGGCGGCGGCCGAGGCGATGGCGCGCGGCCTGCCACTCGCCATCACCGCCGGCGGCGCGATCGCGGAGGTGGTGGCGCCGGGGTCTGCCATCGTCTCCCCCGTCGATGACCACATGTCGCTGTCCAAGGGCATGCGTCGCGCCATCTTCGATGCGGAGCTGCGCGCCGAGATGGCCGAGGCGTCCTGGCAGGGCGGCCAGGCGCTGCCGCGCTGGACCGACCGCGCCGAGGCCTTCCGCGCCGAGATCGCCAAGGCCGCCGCGTGATGCGCGAGAGCTTCGAGGGCGATTGGCTGGACCTGCGGGAAGAGCATGACGCGCTGGCACGCGATCCGGACCTTGGGGCCCAGCTCGCGGCGATGTTGCCGGCACGACCACGGCTGCTCGACCTCGGTTCCGGCACCGGCAGCCTGATCCGCTGGCTGGGGCCGATCATCGACCGGGCGCAGGCCTGGACGATGGTCGATGCCGACCCCGAGCTGATGGCCCGCGCCTTCGACACCATGGCGGATACCGCGGAAGTGCTGGGCCTGTCGGCAACCTTCCCGGGCAAGAAGACGCTGCTGGTGCACACGCCGGGCGGTGCCTGGCGGATCGAGGGGTTGTTGGCGGACCTGGCCGACGCGCCGGAGGGGCTGCCGCTCGATCGCGTCGATGCCGTGGTGTGCTCGGCGCTGTGCGACCTCGTCTCGCGCGGCTGGGTCGAGCGCATCGCCGAAGCCTGCGCCGCGCGGTCCCTGCCCTTCTACGCCGCGCTCAACGTGACGGGGCGGGACCGCTTCACACCGCCGCATCGCGGAGATGCCGTCGTCTCGCGCGGCTTCCGCCGCGACCAGCGACGGAACAAGGGGTTTGGTGGGGCCGCGCTCGGCCCCGATGCCGTCGCGGCGCTGGCGGAAGCCTTCGCGGCCCGCGGCTACACCGTGCTGCGCGCGCCATCCGACTGGCGCATCGACCGACAGGACAGCGCCTTCGCCGCGGAGATCGTGACCGGCCATGCCGGCGCCGCGCTGCCCTGGGAGAGGCGGCACGGCAAGGCCATCCTGGCCTGGGCGGAAGCGCGTCGCGCCCAGCTGCTGGCCGGGCGGCTATCCGTCACCATCGGCCACCAGGATCTGCTCGCCCTCCCACCCGATTGAAGGACGAAGCCCATGAGCGACAAGCCGCCGCCCATCGCCGTGACCGCCGCCGAGATGCCGCCGCGCAACCGGCCGTCCAACTACCCGGCGGACCTCGTGGACAAGATCGGGGCGCGGGAGAAGACGGTCCTCGGGGACATCTTCGGGCTGAAGAATTTCGGCGTGAATCTCACCCGGCTGCCGCCCGGTTCCGCCTCGGCGCTGCGCCATGCGCATGAGAAGCAGGACGAGTTCGTCTACATCCTCGAAGGGTCCTGCACGCTGGTGACGGATGCCGGCGAGACGCCGATGACGGCCGGCATGTGCGCCGGCTTCCGCGCCGGCACATGGGATGCGCATCACCTGGTCAATCGCGGAGACGCGGACTGCCTCTATCTGGAAGTTGGCGACCGCACCCTGTTCGAGAAGGTGATCTACCCCGACGACGACCTGATGATCCTGCCCGGTCCGGACGGCAAGAGCGTCTACTACCGCAAGGACGGAACGCCCATTTTCTGAAGGAGGGCCACGAATGCCCCTGCTGCTCGGCTGCATTGCCGACGATTTCACCGGCGCCACCGATCTCGCCAATACGCTGGTCAAGGGCGGTATGTCCGCCGTGCAGGTCATCGGCGTGCCGGATGGTCCCCTGCCGGAGGCGGATGCCGTCATCATCGCGCTCAAGATCCGCACGGCGCCGGTGGCCGAGGCGGTGGGCCAGTCGCTTGCCGCCTGCGACGCGCTGACGCGCGCGGGGGCCAGGCAGGTGTTCTGGAAATACTGCTCGACCTTCGACAGCACGGATCAGGGGAATATCGGCCCGGTCGGCGATGCGCTGCTGAAGCGGCTCGGCGCCGGCTTCGCGATCGCCTGCCCGGCCTTCCCGACCAATGGGCGGACCATCTATCTCGGCCACCTCTTCGTCGGCGGTGCGCTGCTGAACGAGAGCGGGATGGAGAACCATCCGCTCACGCCGATGACCGACCCGAACCTGGTGCGCGTGCTGTCGCGCCAGACGGAAGGCGGGGTCGGACTGGTGCCGTTCAACGCGGTCGATCAGGGCGCCGGCGCGATCCGGCGCGAGATGACCCGGCTGATGGATCGCGGCACACGCTGGGCGATCGTCGATGCGGTGACGGACACGCATCTGATGGCGATCGGCGAAGCGGCGGAACGCCTCGCCCTCATCACTGGCGGATCGGGCGTGGCGATGGGCCTGCCTGAGAATTTCCGCCGCGCCGGCCTGCTGCCCGAGCGCAGCGACGCCGATGCGCTGCCGCCGATGAAGGGTGCGGCAGCGGTGGTCGCGGGGTCCTGCTCGCGCGCGACGCTGGGGCAGATCGGCCTGGCGCGGGACCATGTGCCGGTGCTGGAACTCGATGCGCTCGCGACGCCGGATGCAGCGGCGATGGCCGCGCAGGCGCTGTCCTGGGTCGAAGGCAAGCTGCAGGACGACCGCCCCGTGGTGATCGCGGCCTCCGCGGCGCCGGACAAGGTCGCCGCCCTGCAGGCGAAGCTCGGCCGTGACGCCGCCGGCGCGCTGGTGGAGGACGCGGTCGCGACCATCGCGCAGGGGCTCGTCGCGCGCGGCGTCGGAAAGCTGGTGGTCGCCGGCGGCGAGACATCGGGTGCGGTGGTGCAGCGCCTCGGCGTGACCTCGCTGCGCATCGGGCCCGAGATCGACCCTGGCGTGCCATGGACCTTTGCCAGCCCGGCCGGGCTGCACCTCGCGCTGAAGTCGGGGAATTTCGGCGCGCGCGACTTCTTCCTCAAGGCCTTCGACCATGGATGAGGCGGCCCTGCGCGAGCAGCTCGCGATGCTCGGGGCCTCGCTGTTCCAGCGGGGCTATTCGGTGGGGACCGCCGGCAATATCAGCGTGCGGCTGCCCGACGGATACCTGATGACGCCGACCAATTCCTGCCTCGGGCGGCTCGATCCGGCGCGGATCAGCAAGCTCGGCCCAGACTGGTCGCATATCGCCGGCGACAAGCCATCCAAGGAAGTCTTCATGCATCGCGCGGTGCTGACCGCGCGGCCCGATGCCGGCGCGGTGGTGCATCTGCATTCGACCCATGCGACCGCGATCGGCTGCCTCGCCGAACCGGGTGAAACCGCGCCGATCCCGCCGCTGACACCCTATTTCGTGATGCGTGTCGGGCGATCCCTGCCGGTGATCCGGTACTACCGGCCCGGCGATGCGGCGATGGAAGCCGATATCCACGAGGCATCGAAGACCGCGAAGGCGGTGCTGCTCGCCAATCATGGGCCGGTGGTGAGCGGGAAGACGCTCGTCGATGCGGTCGCCGCGGCCGAGGAGCTGGAGGAATCCGCCCGGCTCGCCCTGTTGTTGCGCGGCGCGGGCGCGCGCACGCTCACGCCCGCGCAGGTGGACGACCTGCTCGCCACCTTCGGCTGATGTGGATCATGGTCGCCGGCCCCTACACCTCGGGCGGGGCCGATGAGGCAACGCGCGCGGCGCGGCTCGCCGGCATGAATCGAGCCGCCCTCACCCTCTTCCGCATGGGGCACACACCAGTCATCGGCGTGAACATGGCACTGCCCGTCATCGCCGCCGCCGCGGGCGATGCCTTCGATGAGGTGATGATGCCGCTCTCCCTCGCGCTTGCCGAACGCTGCGACGCGGTGCTGCGCATCGGCGGGCCGAGCGCGGGGGCGGATGCGGAGCTCGCGCGCTTCGCTGCCGCCGGCAAGCCGGTCTTCCGCAGCATCGAGGAGGTGCCGCCGTGCCGCTGACGCTCGCGCTCGTCGCGCATGACCGGATGAAGCCGGCGCTGGCGGATTGGGTCGCGCGGCATGCGGCGCAGTTGCTGCCCCATGCGCTGATCTGCACCGCAACCACGGGCAGTGTCATTCGACAACATGCACCCGATCTCGCCATCCGCCTGGTGAAGTCGGGACCGCTCGGCGGTGACCAGCAGATCGGCGGCATGATCGCCGATGGCGCCGTCCAGGCCCTCGTCTTCTTCCCCGATCCGCTGACGCCGCAGCCGCACGATGTGGACGTGAAGGCATTGCTGCGCATCGCGCTGGTCTACGACATCCCCGCGGCCTTCAGCCCCGCGAGCGCGGATTTCCTCGTCGCGGGCGGATTGTTGAAGGCCTGACCTCGCGGCGCTATCCGTTACATATCCGTCAGAATATTCTTCGCTTTTGCCGCAGCGCGACTGCAAGCATTTGTTGCTTCCTGTCGTGCACTTTGGCATCCCACACATAGGGGCGCGGAGTATTGGGCATGATCGGTATCGACTGGGGTACTTCGAGCCTCCGGGCCTATCGCTTTGCAGCCGATGGGCGCCTGGTCGGACGGCGGGAGGCGCCGCGCGGCATCCTGACCGTGCTTCCGGGCGGCTTTCCGGACGCCTTGCAGGCCGTGACGGGCGACTGGATCGCCGCCGGCGAGGACCGCATCCTGATGTGCGGCATGGTCGGCAGCCGGCAAGGCTGGGTCGAAGCCCCCTACCTGCCCTGCCCGGCCGGGCTGGACGGGCTGGCAGCCGCGGCCATTGCCATTCCTTTTCCGAATGCGCGGCTGAATCTGCTGCCCGGCCTCACCTGCCGTGACCGCCACGGCGTGCCCGAGGTAATGCGCGGCGAGGAGACGCAAATGCTCGGGGCCGCGCTCGATCGGGGCGAGGCGACGGTCTGCCTGCCCGGCAGCCATTCGAAATGGGCCAGGCTGCGCGATGGGGCCGTCCTCGACTTCGCGACCTACTTCACGGGCGAGACCTTCGCCGCGCTGTCGGGGCAGACGATCCTCGCGCGCACGATGAATGCCAGCGCGCCGCACCACGCGGGCGGCTTCGCCCGCGGTGTCGCGCGCGCGCAGCAGAGCGGTGGGCTGCTGCGCCACCTCTTCGGCCTCCGTTCCCTCGCCCTGTTCGATGAGATGCAGGAGGAGGAGGCCGCCTCCTACCTCTCCGGCCTGCTGATCGGCCATGAGGTCGCGGCGGCGCTGGAAGACGGTATCGCGCCGCCCGTGGTGCTGATCGGCGCCGCCGCGCTGACCAAGCGCTACGCCGCGGCGCTCGGCGCCTTCGGCGTGCCGCACCGCATCGCCGATCCCGATGCCGCCGCGACGGGCTTGTGGCGCGTGGCGGAGCGCATGCCATGAGCCTCGCCCCCTGGCTCGACGCCTGCCCCATCGTCGCCATCCTGCGCGGCATCCGGCCCGAGGAGGTCGAGGACGTCGCCGCCGAGTTGCTCGCCGAGGGGCTCAACATCCTTGAAGTACCGCTCAACTCGCCCAATCCGCTGGAGAGCATCCGCCGCCTCTCCGCCGCCTTCGGCGATCGGGCGCTGATCGGCGCCGGCACCGTCACCACCGAGGACGAGGTCGCCGCCATCACCCGCGCCGGGGCGAACCTGATGGTCACGCCGCATGCCGACCCGGCGCTGGTGCTGGCGGCCCGCGCGCGCGGCCTGATCGCCTGTCCCGGCTTCTTCACGCCGGCCGAAGCCTTTTCGCTGCTCGCCGTCGGGGCCGATGCGCTGAAGCTCTTCCCCGCCGAGGCCGCGAGCCCCGCCGTGTTGCGCGCACTGCTCGCCGTGCTGCCGAAGGGCACTGCAATCCTGCCGGTGGGCGGCGTGGGCGCGGAGAGCATCCCCGCCTGGAAAGCCGCCGGTGCGACGGGATTCGGGGTCGGTTCCTCGCTCTACCGGCCTGGCGACACCGCGGAGGCGGTCAGGGCCAAGGCCCAGGCGCTGCGCCTCGCCCTCGCCGACGCTTGAAAGCGCGAGGGCTTTGGCCCGAAGGTGCGACGGCAACCGGACGACCGGTCCGGCAAGATGGCTTTCGGGGAGACGAAACGATGCTGCACCGCCGCGGATTGCTGACGGGCGCGACGCTCGCCGCGCCGACCCTGTTCACCGCCCGCCGCGCCGCGGCGCAGGAGGTGACTCTGCGGCTGCACCATTTCCTGCCGGCCGTATCGAACGTCCATCGGCACTTCCTCGTGCCCTGGACGAACAAGGTGCGCGAGGAATCGGGCGGGAAGCTGCGCATCCAGATCTTCCCCTCGATGCAGCTCGGCGGCGCGCCGCCGCAGCTGTACGACCAGGCGAAGGACGGCGTCGCCGACATCGTCTGGACGCTGCCCGGCTACACCCCCGGCCGCTTCCCGCGCATCGAGGTGATCGAACTGCCCTTCATCGCGCATCGCCGTGCGAGCGTGAATGCGCGCGTCACCTGGGCGCTGTTCGACCAGCACATGCGCACGACGGAATTCAGCGAGACACACATCATCACCGCCTGGGCGCATGATGGCGGGCTGATCCATGCCAAGCGCGAGGTGAAGACGATGGAGGATCTGCGCGGCATGAAGCTGCGCTTCCCCTCGCGCCAGGCCGGCGAGGGCCTGAAGGCGCTGGGCGCGACGCCGATCGGCATGCCGGTTCCCCAGGTGCCCGAAGCGATGGCGCAAGGCGTGATCGACGGCGCGGTGGTGCCATGGGAGGTCGTGCCGTCCATCCGCCTTCAGGAGATGGCGCGCTACCACATCGGCATCCCGGGCAGCCCGACCTTCTATTCGGCCTCCATGATCCTCGCGATGAATCCGGCGCGCTACCAGGCGTTACCGGCGGATCTGAAACGTGTGCTGGACGCCAATTCCGGTGAACCCGCCGCGCTGATGGCGGCGAAGGTGTGGGACGAGGAAGGCCCGAAGGTCGAGGAGATGGCCCGCCGTCGCGGTAACTCCATCACCGAGATCAGCGAGGCCGAGAAGGCGCGCTGGGTTGCCGCGACCGCACCGGTCACCGACAGTTGGGTCGCGCAGATGCGCGAACGATCCATCGACGGCGCCACACTCGTCGAGCAAACGCGCGGGCTGGTCGCCCGATACGGTCAGGGCGTGTCCTGACAGCGCCGTCCGGCCCGCTCGCCCGTCTCGCCAGCGGCATCGCGGTGGCCGGCGGGGTGGTGCTGCTCGGCGTGGCACTCATGGTCACGGCCTCGGTGCTGATGCGCTGGACGTTCTCGCAGCCGATCACGGGGGATGTGGAGATGGTGCAGGTGGGCGGTGGGCTTGCCGTGCTCGCCTTCCTCGCCCACGGCACGGCGATGCGGACCAATATCTTCGTCGACAGTTTCACGACGCGACTGCCGGCGCGGGTGAACGACGCGATCGACGCGTTCTGGAACCTGGCCTGGGCCGCCGTCGCGCTGGTGCTCGCCGAACGCATGGCGGTGGGCGCGACGGAAGCGCTCGGCAACGGCTCGGTCACCATGGGGCTGCTCGGCATTCCGCTCTGGTGGGCGATCGGCATCGGCGCGGTCTGCTTCGCGGTGACGGGGCTCGTCGCGCTGTCCTGGACCGGACGCCTGCTACGCGGGCGGCGCTGATGGGGGAGGAATTCGTCCTCGCCGGCGCGGGCTTCGCCGCGCTGCTCGTCCTGCTCGCGCTGCGCTGCCCGATCGGGCTGGCGATGCTCGTCGTGGGATGCGCGGGCTACGCGCACATCGTCGACGCGACGCGGCTGCTCGCCTATCTGAAGACGACGCCCTTCTACCTGTTTGCCAACTACACGCTGACGGTCATCCCGCTCTTCATCTTCATGGGCGCGCTGGCGGAGCGCGGTGGCGTGGCACGGGACCTGTTTGCCGCGGCGAATGCGCTGGTGGGGCATCGGCGCGGCGGGCTCGCCATGGCGGTGATCGGTGCCTGCGCCGGGTTCGGGGCGGTGTGCGGGTCGTCGGTGGCGACGACGGCGACCTTCGGCCGTGCGGCGCTGCCGGAACTGCGACGCTATGGCGCGGCACCCGGCTTCGCCACGGGCACGATCGCGGTGGGGGGCGTGCTCGGCATCCTGATCCCGCCCTCAGTGATCCTCGTCGTCTATGCCATCAGCACCGAGCAGAACATTGCCAAGCTGTTCATGGCCGCGCTCATCCCGGGGCTGATGGCGACGGCGTTCTACGTCGCGGCCGCGGCCGTGACGGTCCGGCTGCGGCCGTCGCTGTGCCCGCCGGGACCGCGCGTGCCGCCAGCGGAACGCCGCGCCGCGCTGCGCGCGGTGATCCCCGTGCTGCTGATCGCCGCAGCCGTGGTGGGCGGCATCTATGGCGGCGTCTTCACGCCGACCGAAAGTGCCGCGGTCGGCTGCGCGGCGACGCTGCTGGTCGGCCTCGCGCGGCGCAGCCTCGATGGCCGCACGATCATCGAGGCCATCAGGGCCACCGCCGAGACCACGGCGATGATCTTCGTCATCCTGCTGGGCGCGGAGGTGTTCAACGCCTTCCTCGCCCTGACCCAGGCACCGGACCTGCTGGGGGTCTGGGTGGCGGAGCAGGGCTTCCCGCCGCTCGGCGTGCTCGGCGCCTTCCTGCTGGTCTACATCGTGCTCGGCGCGGTGATGGATGAGCTGGCGATGATGCTGCTGACCCTGCCGGTGTTCTTTCCCGTCATCACCGCGCTCGACTTCGGCCTGACGACCGAGGAGACGGCGATCTGGTTCGGCATCCTGGTGCTGACCGTGGTCGGCATCGGGCTGACGGCGCCGCGGATCGGGCTGAACGTCTTCGTCGTGTCCGGCCTCGCCCGCGATGTCCCGATCGGGGCAACCTATCGTGGGGTGCTGCCCTATCTCGCGACGGATTTCGTGCGGCTCGGGCTGTGCGTGGCCTTTCCGGGGCTGTCGCTGCTGCTGGTGCGGCTGCTGAGCTGAACGTGCCCCCGATCGCGCCGCAAGCCACGGCGGATCATTCCATCTCCGTCGTGGCTGGCCTAATCTGCCTGTGGACAACGGGGCGGCGCGCATGAGCGACAATCTCGGCACCTTCAGCGATGCGGCGAAGACGCTCTCGCGCAATCCCCTCGGCATCGTCGCGCTGTTCATCGTGCTGGTCTACGCCATGGCGGCGCTCGTACTCGGCCTGTCGGGCAACAACGGTCTCGGCGCCTTCGAACGGGTGCTGCTGGTGCTGTTCCTGGTGCTCTTCCCGCCCGGGGTGATGTGGGTGTTCCGCGACCTCGTCATCCACCACACCGTCAAGCTCTACGGCCCGGGCGACTACAAGGACGAGAAGAACTTCGTCGACCTGGCCCCCCGCGCGCAGGCGACGGCGGCGGCCGTGACAGCAGCCACGGCCGCCGCCAGCGGCACCGGCCTACGAACGGCCGCGATGGCCGACCCGAAGCGCGTGCTGTCCACAGCGCTCCGGGCCACCGCCGCGGCACGGAACGCGCCGACGGTGCCCAAGGTCCTGTGGGTGGACGACAAGCCCGAAGGCAACCTCCATGAGCGCCGCGCCCTCGAAGCCGCCGGCTTCTCGGTGCTGACCGCGACCACGACCGAGGAGGCGCTGCAGCGCATCGCAACCGACCCGTTCGATGTCATCATTTCCGACATGGGGCGACCGGAGGGCGCCGAGGCCGGCTACGACCTGCTGGCGCGGCTGCGCAGCGCGGGCAACACCACGCCCTTCATCATCTACTCGACCCGCCGCAGCGCGGAGCAGCGTGCCGAGGCAAAGCGGCGCGGCGCGCTCGACAGCACCAGCGATCCGAATGAGTTGCTGGAGCTCGTGACCGACGCGATCCCGCACTGACCCCGTTCGGGCTTGCCCCGGCACGCGGCAGGACGCAAAGGTGCGCCGGTCACATGACCGGAGCCACGCCATGAAGACCCGCGCAGCCGTCGCCTGGAAGGCCGGCGCCCCGCTCACCATCGAGACCATCGAGATCGCTGGCCCCAAGCCCGGCGAGGTGCTGGTCGAGGTGATGGCGACCGGCATCTGCCACACGGATGCCTACACGCTGTCGGGTGCCGATCCGGAAGGGATCTTCCCCGCGATCCTCGGCCATGAGGGCGCGGGCATCGTGCGCGAAATCGGCGCGGGCGTAACCAGCCTGAAGGTCGGCGATCACGTCATCCCGCTCTACACGCCGGAATGCCGGCAGTGCAAAACCTGCCTGTCGCGCCGGTCGAACCTGTGCACCGCGATCCGCGCGACGCAGGGCAAGGGGGTGATGCCGGACGGGACCTCCCGCTTCTCCTGCGACCAGGGGACGGTGTTCCACTACATGGGCTGCAGCACCTTCGCGAACTTCACCGTGCTGCCTGAGATCGCGCTGGCGAAGGTCCGCGAGGACGCGCCCTTCGACAAGATCTGCTACATCGGCTGCGGCGTGACGACGGGCATCGGCGCGGTGATCAACACCGCGAAGGTCTGGCCGGGTGCGAATGTCGCCGTCTTCGGCCTGGGCGGCATCGGGCTGAACGTGATCCAGGGCGCCCGCATGGTCGGCGCCGACAAGATCATCGGCATCGACCTGAACCCCGAGAAGGTCGCGATGGCGACGAAGTTCGGCATGACCGACTTCATCAACCCCAACGAGGTCGGCGTGGACAAGGTGGTGCAGGCCATCGTGGACCTGACCGGCGGCGGCGCCGACTTCTCCTTCGACGCGACCGGCAATGTGAACGTCATGCGCCAGGCGCTGGAATGCTGCCATCGCGGCTGGGGCGAGAGCATCATCATCGGCGTCGCCGAGGCGGGCCGTGAGATCAGCACCCGCCCCTTCCAGCTCGTCACCGGCCGCGTGTGGAAGGGCACGGCCTTCGGCGGCGCGCGCGGGCGCACCGACGTGCCGAAGATCGTCGACTGGTACATGGAAGGGAAGATCGAGATCGACAGCCTGATCACCCACACCATGCCGCTCGACCAGATCAACCACGGCTTCGACCTGATGCATGAAGGCAAGTCGATCCGTTCGGTCGTGATCTACTGATCGGCATGCGCCGCGCCGTCCTCCTCCTGCTGCTCGGCGCGGCGCTGCTGGCCGGGCCACCCGCTGCCGCCTTCGATATCGGCCCGATCCTGGAGGCGCGGCGCCTGCAGGGCTTCACCCCCGCGACGCCGGAGGAGACGATCCTCGCCGCCGGGATCCCCGCACCCGGCGCGCCGACGCCGGTGGTCAGCCGCGTCGGCCGGCGCTGGGGCTATCTCGCGCTCTACGCGACGCCGACGCAGCCTGTGGCCCGCGCCGGCCCCTTCCCCTTCGGCCGCTGCGGGGAGCAACGACCCGACATCGCCCTGGCCCCCTTCGGCGAGGCGGCCTGGCGCGTCACCTTCCGTGGCTGCCCCGATGGCGTCGATGCCGAATGGCTGCTGATGCCAGGCGGGGATGTGCTGTCCTTCGCTCCGGCGCGGCCGGCCGCGCTGACGCGGTGGTCCGGCACGACGGCGACGGAAGCGCTCGCCGCCGACATCGCCCGGCGCCGTGGCGACGCGACGCCCCTCACCGTCAACGCTGCACCGTCGCCTGGCGATGTGGCGGCCGCCCACCAGGCGGCCCTCGCTGCCTGGCGCCGGGGCCGTGCGCCGGAGGCGCGGCGCGCCCAATCCGCGCTGCACGCCCTGGGTCCCGCCATCGACCGCGTCGACTGGTTCGGCCCCGCCCTGAACGCGTCCATCGCCAATGACATCGGCTTCTGGCTGCAGCAGACGGGCGGTTGCGCCGAGGCCGGCGATGCCCTGCCCCTGTTCGCCGCGGCACTGCGCGCCGAACCCGGACGCATCCCCACCCGGCTGAACCGGGCCGATGCCCTTGCCCAGCGCGGCCGCTGCGCGCCCGACCCCAGCGCGGCCCGCGCGGCGGCCGAGGAATACCGGCTCTACTGCACCGCCCAGAGGCCTGCGCGCATCCCCGCCGCCATCGCGCGCCGCATCGCCACCGCGCTGGAGGTGTCCCGGTTGGACGAGGAGGCCTGCCGGCCGCGCCTCGGCGCCCATCGCGCCATCGCCGCGGGCGATGCCGCGGCCCTCGCCGCGCTGCTCACCGACCATCCCGAGGATGCGGCGGAGGCTGATCCGACCGGTGCCTTTCCCCTCGCCGCCGCCATCGCGCGCCAGGATACCGGCATGGCCGAGGCCCTGTTGCGCGCCGGCGCCGATCCCGACCGCACCGGCACCTCGGAATACGCCTATGCGCCGCTGATCCCCGCCGCGTGGAACGGGGATGTCGCGATGGTGCGCCTGCTGTTGGCTCATCACGCCAAGGCCGAACCCTACCGCCCGCGCGTCATTCCGCTGCACGCCGCGGCCCAGGCCGCGCGCCAGCACGGCGGGGCCGTCTCCGTCGCGCTGCTGACCCTGCTGCTCGATGCCCACGCCTCGCCCGATGCCGCGGATGAGCAGGGCCGCACCACGCTGATGGAAGCCGCCGGCGCCGCCGCCCCGCCCGAGGTTATCGCCCTGCTGCTCGCCCGCGGCGCGCTGGTGAACCGCACGACGCGCGATGGCCGCAACGCCGCCCACGCCGTGCCGCCCTTCAGCCCCGCCGCCTTCGCCACGCTCGAGGCGCTGATCGCCGCCGGAGTCAATCTGGACCAGCAGGAATCGCAGGGCATGACGCCGTTGAACCACCTGTTCGCCTGGAGCGGGCGCCAGCCGGAGATCGTGCGCGGCATGGCCGAACGCATGATCGCGGCCGGGGCCGATCCGCGCCTGCCGGATGTTCAGCGGCGCAGCGCGCTGTTCCGCGCCGCGCTGTCCGGCGATGCGGCGCTGGTCGCGCTGATGGTCGCAGCACCCAGGCGCGGCGCGGCGCCGGCGCAGGAGGATCCTCGCATGCTGCTGCGTCGGCGGCTGGCCGAGGCCGCCGCCCGGCCGGCGCCGCCGGGCTGCCCCTGCGAGGCCGACTGGCAGCGCATCCTCGACCTGCTTGGCCCGCCCTGAGCGCGGCGTGACGCGAATCACCGGCCCCACGCCCTTGCGAGGACCGCCGCGCCCCACGCCGCGCTAGGCTGCGCGTCTCCGGGGGCATGCGGAGACCGTCATGTCCGGCAACATCGCCCTGCTGCACCAGCCCGACGACCTGCGGTCCTGGGTGCAGCTCTCGCCCTATCTCTATCCCTTCTGCATGCGGGAGATGCGCTACCGCATCGGCCTCCAGCGCCAGGGCGTGGAGGTCATCGAGGTCTGGGCCCCGATCAACGCGCCGCGTGTCGCCATCGCGATCGATCGGCGCAGCCTCTATCTGTTCGGCCTGCGCGCGCTGCCGGAGGGGCCCTGGTATTGCTTCCGCGACTATGCGCGACCCGCCGACCCGCCCGGTGCGCCGGTGATCGAGATCGACGAGGAACTGAACTACTCCCGCCTGCTCGGCGCGGCGCCATCGGCCATCGCCATGACGCCGGTGCAATTGTTGACGCTGGCCTCGGATTTCGGGCGGGCGCGCGTTTCGCCCCGGCAGCTCCAGGCGCTCGCCGCGCTGATGTTCCTGGTGCCAGAGGCGCTGCGCTTCGATTCCATCATGCTCGCCGCCATGCGCTTCTTCGACCAGGGCTTCCTGCCGGTCGCGGACCTGCTCGACACGGTGCAGAACTGGGCGGAGGCCACGGCGCTGGACCATGAGAACGTGCTGATGCCGCATATTGGCTGACGGGGTCTTGCGCGGCGGCGCGGTCCTGGCTTGATGGCAGCGACCAGGCCAGTGAGGGAACGCCGACAATGCCCGTGAATCCCGCCGACGGCGCCGTGCTCGGCGCGCTCTACGGCACCGATGCGATGCGCGCCGCGATGGGGGAGCGTGCTTTCCTGCAGCGTATGCTGGATGTCGAAGCCGCCCTCGCGCGCGCCCAGGCGCGTCTCGGCATCATTCCGGCCGAGGCGGCACCCGTCATCACCGCCGCCGCCGATGCGTCCAAGCTCGACCTGACGGCGATGGCCGCGGCGACGCGCAACACCGGCTATCCGGTGGTCGGGCTGGTGAAGCAGCTTTCCGCCCTGGCAGGCCCCGACGCCGGCCGCTGGACGCATTGGGGCGCGACGACCCAGGACATCATGGATACCGCTCTGGTGTTGCAGATCCGCGACGGGCTCGCGCTGATCGAAGGCGACCTGCGCGCGACCTGCGCCGCACTCGCCGCCCAGGCCTCGGTGCATCGGGACACGGTGATGGCCGGGCGCACCCACCTCCAGCACGCCCTGCCGGTGACCTTCGGCTACAAGGCCGCCGTCTGGCTCGCGCCGCTGCTCAACGCCATCGAGCGGTTGCCCGCCGTCCGTGCCGCGGCGCTGCGCCTGTCCTTCGGCGGCGCGGCCGGCACGCTCGCCTCGCTCGGCGACGAGGGCCTCGCGGTCACGCGGGAACTCGCGAAGGAACTCAACCTCGCACCCGCCGAGATCCCCTGGCATGTTGCGCGCGACGGCCTGGCTGAAGCGGCGTGCTGGCTCGGCATCCTCTGCGGCAGCCTCTCGAAGCTCGCCACCGACTTCATGCTGATGATGCAGACCGAGCTGGGCGAGGTGAACGAGCCCCATGTGCGCGGGCGCGGCGGCTCCTCGACCATGCCGCAGAAGCGCAACCCGATCGCCTGCGAATACGTGCTCTCCCAGTCGCGCGGCGTGCATGCGCTGGTGCCGCAGGTCCTCGGTGCCATGGCGCAGGATTTCGAGCGCGGCACGGGGCCCTGGCAGACCGAGTTGCTCGCCCTGCCCCAGGCCTTCCTGCTCGCGCATGGCGCGCTGGCCCAGGCGCGCTTCATCGCGGAGGGGATGGTGGTCGATCCCGCCCGCATGCGCCGCAACCTCGATGCCACGGGCGGGCTGATCGTGTCGGAGGCGGTGATGATGGGCCTCGCCCCCGTCTTCGGGCGCGGCGAATCCCATCACATCGTCAACGATGCCTGCGACCTGGCGCTGGCCGAGGGGCTCAGCCTCACCCAGGCACTGATGCGCGATGCGCGCATCGCCAGCCGGCTCGACGAGGCGGCGATCGCGCGGATGACGGACCCCGCCGCCTATCTCGGCAGCGCGGGCGCCTTCGTGGATCAGGTGCTCGCCCGGGCGGCCCTGTTCAGTTAGCGGATTCCGCCAGTTCCAGCAGCGCGGCGCCGTTGCGGCGGAAGGCCGCCATCTGCGCCTCGGTCCCCCGGCAGCGTTCCGCGAAGAGGTCGCTGTCGGGTGCCACCACATCGATCTTGCTGCGTACCCGGCAGACGAGCTGGCGCCGCTGCCCGACCGAACCGCCATGCCAGCGCACCACGGCCATGGACCAGTCGCCATAGGTCTCATAGTGCTGGCGGAGGTAGCTCGCCGCCCAATCGGCCGCCTGGTAGGGGTCGAGCGGCCAGTCCTGGCCGCGCGCATGCACCGCGGCATTGACCTGCAGGCATCCCGCCATGGCGCGGCTGCCGGCGTTGCGCAGCAGGCGCGCGGCCTCCTCCCGCGTCTCGGGATAATAGGCGCGGCCCGCGATGTTCAGGGCATGGGCGTGTAGCCCGCTTTCGTTGAGGGCGATGCCGACGAGCAGGCCGTCGGGCAGGCCATGCTTGCGTTCGGCGTCCCGCACGGCATCGAGGCAGGCGGCGCGCGGCGAGAGGTCCCCCCGCAGGACGGCGTCCGTCAGGGCGACATCCTGCTCGGCGGATGCGTCCGGCGGCGCGCAGGCGGTCAGGGCCAGCAGCCCCGACAGCGCCGCGGCCCAGAGCGGCGAGAGCAGCCGATGGGCGCGCCGGCCCTTCTGGCTTCGACCCCGGCGTCCAGACGGGTCGGGCGAGCGGGTGATGCCACGCCGTGCTCCCGCGCCCTGTCGCCGGCGGATCGTCGCCAGCCGTGTATCAGCAGTCATCATGGGCGTCATCGACCACAATCCGCCGCAAAGATCAAACCACTCCCGCTCACACGGCATTGAATAGTCCGAATGAACGCAATGTGGCCGGATTTTGTCATAGAATTTGTTATGTATAAAATGGCCCCTATGCTGACACTTAATTCAGAATCATTCATTTATTACATTATTTTATAGTAATTGCATCAACGTACGGCGCCCGGAAATCGCGCATTCGTGAGCGATCTATTCCCATGCCCGGCGGGCCGGCTTCGGCCGCCCCGCGCCCTGGACAGGCGCCCCGCTGCGGCTAGTCTCCTCCCTCCACTCTCTCGAACTGCGCAGGGCCGACCTCCGAAGTGATGCAACTGCATGTGGTCTGAGGCCCTGCTCGTCGCGGGTGGCTGCTTCATCGCGGCCTTCTGCTCCGGCATGGCCGGCTTCGCCTTCGTCCTGGTCGCCGCCGGCATCCTGTTGCATGTCGTGCCGCCCAACGTGACGGCCCCCGTGCTGGTGCTCGGCAGCCTTGTCGCGCAATGCGTCAGCCTGCCGCCCTTGCTGAAGCACATCGACTGGCCGCGGCTGCGGCTCTTCCTGCCCCTGGCCGTGCTGGGCCTGCCGGTGGGGCTGCTGGTGCTCGCCAAGGGGCCGGCGCCAGCCATCGTCATGGGTGTCGGCGTGCTGCTGGTTGGCTATTCCGGCTACATGCTCGCGCGTATCGCATTGCGGCTCCCGCCGCCGCAGATCAGCGGCGGAAGGCGGGCCGATGGCATTGTCGGCTTCCTCAGCGGAATACTGGGCGGCATCGGCGGCTTCGTCGGCGCGCTGCCGGCCATGTGGGCGGATATCCAGGGCTGGCCCAAGGACCAGGCGCGCGCCTTCCTCCAGCCCTTCATCGCCTTCATGCAGCTTCTCACCGCGACGAGCCTCGCCTTCAGCGGCTTCATCACCAAGCAGTCACTGCTGCTCACCGCTGCGGCGGTGCCCTCGCTCATCATCGGCACCATGCTGGGGCTGCGGGCCTACCGCGTGCTGCCCGCGCAGGGCTTCCGCATCCTGCTGCTGCTGCTGCTGTTCGTCTCGGGCCTCTCGCTGCTGGCCTGAGAAGCGCTTCGAGAAGCCGCGGACCGGCGCCGACAATCTCGACCGGCCCCAGATCGGTCCGCAGTCGTTTCTTCATCTTCGCCGGGCATGATCTCCGCATCACCGGAGCGGGACCGCGATGATCTCCAGATCCATCGGCCGGCGCATTGCCGCCGCCGCCATTGCCATTGCCCTGCTGGCCTGCATCGGTTTCGGCAGCATCGTCCTGCTGCGCAACCAGGCGGCGACGGAAAGCCGAACGGAGGCCGCGCTCACCCGCGCCCAGGCTGCCTTCGACGCCGCCCTGGCCGCCGAGGCGCGGGAACTCGCCAACACGGCCGAGGCGCTGGCGGCCCTGCCCCCTCTGGTCGAGGCGCTGGGCCAAGGTGACCGCGCGGCGCTGCAGGCGCTGCTCGCCCCCTCGCAGCGGCTGCTCGATCAACGCGGCACGCGCCTCAACATCGAGGTGCCGCCCGGCACATCCTTCCTCCGCGTCTGGCGCCCGGAGCAGTTCGGCGACGACGTCCGCGCGCGCCGCCATCTGGTGACCGAACTCTTTCGCACCGGCCGCACCCAGCTCGGCATGGAACGCGGCCTGCAGGACATCAGCATCTTCGGCGTGGCTCCCATCCGCGCCGGGGATCGCGTGCTCGGCGCGATGGACATCGCGATGAACTTCACGCCCACGGTGCTGGCGCGCATCGCCGAGGCGGTCGGCACCGACATCACGGTGCTGCGGAGCACCGACCAGGGTCTGGCGCCGGTCGGCAGCAGCATCCCGGGCGCGGCGGACGGGCTCGCCACGCCCGCGCTGCGCATGGCGGCGCTGAGCGGCACCGTGACCCGCGGGCAGGCGGAACGCGCCGGCCGTCGCTTCGCGCTGCTCACCTTCCCGCTGCGCGACGCGGCGGGCAATGCGGTCGGCGTGGTGGAACTCGCGATCGACGATGCAGCCTCCACCGCGGCGCAGTCGGACGCGATCCGCTTCGTGCTGATCACCACGGCGGTCCTGCTGGCCGTCGCGATCCTCTTCGGCCTGCTCGTCGCGCGATCCATCGCCCGGCCCGTCGTGGCGTTGACCGCGCGGATGGAAGCGCTCGCCGGCGGCGACCTGTCCGCCACCGCCCCGGGCCGCGACCGGCGCGACGAGATCGGCGCCATGGCCCGCACCGTGGAGGTCTTCCGCGAAGGCCTCGTCGAGGCCGAACGGCTGCGCGCCGAACAGCAGGAAGCGCAGGCGCGGCAGGAAGCGGCGCGCCGCGAGGCGAACCACGCCCTCGCCGGCGAGGTCGAACACGCTCTCTCGGGCATCGTGGCGGGCCTCGCCAATGCCGCCGGCGGCCTGGCCGATGCCGGCGCGCGGCTGCAGAGCAGCGCGGAGCGTTCCGGCACCGCGGCCGATGCGACGGCGGGCGGCGTCCGTCACGCCTCGGAGAACGTTCAGACCGTCGCCGCGGCCACCGAGGAACTCGCCGCCTCCACCGCCGAGATCAGCCGCCAGATCGCCGAGACCGCGTCCGTCGCCACCGAGGCCACCGCGCAGTCGCGCCGCACCGACGATACGGTGCATGGCCTCGCGGAAGCGGCCTCGCGCATCGGCGATGTGGTGCGGCTGATCAGCGATATCGCCGGCCAGACCAACCTGCTGGCGCTGAACGCGACGATCGAGGCGGCGCGCGCCGGCGATGCGGGCAAGGGCTTCGCGGTGGTGGCATCAGAGGTGAAGAACCTCGCCGGCCAGACCGCCCGCGCGACCGAGGAGATCGCCGGACAGATCGGCGCCATGCAGCAGGCGACCGAGGCGTCGGTCGTCGCGGTTCGCGGCATTGCCGAGACGATCGGCCGCATCGACAGCGCGGCGAGCGCCATCGCCGCGGCCATCGAGGAACAGGGCGCGGCAACGCGGGAGATCGCCCGCGCCGTGCAGCGGGCCGCCGAGGGTACCGGCGGTGCATCCGCCGCCGCCGCCCGCGTGGCCGAGGAGATGGCCGACACCATCCAGGCGGTGCGCGGCGTGACCGACGGCACCACCGAGATCCGCCACCAGGGCGATGGGCTGCGGGAGGCGATCGCCACCCTGATCACGCGGTTGCGTGCCGCCTGATTGCCTTGACATCCCCTTGGCCGCTCACCATCGTTCTGGCCAAGGGGATGTCCGCGATCACCCCGTGAGGCTCCGGCCGAAGCATCGCGTCCAAAGCTCCGTATTGGAGGGGACGCCATCATGCCGGCTCCGACCATTGTCACCACCCAGCAGCTTGGCCGCCGCATCGGTCTGCCCGATGCGCCGATCCTGCTTGATGTCCGCACCGCGGAGGATGCGGCCGAGGATCCGCGTTTTCTTCCCGGCAGCCAGCGCCGCACCCATGATCATGTCGCGGCATGGGCCGCAGACTTCGCCGGGCAGGACGTCGTCGTCATCTGCCAGAAGGGCTTGAAGCTCAGCCAGGGTGTCGCCGCCTGGCTGCGCCATGCGGGCGCGGAGGCGGAAGCCCTGGAGGGCGGCTTCGAAGCCTGGCGCGAGGCTGGGCTGCCGCTGGTCGCCCCTGCCCACGTCCCGGCGCGCGACGCACAGGGCCGCACGCTGTGGGTGACGCGCGCGCGGCCGAAGATCGATCGCATCGCCTGCCCCTGGCTGATACGCCGCTTCGTCGACCCGAACGCCGTCTTCCTCTTCGTCGCCCCGTCGGAGGTCGCCGCCGTCGCCGAGCGCTTCGGCGCGACGCCCTTCGATGTCGAAGGCGTGTTCTGGTCCCATCGGGGCGGCCTCTGCACCTTTGACGTCATGCTCGACGAATACGCGCTGCGCAGCGAACCGCTCGATCGCCTGTCGCACATCGTGCGCGGGGCGGATACGGCGCGGCTCGATCTGGCGCCGGAGGCGGCCGGGCTGCTGGCCGCCTCGCTCGGGCTGTCACGGATGTTTCGCGATGACCTGAGGCAGCTCGAAGCGGGGTTGGCGTTGTATGACGCCTTCTATCGCTGGGCGCGCGATGCGACCGACGAGACCCATAACTGGCCCAGTCCCGGAAAGCCCGCATGACCACCCCCGCCTTCCCGACCTTCGCCGAGGCGCTGCGCGTCTGGACGCGGATCGGCCTGCTCTCCTTCGGTGGGCCGGCCGCGCAGATCGCGGTGATGCACCGGGAGGTGGTGGATGAACGTCACTGGGTCTCGGATGCGCGATTCCTGCATGCGCTGAACTTCTGCATGCTGCTGCCGGGGCCCGAGGCGCAGCAGCTCGCCACCTATCTCGGCTGGCTGATGCATGGGGTGAAGGGCGGGCTCGCCGCCGGGCTGCTCTTCATCCTGCCCGGCGCGGCGGTGATGCTGGCGCTGTCGATCGTGTACGCCACGCTTGGCGCGGTGCCGGTCATCGCCGCGCTGTTCTTCGGGCTGAAATGCGCGGTGCTGGTGCTGGTGGTGGAAGCGCTGCTGCGGGTCGCGAAGCGCGCGCTGCACGGGGCGCCGGCCTGGGCGCTGGCGGCGGCGGCCTTCCTCGCGCTGGCGGCCTTCGCGGTGCCCTTCCCCTTTGTCGTGCTGGCGGCACTGTTGATCGGCTATCTCGCGCCGGAGGCCTTCACGGCCGGCGGACATGGCAGGGCGAAGGAGGGCCCGCCGGCGTTGCTCGATGCCGCGCTCGCCGCCGACCCCGAGCGCATATCGCGCATGGCGCCCGCGGCGCGCCGGGCCGGGATGCTGGCCATCGCGCTGTGGCTCTGGCCGGTGGTGCTGCTCTTCGGCAGCGGCGTCTTCGGCGACATCGCCTGGTTCTTCTCCAAGATGGCCGTCGTCACCTTCGGCGGCGCCTATGCCGTGCTGGCCTATGTCGCGCAGGAAGCGGTCGAGCACTACCGCTGGCTGACCGCGCCGGAGATGCTGGCCGGGCTCGGCCTTGCCGAGACCACGCCCGGCCCGCTGATCCTGGTGCTGCAATTCGTCGGCTTCCTGGCGGGGTTCCAGCAGGGCGGCGGGGTGCGGGGCGGCACCATCGCCAGCCTGCTGACCCTCTGGGTCACCTTCGCGCCCTGCTTTGCCTTCATCTTCCTCGGCGCGCCCTTCGTCGAGCGGCTGCACGATGCGCCGCGCCTCAAGGGCGCACTCGCGGCCGTAACGGCCTCGGTCGTCGGCGTCATCGCGAATCTCGCCGTCTGGTTCGGTCTGCGCGTGCTCTTCGCCGATGTGCATCGCGTCGCGATCGGGCCCGCCGCGATCGATCTGCCCGTGCCCGGCACGGTGCAGCCCGCCGCGCTCGCCCTGGCGGCGCTGGCGGCGGTGCTGCTGTTCGGGCTGAAGCTGGGCCTCGCGCGCGTGCTCGCGGTCTGCGCGGCGGGGGGGCTGGTGCTGTCCTTGCTGCCGACATGAGATCAAGTACCCACAACCCGGCCGGGCGCCACGCCGGAGCGCGCTTGCAGCCGTGGGCGGACATGCGAAGCTGACGCCTTACGCATCGAACCGGGAACCGCATGCGCAAGACCAGCCTCGCCCTTCTTCTTGTTGCCGCCGCGACCCTGCCTGCGGCAGCGCAGACCCTGACCATGGGTGTCGGGGCGCCTTCGACCTCGCTCGATCCCCATTTCTTCAACGCGGCGCCGAATGGCTCGGTCGCCTCGCATCTCTTCTCCCGCCTCGTTGAGCGCGACGCACGGGCGCGGCCGCAGCCGGGCCTCGCGGAATCCTGGCGCGCCGTGTCGGACACCGTCTGGGAGTTCAAGCTGCGCCCCGGCGTGACATGGCATGACGGCCGCAACTTCACGGCCGACGACGTGGTCTTCACCTTCGAACGGGCGCCCAACGTGCCCAACAGCCCAGGCGGCTTCGGCGGCTTCCTGCGCATGGTCCAGGCCGTCGAGGTGGTGGACCCGCTGACCCTGCGCATCACCACCAAGGCGCCGCATCCGCTGCTGCCGATCGATCTCTCCTACATCTTCATTGTCTCGCGCCATGCCGGCCAGGGGGCGACGACCGACGACTACAACAGCGGCCGCGCCGCGATCGGCACCGGTCCCTATCGCCTGCGCGCCAACACGCCGGGCGAACGCGTCGAGTTCGACCGCAACGGCGCCTATTTCGGCCCGGCCGAGCCCTGGGCCCGCGTCACCTGGCGCGTCATTGCCAATGATTCCGCGCGCACCGCGGCGCTGCTCTCCGGCGATGTGGACCTGATCGACCAGGTGCCCTCCTCCGACCTCGAACGGCTGCGCCGCGAGAGCCGTGTCGCCCTGCACCAGATCCAGGGCCTGCGCATGATCTATCTGCAGGCTGATTTCTCGCGCGACGGCAACGTGCCGGGCGTTGCGGACAATGCCGGCCAGCCCATCGCGACGAACCCCTTCCGCGATGTCCGCGTGCGCCGTGCCCTGTCGATCGGCATCAACCGCCAGGCGCTGACCGACCGGGTGATGGAAGGCACCGCCGCACCCTCCGGCCAGTGGCTGCCGCCGGGCGTCTATTCCTACAACCCCGATGTCCCACCCCCCGCCTTCGACCCCGACGGCGCGCGCCGCCTGCTGGCAGAGGCCGGCTTCCCGCAGGGCTTCCGGCTGGTGCTGACGACGCCCAACGACCGCTACCCCAACGATGCCCGCACCGCCCAGGCGGTCGCGCAGATGTGGACGCGCATCGGCATCCGCACCGAGGTGCAGGCGCTGCCCTGGTCCTCCTTCTCCGCCCGTTCGGCGCGGCAGGAATTCGGCTTCCGACTGGCCGGCTGGGGGTCCTCGACCGGCGAGGCCTCCTACGCCGCCATCAACATCATGGGCACCTACAACCGCGAGCAGCGGCGCGGTGCCTCGAATGCCGGGCGGTATTCCAATCCGGCCATGGATGCGCTGGTCGATCGCGCGACGACCATCCTCGATGACGGCGCACGCGAACGCGTGCTGCAGGAGGTGGTCAAGGTGGCGATGGACGACCAGGCGGTCATCCCGCTGTTTCACCTGATCAACACCTGGGCGACGCGCCAGGGCGTGACCTATGAGGCGCGGATGGATGAGAGCACGCGGGCGATGGCGGCGCGCGCGGCGCCCTGACGCGAAACGCGAGCGGGCGGCGAGGCACGGGGCGTCAGATCTTCTCGGCCTTCAGGGCTTCGGCCCAGACGGCGAGGCGAGCCCGCAGCGTCCGGTTCAGGTCGCTGCCGGTCTCCTCGGTGTCCAGGCGTTCCACCTCTCGGAAGACGAAGCCCTGCCCGCCCCGTGCCGTCCAGGCGGACTGGAGCGCGCGGCAGGGATGCCCGCCGAGACGCAGCTGGAATGCCGTGCGGTTCCATACCGTCGACAGGTCGGGCGCGAGCCCGACCCAGCAGGCCCCGGCCTCCACCCCCGTGATCGCGAAGATGCCGGCGGTGACCTTGCGTTCCTTGTAGGCGGTCAGCAGCGCCTTGCGGTCGGTCTTCATGAGTCGGTGGCTCCTGCGTGTCGGCTATTTTTACCCGGGCATAATTGACCTGTCCACCGAGCGGACCTAGAGCAGATCCTGGCCGGATGAACTCATCCGGACAGGTGAAGATGCTCGCAAAAACAAACGTCTAGAGCTTTGGAGGTGAACGCAAGTTCACCGGAAATGCTCTAGTGTCCCGGTTCCGAAGTCCTGCGGACTTCGTTCTCGCGCCACCAGCCATTGTTTTCAGTGGCCTGCTGATCCGCGACCTTCGTTGGAGAACCAACGAAGGTCGCGGGCAGGACACCAGGGTCCGTTCCACCATGACCGACACCCCGAGTGACCGCTTCACCGCCTTCGAGGGATCGCGCCGTCTTGCCGAGGGCAGCCTCGCGGAGGTGGCCGTGGCCGTCCGGCGTGCCCTCGATGCGCGGCCTGCCGCCAGCATCCTGGTCTTCGAGGATGCGCGAGGTGCCGTGCGGGACCTCGATCTGCGCGGCGATGAGGCGGCGTTGCACGACCGATATGCCGCACCGCGGCCCCCCGCGCGCGGTCGCGGCCGGCCTGCGCTCGGTGTGGTTGCGCGGGAAGTGACGTTGCTGCCGCGCCATTGGGACTGGCTGGCGAGCCAGCCGGGCGGCGTCTCGGCTGCACTGCGTCGCCTGGTCGACGGGGCCCGCACCACCCATCGGGATGCGGACGCCCTGCGCGCGCGGCGCGAGGCGGCCTATCGCGTGATGTCCGCCGCCGGCGGCGACCTGCCGGGCTTCGAGGAAGCCGCGCGCGCCCTCTTCGCCGGCGACGAGGCCGCCTTTCGCGCGCGCCTGAAGGACTGGCCGGAGGATCTGCGCCGCTACGTCGAAGGCTTGGCTACCGGGGCGCGGTGACGCAGATCCGGGGCGACGGATACCTCGTCGGGCGAGGATGTCCCCGCCGCCCGATGCGAAGGTCCGCGGGAACCCGCGCTCAGCGCGCGGGCGGATCGAAGGCGCGGATCGGCGGCAGGTTGCCGGTGAAGGGCTCGACCTCGACGCTGGTGAGCTGGCCGGTGCAGCCCTGGGCGAGACGTGACGTGCCGACATCGCGCGTCAGCACATTCGGATTGCCGTGGACGCAGAGCGCCTTCGCCTCCTCCGGGTCCTCGGGATCGTACCAGGCGCCGGTCGGCAACTGCACCACGCCGGGGCGGACATCCTCGCTGACCGAGGCCGTGGCAAGGCAGGCGCCGCGATCGTTGAACAGCCGCACGATCTCCCCATCCGCGATGCCACGCGGCGCCGCGTCGGCGGGGTGGATCCGCATCACCTCCCGGCCTCGCCGCTTCTTCGCGCTGCTGTGGCCGCCGAAATCGAACTGGCTGTGCAGCCGCGTCGCGGGCTGGTTGGCCACCAGCCACAGGGGCCGTCCGGCGGCTGGCGCATCGCTCGGTTCCATCCAGGCAGGATGGCCGGGGCAATCGTCATAGCCAAAGCCGGCGATGGTCTCGGAGGAAAGCTGGATCTTGCCGGTGCGCGTCGGCAACGGTGCCCCATCGGGATCGTCGCGGAAGGCGCGCAGGATGCCGCCATCGTCGCCGTCCTGCGGCAGAGTGAGATAGCCGTCCTCCCAGAACGTCTCGAAATCCGGCGCGGGCAGACCCCGCTCGGTCAACCCCTGCCGCGCCGATTCGAACAGATGGCGCAGCCAGCCGCGCGCATCGCGACCCTCGGTGAAGGCCTCCGCCTTGCCCAGCCGCGCGGCCAGGTCGCTGAAGATCGCGTAATCGTCCCGCGCTTCGGCAAACGGATCGGCGACGCGGTGCATCGCGACCACCAGCGGGTCGGTCGGCGCGGCGCCGATATCCTCGCGTTCCAACGTCATCGTCGTGGGCAGCACGATATCGGCGTGGCGCGCGGTGGCGGTCCAGGCGATCTCGTGCACCACCAGCGTCTCCACCGCCGCGAAGGCCTGGCGCAGACGGTTGAGGTCCTGGTGGTGATGGAAGGGATTGCCGCCCGCCCAATAGACCAGCCGGATATCGGCATAGGTCAGCTTCTGCCCGTCATAGTCGAAGGGCTTGCCGGGGTTCAGCAGCATGTCGGAGATGCGCGCCACCGGGATGAAGTCCCGCACGCCATTCTTCCCCTGCGGCAGCGCCGCCACCGAGACCGCATTGTGCCGCTTGCCGTAATGCGCGATCGACCCCAGCGCATAGTTGTAGCCGCCGCCCGGCAGGCCGATCTGCCCCAGCATCGCGGCCAGCACGCCCGCCATCCAGACGGGCTGTTCGCCATGCTCGGCGCGCTGCAGCGAATGTGCCATGGCGATCAGCGACCGCTTGCCCGCCATGCGCCGCGCGAGGCCCGCGATGGTCTCGGCCGGCAGGCCGCAGATCGCAGCCGCCCAGTCGGCGGTCTTGGCCACACCGTCGCTGCTTCCGGTCAGATAGGCCTCGAAGACCTCCCAGCCCGTGCAGTAGCGCGCGATGAAATCGGCGTCGTGTAGGCCTTCGGTCAGCAGCGTATGGGCCATGCCGAGCATCAGCGCCGTATCCGTCCCCGGCACCGGCGCGAGCCATTCGGCCTGCGCTTCCTCCGGCAGGTCGTCGCGCAGCGGGGAGACGTTGACGAAGACGCAGCCGCGCTCCCGCGCCGCCTTCATCGAACCACGCTCGACATGGGTCGAGACGCCGCCACTCGCCACCATCGAGTTCTTCAGCGCCATGCCGCCGAAGGCGACGCAGATCTCGGTGTGCTCGACGATGGCTTCCCAGGTGACGTTGCGCCGGGCGACGGCATCCATCGGCCCGAGGAAATGCGGCAGGATCACCGCCGAGGCCCCGGCCGAATAGGAATTCACCGACTTCACATAGCCGCCGAGCGTGGTGTTCAGGAAGCGATGCACCTGGGATTGCGCATGGTGGAAGCGCCCCGCCGAGGACCAGCCATAGGACCCGCCGAAGATCGCGCCGGGCCCATGCGTGTCACGCACCCGGGCGAGCTCGGCCGCCAGCAGGTCGAGCACCTGATCCCAGGCCATGGGCACGAATTCGTCGCGGCCGCGCCGGTCGCTCGGTCCCGGCCCCTTCTCCAGCCAGCCGCGGCGGACCATGGGCTGGGCAATGCGCGCGCGATGGCGCAGCGCCTCGGGGAAGTTCTGCAGCAGCGGGTTGGGGTCGGGGTCGCCCGGATGCGGCTCGACCACCAGTTTCCCGTCCCGCCACCCCGCCTGGAAAACCCCCCAATGGGAGGAATGCGGGGCAAGGCGAGGCGGTGCGTTCATCTCAGGCTCCGGATCGTCCGGCAATCGCGCCGGCCATGCGCTTCAGTCCGACCCATTGTTGGCGCAGCCAGCCGCCGGTGGCCAGGGCCTCCGGCCCCTCGGGGTCCCCCGTGCGCGGGAAGACGTCGCGGCGGAAATCCGCCGTGCCGAAGATCCAATCCCAGACCGGGAAGAGCACCGCGTAGTTCCTGCCCATCTCGGCGACGGACAGGATGCCGTGATGCAGCCGGTGGAAGCGCGGCGAAACCAGCAGCCTTTCCCCGACCGACCCGAAGGACAGCTTCACATTGGCGTGGGACAGGCTCTCGGCGAGGCGCATGATCAGCACCAGCAGGGGGAACTGGCCCGGCGGCACGCCGATCAGCAGGGCGATGGTGCCGAACCACAGCGCGGCGATGATCTCGTCGAGGATGTGGTTGCGGTCATCGGTCCAGAAGGTCATCTGGCGCTGCGCGTGATGGATGGAATGCAGCGCCCACCACCAGGCGAAGCGGTGCTGGAAGCGGTGCCGCCAATACTCCCCGAAATCCAGGATCACGACGTAGCAGAGGAAGGCGACGACCGGATGGTCGCGCAGCCAGGGCACCAGCGTTTCGAGCGTCGGCGGCACGAAGCCGGAATCGGCCACCGTCCCAGCCCACCAGGCACTCAGTGAGTTCAGCAGCACGAAGGCGACCAGCGGCAGCACGCCGAGCCGGGTGAGCAACGTGTAGAGGATGTCCGTGCGGATGGCGCGGCGGTTGGTGACCGGTTCGACCGGGAACCAGTGTTCCAGCGGCCGGCAGACCACATAGACCACCAGGATGCTGAAGACCCCGAACAGGCCGAACTGGATCCACTCCAGCGCGTCCTCGGCCCAGTCCATCAGGCCCAGCTCGTACATCGCCGGCTGCACGATCATCTCAAAGATCCAGCCGGTGATGCTGTCGAGGAATCGATTGAAGGTCTCGGTCATGGCCTGGGCGATTCTAGCGCCGGCCGGTGGCCGGCAGTGTGGCGAAACAGAAGCCGCGCGACTGGAGGCCGGCGATCACCTCCTCCAGCACATTGGCGTAGGGATCACGGCGGGAGCGGATACCCCAATGCATGACCAGCACCTCGCCGTCGCGGATGGTCGACAGGGCACGCCGGGCCAGCGCCGCGTTGGGCTGCGCCTCGCTGGACAATTCGTCGCCAAGGAAGCCATTCGCCGTCCAACCCTGGTGATGCAGGCCGCAGGCCTCGGCCATGCGGATCGCGCCCGGCGTAGTGATGCCCCCTGGCGCGCGCCACAGCGGCAACACCACCGCATCGGGTGCCATGGCGCGCAGGCGCTCGATGGGCTGGGCCAGTTCGCGGCACAGCGCAGCCTGGTCCAGCACCGTCTGCCCCTCATTGGTGCGGGAGACGTAGCGCGTGCGCCCCGGCCCGGCATCGCCGCGGAAGTACCAGTGGCGGTCGGTGTGGGAGGCGAAGACATGGCCTTCCGCCACCCTGGCGCGCCAGAAGGCAGCCCAGGCGGGATCGAGGGAACGCTGCCCGGTGAAGGTCGGCTCATTGGCAACGAACAGCGTCGCACGGACGCCCCGGCGCTTCAGGATCTCGGCGATCTGCTCGGCCTGACGGCCCCAGCCCGTGTCGATGGTGAGGTAGAGCGTACCGGCGGGACAGGCCGGAGCCGTCTGCGCCCAGGCCGGTGCCGCGGCAACGGCCGAGAGCATCAGCGCAGCGAGCCGCCGCCCCCATGCGCGGACGCGCTGCGAACGCGCCTTCATGCGACCCGGCATGCGGCCGTCAGGACTGCTCGGCACGAACGGGCTGGAACAGGATGCCATGCGGGCTGCGGCCGACGCGCACCGTCTCGAACTCGCCGCTGCGCGGATCGAGCCGCGCCACGCGGCTGGCCCAGCGCAGCGTCACCCAGATCGAGCCGTCCGGCGCGAAGGTCATGCAGTCCGGCCCGCCCGGCAGATCGATGATGCGCCGGACATCGAGCGTGCCGGGATCGATCTCAGCCAGCCGGCTCTGCACCCGGCTGGTCGCCCACAGCGCCTTGCCGTCCGGCTGGGCGAAGATGGTGTGCGCGCCCCGACCGACCACGATTTGCCGTTCGATCGCCTTGGTCTCGGGGTCCATCACGATGAAATGATCGGTGCCCATGATGCCGGAGATGAGCTTGCCGCGGTGCCAGATGATGCCGGCCGGCTCGCGCCCGACCGGCGTCTCCCAAAGTGGCTCACGCGTCTCGAGGCTGATGGCGATGACCGTCCCGGTGCCCTGCAGCGTGACATAGACGATCTTCCCGTCCGGCCGGAACGCCATGTGGGAGGGCTTGTCCGGCGTGCGCAGCCGGGCGAGCAGCGTGAACTCCGCGTCGTAGATGTCGACTTGGTTCCGCCGCAGGCTGCACACGACCATGTGCTTGCCGTCGGGCGAGAAATCGAGGTGATAGGGGTTCGACACGCGCTCCCGGCGGCGCAGCTCGCCGGTGAAGGGGTCGACGATCAGCAACTCGTTGCCGCCGGAATCCGCGATCAGCAGATCGCGGCCATTCGGATGCATGACGAGGTGGTGCACCTCCCGCAGTGCGGGGATGCGGCGCACTTCCTGACGCGTGGCGGCGTCGAGCACGAGGATGCTCGAGTCACCCGAATTCAGGACATAGAGGAGATCGGCCGAAGCCGGCCGCGCCAGCAACAGCAGGGGGGAAGCAAGAAGCAGGGCGCGACGGCGCATGGCGGACCTACGGCGTTCAAGGCGGCCCGGGGGAGGAGGCCGCTTCGGGCGGAAGCTGCGCCGCGGCGATGCGCGACGCAAGCACGGAGTCAGCCCCGCACCGCTCCGATGACGCGGATCAACACCATGCACGCCATGGTGGCATTGTCACGGTTGCCGGCAACCTAACCGCCGGGGGTGCGGGCCGGTGCCGGCATCGAGAATGCGCCGGATGACGCATCCTCGAGCAGGCTCTCATGCTGCCGGCCGCTTCACCCGGTCGGCGAACACCTTGCGGAACTTCAGCACCTTCGGCGCCACCACGGCGCGGCAATAGCCCGACCACGGGTTGCGCGCGAAATAGTCGTGGTGCTCCGGCTCCGCGGGCCAGAAGGTCGCCTCCGGCGCCACCTCGGTCACCAGCGGCCCGTCCCAGATGCCGGCCGTCTCCACCTCCTCCATCACGGACCTGGCGGTCGCCGCCTGATCGGAGGAGAGCGTGAAGATCACCGAGCGGTATTGCGGCCCGACATCGGCGCCCTGGCGGTCCTTGGTGGTCGGGTCATGGATGGTGAAGAAGACCCGCAGCAGGTCCGCATAGGACAGTTCCTTCGGGTCGAAGACCACCTTCACCACTTCCGCATGGCCGGTCTTCTTGCCGCAGACCTGTTCATAGCTCGGGTTGTCCACATGCCCCCCGGCATAGCCCGAGGTCACCGAGACCACCCCGCGCAGTTCCTTGTAGACGGCTTCAAGGCACCAGAAGCAGCCGCCGCCGAGGATGGCGACCTCCTGGCCTGGCTGAGCGTCCATCCGTCACTCCTTTCGATTGGCTCCGATGCTTCGCCATGTGGGGAGCCCGGGTTACGCAAGGAAGACGAAGTCGTCCGCGCCCAGGGCGGAGCTGGCAACCCCCGCGAGTTGCACGGAATCGCCCGAGGCCAGGTCGAGGATCACCCCGTTCGCCCCGTCCCGCGCCGCGGCCATCAGTTCGGTGAAATTCGCGAAACCGAAGCCCTGGAGCATGACGCGGTCCTGGCCGGGGGTGAAATCCGCCACAGCGTCCAGCCCCGATCCCGGGGCGAAGACGAAGGTGTCGCGCCCCGCCTCGCCATAGAGGATGTCGTTGCCCCCGCCACCCGTCAGCGTGTCGTTGCCGGCCCGGCCGAACATGATCTCCGCCGCGGCGGTGCCGGTGATGCGGTTGGATAGCTCGTTCCCGATGCCGGTGGTCGCGCCGTCCAGCACCAGCTCCTCGACATAGGACGGCAGGGTGAAGCTGCCGGTGACGCGGGCGATGACCAGGTCCCAGCCCTGGTTCGCGTATTCGATCACGCCGTCATTCGACTGGGAGGCGACGACGGTGTCGTTGCCGAGCCCACCATACATGACGTCATAGCCGGGCCCGCCATCCAGCCAGTCATCGCCGGCGCCGCCGCGCAGCACGTCGGTCGTCGCATCGTCGCCGCCGAACAGGGAGTCGTTGCCGGCATCCCCCGCCAGCACATCCCTGCCCGCGCCCCCGTAGACGATGTCGTTGCCGTCGCCGCCGAAGACGATGTCGTCGCCATTCTCCCCGAAGATGAGGTCGTTGCCGGCGCGGCCCTGCATGCGGTCATTGCCGCCACCGCCCCAGATCGTGTCGTCCCCGGCCTGGCCGATCAGCAGGTTGGCGCCGTCATTGCCCACGATACGATCGTTGCCGGTATTGCCGATGGCGTAGCGGTCCCCGGCGGCGGGCAGCAGGATGAGCCATTCGATGTTGGGCCGCATGACCCAGGAGCTGTTGGAGGTGACGGTGTCGTCCCCGGCATTCGCGACCTCGATGACGACCTGGTTGAGCGAGCTGACCTCATAGAGGTCATTCCCCGTCCCGCCCCACATCGTATCCCAGCCGGTGGAGGCGATGATGGTGTCGTTGCCGGACCCGCCATCCAGATATTCCGTGTGAATGCCGCCGATGATCAGGTCGTCGCCGGGACCGCCCAGGATGGTGTTGGTGCCCGACCCGCCGACCAGCGTGTCGTTGCCGGCGAAGCCGGCGATGGAATCGATGCCGCCCGCCCCGTCGAGCCAGTCATCGCCCACGGTCCCGCCCAGCGTGTCCTTTCCCTCGCTGCCGATCACGGCCTCGATGCCCGACAGCGTGTCACCGGCCGCCACGCCCCCGGTCTGCCCGTTGTGCAGCACCACGATCACGCCGCCCGGCGCCTCGGAATAGGAGAGGGTGTCACGCCCATCCCCACCACGGATCACATCCGCCCCCGGCCCGGGGCGCAGGAAATCGTCCCCGGCGCCGCCATCGAGCGTATCCGTCCCATTGCCGCCTTCGAGCGTATCATTGCCGTCCAGCCCGGCGATGGAATCAGCGCCGCTGCCACCGAGCAGCCGGTTGGGCCCCGCGGCCCCGGCCAATGTGACGGCGCCGGTGACCGCGGACGCATCCACCCCCTCGAAGCCGATCGCGATGCCGCCGCCTGCCACCTGGTCGGTCGTGCTGGCCAGGGTGACGGTCGCCGCGGCCGTCAGCACGAGCAGGTCGGTATCGTCCCCGCCATCGACGAAGAGGTCGGCCAGGTCGTACCAAACCGTGTCGTCGCCTGAACCGCCATTGATGGAATCGGCGCCGGCACCGCCATTGATCAGGTCCGCGCCGTCCCCGCCCTCAATGGTGTCATTGCCCGCGCCGCCGTTCAGCGTATCGGCCCCGACGCCGCCATAGAGCCGGTCGGCGCCGTCCCCGCCCTCGATCGACTCCCGCCCGTCAGAGCCCCAGAGGCTGTCATTGCCGGCCCCGCCGATCAGGGTATTGCGGCCGAAGAGCCCGTCCACCTCCTCCGAACCGGGACCCTCGACGAAGATCTCGTCGTCGCCATCCCCGCCATCCAGCCAGTCATCGCCCGCCCCGCCCCAAAGCTGATCGCCGCCGATGCCGCCGAGCAGCGTGTCCGCGCCCTCCCCGCCCAGCAGCCGGTCGGTGCCCGACCCGCCGAGCAGCCGGTCATTGCCGTCGAGGCCGAAGACCTCCTGCCCGCCATCCGCGGCGACGAGCGTGTCGGCGGCTGAACTGCCCACCACCACGCGGAAGGTGCCGGCCTCGAAGGCGGCGGTGGTCAGGGTGATACTGTCCCCGACACTACCGATCCGAAGCACCAGATCGTCCGTGTCGAGGATCATGTCCTGGTCGAGATCGACCACGAACCACCCCCCCGCCGCGACGCCGTCCGCGGTCGCCGGGATCCAGAAGGCCTGGTAATAGCCCGCGCTGACGCCCAGGCCCGGCAACGCCAGCCCATAACCCGGCCCGGCGGAGAGTTCGCGCGAGGAGGCACCGCCGCGCCAGACCAGTGGCGCGGCACCGATCACGCCATAGGCCAGCCCATCCATCAGGCCGAGCGAGATCAGGTCCCCCTCGGCCAGGTCGAAGTCGCTGATCCAGTCCGGTTCCGCCCCTGTCGATTCCGACAAGCCAGCCGCCGAAAGGTCGATGACGAAGAGATCCGCCCCGGCCCCACCGGTGAGCACGTCCGCCCCCGCACCGCCGACCAGCGTATCGGCGCCATCCCCGCCATCCAGCGAGTCCGCGCCCGCGCCGCCATAAAGGATATCGTCCTCGGTGCCGCCCGAGAGACTGTCATCGCCCTCGTCGCCCCAGAGGAAGTCCTCCCCTTCCCCACCATCCAGCGTGTCGAGGCCGATGCCGCCGAACAAGGCATCGGGCCGATCCCCGCCAATGAGCATGTTGCGGTCCTCGGTGGACTCGCTCTCGGGTTCGTAGGGATCGAAGGCATAGAGCGTGTCCCAGCCGCCTCCGCCCTCGATCCAGTCGCTGCCGGCGCCGCCACGCAGCTCATCGGCCAGATCCCCGCCGGACAGCGTGTCGTTGCCGAGCCCGCCATCGAGGACATCGACGCCGTCGTTGCCGAGCAGGCTGTCATCGCCATCCCCGCCCCACATCACGTCGTCGGTGGCGCCGAGGCCGACCAGCACGTCGTTGCCGTCGCCGCCGAACAGGGCGCCGAACTCCGTCGCGAAATCGGTGGCGAGCAGGGTTGTGGCTGCGTCGCCCTCGGGCACCGCGACGCGCAGGAAGACGTCCATCTCGTCGAAGCGGCCATTGTCGTTGAGGTCGGCCCAGACTTCGAAACGCCAGGCCTGGCCGTCCACGACACGCCACAACACGTCGACAAACCCATCCTCGACCTGGGACGGATCGAGTTGCAGGCCCGAATCCTCATATCCCTCGAAGGCGAAGTCGGCCGCGCTCACATGGAAGGCGATGACGCGCCACAGCGTCATCGCGCCGGGCAGCAGCAGGAGGTCGCCCCCCGCCGCGCCCGCGCCCTCGAAATCCACGATCAGATCGGGTGCATCCGGCGGGCTCTGCGGCGCGTCGATGGCATCGAAGACGAAGAGGTCGTTGCCCGCCCCACCCACCAGCCGATCGACGCCCGCGCCGCCGACCAGCGTATCGTCGCCCCAGCCTCCGAGAAGGGTGTCGTTGCCCGCCGCGCCCTCCAGGCTGTCGGCCTGCAGGCCGCCGACCAGCGAATCATCTCCCGCGCCGCCGAGGAGCGCCACGCCCACCGAGGAAACCGCCGCCGCGCTCGCGATCAGCGAGGAACCCATGGCCTGGCCGCTCGCATCCACGCGGAACAGCGTCCCGGCGTCGGGCGTCGCGCTGGCGGCGGTGGCGTCGTCCAGCGTCAGGCTCACGCTGCCGTCGCGGACCTCGATGACCTCGACCCCCGTCACGGTCTGCGGGCCAAGGGTGACGTTCAGCGTCCCGGAGACGGCAAGGCGGTCCGCGGTGCCACTGCCGCCGTCGATCCGGTCATCGGCATCGAGCGCGCTGCCGGCCTCGATGTAGTCGTCCCCGGCGTCGGCAAGGATGCTGTCGGCCCCGCCCTTGTCGATGGCGAACCAGTCCGACCCGCTGCCGCCCGTGCGCAGGCTGCTCGAGCTGCTGTCGAGGAAGAACTGGCTGCCATCCGCGAAGACGAGGTTGGCGGGTTGCAGCCCCGCACCGCCCAGGCTGATGCTGGTCAGCCGCAGCGTCTGCTCCGCGGCGGTGATGAGCAGGTCCGACCCGCTGGTGGAAAAGCGCAGCGACGCCGCGGCGATCGCGGCACCGAAGACGAGCGTGTCCTGGGAGGCCGAGAAGGACAGCGTCCCCCCGGCGACATCGGCAAAGGCGTAGGTCGTCATCGCATCCTGCGATCGCGTTTGGCGCAGGAAAGCCCGCCCTGACTCAACGCCTGGTTAATAGGCCGGCCAAATCTGCCGGCTGCCGGCCCGCCCTGGACGGACGGCGGCCCCGGCGCCAAGGTCGCGCCATGAGCATCGCCGCCGCTATCCTTCCCGTGACCCCCTTCCAGCAGAACTGCACGCTGATCTGGGACGACGAAACGAAGCAGGGCGTGGTCGTCGACCCCGGCGGCGACGCCGAGCGCATCCAGGAAGCGATCCAGCAGGCGGGCTTCACGGTGCAGCGCATCCTGCTCACCCATGGTCATCTCGACCATGCGGGGGCGGCGACGGAACTGGCCGAGGCCCTCGGCGTGCCGATCGAAGGGCCGCATCGGGCGGATGCCTTCCTGCTCGATGGGCTGCCGGCCCAGGGCGCGAAGTACGGCATGGACTGCAAGCCAGTCACGCCCGATCGCTGGCTCGAGGAAGGCGACACGGTGGAGATCGCCGGGCAGGATTTCGCCGTGCTGCATTGCCCGGGCCACACGCCGGGGCATGTGGTGTTCGTGAATGCCGGGCTTGGCTTTGCGCTGGTCGGCGACGTGCTGTTCCAGGGCTCGGTCGGCCGGACGGACTTCCCCTATGGCGACACGCAGGCGCTGATTTCCTCGATCCGCGAAAAGCTCTTCCCGCTCGGGGACGACATTCGCTTCGTCTGCGGCCATGGGCCGGGTTCGACCTTCGGCGCCGAGCGCCGCACCAACCCCTATGCCGGAGAAGGCGCCCGCTGATGTCCATCATCCAGACCGACACCCCGCCCCTCCCGCCGACGCGGCCCGAGTTGGTGGGCATGTCCGCCGAACGCCTCGCGCGCATCCGCCCGGCGCTGGAACGGGAAATGGAAGCCGGGCGCTTCCCCGGCGGCGTGGTGGCGATCGCGCGGCGCGGCAAGCTCGTGCATCTGGAAGCGGTCGGCTGGCTCGATCCGGTGGCGAAGGTACCGATGCGCGCGGATGCGATGTTCGCCATCGCATCCATGACCAAGCCGGTCTGCGGCGTCGCGGCGCTCTCCCTGGTCGAGGAAGGCCGCGTTCTGGTCAACGACCCGGTCGGCACCTTCCTGCCGCCGCTGATGACCATGCAGGTGGCGAGGGAAACGCCGGGGATGCTCTCCGGCGAAGGGCCGCTGGAGCTGGAGCCACAGCGCCGGCCGATGACGGTGCAGGATGCGATGCGCCACACCACCGGCTTCGTCTATGGCGGCGGCGGCTTCGGCGCGACGGCGGTGCACAAGGCACATCCCGGGTCGTCCCTGAACGTCGCCTGGGAACATGATGCGACGTCCCTGGCCAAGGCGCTGGGCGCGACGCCGCTGCGGCACCATCCGGGCACGGTCTGGGAATACGGCTTCTCGACCGATGTGCTGGGCCTGGTGGTCGATGCCGCGGCGGGCAAGTCGCTCGGCACGGTGATGCGGGATCGGATCTTCGACCCGCTGGGCATGGCCGAGACGGGCTATGTCCTGCCCGAAGGCGGCGAGGCGCGCTTCGCGAAGCCGCTGCCCAACTGCCCCGTCACCGGTGCGCCGCAGCGCGTGCAGGCGCCCGCGAAGGCGCCGCGGCTCGAGGTCGGCGGGGCGGGGCTGGTCTCGACGGCATCGGACTATCTGCGCTTCGCGGAGATGCTGCGTGCGGGCGGGTCGCTCCATGGCGAGCGCGTGCTCTCGCCAGCCACCGTGCGTTGGATGGCCTCGGATCACATGAAGGGCATCGCGGGCGGCCCGGAGAGCATCGATCCGGGCCTCGAAGGCTATGGCTTCGGTCTGACCGTTGCGGTGCGGCGGACCGCCGGCGGCTCGGCCTATATGGGCCAGCCGGGCGCCTTCGGCTGGTCAGGCGTGTTCGGCACCTTCTTCTGGGTCGATCCGACGGAGGAACTCGCGGTCGTGCTGATGTCCCATGTGCCGGGCGAGTTGCGCCGCCGCTACCGCGTCATCGTCAACATGCTGACCTATCAGGCGCTGACCGACTGATCACGCCGCATCGTGGAAGATGATGCCGAGCGTATGCCGCCGCCCGCTGCGCAGGCGGCTGACGCCATGGCGGAGGTTCACCCGGTAGGTCCCGCGCGTGCCCCGCACGGGCCGGTGGTGCACCGCGAAGATCACGCCCTCCCCCTGCGCCAGAGGCACCACCTCGGCGCGCGACTGCATGCGGGGGCGCTGTTCCGTCAGCACGAACTCGCCGCCCGTGAAATCCTGCCCCGGAGCCGACAGCAGGATTGCGACCTGCAGAGGGAAGACGTGCTCGCCATACAGGTCCTGGTGCAGACAGTTGTAGTCGCCCTCCCGGTAGCGCAGCAGCAGCGGCGTCGGCCGCGTCTGGCCGGCGGCGCGGCAGCGCGCGAGGAAGGCCGCGTGCTCCGCCGGAAAGCGCGGCGCCAGGTCCATCGCGGCCTGCCAGGCATTGGCGATCGGCGCCAGATGCGGCCAGAGCCCAGCGCGCAGTAACGCCACCGCATCAGGCAACGGGTTCCTGAAGTATTTGTACTCGCCGCGTCCGAAGCCATGACGCGCCATGACGACATGGCTGCGGAAGAGGGCATCGTCATCATAGAGCGCCGCCAGCACCTCGCTGTCCCTGGCGTCGAACAGCCGGCCCGTGGTCGCATAGCCGAAGGCGTCGAGATCGGCGGCGATGCGCGTCCAGTCGAGCGCCGCGATCACAGCGCGCCTTCCCGAACCAGCAGGGCGCGCTTGCGCGCCGCACCCCAGCGCCAGCCCCCACTGCCGCCCGCGGCCGGCACCACGCGATGACAGGGAATGAGGAGCGCGACCGGATTGGCCGCGCAGGCGCGGGCGACCGCGCGCGCCGCGCCAGGCCGGCCGATGCGCGCGGCGACCTCGCCGTAGGTCGCGGTCCGGCCAGGCGGGATGTCCCGCAGCGCGGCCCAGACGGCGCGTTGGAACGGCGTGCCGCGTGGAAGGGATGGAAGCTTCGGCATGGGTCCGTCTCCCGTCGATGGGGATGCCCGTCATGCCGCGGATCGCGCCGCGCCGCCTTCCGTGTATTGCCCCGGCATGCCCTGGTTGCCGTATCGTCATCTCAACGACAGGAGGACCGCCCGCATGGTGATCGTGCAGATCAACTACACACACCCCGAGATGCCCAAGGCCGAATGGGAGGCGCGCTACACCGACGACCGCGCCCGCGCTTTCCTCTCGGTGCCCGGCCTGCAATGGAAGATCTGGCTGGATGGGGAGGAGGAGCGCCGCGCCGGCGGCCTCTACCTCTTCGACACCCGCGCCAATGCCGAGGCTTATGCCAACGGTCCGAATGTCGCGCGCATGAAGGCGAACCCGGAGATCACCGACCTCCAGATCCGCATCTTCGACGTGCGGGAACGGATGACGGCGATCACGAACGGGCCGGTGCCGGGCCTCGCCCTCGCGGCGGAATAGGCGGTGCGGCGGTGGGCCGCGTTACCGCTGCCCGGCCAGCCGCGCCGCGTCGCGATAGGTGACCAATCCGGTCTTCATCCCGGTGAGGGTGCGCAGCATCTCGCCATGGAGCCAGGGCACGGCCTTCATCCGGTCGAAGGCCGCGTCGCGCAGCCAGGGCAGTAGCCGGGAATCAGCCTGGAAGAAGGGCGTCATCAGGGCGCTGGCGCGTTGGTAGAACCGGATATGCGCCCGCCGCGCGGCGGCGTAACGGGCGAAGGCGATTTCATGCGTCGGCTCGGCGGCCAGTGCATCGGCGAGCGCCAGCGCATCCAGCATGGCGCTGTTGGCCCCCTGACCGAGCTGCGGCGAAGTGGCGTGCGCGGCGTCGCCGATCAGCACCAGTCGACCGCGCCAGGGACGCTTCGCGGTGAACTGGATGTAGCGGGCGGGGGTGAAGGCCTCGGGACCCGGCAGCGCGGCGAGCACCGGCGCGATGGGCGGCCAAAGCGTCGCGGCCTCATCCCGCCAGGCGTCGAAGCGCGCCGCCCAGGCCGCATGATCCTCGGGCTTGAGCGACCAGAACAGCGCGGCGAGCGGCGGGCCATCCGGCGTGGCGCGCCCCACCGGCAACCAGCCCAGCATGACCCGCGCGGCAACATAGCGCTGCAGCAGGGTGCCTGGCGCGAGGCCCGGATCGGGCACGCTCGCCCAGACCGCGCCATAGGCGAAGGCGCGCGGGGCGCGGGGTTCGACCACCGCCCGCAGCGCGGATCGTGCACCGGACGCGTCGATGGCGAGTTCCGCCTCGGCCAGCGTGGCGCCGGCCCCATCGCGCAAGCGGATGCCGGTGGCGTCCTCGACAATGCTCGCGACATCCCGTGCTGTTTCGATGCGGGCGCCGGACGTCGTGAAGGCGCGCCACAGCACGCCATGCAGCGCTGCGCGGTGCACCGCCACGGCATGCAGACCCGGGACCAGGTCGCCGTAGTCGAGGTCGAACACCGTCGCCCCGCGATCCGTCGTGCCGTGCAGCCGCGTCACGCGCGCGCCGAGTGCCGTGATGTCCTCGCGCAGGCCAAGCCGTTCCAGCGCCGCGAGGCCGGTCGGCTGCAGCATCAGTCCGGAGCCGAGCGGCTTCGATTCCGCGAAGCGCTCCAGCACAGTCACCTCGTGCCCGGCCCGCGCGAGCAGGGTCGCGACGGCGAGGCCGCCGACCCCGGCGCCGATCACAGCGATGCGGCGCCTCACGCGATATCGCCGCGGCGGCGCAAGGTGGCGATGGCGTCGGCGACGATGGCGCCCGGCTCGGCGTCGATATCAAGGTCGATGACATCGGCCTCGGCATCCGGCGGTTCCAGGGTCGCGAACTGGCTCGCGATCAGCGAGGCCGGCATGAAGTGCCCGATGCGGGCAGCCTGGCGGGCCATGATCAGCTCCGGCGATCCGGTCAGATGAAGGAAGCGCAGATCGCCGTGACCGTCGCGCAGCACGTCGCGATAGGCACGCCTCAGCGCGGAGCAGCCGATGACGACCGGGCTGCCGGCCGCGCGCGCGGCCCCGATACGCGCGGCGATGGCGCGCAACCAGGGCCAGCGATCCTCATCCGTCAACGGCGTGCCGGCGGACATCTTCGCGACATTGGCGGCGGGGTGGAAGGCGTCGCCATCCTCGAAGACCCAGCCGAGGCGTTGCGCGACCAGCCCGCCCAGCGTGGATTTGCCGCTGCCCGAGACACCCATCACCACGATGGCGGCAAGGGTCATTTGGGTTCCAGATGCCCGCCGAAGCCCGCGCGCATGGCCGACAGCGCCTTGCCGGCGAAGCGGTTCTCGTCACGCGAGGCGAAGCGGGCGTAGAGCGCCGCCGTCAGGACGGGCGTCGGCACCGCCGTCTCCACCGCCTGCTGCACGGTCCAGCGGCCCTCCCCGGAATCGCCCACCGTGCCGGTGTAGCGCGCGAGTGCCGGATCCTGCGCGAGCGCGGCCGCCGTCAGGTCGAGCAGCCAGGAGGTGATGACCGAGCCGCGGCGCCAGACCTCGGTGACATCAGCGAGGTCGACGGTGATGCGGTGCTCCTCCGGCAGCGCGGGGCTGTCGGCGGCACGCAGCAGGTCGAGACCCTCCGCCAGCGCCTGCATCATGCCGTACTCGATGCCGTTATGGACCATCTTCACGAGATGCCCGGCACCATGGCTGCCGCAGTGGAGCCAGCCCTGCTCGACATTGGGGGCGCGGCCCTCGCGGCGCGGCGTGGCGGGGATGTCGCCACGGCCGGGGGCGAGCGCGTCGAAGATGGGCGCCAGCCGGGCGACCGCTTCCGCCTCGCCGCCGATCATCAGGCAGTAGCCGCGTTCCAACCCCCACACCCCTCCCGACGTGCCGATGTCGAGGTAATGCACCCCCTTCGCCTTCAGCGCTGTGGCGCGGCGCACATCGTCCTTCCATGGCGTGTTGCCGCCATCGATCGCGATGTCGCCGGCAGACAGGCACTCGCCCAACGCGGCGATCGCGGCCTCGGTCGGCGCGCCGTGCGGCAGCATCACCCAGACCGCGCGCGGCGCGGCCAGCCCGGCGACGACGCCGGCGAGGTCGTCGGCGCCCATCGCGCCATCCGCCACCACCGCCGCGACAGCCGCGGGATCCCGGTCCCACACGACGCAGCGATGCCCCGCGCGCATCAGGCGCCGTGCGATGTTGGCCCCCATCCGCCCGAGGCCGATGATCCCGATTTCCGCCATGTGCGGTGCTCCCCTGCCCGGGCCGATCCATGCCCGAGCGGGCAGCGCGGATCAACCGCCGCGCCGCTTCCGCAGCAGCATCACGCCGCCGATCGCCGCCCCGATCACCACGAAGGACACCCCCGTCGTCACCGTGCCGAGCGCATAGAGCACCGGCGTCGTGACATTGGTGGTCATGCCGTAGATCTCGAGCGGCAGGGTGTTGAAGGTGCCGGCCGTGTAGAGGCTGCGGGCGAATTCGTCATAGGAGAGGGTGAAGCCGAACAGCCCGACGCCGATCAGCGAGGGCAGCAGGATCGGCACCACCACATGGCGGATGGTCTGCCAGGGCGTGGCGCCCAGGTCGCGCGCCGCTTCTTCATAGGCCGGCGAGAAGCGGTTGAAGACCGCGAACATGATCAGCAGGCCGAAGGGCAGCGTCCAGGTCAGATGCGCCCCAAGGCCCGAGGACCACCAGGCCGCATCCTCCCCGATCAGCCGGAACATCAGCCCGATGCCGAGCGAGATGAGCACCGACGGCACGATCAGGCTGGCCACCGCCAGGTAGAACAGCGCGGTGGCGCCCGGAAAGCGGCGGCGGAAGGCAAGCCCCGCCATGAAGGACACGACGACCGTGACCACCGTGACAATGGCGCCGAGGATCATCGAGCGCGTGAAGGACCCGCCGAAATCGCCGACCATCTGCGTTTCGAACAGGTTGCGGAACCAATGGGTCGAGACGCCGCGCATCGGGAAGGTCAACCCGCCCTCCGGCCCCTGGAAGGACAGCACGACGATGGTGATGGTCGGCCCATAGAGGAACAGGACGAACAGTCCGAAGAAGGCCGCAAGCGGCCAGAAGGCGCCGGACCGCTTGCCGCCCATCTAGAGTTCCTTCCGGATGTCGACGACGCGCAGCATGGCCGCGATCATCAGCAGCACGACGATCAGCAGCACCACCGCATTCGCCGCGGCCGCGGGGTATTGCAGCAGCGACATGGCGTTGACCATCATCAGCCCGACCGAGGCCGATTGCCCGCCGCTCATCAGCCGCACCGTCACGAAATCGCCCATCACCACCGCGACGACGAGGATCGACCCGATCATGATCCCCGGGCGTGCCAGCGGGATGACCACATTGCGCAGCACCTGCCATTCACTGGCACCGGCATCGCGCGCGGCCTCGATCAACGCACGATCGATGCGCACCATGGAATTGAAGATCGGCACCACCATGAACAGCGCATAGAGGTGCACATAGGCCAGGATCACCGCGAAGTTCGAGAAGAGCAGGAATTCCAGCGGCTGGTCGATCGCGCCCATCCCGATCAGCGCCTGGTTCAGCAGCCCGTTCCTGCCGAGGAAGGGGATCCACGAAATCATGCGAATGACGTTCGAGGTCCAGAAGGGGATTGTGCAGACGAGGAACAGCGCTGTCTGCACCAGCGGCGAATGGACGTGGAAGGCGAGGAAATAGGCGACCGTGAAGCCGACCAACAGGCAGATCGCCCAGGTGATGGCGGCGAATTGCAGCGTCTGGAAATAGGTCTTCCAGGTGATGGGGGAGAGGAACAGTTCCTCATAGTTCGTCCAGACGAAGGCGGGGAACATGCGCACGCTGTCGTAGTCGAAGAAGGAGACGACGACGATCGTGCCGATCGGCACGATGAGGAACAGCGCGAGGATCAGCGCGAGCGGCGAGGCCAGGAGAAGGCCGGTCCAGCGGGATGTCATGCGCACATCCTTGGAGAGGGGCGTGGCCCCTCTCCAAACCTCACCCCACCAGGATGCTGGGCATCCTGGACCGCCGAGACCTGGCGCCAAGCATCAGGCGCAGGATCGGCGGCGAAAGCCGCCGCGGCAGGAGGAAGGTCGCGCACGGCAGATCGGATCGCGGCCCCGTCGCGAGCCGGGAGCGCAAGGCGCGACCGCGCCCGGACCGACAGCGACCCAGGGAGCCACCGTGCCTGGCGCGAAGCCAGGGCGGGCGGATGCCCGCCGCCCGGCGTCTGAGGGCAAGACAAAGACTCAGCTCGCGATGAACTGGTTCCACTTCTGGACCATGTACCGGTCCTCATCCATCACCGCGTTCCAGCACGCCACGGCACCCATACGGTCGTAGAAGGACCCGCCGTCGCGCACAGCGCCCGCGCGTTCCATCACCTGGCCCTGCGGGTTCTTGATCTCGCCCTGCGCGGGCTTGCCTTCCATCCAGAAGCCCCATTCGTCGGCGGTCATGTGCTCGCGTGCCGTCTCCAGCACCGCCGAGTAGTAGCCCTGGCGGTTCAGATACGCGCCGACCCAGCCGGACAGATACCAGTTGATGTATTCATACGCGGCGTCGAGTTGCAACCCGCGCAGATGCTTCGCGAGCGCGAGCCCGCCGCCCCAGGCGCGATAGCCTTCCTCGAGCGGCTGGTACACGCAGGGAATGCCGCGCGACCGCACCGCGGTCACCGCCGGCGACCACATGGACTGGATGACGACCTCGCCCGAGGCCATCAGGTTCACGCTCTCATCGAAGGTCTTCCAGAAGGCGCGGAACTGGCCAGCACGCTTGGCGGCAATCAGGAAGTCGATGGTCTTGTCGATCTCCGCGCGGGTCATGTTGCCCTTGTCGCCATAGCGCAGCACGCCGGCGCTTTCGCAGATCATCGCGGCATCCATGATGCCGATGGACGGGATGTTCAGGATGGACGTCTTGCCCCGGAAGGCAGGGTCCATGATGTCCTTCCAGTTCTTGATCGGACGCCCCACCAGATCCGGCCGGATGCCGAGCGTATCGGCGTTGTAGATGGTCGGGATCATGGTGAACCACTGGGTCGGCGACGCCGCGAAGCGCGTACTGCCGGCGCCGTCCACGAAGCCCACCGTGCTCGGCGCGGTGCCCTGCGCGATGGTCGAGGTCGGCGTCAGCTTCCCCGTGGTGAAGATCGGCACGATCTTGTCGAACAGCCGGATCTTGGAGGTATCCATCGGCTGCAGCACGCCGGCCGGGAAGACCTTCTTCACCATCCAGTATTCGATATCGGCGATGTCATATGAATTCGGCTGCGTCACCGAACGCTGCACGACGGCGTCGGAGTCCAGCGCCGTCATCTGCAGCGTGATGCCGAGGTCTTCCTTGCACTTCTCGGCGATGGCGTTCTGGTTGGACACGCCGGTGCCGAACTGCCGCAGCACGACGTTACGGATGTTCTGCGCCCAGATGGTCGGGAAGCCGGTCACGGCCCCGGACCCGATCGCACCGCCCGCGGCGGCGGCAAGCAACTTGCGCCGCGCGATGCCCTTCTTCGTTGTCTCGACCATGGCAGTCTCCCTTCGGTTGATGCCGGCGGCGCGTGACCGCGCGGGGGATGTCAGGCGATGGCGTGCATGTCCTCGGCCTTCCAGCCGAGGGCGACGCCGTCGCCGGGATTGACGGGATCGGCGAAGAAGGCCGCTTCGGGCAGCACCGCGGAGAGCGGATCAAGCCCCTCCACCGCGAGGCCCACCGCGACCGTCGCGCCAAGATACTCGACCGAGCGCACGGTTCCGTGCAGCGGCAGCGCCGCGCCGGGCCGGCCCAACATCATCTTGTCCGCACGCACCGCGACATGCCGCGCCGCGGATGGCAGCGCCGCCATCGCGATGCCATTGCCGAGCGCACCACCGCCCGCCGCCAGGGCGATGACGTTGTGCCCGCCGATGAAGCGCGCGACGAAGGTGGTGGCGGGATGGTTGAACACCTCCCGCGCCGTGGCGGCCTGTTCGACGCGGCCCTTGTTCATCACCACCACCAGGTCGGCGAGCGCCATAGCCTCGTCCTGGCTGTGCGTCACATGGACGAAGCTGATGCCGAGCCGCGTCTGAAGATCCTTCAGTTCCTCCCGCATGCGGATGCGCAGGAAGGGGTCGAGGGCGGAGAGCGGCTCATCGAGCAACAGTACCGACGGGTCGGTGATCAGCGCCCGCGCCAACGCCACGCGCTGCTGCTGCCCGCCCGAGAGCTGCGCCGGCAGGCGTTCGGCATATTGCGTCATCTCCACGCGATCGAGCATCGCCGCCGCGCGCGTGCGACGTTCCTCCTTGCCCACGCCGCGCATCTTCAGGCTGAAGGCGACGTTGTCGAGGCAGGAGAGATGCGGGAACAACGCATAGGACTGGAACATCATCGCCGTGCCGCGCTTCGCCGGCGGCAGTACGGTGATGTTCTCCGCCCCGAGCAGGATGTCGCCCTCCGAGGCGATCTCATGCCCCGCGATCATGCGCAGCGTCGAGGTCTTCCCACAGCCCGACGGTCCGAGCAGGCAGCAATAGGTCCCGGCGGGAATGCGCAGCGAGATCCCGTCCACCGCCGTGACGGCGCCATAGCGCTTGGTGACGGCCACGAGTTCGATCTCGGCGGGTTTGGCCATGCGACGCTTGCTCTGCTCCATCCCGGGCCCGATTGCAGGTCGGCAGCCGGCGCGGGTGGAGGCAGCAATCACTGTGCCAGTGCACGGGACCTTCACCACCGCCCGCAGCGCCCCACAGCATTGCCCATGATGTATGCAATCTGCAACTCAAGCAGGCGTGCAGATCAGGCGTCGGTGAACTGCAGCGCTGCCAGCCGCGCATAGAGGCCGCCCTGGGCCAGCAGCGCCTCATGCGTGCCCGTCGCGACGATGCGTCCTGCCTCCATCACCACAATGCGGTCGGCGCGACGCACCGTCGCCAGGCGATGCGCCACCACAAGCGTCGTCCGCCCGTGCGAGGCACGCGCGAGCGCCTGCTGCACGGCGTGCTCGCTTTCCGCATCGAGCGCACTGGTCGCTTCGTCGAGCAGCAGCACCGATGCGTCGCGCAGGATGGCGCGCGCGATGGCGATGCGCTGGCGCTGCCCGCCGGACAGCGTCACGCCGCGCGCGCCGAGATGCGTATCGAAGCCGTCCGGCAACGCTTCGATGAAGCCAAGCGCGGAGGCCGCTTCGGCGGCGGCGCGCAGTTCGTCCTCCGTCGCGTCGGGGCGGCCGTAACGGATGTTGTCGGCCACGGTCGCGCTGAAGATGGCGGGGTCCTGCGGCACCAGGGCGATGCGCACACGCACCGCCTGCGGCGCCGTGCGCGCGATCGCCACGCCATCAAGCAGGATCGCCCCCGCATCCGGATCGTAGAAGCGCAGCAGCAGCGTCAGCACGGTGGTCTTGCCGGCGCCGGAGGGGCCGACCAGCGCAACCGTCTCCCCTGGCGCGACATCCAGGCTGAAGCCGTGCAGCGCCGCCGTGTCGGGTCGCGATGGGTAGTGGAAGGTCACGTCGCGGAAGGTCACGCGCCCCTGCGGCGCGGGCAGGCTCACGGGGTCGGGCGGCGCGGTGATGGCAGGCTGCACCGACAGCACCTCCGCCAACCGGTCTGCCGCCGCGGCCGCGCGCTGGATCTCGCCCCAAAGCTCGGACACCGTCGCCCCGGCACTCGCCAGCAGCACGGCGTAGAAGACGAAGGCGGTGAGGTCCCCGCCGCTCATCCGCCCGGCCATCACGTCCTGCCCGCCGATCCACAGCGCGAAGGTGATGGCGCCGAAGCCGAGCAGCACGACCGACAGGATCAGCCCCGTGCGCGTCGCCACGCGCCGCAGCGCCGCCTGCACGGAGTTCTCGGACTCCCCGCCATAGCGGGCGCGTTCGGCGTCCTCATGCGTGAAGGCCTGCACGATGCGCATGGCATTGATCGCTTCCTCCGCCGTGGCAGCGAGGTCGGCGACACGCTCCTGCGCGGCGCGCGACAGGCGTCGCTCGCGACGGCCGAAGACGACCATGGGCAGCACCACCAGTGGCACCACCACGGCCATCAGCACTGCAAGCTTCGTGCTGGTCAGCACGAGCATCGCGAAGGCGCCGATGCCCGTCAGCGCGTTGCGCAGCCCCATCGAGATCGCCGAGCCGATCAGCGATTGCAGCAGCGCGACATCGGCTGTCAGCCGCGACATCAGGTCGCCGGTGCGCGCCGTCTCGAAATACTGCGCATCGAGCCGTGTCAGATGGTCGAAGACGGCACGGCGCAGATCCGCCGCCACCCGCTCGCCGAGCCAGGTGACCAGGTAGTACCGGCAGGAGGTCGCGAAGCCGAGCGTGACGACGATCACGCCCATCACCATCGCCGAGCGGTTCAGCGCCTCGACGCCGCCGCTGAAGCCGTCATCGATGATGTGCCGCAGCCCCTGCCCCACGGCGAGCGTCAGCCCCGCCGCGAGCAGCAGGGCCACCGCAGCCCCGGCCGCGCGGCCGAGATAGGGACGCAGGAAAGGCAGCAGGAGGCGGAGAGAGGAGATCCTAGACACATGAACCGCCCAGGCGCGCTGCCCCGACCGCATCGCCGACGGATCGCGGTCTCACCGCGATCCGGGAGCGCAAAGCGCGACCGCGCCCAAACCGGCCATGGTCGCCGGCGCGGCAGCGTAGGGCGCGAAGGCAAGCGGCCCGGACGGGCCGCGCCCGCCGTCTGAGGGACAAGCTAAACGTGCTGCCCGCCGTTGATGTGGATCTCGGCGCCATTCACGTAGGAAGACGCCTCGGTGCAGAGGAAGTAGATGGCCTGCGCCACCTCCTCCGGCCGGCCGAGCCGGCGCATCGGGATCTGTTCCTGCACGATCTTCTCCGTACCGGGGGAGAGGATGGAGGTGTCGATCTCGCCGGGGCTGATGGCGTTCACGCGGATGCCGAGCGGGGCGAAATCCGCCGCCATTTCCCGCGTCAGCCCCGCCAGCGCCGCCTTGGAGGTGGAATAGGCCGCCCCCGCGAAGGGATGCACCCGGCTGCCGGCGATGGAGGTGACGTTCACCACCGACCCCTTCGCCTTCTGCAACGGCCCGACCAGGCCCCGCGCCAGCAGCACGGGGGCGAAGAAGTTGACGCGGAAGACGCGCAGCCAATCCTCGAGCGGCGTGTCGAGCGACCCAAGCCGCGCCCCGCCCGGGCCCTTGGGCGAGATGGCGGCGTTGTTCACCAGCGCATCGAGCCGTCCGCCATCCGGCTCCAGGCGCGCGGCGATCTCGGCCACCGCGGTTTCGGTCGCGGCCGGGTCGGTCAGATCGAGCTGGATATGGTCCTCAGGGCCCATCTCCCAGGGGCATTGCTCCGGGAAGGAGTGGCGGGAGACGGTGATGACGCGCCAACCGGCGGCCGAGAATCGCTTCACCGTCGCGTGCCCGATCCCGCGGGATGCGCCGGTCAGCAGAAGGACGCGGCGCGGCCCGTTGGTAGTCCTGGCTCGTCCCGTACTGCTCATGGCAATGACCCGCGCTTCGCTGTTGCAGCGAGGGTATAGCGCGGAAGGCGCGCCGGCACAGCCGGGCGCGGAGCGAAGGCACGAACGTGCCTCGCGATGCCAATCCTCTTGCGAAACCATGCGAGGTGGCGCTCAACACGACGCCGACGACCCCGACACCTCATCCCAGGTGCCCACAGGCGCCCGAGCGCTTGGCAGATGGGGGTTCGAAGGGAGGGCAGAGCCCTCCCCTCATCGCCTCACGCCGCGAGGCGCACCGGCGTGGTGGCCGAGAATGCCGCCGCCCAGCGCGGCGCCGCGCGCAACAGGCGCTCGATCGCGGCTTCGGGCAGCGTCTCGACGTATTCCAGCGCGGTGACGGCGCCGGCATCCCAATGACGTGCGATCTCGGTCACGGCCCGCGCCGAGGCATCGCTCGTGGCCGGCAGGCGCATCGCGCCTTCGGCGGCGAGTTCGCTGGCACGGCGCGCGGCGGTCACCACGCGGGCCGCCTGCTCAAGGCGAATGCGCGCTGCAAGACCACCCTCGGCCATCTCGGCCAGGGTGCGCGTCAGGGCTTCGGTCTGCAGGCGGGTGGAAACGGTCATGTTTGGTGTCCCCTTTCGGACGTTGCGCGCGGCCTCCCAACCACGCGACAGGGGCTGAGATTGGTTTCACGCCCCCGTAACAACAAGACCGATGTTTAGAACTCCGGCATGTTGCACATGCATAGTGTCACAAATGCCCATGCCGTAGGCGGTTTTATTCCGGTTCGATGCCCGCCGCGCGGGCCTGCTCGCCCCAGAAGGCGATCTGCGCGCGGATGAAGCTGGCGAATTCCTGGGGTGTCGAGGTCGCCTGCTCGATCCCGAATTCGCCAAGGCGCCGGATGGTGGCCTCGCGGTCCCAGACGCGCCGGATGGCGGCGTTCCAGCCGCCGAGGATCTCCTCCGGCATATGCGCCGGCCCCACCGCCCCCATGAAGGAGAGCAGTTCGAAGCCCGGCAGCCCGACCTCGGCGAGCGTCGGCCATTCCGGGAAGAGCGGCGTCCGCCGTGCCGAAGTGATGCCAAGCGGGCGCAGCTTGCCCTCGGCAAGGAAGGCACGCGAGGACGCCACATCGGCGAACATCGAGGTCACCCGTCCCGCGATCACGTCGGTCATGGCCGGCGGCGAGGAGCGATAGGGCACATGGGTCACATCGACGCCCCCGAGGCGGTTCAGCATCGCCGCGCCCACCACCCCCGTGGTGTTGCCCGAGGCGCAGGTGAGCTGTCCCGGCCTGGCCTTCGCCAGGGCCAGGAACTCCTGCATCGTCCGCACCGGCACCTGCTCATTCACCGCGAAGACGAAGATGTAGGTGCCAAGCCGGCTGATGGCGGTGAAATCGGCCACCGCGTCATAGGTCGGGCGCTTCATCAGCGCCGGCGTCGCGCCATGCGGGCTGTTGGTGGTGATCATCACGGTCTGGCCGTCGGGCGCGGCCCGGGCCGTGGCGACGGCGGCAATGGCGCCATTGGCGCCCGGGCGGTTGTCGACGACCACCTGGCTGCCCCATTCCTGTTCCAGAAGCCCGGCGAGGGTCCGCGCCACCGTGTCGGTGCCGGACCCGGCCGCGAAGGGGACGATCATGGTGACCGGGCGCGACGGCTTCCACCCGCCCTGCGACCGTGCCAGGCCGGGCGCGAGGAAGGGAGCGGCCAGCACGGCTCGCCGCGCGATGGTGAATTTCATGAATCGTCTCCTCACAACGTCTTGTTGGCGACAGGGTCGCAACCGCGCCGAGGCTTGTCCACTGCCGCATCGGGCCGCTTTTCACACTGGATTCGAAACAACCCCACCCCATCCGTGCTTGACCCGACGCCGCCGCCCGGTCCATGACGGCGCCAACATGCCGATGCCCGGACCCCGCGCCACGAGGCTGCTGCTCGGCCTGATGCTGCCTCCCGCCGCGCTTGCGGCCCTGCCGCTGGCGCCGGCCCATGCCCAGACCGCCCAGCGCGCCCCTGAGGCGTCGCGCCCCGCGGCCGCCCAGCAGGCCGCGGCCACACGCCCGGCAAGCCAGGCGCGACGGCAGCAGGCCGCGCCCCGCGCGGCGACGCCGGCGGCGGCCGTGATCCCGCCCCCCTCGAACGACCCCTGGGATGCCTGCGCGCGGGCGATCGCGATCGCCGACCAGAATTCGGGCCTGCCGCCGGGGCTGCTCGGCGCCATCGCGCGCGTTGAGACCGGTCGCCGCCACCCCACCAATGGCAGCGTCCAGCCCTGGCCCTGGTCCTTCAACGCCGCCGGCGAGGGCCGCTACATGGCCAGCCGCGCCGAGGCGGTGGCCGAGGTACAGGCTCGCCAGGCCGCCGGCACCCGCTCGATCGACATCGGCTGCATGCAGATCAACCTGCTGCACCACCCCGACGCTTTCGAAAGCGTCGAGGCCGGCTTCGATCCGGAAACCAATGTCCGCTATGCGGTGCGCTACCTGAAGTCGCTCTTCGCCCGCACCGGGGATTGGGCGGCAGCCACGGGGCAATACCATTCCGGCACGCCGGAGCGTGCGCTGGTCTATCACCAGCGGGTGACGGCGGCGCTGACCGGCCAGGGCTTCATGCCCGGCCCCGCGCCCGGCGTGATCCCCCTGCCCGGTCCACAGATGGCTGGGCTCTGCGCCTCGGGACGTGGCGCGGTGCTGCTGGTGGGGAACCAGACACCATCCCTGATGCCGATAGTCGCGGTTCCGCAGGTGGAATTGCGCCTGCGTGGCCGCCCAGCCGCGGCACCGCCCAACCGGCCCCGCATCATGTGCCTGCAATCGCAGGGGCGGCGCGCTTCGCCGGGCTGAGAAGCGAGTTCCCCGGGCGGCGATCTGGCCCAGGGCGCCCAGTCAGGCGCGCGGCCCGTGCAGCCCCACCGCAGATGCGGCGCGCGCTCGGCGCCAAGCCGATGCCAACAGCAGGGCCCAGGCCGCCGGTCCCACCACCGAGCATTGCCAGAGCGTGAGTTGCAGCGGCAGCAGGCAGGCGCCGACCAGCACGGCCTTCTCGCCCGGCAACCAACCCTCCCGTAGCGCGGCACGGACGAGGAACAGGGCCGCGACCGGGATCGCCGGCGTGTCATAGCCCCAGACATAGGGCGTGATCAGGTAGGATGCGGCCATCGTCGCCGCGGCCCTGGCCTCGTGGGGCGCTGCCGGCCGCCGCCACAGGGCCAGCGCCAGGCCGAACGCCATCAGCGCAATCGCGGCATGCCCGATCACCGCGATGGATCGGCTGCCGTCGAATTGCATCAATGCCGCATAGACCGACTGGATGCGGGGCGTGACGCTTCCCCCCAGCATCCGCCCCGCATTGCCGGACAGGGATGGCAGGAAGGCCAGCCATGTCTCGGTGCCGAACGCCACCCAGGCCAGGCCCAGCGCGATCACCGCCGTCACCGCCGCCGCCGCGAAGACCCGCCAGCGCCCGCCTGCGGCAAGCAGCACCGGCAAGACCAGCCCGAATTGCGGCTTCACCGTCAGCAGCCCGAGCGCGACGCCCGCAAGCACCGGCCGCCGCTCCATCAGCGCGAAGGCGAAGCCGAAAAGCGCCGCCACCAGCAGCCCGTTCTGCCCCACCGAGAGACAGAGCAGGGTCGTCGGCGCTGCCAGCACCGCAACCACCGCCGGTACCCGCGGCAGCACGGCCCAGGCCGCGGCCCCCAGGATCACCAGTTGCGCGGAGCACCAGACCAGCCAGGCCGGACCATAGCCGAGCGGCGCCAGGGGCAGCACCGCGAAGAAGAAATGCGGCGGGTTCAGCCAGCCGAGCGCACCGCCGATCGCCTCCTTCCCCTGCCCCAGCACCGCCGCCTGGACCTCGGCGAAGGCGGCCCAGTCATAGGCCAGCGCCGCCTGCCCCGTCGCCGCGAGCCGCGCCGCCGCCAGGAAAGCCAACATATCGACCGCCGGCGGCCCCTGCGAACGCGTGACGACGCTAACGAGCAGAGCGAGGTAGAGGGTAATGACCCCCGCCCCCAGGATCACGACCACGCGTCCGGTCAGCCCGCGCGGCCAGCCCGTGCCCCCCGCCCCACTCACGCCGCGGCGTCAGCCCGGCCGGTCGTTCGGCGTGACCTCGATGACCTGACGCGTCGAGGCACGGAAGGCGTCGCCCAGCGCCGCCACGTCCCCGCCCGCCTCGCCCAGCACGCCGCGCGCCGCTGCGACATCGCCGGTCGCGGCCAGGGAGATGCCGTAATTCGCCGTCACCCGCTCATTCGCATCGGACCGCCGGGCAAGCGGTTCGAGCACGGCGCGCGCCTCGTCCGGGCGGCCGTCCAGCAGCAGGGACATGCCAAGGTTGTTGGCGATGGCGATCGAATTGGGCGCAAGCGCCTGCGCGCGGCGATAGGAGTCCTGCGCCTCCGGATGTCGTCCCATCAGGTCGAGCGCGACGCCGCGCCCATCCAGCGCCTCGGGCGAACGGGAATCACTGGCGAGGACACGGTCGAACAGGGTCAGCGCCTCGCCCGCCTGGCCGTTGCGCAGCCGCATGCGCCCGAGTTGCACCATCAGCCCCCGGTCGTTAGGGCTGCGTTCCAAGGCGGCAAGCAACACCTGCTCGGCCTGCGCCCGGTTGCCCGAGCGCGCCAGCGCGCCGGCGAAGCGCGATTGGGCCATGGTATTGTTCGGATCGTTGGCGGCCGCCGCGGCGTACATCGACAGCGCGATGTCGGGCTGACCCTGCGCTTCGGCGACCGTCGCGAGGCGCATGCGCGACGCGGCATCGAGGCCGCCGCGCGGTCCCTCGGTGGCGCAGCCGGCGAGCAGCACGGCCATCAGAATCCCGGGAAAGGTCCGACTCGGCATCATTGCGTTCCAGAGAGCACGCCCTTGCCGAGTTCGAGCACGGATGGGCCGACCAGTGCAATGAAGACGGCGGGCATGATGAACAGGATCAAGGGGATAACCAGCAGCGCCGGCAGGCGAATCGCCTTCTCTTCGATGCGCAGCATGCGGTCCTGGCGCATTTCGGCGGCCAGCACGCGCAACGCCTGGGCAAGCGGCGTGCCGTATTTCAGTGTCTGCGAGAGCGTCCCGCCGAGCCGTTTGAACCCCTCGAAGTTCGAGCGTTCGGCGAAGCGTTCCAGCGCCTGGCGCCGGTCGGGCAGCATGCGCAGTTCCTGCACCAGCACGAGCAAGGAGATGGCGAGGGGGCGATTGTTCGGCTCGATCTCCCGCGCCACGCGGTCGAGCGCGGTCTCGATGCCAAGCCCGGCCTCGGCCGTCACCACCAGGAGGTCGAGCGCATCGGGCAGGCCCTTGCGCAGCTTCTGCTCGTGCTGGCCCTTGAGGTAGTCGAGAAACTTGTTCGGCCCGAAGATCGCGACGACGATACCGCCGAATAGTACCATCGTCGTCTTCGGCATGTCGAAGCCGCTCAGACGCGCATAGAGAAAGGCGCAGATCGGCAGGCCGATCATCATCACCGCCTTGATTCCGATGAAGGTCGGCACCGCCGCACGCGGATTGAAGCCCGCAGCGGCGATGGCGATCTGGAAATCGCCAATGTCCTTCTCGGAGACCAGGGTGGTGTTGCGCAGCATCTCGCCCAGCCGGCGGAACGGCGCGGCAGCGGCGCGTGCGCCGACACTGACGGCCGTGACATCCGGCGCATTGGGCCGCAGCACGCCCTGCACGCGGTTGGCGAGGTCCCGGTCCTCCGCGCCGCGGCCGATCAGGATCGCGGCGATGATCGCGAAGCTGACCGCGGTCGCCACGGCAAGGATGGGCAGGATCCCGCCCGCAAGAAGGGATTCCAGCATCGCTCAGTCCGTCCCCGCCTTCTTGATCATCCAGCGGATCACGAGATAGCCGAACACCGAGAAGCCGAGGCCAACGATCGCGAGCTTCTGTCCGCTCGGATTGTTGAAGAAGTTATCGATGTAGAAGGGCTGGATCTGCGACATGGCAAGCGCCGCGATATAGGGCAGCGCCATCAGGATGCCCGCCTGCATGCGCGCTTCGGCGGCCAGCGCGTTCGCGCGCTTCGTCATCGCGACGCGCTTGCGCACGATGTCGGCGAGGTTGTCCAGCGTCTCGGCGAGGTTGCCGCCGGTCTGCGACTGCAAGCCGAGCACGACGGCGAGGAAGGAGAATTCCGGCAGGCCCGTCCGCGCATAGAGCCGCATCAGCGCCTGGTCCACCGGCCGGCCGATCGCGACATCGCCGAGCACGCGGGCGAATTCGTCACGCAGCGGATTGGCCAGTTCCATCGCGACCGAGCGCATCGCCTCGCCCACCGGAAGCCCGGCGCGGATGGCGCGCACCATCATTCCGATCGCGTCGGGGATCTGGACGAAGATCTTGTCCGTATAGGCATTGTGCTGCCAGGCGAAGAGACTGCGGATGCTGAACACCGCGAGGACGAACCCGACCGCCGCCCCGAGCTCGCGCCCCAGCAGGAAACCAAGATAGTAGCCGCCGACCACCCCGAGCACCGTGCCGATCAGCAGCGTCGCCCACCAGGGGATCGTCTGTTCCTGTGGCGTTTCCGGGTTGAAGCAGAGAAAGCGCAGCACCTGTTCGAGGAACGGGCGCCGCTCGGTCGATTGCAGGCGGATGCTGGGCAGGCCGCCGGCCTGGGCGGCGGACATGTCGACCATGCCGGCGCTCGCCACCCTCTCCTTCAGGCGTCGCGCATTGCCCGACTTCGCCAGCGTGACCAGCCCCGAGACCAGGGCGATGGTCAGCAGCCCTGCGACAGCGAGGAGGAGGGTGTTGCGCTCCATCGCTCAGCTTTCCTGCAGGGCCCGCATCCAGGCGTCGAGCATGCCGAAGTAGTTGAGCCGGTCGATGAAGGCCGGCCGCATGCCGGGCGACACCCAGCTTCCGCGCAGACGGCCATCCGCGTTCTCGCCTTCGTACTGGAACGTGAAGATGTCGTTCATGGTGATGACATCGCCCTCAAGGCCGCAGATCTCCGAGATCTGGGAGACGCGGCGGCCGCCGTCGCGCATGCGCTCGATCTGGACGATGAGATCCACCGCCGCGGCGATCTGGGTGCGGATGGCGCGCGAGGGCAGCGTGGACTGCCCCATCATCACCATGTTCTCGACACGGGTCAGCGCATCGCGCGTGGTGTTGGCGTGGACGGTACAGAAGGACCCGTCATGGCCGGTGTTCATGGCCTGCAGCATGTCGAAGGCCTCGGCGCCGCGGACCTCGCCCACGATGATGCGGTCGGGGCGCATGCGCAGGGCGTTGCGCACCAGGTCGCGTGCGGTGATCTCGCCGCGGCCTTCGAGGTTGGCATGCCTGGTCTCCAGTCGCACGACATGCGGCTGCTGGAGCTGAAGTTCCGCCGCGTCCTCGATGGTCACGATGCGCTCGCCATGGTCGATCAGCCGGGACATGGCGTTGAGCATGGTGGTCTTGCCCGAACCCGTGCCGCCGGAGATGACGACGTTCAGCCGGCAACGCGCCGCGATCTCCAGCACGCGCTGAACGGACGGCGACATCGACCCGTTCTGCGTCAGCGCACCGAGATCGTAGCGCTTCTTGGCGAATTTGCGGATCGAGATGCAGGGCCCGTCGAGGGCCAGCGGCGGGAAGACGATGTTGACGCGCGAGCCGTCGAGCAGGCGCGCGTCGCACAGCGGGCTCGATTCATCGACACGGCGGCCGACGGTCGCGGCGATCTTCTGCGCGATGGCCGCGACCTGGGAGGAGGAGCGGAAGCGCACATTGGTGCGGATGAGCTTGCCGCGCACCTCGACGAAGACGTTGTCCGGGCCGTTCACCATGATGTCGTTGATGGTGTCGTCCTGGAGCAGCGGCTCGAGCGGGCCGTAGCCCACCATGTCGCGGGCGATCTCCTCGGCGATGCGCGACTGGTCGCGCGCCGAGATCTCCATCCGCTCGCGGCTGGCCAGTTCATGGACCAGCGCATCGAGCTGCTGGCGCAGCGCGGCGTGGGGCAGCTCGCCGGCGACGACGGGGTCGATGCGCTCCAGCACCAGGGTACGCAGCCGCGCGAGTTCCGCGCTGTCGGACAGCGCGATGTCGGCGGCGCTGACATTGACCGAGCGTGACTCCACCTCCGTGGCCAGCGGTACGGGGAGTGTGTTGGTGCCCTCGCTGCGGCGGCCGAAGGTGCGCATGCTCAGCCGCCGCGCCCGAACAGCCGGCCGAAGAGCGAGCGCGAGCGTTCCGCCGACCGTACCGCCGCGATCTCCTGCGACAGGATGCCGAGGCCGCGCCGCAGCACCGCGCTGTCGCGCAGCGCCGGGCGGCCGAGATTGGCCGCGCGTGGCAATTGGCGCGGCAGGTCCGGCAGGATCACTTCGGGCATGGCGCCGATCCCTTCGGCGACCAGGCGCGTCGGCAGGTAGCCCTTGCGGCCCGCGCCGTTCAGCACGGTCAGGATGCGCCCCGCCGACCCCGTCAGCGCGACCACCTTCTTCACGGCGACCGTGTCGCGGATGCTCGCGACATCGGGCGCCATGACCAGCACGACATGACGGGCACGCTGGAGGACCATGCGCTCCATCGTGCCGGGCGGCATGGGCAGGTCCACGATGACGTGGTTGAAGCGCTGGCGCAGCATTTCGAGCACGCGGCGCGCGCCTTCCTCGGTGGCATGGACCTCGGCCTCGAGCGGTTCCTCAGCGGCGATCAGACGCACGCGCTCGCTGATCGGCACGGCCACGCGGTCGAGGAAGAGGCTGTCGACGCGATCCGGTTCCTCAAGCGCGACGCGCAGGCCGGAGGTCACGCGCGCGCCGAGCATCATGGCCGCCGTGCCGCCCTGCACATGCAGGTCGAGCAGCGCGACATGGCCGCGCGTCACCGCCTCGATCTGCAGGGCGAGGTTCACCGCCATCGTCGTGGCGCCGACGCCGCCATGCACGCCGCACACCGCGGTGACCTGGCCGCCGCGATCGAGCCCGCCCTCACCTCCGCCCTGCACCAGCGGGGCGAAGAGCCGCGCGACATTGTCCCGGGTCAGCGGCTTGTGCAGGTATTCGTGCACGCCGACATTGCGCGTGATGTCGCGGTAGAAGCCGATCTCGGTGCGCTCGCCCACCACCAGCACCCGCACATCGGGCGTGCAGACGGAGGCGAGGTCATCGAGCGCGGCAAAGGGGTCCTCGATGCCGCTGATGTCGACGATCAGCACCCGCGGCGTCGATTCCTTCTCAAGCACCTTGACCGCGTTGCGGACCGTGCCGCGCCGGATCTGGGCGCCCAGCACGTCCCCGATGCCGCCGCGGATGGCCGCCTCGCTCGCCTCATCCGCCACGAAGACCATGAGGGAGGGACGATCGGCCGAGATGACGGCGCCGCCGCGCTGGGCGTCGGGCAGTTCCCGCGCGATGCGACGGTCAACGGCCACCGTTGCCTCCACCCGAGGTCACGCCGGTCGAACCGCTGCTGCTCTGCGCCCCGACCGAGGTCAGGGTCGAATTCGGCAGTGGCGGCCGCTGCCCATCCCCCAGCGCCTGGACTGCGGCGGCACCGGCCTCGCCGCGATCCGTCGCCGCGCCCACGCCGCGCGTCAGATGGGAAGGATCCGCGACCATGGCCCGCAGGTTGCGGTCATTGATGCCTTCGGCCTGCCAAGTCCCGGCGCGCTCGAAATCGGTCGGCGGGAAATAGGTGTCGGGCGCGCAGGCGGACAGGCCGAGGCCCGCGGCCAGGATCGGGATGATCGTGAGGTTCCGCGCCATGCCGATCACTCCACGATGAAGCCGGCCGCCGCGGGCGGACGGATCTGCCGATAGGGCGCCCCCGAGCCGGTCTGGCGGCGGAGCAGGATGCGTTCGAGATCCGTCGCCGGGCGGAAGGTGTCGAGCGGCGTCGCGAGCGCCGCCGGGTCGGAGGTCGGCCGCACCAGGTAGGGGGTGATGATGATCACCAGCTCCGATTCATTGCGGCGGTAGGCGTCCGATCGGAACAGCGCGCCGAGGATCGGGATGTCGCCCAGCCCGGCGATGCCGCTGTTGTTGATCGAGGCATTGCGGCTCAGCAGCCCGGCAATGGCGAAGCTCTGCCCGGAGCCGAGCTCGACCGTCGTCTCGGCGCGGCGCACGGTCAGGCCGGGAATGGTGACCACGCCGCCCGCCACGGGGAAGTTGATCGAACCGGTCTGGGAGAGCTCGCTGACCTCCGGGCGCACCCGCATGTTCATCCGCTCCGGCGAGAGCACGGTGGGGATGAAGGCAAGGCTGACGCCATAGGGCTTGTAGGTGACCGAGAGCGTCGAGCTGTTGCCCGTCGAGGCCTCCGGCACCGGGAACTCGCCGCCGGCGAGGAAGGAAGCGACCTCGCCCGACTGCGCCGTCAGGTTCGGTTCCGCCAGGATGGTGACGAGCTGGTCCTGCGCGAGCGCGTCGATCAGCCCGTTGATGTCCCAGTTGCCCGAGGTGTAGCGCATGCCGTAGAGGCCGCCGCTGCCGCTCGCGCCCCCCTGCAGCACCGAACCGATCCCGTTGACCGCGCCGGCGACGCCGCTGAGGGTCGCGAGCCCGAGCTGCCACGTATTGCCGCTGAAGGCCGCCAGCCAGTTGAAGCCAAGGTCGCGCGATACCTGGCGGGAGATCTCGGCGACCCGAACCCGCAGATTGACCTGGATGCCGGAGAGCAGGGTCAGGTCGTTGATCACCTCGCGCGCTTCGCCGCCCATCGACTTGGCGATGGCCTCGGCGCGCTGGGCCTCGACGGCACTGGGCACCATGCCCGACAACTGGATCGCGCCGGTCCGGCCGGCGATGGTCACACGCACGTTCTGGCCGCCGCGCACCATGCGCCGGATCATGCTCTGCACCTGGCCGGCCGAGACGACCGGCGCCGCCGCCGCCGGGGCGCCGGCTTGCGGGGCCGTCGCGCCGCTCGACTGCACGGTGATGTCGAATTCCGCCACGAGCGATCCGTCCTCGCGCGTTGCGATCAGGTTGGTCCGCCCCGCATTCACGCCCATCACGAAAAGCGATGTCGGCGAGGCGGGCTGCACGCGCGCGATGCGCGGATCGGCAACGAGCACCGTCAGCGCCGGCGCCGGCAGTTCGACCAGGCGTCCGGCGCCCTGCTCGATCACCAGCGGGCGGGTCAGCGTGGTGCCCGGCACGGGCACGATCCCCTGCGGCGCCTGCGCCTGCTGCGTCAGGGCCTGGGGAGCCAGGGAGGTGCCCGGCGCCGTCTGCACCGGCACCATGAAGGGCCCATTGGTCCGCGACCCGTTCTGCGGCAGCGCCTGGGTCACCTGCATCGCCGCCGAAGCCGGCAGGGATGGCTGCGGCAGCGCGTCCGAGGCGATGGGTGCCGTGCCGGCCGCCGGCGGCCCCGGCGTGGCACTCGCGAGAACCGCGGCGCGGGCGCCCGGTCGGCCTGGGGCAGGAAGGCCGGTCGCCCCGGCCAGGTCGCTCAGCACGCTCTCGGTCGTCGGCGCCGCCACTACGGCGGGGGGCGTCCGCGGCGCCGGCGCAGCCGCGGCAAGAATGGGCGCGCCCGGATCGAGCACATCGACCACCAGCTTCGGCCCATGGTGGAAATGGCGGAACTGCGCGCCGTCGCGGGCCGCGATCCGGACCGCGCCGTTCTCCACGGATACGCCCGTGACGTTGCGCGGCATGGCAACGCCGCCGACCAGCGGCTGGCCCGGCGCGGCAAAGCGAATGATCAGGACGCCGCCAAGATCGGTCGCTTCATAAGCGGTGCGCGCGGGCCAATCGAAGACGAGGCGGCCATAGCCGGGATGACTGCCCGTCCGCAGGCCGATGGACGGACCGGCCGCAGCCGCCGCCACCTGCTGCGCAGAAGCCAGGCCGGCCGGCAACGCCGCCACCAGTGGCAGGGCCGCTACGGCGGCCAGCAGTGCCGTTCGGCCGGCGCGCCGGAACGCCCCCTCCGCCGATCGAAGCGCGACGCGCGCATCATTCATCGGAACGTAACCTCCTGCTGGCTTCCGCCCTGAATGATGCGCATGCGCGGCGCGGCCGGCGCCGGAGCCTGTGGACCCGTCAGCGCCGATGAGACATCGGAGCCGAACACCAGCGATGGACGCGGCGTCGACGCTTCGGGCACCCCTTCGATCGCGCGAACGACGAGGGAGATACGGCCAAGCTGGGTGGCCACCGCGACACGCTCGGCCTGCTCCGGGGTAACCTCAAGCGTCACGGTGCGCGCAACCACGCGGCTGGCGGCAGAATCCGTTCCGCTGTGACTGATCTGCTGGTCCACTGCGATCACTCGAACTGCCGAAAGGATGGTCTCGCCAACGACACGACGTCCAGCCGATTCCTGGCCTTGGCCCTGCTGCTGCAGATTCTGGGTGAGGATCAGGTCGACCTCGTCGCCCGGCCAGATCAGGCCCGAGGTGCCGGTCACGACATCGACGCCGACCGATATGGCACGGGTGCCGGGGCGCAGCACCGCGGCGAGGAAGCCGCGATCGCGCGGGCGCAGCACATCGGTGCGGATGATCGGCTGGTTGGGGTCGATGAAGCGGCGCAGCAGGGCGCCGCGCAGTTCGGCGAGGGATTCGCCGCCGCCGACGAAGGCGCCCTCGGGCAAGGCATCGCCCGCGACCTCCTGTTCCCGGAAATCGTCGTCCTTCAGCAGCGTGCCGATGGATAGCGGCCGGGAGGCGACCAGCATCCTGATGCGCGGCGCGGGCGCCACGACGGGCGGAGCCTCGACCCGCGCGACCTGTTGGGGCTGCGCGGGCGGCTGGAGGAGCTGGAGCGCGAGGATCCCGAGGCCGGTGGCGCTCAGGACCAGCGAGAAGATGACGAGAATCCGCAGGAACATCGCAGTCAGACCCCCGGCAGGGTGTTCAGGACAACCAGGCCGCCGATGGCGATGGCGACGGCATAGGGCAGCGGCCCCCGCCGGCGCATGCGCCAAGCCTCGACAGCCAGGACACGGCGCAACAGGGTGCCGCCCCCGGCCACGCGCGTCTCAGGCACAAGATATCGGCCAATTATATAAACAATCCCCAGCGCGCCACCGGCGAATACGGTCGTTACGATAAAGATCCACGTCTCATGTGGCGCGAACCCCACCGCCATGGCGGCGATGAGTTTCACGTCGCCCCCACCGAGCCAGCCACGCATGGCCAGCGGGAGCAGCATGGCGAAGAGAAGCAGGCCAATGAGAAGGGAGACACCGGCATCGGCCCAGCCCACCGTCAGGCGGCTGACCAATCCCAGCGCAGCCAGGGCGAGCGGTATGACATCCGGGATCAGACGCGTGGCGATGTCCCGCGCCGCCGCAAAGATGAGAAGGCCCGCTCCCAGTATTTGATAAGCCATAACACTCGTCATGTAAGAACACTTCTCTCCCAAGACTTCATATTACTTAGCGCTTTTTCGGTATTGATGCTTTTTTAGTGATCAATCTCTAGCCTGGATGAAATGTAAAAATTTCATTGAATAGTTATTTTCTCGAAGAATTCTCTGCGAGTAGATCATCGCAACGCTCCCAATTGCACCAAGGTGCACCGACGCCGCCTCGCGAAACCCGGTGCTGCGGTCCTGGAACGGATGGTAGCGGCCGCTTGCGGTACCGGTCAGTTAACCCTGAGAGCGCAACGGGGTTAGCTGACCAGCAACGCAAATCGATAGCCTGCCGGCCGACTAGCTGCCTGACACATTCAGCGACGCGATGACCGTACCAACCTGGCTGAACGCATTGCCCAATGCGCCCCCGAACGTCGCCGCGCCCGCGGCAACGGCAATGATGATGCCGAGCCCCAGGACGGCATACTCAGCCGCCGTTACGCCGCCGCGGTCAGCGACGGCGCGACGGCAGGCGATCAGAAACGCGTGGATCACGACCCCCCGGCGGAGGTGCCGGTCGACGCGACCGCCGAGCCCAGGCGCTGGAACACGTTGGCAAGATCATTGCCAAACACCGAAGCCGCGCCAGCGACGACGATGACGATGCCCACCGCCAGCACGGCATATTCGGCAGCGGTCACACCCTTGCGGTCCGACGCGGCGAAAACGAGAGAAGCCAGGAACTTGCGAATCATGTCGATCCCCTTCGATTTGTCTCAATAACGAGCCAATGCCTGCACCATCCCTTCGGGTCCGCTCGCCGGGACCTTAGTGAAAAGGACGGGAAGCGGATCGCCACCTGAGGGAGCCGACCGCGTCGGAACAACCAGAGCATCCTGGTAAACGAAACGTCAACGCTCAAAAATGAGATTAATCTCTCTGATGTCCGCCATCTCCTCCCAATCTCAACTTGGATACGCACCAAACCGAGCCGAACTCGCGCACCAGGCTCCGCCGCACCGCATTCGCTTCCAACCAGTTGTCGCGAAAGACATTGCCGGCCCCCAACCGATGGTGATCATGCCTCTCAATAAGGCGACATATCCCGCTTCCTGGCGTCATGCCGGGTGACCCAGCCCGGCTTGATTGACGCGAAGAGAGTAACGAAATTGTGATGATGATTGCTGGTTGTTCAGCGCCGTTGCCAAATCGCCCCACGCTGGTTTCGAAGGCCTGCCGCGCTCCAGCCGATACGCCGACATGCCTTCTGCACGCCTCCCCTGAAGCTCCGTCAGCCCGTGCCCGCGTGGCGTCTCGGCAGCGCAACACGCCCCTCCCGACACACCACGGACATCCTCCGACTCGGTCGATGCCGCAGCCGAGTCCCGCGGTCCCGTCCGGGCGTGCACCGACGCTTGACCGGCCCGCGCCCGCACGGCGTCATGCCCAACGCACGCCACGAACGCCTGGGAGGAACCGCGGCGGATGACCGCGACGCTGTTCGACAGGATCTGGGATCCTCATGTCGTTGCCGATCTCGGTGCCGGCTGGTCGTTGCTGCATTGCGACCGGGCCCTCGTCCATGACCTTTCCGGCGGCCGCGCCATGCAGGAGGTCGGCGAGGCCGGCTACGCCATCGCCCGACCCGACCTGGTCTTCGCCGTGCCCGACCACGCCGTCTCCTCCGCCCCCGGCCGCACGGCCGAAACCTTCCCGACCGGGGCCAAGCTGCTTACCGGCCTGCGCCGGCGCGCCGCCGAGACTGGTGTGCGCTTCTTCGATCTCGGCCAGGATGGCCACGGCATCGTGCATGTCATGGCGCCCGAACTCGGCCTCGTTCTGCCCGGCACCACCCTCGTCTGCGGCGACAGTCACACCTGCACCAATGGCGGCCTCGGCGCGATCGCCTTCGGCATCGGCGCGTCCGAGCTCAAGCACGTCCTCGCCACCCAGACGCTGCCGCAGCGCAAGCCCCGGCGCATGCGCATCCGCTTCGACGGTACGGCCGCGCCGGGCGTGACGCCCAAGGACATGATCCTCGCCGCCATCGGGCGTTTCGGCGCCGGGGCGGGCACCGGCCATGCGGTGGAATATGCCGGGTCCGCGGTGCGTGCCCTCTCGGTCGAGGGCCGGCTGACCCTGTGCAACCTGTCGATCGAGATGGGCGCCAAGATCGGCATGGTCGCGCCGGACGATACCACCATCCAGTGGCTCGCCGGCCGCGACTTCGTCCCCCGCGGCGCGGCCTGGGACGCCGCAGTGGCGGATTGGCAGGCGCTGCGCAGCGACGACGACGCCACCTTCGACCGCGACCTGTCGATCGCGACGGGCGACATCGCCCCGCAGATCACCTGGGGCACCAGCCCCGAGCAGGTCATCCCGATCACCGGGCGCATTCCGGACCCGGCCGACGCCCCCTCCCCCGACAAGCGCGCCGCCTGGGAAGCCGCCCTCGCTTACATGGGCCTCACGCCGGGCAGCCCGATCGCGGGCACGGCGGTGGACTGGGTCTTCATCGGCTCCTGCACCAATTCGCGGCTGGAGGATCTGCGCGAGGCCGCCGCCGTGCTGCGCGGCCGCAAGGTGGCCCCGCATGTCACCGCCTGGGTCGTGCCGGGCTCCGAGCGCGTGAAGCGCGAAGCCGAGGCCGAGGGCCTGCACCACGCCTTCCGCGCCGCCGGCTTCGAGTGGCGCGAACCGGGCTGCGCGCTCTGCGTCGCGGCGAATGGCGAATTCGTCCCGCCCGGGGCGCGCTGCGTCTCCACCTCCAACCGCAATTTCGTGGGCCGGCAAGGCACGGGCGCGCGCACGCATCTCGCCTCGCCGGCGATGGCGGCGGCCGCGGCGGTCAGCGGCGCGATCGCCGATGTACGGACCCTGGCGGCCTAGGAGCGCACACGATGGAGAAGTTCACCACCGTCTCCGGTCCCGCCGCGCCGCTGCTCGCGGCGAATGTGGACACGGATGTCATCATCCCGATCCAGCGCCTGCTCGGCAGCGGCCGCACCGGCCTCGGCCCCCATGCCTTCGAGCGCCTGCGCTATGCGCCGAACGGCACCGAGAAGCCGGACTTCGTGCTCAACCGCCCACCCTATCGCGACAGTCCCATCCTGCTTGCCGGGCCGAATTTCGGCTGCGGCTCCTCGCGTGAGGGTGCGGTCTGGGCGCTGATGGGCCTCGGCGTGCGGGCGGTGCTCGCGCCGTCCTTCGGCGACATCTTCTTCAACAACTGCTTCCAGAACGGGTTGCTGCCGGTCGTCCTGCCCGGGGACGCCATCGCTCGCATCGCCGCCGAGACCGAGGCGGCACAGGGCGCGCGCCACACCACCATCGACCTCGCTGACCAGGTCGTGGTCACGCCCGGGGGCGAGCGCATCCCCTTCCCCATCGATGCACGCAAGAAGGAAGCGCTGCTGCAGGGCCTCGACGACATCGCGCTGACGCTGCGCCTGAAGGATCGCATCAACGCCTGGTACGCCGCTGACCGCGCGCGGCGCGCCTGGGCCTGGGAGAGTATCGAGAGATGACCCTCAACATCGTCGTGCTGCCCGGCGACGGCATCGGCCCCGAAGTCACCGACGAAGCGGTGCGCGTGCTCGACTGGTTCGTCGCGAAGCGCGCGATCCCGCTGCGCATGGAACGGCGCCTGTTCGGTTCCGCCGCCTGGGCTGCCGAGGGCACGACCATGCCCGAAGCAAGCTGGGAGGCGATCATGGCCGCCGATGCGCTGCTCTTCGGCGCGACCGGCAGCCTCGACCAGAAGCACATCCCGGCCGAGGAGCGGCGCAAGGGCTCGCTGCTGCGCATGCGCAAGGCGCTCGACGTCTTCGCCAATCTCCGCCCCGTGCGCGCCTGGCCCGCACTCGCCGAGGTCTCTCCGTACAAGCCGCGCACCATCGCGGGCACCGACCTGGTCTTCGTGCGGGAGCTGACGGCCGGCGTCTATTTCGGCACGCCGCGCGGTATCCAGACGCTGCCGGACGGCACGCGCTGGGGCCTCAACACCCATGCCTACACCGAGGCGGAGATCGCGCGCGTGGCGCGCTTCGCCTTCGGCCTCGCGCGCATGCGGCGCGGCCACGTCACCTCGGTGGACAAGGCGAATGTGATGGAAGCTGGCGCGCTGTGGCGGGAGGTGGTGAGCGCCGTGCACGACGCCGAGTTCCCCGATGTGACGCTCGACCACATGCTCGCCGACAATTGCGCGCTGCAGCTCAGCCGCGCGCCGACGCGCTTCGATGTCATCGTCACCGACAACCTCTTCGGCGATCTGCTCTCGGACTGCGCCGGCGCGATCAATGGCAGCCTCGGCATGCTGCCCTCGGCCGCGCTGTCCGCGGCGGGGCCGGATGGCAAGCGGCGCGCATTGTATGAACCGATCCATGGTTCGGCGCCCGACATCGCGGGCAAGGGTATCGCCAATCCGCTCGGCGCGATTCTCTCCGCGGCGATGCTGCTGCGCTGGACGGCGCAGGCGCCGGCCGAAGCCGACCGGCTGGAGGCAGCCGTGGCCGCGGCGCTGGCCGGCGGTGCGCGCACGGCGGATATCGCGTTGCCGGGCGAAGCGGCGCTGTCCACGCGCGCCATGACGGATACGGTGATCGCGGCGCTGGAGGCCGGCGGGGGCTGATCGGGGCGCGAGGTCGCGCCTCTCCGGCAGGCCTTCCCATGCGTTCGGTTCGGCAGGAACCGGAGGGGCGCCGCCCCTACGTCCGCCAGGCCACCGTGTGGCCTGGACCGTCGGCATCCGGCGTCGGGCGCCGTGCCCTCACAGCGTGTTTCCTGCGCAAAAGCCGGTTTCGGCGCCATTCTGCCAGTGGCGCACGACGCCAAGTTGAGGTTTCCAAAGGCCCTTCGGCCTTTGGTGGGAAGGGGTCCGGGGAGGGGCAAAGCCCCTCCCTGGGTCATCAGGGGCCACAGGACGTTCCCAACTCGATCCGACGCAGGCTAGGCTTCGCCCCAACGACAAACTGGGAGAACGATCCATGCGCCGCATCCTGCTGGCCGCCGTCGCGGCGGCCTGCCTTGCCCTTCCCGCCGCCGCCCAGGACCGCACCATCCGCGTCATCTCCGGCTTCGCCGCCGGCGGCGCCGGCGACCTGATGGCGCGGCTCATCGCCGAATACGTCCCGCCCCTGATGGGCGCGCGCGGCGTGGTCGAGAACCGCACCGGCGCGAACGGCCTGATCGGTGCCGAGGTCGTCGCCCGCGCCGCGCCGGACGGCATGACCGTGCTGCAATGCCCGATGGGCAGCATGACCATCACGCCCAACCTGCCGGGCGCGGCCATGCCGATCGATCCGCGCACGGAAATGATGGGCGTCGCCAATGTGGCGCTGTCGACCTATGCGCTCGTCGTCGCCGCGCGCGGGCCGTACCAGGACGTGCCGGGGCTGCTCGCCGCGGCGCGGGCGCGCCCGGGCGGGCTCACCTATGCCTCGGCGGGGGTTGGGTCGGCGCAGCATCTCTCCGTCGAGTTGCTGAAGGCGCGCGCCGGGCTCGACATCGTGCATGTGCCCTATCGCGGCGCGGCGATCGCCATCGTCGACATCCTCGGCGGACGGACGGAGTTCATGATCACCAATCTCGGTGACGTCATGCGCCAGATCACGGGGGGTGAGTTGCGGCTGCTTGCGCTCGGTGACGATGCGGGCTCCCCGCTTTTCCCCCAGGCCCGGCCGCTCTCGGCCTTCGTGCCGGGGCTGCAGATGGCCGGCTGGTTCGGCATCTGCGGCCCGAAGGCGATGAGCGAGGAGAGCCTCGCGCGCTGGTCCGATGCGACGCGACGCGCGCTGGAGAACCCGGCCTTCCGCGAACGCCTACTTGCCAACGGCCTGACGCCGCACTTCGAGGATACAAGGACCTTCAACGCCCGCATCGCGCGCGACCTGCAATCCTGGGGCGAGGTGATCAGGGCGGCGGGGGTGCGTGGGGATTGAAGGGAACCGATCCTCGAGGGACGGAAACGGAAGGGGCCTTGCCCCTCCCGAACCCACCCCACCAAAGGCCGAAGGGCCTTTGGAAACCTCAACCTGGCGCTCGGCGGGACACTCGGCTTCCTCCCAGCGGGCGCGCTCTTCGCGGTGGCGGGGAGAATGAACACCGTGTGACGCGCAAGGGTCCGCTTCCGGCTCGCGCGTGCTCCCCACCTCAGCCCAGAACCGTCTCCATGACCATCCGGTGCAACGCAGCGGCGTCGCGCGGCATCAGCGCACCCTGTCCCGGCGCATCGCTGCGCCAGACCAGATAATCCGTGTCAGAGGCGCCGCGGGCCGCGGGCAAGGCCGGGCGGTGATCCCCGAAGGCGGCGAGCACCACCGGCCGCGACGTGCCGCGCGCGGCCTCGGCCAACCGGCCCAGCACCGCATCCGTCGCTTCCATCCGCGCGGCCCAGCTCGCGGCGGGGTCCGGACCGGGCCAGGGCCCATGCCCGGCGACGGTGATGGCGTACAGAAAGGTCGGTCCCGTCGCGGCCCGCAGCGCGGCGACCAGGTGCTCGCCCACGGCCGCATCGGTCACCAGGCCGTCGCGCCGATCGGCGCCGGCGAAGGCGGGCGCGGCGTCGAAGCGCTGGAAGCCGAGCGCCGGCAGTACGCGGTCGCGTCCGAAGAAGCGCGCATCGAAGGGGTGCAGGCAGGCGGTGTCATAACCCGCGCCGCGCAGCGCCCAGGCCAGCGAGGCGACCGGGGCGCGCGCGAAGCGGAAATACGGGTTCAGCCGATCGAGCCCCAAGGCGTCGTCCGCGAGCCCGGTGAGGACGACGAATTCCGTGCGCATGGTGTTGGCGCCGAAGCCAGGCACGGCGAGCGGGCCGCGCGCGATCGCCTCCGTGCCAAGCCCGTCCCAGGACGGCAGCGCCACGGCAATGCCGAGCCGGCGCGGATCGCAGAAGGACTCCAGTTGCAGCAGCAGCAGATGAGGCAGTACCGCGCCAGGCCGGCTGAGGCCGGGCTTCGGCGGATGTGCGCCGCGCCGTGCCGGCCGTTCGACCGCCGCGATCCGCGCATGCAGCGCAAAGGTCGCGAGCGGACCGACCTGCGCCGCGTCACGCGCGGGCTCACGCGCCATCATGGTCCGGCGCAACAGGAACAACGGCCGCAGGATCACCACCGCCAGAGCGCCCGCACCCAGCAGCACCAGCGATCGCAACGCCGCTCCCCAGGGCAGCGCCGGTTCCAGCCACAACACCAGCAGGAAGGCCGCGAGCCCCGCACCGAAGCCGCCGACCATCACGGCCTTCGGCACGAAGGGCAGATAGAAGCGCGGATGCGCAACCACCTGCCAGAGCAGCCCGCCATCGGTGAAGGTGAGCGGTTCGCCGAGCGCGGCGCGCTTCGCGCGATCGGCGACACCGAGGAACAGGCACAGCCCCGCCGCGAAGCCGCCAGCCATGATCGGCCGCGCGGTCAGCCCAAGCAGCGCCAGGAACAGCACGGCGACCGGCGCCAGATCCAACGCCACCCAGGCCGAGATCCGCGCGCCGCGCCGCAGCCACAGCCAGAAAGGCAGCGGCAGCAGCACACCGGCGAGGAGATGCAGCGCCGCGCTCACTCGGGCCGGATGCGGAAGCGCATGCGCCGCACCATCCAATCCGACACGCCCGCCGGCATCGCGTCCACGACGCGCAGCACGGCCGCGAGCGGCAAGGGGAAGGCGCAGCGCCGCGCACCACGCAGGATGGCGCGATGCGTCCGCGCCGCCGCGACGTCGAGGCTGACCGCGAGCGGTCGCGGTCCGGCCCAGCGATCCCCCATGGCGCTGTCGAAGAAGCCCGGCAACACCACCGTCACGCCAACGCCACGCGGGCCGAGCGCGGCGCGCAGCCCCTCCCCATAGGCGCGCAGCCCGGCCTTGGACGCCGCATAGCCCGGCGCATCCGGCAAGCCACGATAGGCGGCGACCGAGGCGACCAGCGCGATCCGCCCTGCGCGGCGCTGCCGCATCGCCGGCAGCAGCGGCTCGACCAGATGCATCGCGCCGAGCAGGTTCACCGCGACCTGCTCCGTCGCGCCCTCCATCCCTTCCCAGGACCCGTCGGGGCGGACGCCGCGCGCGATGCCGGCATTGGCGATGACGCAGTCGACCGGCCGCGTCGTGTCCCAGGCGAGCATCTGCGTCGCCACCGCCGCGCCGTCGCGCACATCGAGCGCGGCGGTCTCCACCATCGCGCCACGCGCGGTGCAGCGCTCGGCCGTCTCGGCCAGGCCGGATTCCGTGCGCGCGAGCAGCCGAAGCGTCACGCCCGGCGCGGCGAAGCGTTCCGCGAGCGCCGCGCCCAGCCCGCGCGAGGCCCCCGAGATGACCAGACAGCCGAAGCCCGCCATCGCGTCGCTATTCCGCCGCAAGCCTGCGGGCCGCGTCCTCCGCGGCCTCGATGCGCCGCACCGCGTTGGCGACCGCCTCGGTGATACCGTCCTCGCTGAAGAAGCCGCCGCGGATCAGGCAATGCGCGGCGAGCACGCGGCGCAGCGCATCGACCAGCGCCATGTCGGGCGCCCTGGCCTCCGTCCAGAAACGGTCGAGCCCGCCCTGGAAGGTCAGCCCAGGCATGTCGTAGATCGCCTTGCCCAGGGTGATGACGGGCTTGCCCTCGCGCAGCGATTGCAGCCCGGCGGTGCTGTTGACCGTGACCACGCCGGCAGCGGGCGCCAGCACCGGGCCGAAGGGCAGTTCCGGCAGCCAGGCCAGCCGGTCGGCGATGCTCAGCACCCGCGCGCGGTGCCAGGCGAAGCGCCCCCAATTGGTCAGCCCATTGTCGAGCGGATGACCCTTCAGGACGAGCAGCGCATCGGCCGGCGCATGGCGGGCGAAGGAATCGACGATGGTCGCGAGCGCCTCCTGCAGGGTCTGGAAGGGCGAATGCAGGCGGAGCTGGTAGTCGCCTTCGAGCTGCAGCGGCAGCACGAAGACCGGCCCTGGCCAGGCCTGCACGACCTCGAGCCGCCGCAGCGCCGCCGCACGGCGGGCCGGGCGCAGCGCGCCGCGCCACAGCCAGCCGGCATACTCGTGGAAGGGGTTCCAGGACCGATGGGTGCGCCAATGCGGAAACCGGAAGCCGAGCAGCAGGTTGTGGAGATTGTAGCGGACATCGTCGCTGGCCCGCCGCAGGAAGGAGCCGCCCGAGAGCGTCTCCGGCGCCGCCGGCGGCAGGCCCTGCGCCATGGCGCGGATGCGCGCCGGGTCGCGCGTCAGGGGGGAGAAGGCGTTCACCCCGCCTTCCTCGAGCGTGATGTAGCCCGGCCGCAGATAGGCTTCCTCGAAGATCCAGGCGCGCACGCCGCGCCGCTTCGCGATCGCCACCGCCGCCATGTGGCGTGGGCGGCAATCGCTGAACATCACGACATCGGTAACGGCGTGGGCCTCGATCAGCGCCTCGAAGGCGGCGGGCCATTGCGCATCCGTGCCGGTGAAGTCGGTGGCCGTCGGACGCTGCCAGAAGACCCGGTCGCCCGGATTGAAGTTCACCCGATGCACGGCATGGCCGCGTGCGGAGAGCGCATCGCCGAGGCGCACGAAAAGATGCGTCGCGAGGCCCTGCAGGAACAGGAAGGAGCGCCCGCCCGCCATCAGCCACGCCCCCGTGCGAGCCGGGCCATCGCCCGGCCCTGCCAATGGCGCAGCCGCCCGAGCAGCCCGCCCCGCCAGGGGGCGGCCTCCGCGAGACGGTCGAGCAGGACCTCCGGTGTCGTGGGCAGCTCCGTCACCGGGTCCTGATAGCGGGGATAGAGCAGCAGCGCACCAGCGACGAGTTGATCGAGGGTCAGCCGGCGCGCACGCCGGGCGATGGGCGCACGGTCCTCGGTCAGCCCCCACCCGGCGTAGAAGGGCTGCCCCCAGCAGGTGACCGCGACGCCGCGCAGCAGCGCCTCGAAGCCGGTCAGGGAGGTGATGGTGTGGACCTGGTCCACCTGCGCCAGCAGCGGCGCGATCGGTGCATGGTCCAGCACCGCATCGGCCAGCGCGCGGGCCTGATCCGGCGGCACCCGGCCGCGCCGGTACCCGGCCTCGACGTCCGGATGCGGCTTGAAGGCGATGAAGGCCTCCGGGTTCGCCCCCCGCACCGCCCGCAGCAGGTCGAGGTTGCCGCGCACCGCGCCCGCCCCCCCGCGCAGGACCGAGAGATCGTCCTCCACCTGGCCCGGCACCAGGATGCGGGGGCGCCCGGGGGTGGGCGGCAGGACCGGGGCCGCTCCCGAAAGATTGTACTTCGTGATCCCCCGCGCCACGAGCTGCGCCCGCAACGCGGCCGCCCGCGCGAGCAGCATCGGGGGGAAGGCCATGGTGGCGAGCAGGATCTCAAGATCGCTCGGCCCCGAGGGATCGAAATACGGCCGCCGGGAATCGAGCGTCAGCGAGGCGGCCGGCAGGAATCCCGCGCCAAGCCCGGCCGAGCGGATGAAGCCGTCCTCCACCCAGAGCAGCGGCACGCCGGCCGCGCGCGCCGCGGCGTCGAGCCCCGCCGGCGCGCGGGAGGGCCAGGCGGCGATGGCGCCACCGCGACGGGC
>JAYRJZ010000013.1:0-72332 GCA_041906015.1 Roseomonas sp.
AGCAGATGCTCGCGCCGGTCCTCGATCCATTTGACCGGCCGGCCGAGCCGCATTGCCGCCAGGCAGACCAGCACATCCTCGGGATACAGCTCGCCGCGGATGCCGAAGCCGCCGCCGACATGGCCTTCATGGAGATGCAGGCGCTCCGGCGGCAGGTCGAGCATGCGCGCGATGGCGAGGCGATTGGCATGCGGCACCTTCGAGGCGCCATGCATGCGCACCATGCCGGTGGCGGCATCGAATTCGGCGAGCGCGCCGCGTGTCTCCAGCGGCACGCCCGTATGGCGGCCGACGGTGAGGTCGAGCTCCACCACATGCGCCGCGGCGGCGAAGGCCGATCGCACGTCGCCGTATGCCTTGCGGATAATGGTGGGCTCGGTGCGATGCGAGGCGTCGAAATCGCCGACCGGATCGGTGGCGCGGATGATGACGGGCAATTCCTCGATGTCGACGAAGACCAACTCCTCGGCATCCTCGGCGACATAAGGATCCTCGGCGAAGACCAGCGCCACCGGCTCGCCGACATAGCGCACGACACCCTGTGCCAGGACCGGCTGGCGATAGGGCTCCAGCGCGGTCAGCCCCATCTGGCGGAATCCGATCGGCGGCAGAGACGCGACATCGGCACCGGTCCAGATCGCCACCACGCCCGGCAGCGCCGCGGCGGCAGCCGTGTCGATGGACAGGATCCGCCCATGAGCCAGCCCTGCACGCACCACCCGCATGTGCAGCTGGCCCGGCAGGTTGATGTCGGCGGCGAAGCGGCCCGCGCCGCGCAGCAGGGGCGGATCTTCGAGCCGTCTTACGCTGGCGCCGATTCCACCCATTTGCCCAAGCCCTTCGCCGCCTCGCGCACCGCCTTCAGGATGTTCTGGTAGCCGGTGCACCGGCACAGATTGGAGGAGAGGACGTGGCGCAGCTCCGCCTCGTCGATCGGGGTCTCGCGTTCCAGCAGCCAGGTCGCAAGCATCAGGAAGCCCGGCGTGCAAAAGCCGCATTGCAGCCCGTGATGATCCCAGAAGGATTGCTGCAGCGGGCTCAGCGTCGCGCCATCCGCGAGGCCTTCCACCGTGCGGATGGACCGGCCCTCCGCCTGGATCCCGAACATGAGGCAGGACCGGACCGGCTGGTCGTCGACGATGACGGTGCAGGCGCCGCAGACGCCGTGCTCGCAGCCGAGATGCGTCCCGGTCAGGCCGCATTGGTCGCGCAGCGTGTCCGCCAATGTGCGGCGCGGTTCGACCTCGATCGCGTGGGTCGTGCCGTTGACGGTCAGGGTGATGCGTTGCGTGGTCATGGGGTCGGCTCCCGCCCGCGCAGCAGCGCGCGGATGCGCGCCGGCGTTGCCGGCAGTTCGGTGATGTCGACGCCGAAGGGCGCCAGCGCGTCGCTGATGGCATTGCCGATCGCGGCCGGCGCCCCGATCGCCCCGCCTTCGCCCAGCCCCTTGGCGCCGGTGATGCTGGCATCGCTGATCGTCTCGAGGTGGATGATCTCGATATCCGGGATCTCCGCCGCAGTCGGCGGCAGATAGTCGGCCAGGCTGCCGGTCAGGATATTGCCGTCCTCGGCATAGATGATCTCCTCGAACAGCGCATTGGCGATGCCCTGGGCAACGCCGCCATGCACCTGGCCATCGGCGATCATCGGGTTGATCAGCCGGCCCGCATCCTCGACCACCAGGTAACGCGCAATGCGCACATGGCCGGTTTCGACATCCACCTCCACCTCGGCAAGGTGGCAGGCGTTGGAGAAGGTGCCGCCAGGGTCGTAGCTCGCCGTGTCGGCCAGGTTGAAGTGGCGATCGGCGGCATCGCTGCCAAACAGGTCGCTGCGCTGATGCGCGAGGCGCGCCAGTTCCGCCAGGGGCATCGATGCCTCGCCGACAAAGGCCTGGCCGTCGCGCAGCACGATCGCGTCCGGCTCGGCCTGCAGCATGCGCGCTGCAAGGATGCGGAGGCGATGGGCCAGCTTGTCGGCGGCGATCTGGCAGGCACCCCCGGCGATAACCATGCCGCGGCTGGCGAAGGTGCCCCAGCCATAGGGCGTCCGGTCGGTGTCGCCATGAATGATGCGCACGGCGTCGGGCGTCACGCCCAGCCGGTCGGCAATCACCTGCGCCAGCGCCGTACGCAGCCCCTGGCCATGCGGCGAGGCGCCAATCCGCGCCTCGATCTCGCCATGCGGGGTCATGGCAATGTCGACGACCTCATAGCCCGGCACGATGCCCATGCTGCGGGCGGCGAAGGCAGGCGTGCCATAGCCTGTGCGTTCGTTGAACACCGCGAAGCCCAGCCCGAGATACCGCCCTTCCGCGCGCGCCGCGGCCTGACGCTCACGGAAGGCGGGCAGGTCGGCAGCCTCGATGGCGTGGTCCATCGCCGCGATATAGGAGGCGTCATCCAGCGTCATCCCCATGGCGGTGCGGTGAGGAAAGCTGTCGACCAGGTTGCGCCGGCGGATCGCGACCCGGTCGATGCCGATCTGCGCCGCGGCCCGGTCCATCAGCCGCTCCATGCCGAAGGTGATGGCCGGACGCGACACGCCCCGATAGGGCGCCATGACGCAGGTATTGGTGGTGATGCCCCGCGCCCGCGCCGCATAGGCCGGCACCTTGTAGGGTCCGGGATACTCGGCGAAGGCCATCAGCGGCTCGACGCCGCAGGTCACGGGGTAGCAGGAGAAGGCGCCGACATTGGACAGGATGTCGACTTCCAGCCCGCGCAGCGTGCCGTCCGCATCGAAGGCGCCGCGGATCACATGGCGCTGGTCGCGGCTGTGGGCCGAGGCGATCAGGTTCTCGTTGCGATCCTCGATCCAGGCGAAGCTGCCGCGGTATTTCCGCGCCAGCCAGACCAGCAGCGGATATTCCGGGAACAACGCCATCTTCTGGCCGAAGCCGCCGCCGACATCCGGCGCCACGACCTGCAGATCCGCCTCCGGCATGCCAAGCAGTTCGGCGATGCCGGTGCGCAACATATGCGGCATCTGGCAGGAGGCGGTCAGCCGCACGCGGCCCGTGGCACGGTCGAATGTCGCGCAGCCGCCTCGGCCTTCCATCGGCGTCGCGTTCTGCCGGCGCGAACGGATGCCGAGCTCGACCACATGGGCGGCATCAGCGAAAGCAGCATCGCAGCCCGGCTGACGGAGCTGCCCCTCGACCAGCACATTGCCCGGCGCTCCCGCATGCAGCACCGGCGCACCCGGGGCGATGGCGGCATCGAGATCGACGACCGCATCCTCGGCATCGATGTCGAGCATCACCTGGTCGGCCAGGTCCTCGGCGAGTTCGGGCGTGTCCGCGACGACGGCGGCAACCGCCTGGCCGACGAAATGCACGCGCTCGACCGGCAGGACCGGCTGGCCGACCGCAACGTAGTTGAAGCGCGCCAGGGTGGGCCGGATGGCGCCCAGCGCCGCCAGATCGCGGCCGGTCACCAGCAGGGCGCCCGCCGGCATCGCCGCGGGCGGCGTGATGGCATTGATGCGGCCGCTGGCGAAGGGGCTGCGCACCAGGCGGACGGCCCGGGCGCCGATCGCGATGTCCGCGGTATAGCTGCCCTCGCCGCGCAGCAGCGCCGGGTCCTCCAGCCGCGGCAGGCGCTTGCCGGCCCAGTTCACGGCGCCACGGCCTTGCGCAGCGCCCGCTTCACGACCGCCCGCACAAGGTCACGCCGGTACTCCGGCGTTGCATTGATGTCCTCGGTCGGCTCGAAGCAGGTGGCGGCGCGTTCCGCCGCCTCGCTCCAGACGGCCTCGTCCGGTGCGGCGCCGACCAGCGTGGCGGCGGCCTCCTGTGCGAGAATTGGCGTTGCGCCGACGCCGCCGAGGCCGATGCGCGCCTCGCGCACCGTGCCGCCCTCGATCCGCAGCGCGACGACCGCCATGGCCAGTGCGAAATCGCCGGCGCGGCGATTGAACTCGCTGAAGCCGCAGCGCCACTCCGCGCCGAGCAGCGGCAACCGCACCTCGGTCAACAGCTCGTCTGGCTGCAGCGCGGTGGTGAAGACCGATTGGAACCAGTCGTCCGCGGCGATCAGCCTTTCCCCGGCGGTGCTGGCGGCGACCATCGCGGCGCCAAGCGTCAGCGCGGTGCAGCACCACTCCGAAGCCGGGTCGGCATGCGCCAGGCTGCCGCACATCGTGCCGCGGCTGCGGATCGGCGTATGGGCGATGTGGCGCACCACATCGGCCAGCAGCGCTCCCAGCGGTCCCGCCACCACCGGCGCCTCGAAACGGGCATGGCGGGTCAATGCACCCACGCGCAGTACCTCGCCCTCGGGATGGCAGAAATCAAGCGCCGCGATGCGATTGATGTCGATCAGAACGGCGGGCCGGGCCAGGCGGAAAGCCATCGTCGGCACCAGGCTCTGGCCGCCCGCCAGTACCTTGCCGTCCTCTCCATGCTCGGCCAGCAGCGCGAGTGCCGCCTCGGGCGTCAGCGGCGCGCGATAGTCGAAGGCGGCAGGCTTCACGCGACCATCTCCCGGTGGCGGTATTTGAGTATGATTAAATATCTGCTCCTTCCGCGCAAGGGTGCCGGTGCGGTCTCAACGCTGCTTCAGATTGACCCACAGCGCACGAGCCCGGCGCCTTCCGGGATTGGCGATTCGGTGGGGATCCGTCGAGCGGTAGGAGACGAGGTCGCCTTCGGCCAACACGTAGGTGCGGTCGTTGAGCGTGATCTCGAGCCCGCCCTCAAGGACGACGCCGAATTCGAAGCCTTGATGGGCCACCGGCCGCGGCGCGCTCGCCGTGCCGGGATTGTATTCGTTGATGGCGATCTCGACGCCATTCATGGTGTCGTTCTTGAGGATCCGCCGCTGCACGCCTTCGGCGGTCGCATAGATCGGCTGCTGCGCCAGGCGGGAAACGGGCAGGTCGTCACCACGGTCGACGCCGCCCAACAGTTCCACCATCTGCGTGTCCAGGGCCGAGGCAATCACCACCAGCGTGCCGATGGAAGGCCCGGCCTTGCCTCTTTCCAGCAGGCTGAGCATCGAGGAACTCAACCCGGTCGCGGTTGCCAGAGCCTGCAGCGTCATACCCCGCTGCGACCGGAGCCGGCGGATGCTACCGCCGATGGTCGACAGAACTTCGCTCGTCTCGGCGACCACGCCACCCTGCGGTTGACTGTCGGCGTTGGCCGCGGCTGCCTTCAGCAGGCTGCGGCGTGTCTTTGACGCGGCCGGCGGCGCGGCGGATGAACGTCGAGGGCGGGCTGTTTCCCGGGCCATACGGTCTGGCACCTTGCTTGGATATTGCCGGCGTAGTGTCCCCTATACGCGCGGCCCGGACAACCATCCGTCCATCCCCATTAAAATAAGCTGATCCTTGACGAAACGCATTTGAATGTGACTAAAGATCGCGAGCCCCGCCGCAACGGAACCCCACGGATGAAGGACATGACGCCGGCCATGCAGCCAACCACGAAGACGGCGCGCGTGCTGACGCTCGATGACGGCTGCCCGGAACTGCCCCTGGTGGTAGGCAAGGGGCGCGCGGTTGCCCTGATCTGGCCTGGTAGCGGCGCAACGTCCCGGACCATGCATCATGTCACCCTGGAAGACGGCGGGGCCACCATCCTGCAGCGGCATGACGGCGAGGCTGTCTACTATGTGAAATCGGGCACCGGCGTCGTCATCGATCCCGATGCTGCCTCCCGCGATCCGCTGGTCGAGGGAAACATGGTCTTCATCGAAGCCGGCACTGCTTATCGGTTCGAAGCGGATACCTCGGGCATGGTGCTCCTGGGTGGGCCCTGCCCGGCGGACCTCGCCCTCTACAGCCATCTCTGACCGCCAGCTGGGACGGAATCCTCATGGCCATCAAGATCTTCCATCGCGACCATCCGGACCTGATGCTGCCGCTGATCTCGAAGGACGCCCGCTTCGTAGTGTGGCCTGGCACCGGCTCACATGTAGCGAACATGAACTATGTCCGGCTCGAGCCGGGCGAGTCCAACGTCCCACATGTGCATGTGGAATCCGAGGACACGATCTTCATCCTCGAAGGTAGCGGCACGATCCGAGATTTCGACAACGACTTAGCAATCCCGTTCACGGCAGGGCAGGCGGTCCATGTGCCGATCGGGATCAAGCACGCAGTCAGTGCCGATCGCGGTGTGGGCATTGTCAGCGTCGGTGGACCATCGCCGGCAGACAAGCCGCTGCTACGCAAGGTCGGCGCGCTACGGGACTGATGGTGTGAGCAGACGCTTCGCCACCCGCTACGACCGCCTCGCCAGGAACTTCCTCTCCGCCGTCGCCATCGTCGCAGTCGCTTGCTTCTGGATATCCTGATTGAGTCGGCAACCTAAGCTGTAGCTGACTCATTCCGCAGCGCTGCGTGGCCGCTCGGGCACCTCGCCGCCAATCCGTCGGGTCAATACAGCTGCCGCCTCGAGCAGGATGGGACGCGCGGCCGCCAAGGCTTCCGGCGTCCAGCGAATGATGGGTGCGGAGAGGACGAGCGCCCCTGCCAGCCTGTCTCCCGGACCGAACACGGGCGTGGCCATCGCCCCGGTGTGCGGGTCCGTCGCCCCCATGGTGACGATCGGCAGTTCCAGCGCCGCGACATAGGCCGGCAGCGGCCGCGGTGAGAAGGCGCGGAGCACCTGCGCGATGCCCGAGTTGTCGAGCGGCAGCGCATCCCCGACACGGACATGCATCCGCAGCAGGTGCGGGCTGTCCACGCGGTACAGGCAGAGCCTCTGCTCGCCCCGCCGAACGTAGAAGGCCGCCGTCTCGCCCGTGCGCGCGACGAGTTCTTCCAGCACCGGCGTCACATGGGCCTCGAGCCGGAATGACTGCGTGTAGATCGTCCCGAGCCGCAGCACCTCAGCATCAAGCCGATAGGACCCATCGCCCTCGCGGGCGAGATAGCCATGCTCCACGAGCGAGATGGCGAGGCGCATGATCGTGCTCTTCACCAACCCCGTCCGCTCGGCCAGTTCCGCAAGTGACAGGGCGCGGTCGCCCTTGCGGAAGGCCGAAAGCACGGTCAGGGCACGATCCGCCGAGGCCACGCCCTCGAGTGCCGGCCGCCGCCTTGCCTTCTCCGCCATGCCTACCTCCGACCTCTCGGCGCCATTTACCGCAATTCCAGCCGCGCGCGCAGGATGCTCCCCGTCTCGCTCTCGGTGATGAACAGGTCGCGCCCATCCGGGCCGCCCAGGCAGAGATTGGTCGTCGAGGCGCCGGCGCAGGACGCGATCCCGAGAGTCGGCTCCGCCCGCCCATTGAAGCGCCAGACCGTGCCGACGCCGGTATGGGCGACCAGCAGGTTGCCGTCGCGATCCCACGCCAGCCCGTCCGGCCCGCCCGGCCCGCCATGCAGATGGATGAAGATGCCGGCCTTGGTGACCGCGCCGTCGTCATGCAGCGGCAGGCGCCAGATCTGGTTAGCGCGCGTGACGGCCACCAGGCAGTGCGACAGGTCGGGCGAGACGACAATGCCGTTCGGGCTCGGCACCGTGCCGATCAGCAGGTCGAGCCGGCCGTCCGGCCGCAGCCGATAGACCCGGCCGGTCGGGTCGTGGAGCCCGGTCTGGCCCTGGTCGGTGAAGAAGATGCTGCCGTCGGCACCGAGGGCGAGGTCGTTCAGCCCCTTGAAGCCCTCGCTGCGCGCCGTCTCCAATAGCGGCAAGACCGCGCCGGTGCCGGGATCGATACGGAGCAGACCACGCCTGTAGTCGGTGACGAGCAGCATGCCGTCCTGCGTCACCTTCAGTCCGTTCGGCCAGCCGTCGTACTCAGCCACCTGTTCCCAGGCGCCATCCGGTGCGATGCGGAAGATCCGACCGAACGGGATGTCGGTGACGTAGAGCCAGCCCTCGGTGTCGAAGCAGGGGCCCTCGAGGAAGCTGTCGATCTCCCGCCCGCCACGGTTCCAGCGTGCCCATGCGGTCGCGCGCGGGCGGCGGAACCGGTCCGGCAGTCGCGTGAAGACCTCGGTCCCGATGCGCGGGGGCGGCGCGAAGAAGCCCATTGCCCTATTGCCGCTCGATGCCGCTGGTGGCGGCGACGTCGCGCCAGCGCGCCGTCTCCTCGGCGAGGATAGCCGCGAAGGCTGCGGGCGGCATGCCGCCCGGCTCGGAGGCGATCGAGGAAAGGAAGTCGCGTATGTCCTGCGCCTCCAGCGCCTTTGCCACCTCCGCCTGCAGCCGCGCCACCACGGCACCCGGCGTGCCGGCGGGCGCGGCGAGGCCGGACCAGTTCACCACGCCCTCGCCGTTCGGTCCGAAACTTGGCAGGCCTGCTTCCCGGAAGGTCGGCACCTCGGGCAGGACGGCGGCGCGGTGCGACCCGCTCATGGCCAGCACCCGCAGCGCCCCGCCCTGCACATGGCCGAGCGCCGAGCCGAGCGAGACCATCACCAGGTCTACCTGGCGCGAGAGCACGCTGGTCACCGCCTCCCCGGCGCCGCGGAAGGGCACGTGCAGCATGCGGATTCCGGCGGCCTGGGCGAAGGCGGCGGTGGCGAAGTGCGGCGCGCTACCGATGCCGCCGGTGCCGTAGGTGATCTTCTCCGGCTCGCGCTGCGCGGCCGTGATCAGCGCGGAGAGATCCCGCCACGGCGCGTCGCGGTGCACGGCGAGCATGACTGGGGAGAAGGCGCTGACGGTCACCGGCCGGAAGGCGGTCGCGTGGTCGAATGGCAGGCGCTGGAACAGGTAAGGCAGCATGGCGTAGGTGTTGTCCATCGCCAGCAACGTGTGCCCGTCCGGCGTGGCGCGCGCGACCTCTGCGGCGCCGATGGTGCCCGTAGCGCCAGACTTGTTCTCCACCACGACCGGTCGGCCAAGGCTCTCCGACAGCTTCGGTGCGAGGCGCCGCGCGATGGTGTCGACCGCCCCGCCCGGCGCCCAGGCGACGACCAGGCGGATTGGGCGTGAAGGCCAGGCCTCGCCTTGGCCGAGGGCGGGGCGCGGCAGACCGGCAAGGCCAAGCGGCAGCGCCGCGAGGCCGAAGCCGAGGATGTGGCGGCGGGAGAACATGCGGCGCGGATCCTTCCCTGGTGTGCCCGTTGTTCCACGGGGCTTGTATTTCGAAACGACGTTGCGTTATAGGCAAGCCGCGCCCGGGCCTGTCAAGCAATGCCTGGCGCAGGGAAGGAGACATCCGAGATGCCAGGACCCCGTTTCGGCCGGCGCGCCGCCCTTCTCGGAGCCGCTGCCGTGCTGGCGCGCCCGGCCCTGGCTCAACGCGGCTGGCCGGCGGGCCGACCGATCGAGATCATTGTGCCCTTCGCGCCCGGCGGCGGCATGGACGCCATGGCGCGGACCGTCGCACCCTTCCTCGCCGCCCGCCTGCCAGGTGCGCGCGTGGTGGTGAACAACCGGCCCGGCGCCGGCGGCCAGGTGGGAACCGAGGCGGTGGCGAATGCCGCGCCGGACGGCTTCGTCCTCGGCGCCTGCGCAACGCCCACCGTGCTGAGCCAGCCGATCGAGCGCCCGGTGCGCTGGCGTCCGGCGGAACTCACCTACCTCGCGCAGGTGGTCGAGGATCCCTGCGGGCTGTTCGTCCGCGCCGATAACCCGATGCAGGGTCTGCCGGACCTGCTGGCGGCGGCGCGGGCGCGTCCGGGCGACGTCGCCTACGGCACCGCCGGCATCGGTGGGGACGACCACATCGCGACGCTGCTGCTGGAGGAAGCCGCCGGCGTCCGGCTGAACCACGTGCCCTTCAACGGCACCTCACAGCTGCTGGTGCCGCTGCTCGGCGGCCAGCTCCAGGTCGGCGCCTTCAACATCAGCGAGGCGCTGCCGCTGCTGCGCGAGCGCGCCATCCGCGGCCTCGGCCTGGCCGCAGAGGCGCGCGACCCGGCCGCACCGGAGATCGCGACCTATCGCGAGGCCGGGGTGGACGTCGTGTTCTCCGCCGGACGTGGCATCTTCGCCCCGCCCGGGCTGCCTGATCCGATCCGCGCGGACATCGAGGCCGCCTTCGCCGCGACCTTCGCCGACCCCGCCTGGGCCGAGGCGGCTTCCCGCGCGGGCCTGCCGCTGAAGCCGCTGGTCGGCGCTGCCTATCGCGACGCGGCGCTGGGTGGGGAGGCGGCGCTGCGCGCCCTCTGGTCCCGCCGCCCCTGGCGCGAATGACACGCAATAATGGAATCATGTTTCGTAATTTCGGGCTGCCCGGCGGCCCGCGCATTCAGGAGAGCATGAACATGGCTGTCGGCTTCAGGATCCTGCCCCGCGAGCGCAAGGTCGCCCCGGAGGCGGTCGCGCGCTTCCGCGACCTGCCGGTCGCCAATGTCAGCGACGTCATGTCGCGCATGACCGCCGCCGGGCCGCGGTTGCGCCCGATGCATGCGGGCGGCGTGCTGGCCGGGCCGGCCTTCACCGTGAAGTCCCGCCCCGGCGACAACCTGATGGTCCACAAGGCGCTCGCGCTCGCCGAACCCGGCGATGTCATCGTCGTCGATGCAGGCGGCGACCTGACCAACGCCATCATCGGCGAGTTGATGCTCGCCCAGATGATCAGGCGTGGCTTCGGCGGCATCGTCATCAACGGCGCCATCCGCGACAGCGCCGCGATCCGCGCGCAGGGCTTCCCGGTCTTCGCCGCTGGGGTGACGCATCGCGGCCCCTACAAGGACGGCCCCGGCGAGATCAACGTGCCGGTCGCGATCGACGGCATGGTGATCGAGCCGGGCGATCTTATCCTGGGCGACGATGACGGCCTGCTCTGCGTCCCCCTCGCCGAGGTCAATGCCGTGCAGGCGGCGGCCGCGCAGAAGGCGGCGGCCGAGGCGCGCCAGATGGCGAACATCGAGGCCGGCACGCACGACGCATCCTGGGTGGATGCGACGCTACGGCGTCTCGGATGCGACGGCCTCGACTGATCCGATACACTCCGGAAGATCGCCCATGACCCAGCACCCCGCCGCGAAGCCCGCGGTCCTCGTCACCGCCGCGAAGCTCGCGCCGGAGGCGGTCGCCATCCTGGAAGCCGCCGGCTACGCCGTGCCCTGCACCTCCGGCTATCCCTCCGAGGCTGAGTTGCTGGCCGCCATCGCCGAGCATCGGCCGGTGGCGCTGCTGCACCGGCAGGGGTTCATCAACGGCGCCGTCATGGACGCTGCCGCGCCCGCGCTGCGCGTGATCGCGCGTCATGGCGCCGGCGTGGACGGCATCGACCTTGCGGCCGCGGAAGCGCGCGGCCTGACGGTGACGCGGGCCGCAGGGGCCAATTCGCGCTCGGTCGCGGAGCACGCGATGGCGCTGATGCTCGCGCTGCTGAAGGACCTGCCCTCGGTCGCCGCCGGCATGCGTGACGGGCTGTGGGAGAAGACCTCCCGCATGACGCGCGACATCGACGGCGTCACGCTCGGCATCGTCGGCTACGGCGCGATCGGGTCCAAGGTCGCACGCTTCGCGGATGCCTTCGGCATGCGGGTTGCGGCCTACGACCCTCTCCTTCCCGCTGGGCCACTGCCTGGCCCCGGTGAGCGCGTCGCGGACCTGCGGGCGCTGCTGGCACGTTCCGAAGTGCTGTCGCTGCATTGCCCGCTCGACGCCGCGACGCGGGGCATGATCGGCGCGGCGGAACTCGCGCTGATGCCGCGCGGCGCCATCCTGGTCCACACCGCGCGCGGCGGCATCGTCGACGAGGTGGCGCTGCTGGCGGCACTCGAGTCCGGGCAGCTCGCCTGGGCTGGCGTGGACGTCTTCGCGCGGGAGCCGCTGGATACCTCCAGCCCGCTGCGCGGCCATCCGCGCGTCCTGCCGACGCCTCACCTTGCCGCGAACACGCCGCGCGGTGCGGTCGGCATGTCCACCATGGCAGCGGACTGCATTGTCGCGGTGCTCGCCGGGCGCGTCCCGACGATGGCCGGCGCCGTGGTCGTCCAGGGACGCCTGCCCGAGGCGGCCTGACGCGATTCACGACGGCGCGGTCGCCCGGCCCAACCAGATCACGAGCAGAGAGGAAACCATGAGAATCCCCACCATCGCCACGCGCCGCGGCATCCTGGCCGCCGGGGTCGTGTCCCTCGCCGCGCCCGCCCTGGCTCAGCCCGCCTGGCCGGCCGGGCGGCCCATCGAGGTCATCGTCGGCTTCGCGCCCGGCGGCGGGACCGACGTGATGGTGCGCGCGCTGACGCAGTTCCTCAGCGCCGAACTGCCGGGGTCCAATTTCGTCGTCGTCAACCGGCCCGGGGCGGGCGGCGAGACGGCCTATGTCGCGCTGCAGACCGCCCGGCCGGACGGCTACACACTCGGCACCATCAACACGCCGGGCTACCTCTCACTCGGGGTGCAGCGCCGCGTGCGTTATGACCGCGCGCAGATCCGGCTGATCGCGCGCCTGGTGGACGATCCGAGCGCCTTCGTCGTGCACAGGGATTCGCCCTACCGGTCGTTGCGCGACCTGGTCGAGGCGGCGAAGCGCCGGCCCGGGACGATCAGCGTCGGCTCCTCCGGCGTCGGCACCGACGACCATCTCGGCCTGACGCTGTTCGAGGCCGCCTCGGGCGCCGAGTTCATCCACGTTCCCTTCGCCGGCGCCGGCCCCTCGCGCAATGCCGTGCTCGGCCGGCAGATCGACGTTGCTGGCCTGAACCTCGGCGAGATCGGGATGCTGGGACAGGAGACCCCGATGCTGCGCGCCCTCGCGGGCATGGGTGAGCGCCGCTGGGAGCTGATGCCGGACGTGCCCACCTTCCGCGAGGAAGGCTTCGACGTGCTGATGAGCAGCGAGCGCGGCATCGGTGCGCCGCGCGGCATCCCCGACGAGGTCACGGGCCGGCTGGAGGATGCGATCGCGAAGGTGATCGCGACACCCGAATGGGCGGAGAGGGTCCGCCAGCTCGAACTGGCAATGGCCTTCCTGCGCGGGGCGGAATGGGAGGCGCAGATGCCGGCTCAGCTCGAGCGCTACCAGCGGATCTGGGAGAGGACGCCGTGGCAATGAGGCCCGGCGCGGCGCCTGCCTAGGGGCGCAGCGCCTCGCAGCCCGGCGCCCCGTGAACGCGACAGACGCGCGTCGCTGTGCCGGCGAAGAGGGCGGCGCGCTCCGCCTCCCTCGCACAGCCGGCCAGCCGCTTGAAGGCATTCCACAGCACGCCGTAGCCGCCCGGGAGACACATGTGGTCCCGAATTCTCGGCGCCATGCCGGCCCATCTCTCTCCAGCCCCTTTCGGCAGTACGAGCTTTGCCAGTGGCCATCCATGCGGCGCTGGAAGCGGGAAGCAAGGCGGCGCCGAATCGGCGCCGACGTGTGCCTCCGCATCCCTGATGACGTCGGGGTGGTTTGGACGGATCAGCGGATTGCCGGCACGCGAGCAAGACGGGGCGCGATCAGATCGAGTGCATAGGCTATGGACAGCGGCGACTGGAACCATAGCGCGGCCAACAGCTCACTGCCGGGCTCAAGCCAGAGCGCACGGCCTTCGCGATGCAGGCGCGTGGCACGATAGGTGCCGATGGCCTCCACCCGCTTGCGATCTGCCGCCCAGACCACGACATCGAGATCCAGCAGCGACGCCTGCTCGAAGCTGAGCCTGATCCAGCCCGCGGAATCCGCCAGCGCCTCCAGCGCCGCCGGCAGGGACAGGCCCAACAGACGCATCACCGAACCGGCCGCCGTCCGGCCGCCCCACAGGGTGAACTGGCCGTCGCGGATATCGACCAGGGCCGCCGTCCGATCGCGGAGCTGCGGATAGGTATCCCGGAGCGTCGCTGCCCGCGCATCAAGCGCGTCGATGATGCTGCGCGACGTCTCCCGACGACCTGATGTCGCCAGGTCAAGCAGCCGAAGCTGCGCCTGCCACGGCGCGCTCCAGGGCGGGTAGTCGGCAGGGCGCGCGATCACGGGCGCGATGCGCGACAGCCTGCGATACAGTGCCGGCCCAAGGTCGGCATAGGTCGCCACGATCAGGTCGGGCGCCAGTGCCAGGACCCATTCCGGATCGATCGCCGGGCCGCGCATCACGACGGGCGTGGCGCCCAGCGCGACGCGGCGGGGCTCGCTCCATACCCAGCTCGCATAAGGATGCCCGCCCCACCACTCGCGCACCGCCACCGCCGCGATGCCGAGCGCATAGAGGAAGTCCTGATCGTTGAGGCCGAGGGAGACGATGCGTGCGGGCCGGCACGGCACTATCACCTCGCCCAGCGCATGGTGCAGGGTGACCGGAAAGCCTTCCTCCGCCCGGCCCGGACGCGCGCCCATCACCGCCGGGGCCGCGAGAACGAAGAGCGCGCTGCGCCGCCTCATCCCTCGACATCATCCGGCCGGCCACGCGGAATGATATGCGGCGTCCCGCACACCGGGTCATCGATGATGACGCAGGCGAGATCGAAGACGGTGGCCATGAAGGCTTCGGTCACGATATCGGCAGGCTTTCCCTCCGCCACGATCCGACCCTCGCGCAAGGCGATGATGTGGTCGGCGTAGCGACAGGCCTGGTTGAGGTCGTGCAGCACGGCCACCACCGTCCGGCCAGCCTGCCGGTGAAGGCTGCGCAGCAGGTCCAGCAACTCGAACTGGTGCGCGATATCGAGAAAGGTCGTCGGCTCGTCGAGCAGCAGGATGGGCGTTTCCTGGGCCAGCACCATGGCGATCCAGGTGCGCTGGCGCTGGCCGCCCGAGAGCGTCTCCACGGCACGGCCGGCCAGTTCGGCCAGCCCCGTCATCGCGAGGGCGGCCCGCACCGCCGCCTGGTCCGCACGGCTCCATTGCCGCAGGAAGCTCTGATGCGGGTATCGCCCCCGCGCGACGAGATCGCCGACGGTGATCCCCTCCGGCGCCAGCGCCGATTGCGGCAGCAGGCCCAGCAGCCGCGCGACCTCGATCGAACGGAAGGTCGCGATCGCCCGACCATCCAGCGTCACCGTCCCGGCGCTCGGCAGCAGCAGGCGACCCAGCGATTTCAGCAGGCTGGACTTGCCGCTGCCATTCGGCCCGACGATGGCGGTGAAGCAGCCATCCGGGATCGCGACATCCAGGCCGCGCAGCACGGCCGCATCGCCGTAGTGCGCCATCAGCCCCGAAGCGCGCAGGCGGTGGTCATGCATGGCGGGAGGATACGGCCAGGGCATCGCGCAGCAGCATCCAGGCGAGATAGGCCCCACCGCCGACCAGTGTCACGCGGCCGACCGGCAGGTGCAGTGGCGCGAAGAGGTGGGCCGCGACCAGATCGGCGGAGACCAGCAGCAACGCGCCCATCGCCGCCGCGGCCGGCAAGGGCAGCGAGCCCGTGCCGGCCAGCAGCCGCGCGAGTTGCGGCGCCGCCAGGGCGATGAAGCCGATCGGACCGGCGGTGGCCGTCACGATGATGGTCAGCGCCGCGCCGGCGACGATGAGCATGGCACGCAACACCCCCACCCTGACCCCCAGGCCGGTCGCTACGGCCTCCCCCAACTCCAGCCCCTGCAGGTGGCGCTGAATGACCATGACGACGACCATCAACAGACATAGCGGCACCGCGGCGAGGGCCAGCGGCAGCGGTTCCATGTCATGCAGCGCACCGCTGAACCAGGCGGCGGCGGCGGTCGCGACCTCCAGCCGCAGCCCGGCCATCACCCAGGTGTTGAGCGCGGTCAGCATCATCGCGATCCCGATCCCGATCAGGATGAAACCGAGCCCGCTGGTGCGGCGCGCCAGCAGCCAGGTGGTGAGGCCGACAGCCGTCCCGCCCGCGAAGGCGCCGGCAGAAACCGCCTGCCCGGTCATGCCCAGGGCGACGCCGGCCAGCAGCATGCCGGTCATGGCGCCGGCATCGATGCCGATCAGATCGGGGCTGCCAAGCGGGTTGCGCGTCAGCGCCTGGAAGATGGCGCCGCTGAGGCCGAGCGCGGCGCCGAAGATCAGCGCGGCGGCGATCCGCGGCAGCCGCCATTCCAGCACTACCATGCGCAGCGCATCGCCGCCGCCGCCGCCCAGCGCGCGCAGGACCGCGGCAGGTGGTGTCGGAAAGGCGCCGAGGGAAAGGTCGACGGCACCGAGGCACAGCGCCGCGGCCAGCACGCCGCCTGTGACCCCGGCGGACCTGACGGAGATGCGGCGCGAGACGCGCTCGCCGGGCGATCGCAGCACCAGCCTGCCTTGCCGGCGACTCACGCGAAGTCCCGCCAGGCGCTGCGCACCAGGATGATGAGGGCCGGCGGGCCGATGAACGCCATGACAATGCCGGCCGGCATCTCCCGCGGCGGCATGACGAGCCGCCCGACGACATCGGCAACCAGCAACAGTGTCGGGGCCAGCAGCAGGGCAACGGCGAGAATGCGGCGCTGGTCGGTGCCGGCGATGGAGCGGGCGAGATGCGGCACCATCAGGCCGAGAAAGGCGATCGGTCCCGCGCCGGCGGTCGCGGCACCGGCCAGCAGGGTCGCCGCCAGGGAGCCGACCAACCGGACTTGGCCCAGCTTCACCCCGGCGGCGCGCGCCACCTCGTCCCCGAGCGCCAGAACGTTCATGGCGCGCATGCCGAGCATGGCCAGCAGCAGCCCGATGGCGACCACCGGCGCGACGGCTGCCGGCGCGGCAAGATCGGGCGTGGCGAGGGCCCCGGTGGCCCAGCCGCGCAAATGGTCGAAGCGCACGGGATCGGCCAGCAGCAGCGTCCCCGCCGTCCCGCCGAACAGCGCCGAGACGGCGACCCCCGCCAGGACGAGGCGGGCCGCGATGCCGGCGGGCGGCCCGGCAAAGCCGATCGCATGCACCATCAGCGCGCCGACCGCAGCCCCTGCCAGGGCGAGCCCGATCAGCGCGCCCGGATCGCGCAGGCCGAAAAAGCCTGCCCCAAGCAGCATGGCCAGCAGCGCCCCCGCATTGATGCCCAGCAGGCCGGGATCGGCCAGCGGATTGCGCGTCACGGCCTGCATCATGACGCCGGAGACGCCAAGCGCGGCGCCGACGAGCAGGCCGAGAAGGGTCCGGGACCAGCGCAGGTCGAGCAGCGCCGCGGCCTCCGGGTCCTGCGGCCCGCTGCCGAACAGCGCCTGCCACAATGCCGCCGGCGGCATTGGCCGCGAGCCGAGCGTCAGGCTGGCCATCACCGCCAGGGCAAGCGCGGCTGGCACGGCTAGGTGGGATGTGCGCATCCGAAGTTTCATGGTCGTGGCCCTAGCCGCCGATCGGCGGGAGAGAAGAGTGTCGTCCCGACGACACGAAGGGCGGCACCGGAGATGAGCCAAGCCCCTCCCGGTGCCGCCGCGCATGATGGCGTGCCGCTGGCATCACAAGGCGACGCACCTAACTCCCCCAGTCGATGGCGAGTTCGCCGCGCAGCCGCTCCGTCAAGCACGGCGCCTCCGCCTGCCAGGAGGGCGCGTCCTCGATCCAATAGGCGACCAGCTTGTGGCGCTCCGGCGGCAGGCCATGCTCAGCCTTCACGCGCCGGCGGATGACGCGAACCGGCTTCTGCTCACCGGCGACCCAGATATAGCCGGGCCCTGGAGGCAGCTCGATGGCGGCGAAGGCGATGTCGAGCCGGCTCGGGCCGATGCCGTTGCCGCTGCCGTCGAGCCAGGTGACGGCGGCGCGCGGATGGGCGGGCAGCGGCTGGCGATGGCTCGCCGCGGCCACCTCGATGACGATACGGCTGTGAAGATACGCCGGTGTCAGCTCCATCAGACGCGCCAGCGCGGGGATGCCGGTCTCATCCGCCATCAGGAGCTGCCAGGCGGTATCCGCCGGCGGGGCGTACAGGCCGCGGGGCCGGTTGAGGATCATCGGACTGCCGGGCTCGGCGGTCCTTGCCCAGCTTGCGGCGGTGCCGCCTTCATGCAGCACGATATCGACGTCGAGCGCCAGCCGCTCGGCATCGAAGCGGCGAACGGTATAGGTCGCGCAGCGAACCGGCGGCTTGCCGTCCTGGTAGCTCCAGCGCCCCTGTGCGTCGATGATCGGCAGCACGACCTCGCCGCTCTCCTCGTTCGGGAAGAAGAGGCGCAGATACTCGTCGCCGATGCCGGTGGATTGGAATGCGGCGAGGTCCTTGCCGGTGAAGGTCATGCGCAGCATGGCGGGCGTCAGCAACCTCCGCGCCGCGACCTCCACATGAAAGAACATCTGCATGGTCGCTACCAGCGATACGCCAGCGTGCCGACAACGAAGCGGCCGCTGTCGATGTAGCAATACCCGCCGGTGCAGGTCGTGTCGCGCCGGTTGAAGATGTTCGAGGCGTTCACCTGCAGCCGGAACCCGTTGTACTGCGCTCCTATCGCGCTCAGGTCGAAGCCGAGGACAGCGTCGAACAGAACGCGGGCACCGTTCGTGATGGTGTTGGTGTCGTCGCCATAGCTGCGACCGATGTAGCGTGCTCCGGCACCGATCAGCAGGCCGTGGAACAGCTCGCCTTCCTGCGGTGCGTAGTAGGTCCACGCGGAAGCCAGGTGGAAGGGCACGCTCGAGACCGCGTTGCCGACCGTGCCTTCGGTTCCTTCCTTGATCCGCAGGTCGGTGTAGGAATAGGCGGCGGTGAACGACACGCCGTTGTCCAGCGAGGCAACCGCCTCCAACTCGACGCCGCGCGAACGCAGCCGGCCGCGCTGCACTTGCGTGTTGATGCCGTCCACCACCTGGTAGAACAGGCCGTTGTTCTGATCGATGTTGAACAGCGCCGCCGTCAGCATGGCGTTGGTGCCGGGCACCACATACCGGACGCCGATTTCCTGCTGCGTGCTGGTCGTCGGTTCGAAGGGCGCGCGGGTGGTGGCATTCACGCCGATATTCGGCGAGAAGGCGGTCGACAGGCTCGCATAGGGCACCAGACCGAACTCGGTCTGGTAGGTGAGGCCGATGCGGCCCGACCACGCCCGTTCCGTCTGGTTCAGTGAGGTGCGGGCACTGCTGGTCAGGTCGGTATTGTCGGTATCGGTCGACAGCCAGTCGTGGCGCCCGCCCACCGTCAGTGTCCAACCGCCGTACCGGATCTGATCCTGCAGATAGAGGCCGGCCTGGACCTGTTCCTGCCGGGTGGCGGCAGTCAGTGCCGGGGTTGCGATAAAGCCGCCATAGTTGAGGCTGAGCATGCTGAGCGGCGGCGCCGTGCCATAGCCCGATGACGCATCATACCGCGACCAGGTCACATCGAGGCCGGCCAGCACGGTATGCGTGATCTCGCCCGTCGCGAAGCGCGCCTGCATCTGGTTGTCGATGACGAAAGCGTCGAGGGTGTTGATCTCGTAGCCGGTGCCGCGGTCGATCAGCAGCGGATTGGCCGCATGCGCCGCGCCATTGTAGGTGTAGACATACTTCGCATCGATATTCTGCTGCGAGTAGCGCGCGTTCTGGCGGAGGGTGAAGACGCTGTCGATGGCGTGCTCGAATTCCCAGCCGATGCGCCACTGACGGTGGTCGAGTTCGCTGAAGGCCGGATCGCCGGCCTCGAGGCGCGTCACGTGACCGTAGCGGTCATTGTAGTAGGCCGGGTTGCCGCCGGTTTGCGAGCGCGAATACTCAGTGAGCAGCGTCAGCCGCGTTCCCTCCTGCGGCCGCCAGGTGAAGGCTGGCGCGATGAGGAACTTGTCGTCATCGACGGAGGCGTATTCGGTCTGCGCAAGGCGGCCCAGGCCGGTCAGGCGATAGAGAAACTCGCCGTCGTCATCGACCGGGCCGGTCAGGTCGAATTGCGCCTGGTAGCGGTTGTACGAGCCCAATTGCAGGCCGATCTCCTGCTGCCTCTGCGCCGATGGACGCCTGGAGATGACGTTGTAGAGCCCGCCCGCACCCGTTGCTCCGTACAAGGCCGAGGACGGGCCGCGCAGGATCGAGATCCCCTCGATGGCGTAGGGCTCCGTGAGAAAGTAGCCGTAGCCACCGGTCGGCTGCCGCAAATTGTCGCGGAAGACGCCGGTATTGGTGAGGTTGAAGCCGCGCACGAAGAAGGAGTCGAAGCGCGGATCGGTCCCGTAGGCATTGACCCGCACATTGGGCGTATAGGCGATGGCCTCGCGCAGGTTCTGCGGATTGCGGTCGCGGATCTGAGCCTCCGTCACGGTGGAGACGGATTGCGGCACCTCGACGACAGGTGTGTCCGTCTTGGAGCCGGTCGCGGTGCTCAGGGCGACATAGCCCTGCGCGTTGATCACGCCGCCGCTGCCGCCATCCACGACGAGGGTGGGAATCTGGATCCCGTCGCCGGCCGACTGGTCCGCAGCCGCGGCACCGCCAGCGGCGGGGCGGATGGTCGCGGTCAGGTCGCTGGTCAGGTCGAAGGTCAAGCCCGTCCCAGCCAGCAGGGCCGAGAGCGCCTCGCGCGGGGTATAGGCGCCGGAGACGCCCGGGGTCTGCTTGCCGGCCACAATGGTGCTGTCGAAGCCGATCTGCATCCGGGCCTGCGTCGCGAGCCTGGTGAGCGCCAGCGTCAATGGCCCGGCGGGAATGTCGATCCGAACCGTGGTCTCCTGCGCCACCGCGCACGGCACGGCTACCAAGCCGCCCAGCATCGGCGTCATCGCCACGGCTGCCAGCAGCAGCGTCCTGTACAGACGGCCGCCAGCCGTCCGGCGTGCCTCAAATTCGTCAGCGCCCATCGCGATCTCCCGTTGCAGGGACGATGGCGAGACCGAGACCCGACACACCGCCTTGATGGTCAGACGAACGGCATGGCCGGGTCGGGCTGTCGGTGCGCGACTCTTTTTTCTGCTACCGGTGAATGATGGTCAGCAGGCCGCCGATGCGGGTGACGCGCAGGCCGAACGCCGTGGCGAAGCTCGCCAGCGCCGCCTCGGGGTCCGCGAGGTCGAAGGATCCGCTGATTCGCCGGTCCGCCAGCGCATGGTCGGGCACCACCACGCGTCCAGGCAGGTAACGGAACATCTGCTCCGCCACCGAGGCGAGACGTTGGCCGTCGAAGACGAGGCGGCCCTGGCGCCACGCCGCGGCGGTATCCGGCGGCAGCGGCCGTACCGCCCCCATGCCGCTGGAGCGGTCGTAGGACACGGCCTCCCCCTGCGTGAGCCGCAGGGCGGGCCCGCTCGCGCCGATGGGGGCGACCGAGATCTCATGCTCGGTGACAGCGACTTCGGTACCGTCCTCAAGCAGATTGACGCCGAACGCCGTGCCGTGGACCGTGATCGAGACGCCGCCGGCCTCGACGATGAAGCTGCGTCCACCGAGGTCCGCCGCGACCTCGAAATAGGCTTCACCGCGCAGCAGGGTTACGCGACGCTCGCGCGGGTTGAAATCGGTGGCGATCGCGCTCCGGCCGCCAAGTTGCAGGCGCGATCCGTCCGGCAGCGCCACGACCGACACCTCGTTGACCGAGGTGACGATGTCGGCGCGCAGCCAGGTCGGTCCGTCGGACCATAGGAAGACCCCGCCGACCAGCGCCAGTGCCAGGACGAACGACAGCACGGTGGCACCCTGTCGCGGACGACGCAGGAGCCGCTTGGCAAAGCCTGGATCGGAGGCCAGGGCCGCATCGGCATCGCCCAGGAGCACCCGCGCCTCTTCCAAGGCAGCCCCATGGTCCGGGCTTTCCCCGAGCCAGCGCGACAACGCGCGGGACTGGTCCGGCGGCAGGTCACCGTCATTCAGCCGGATCGCCCAATCCACCGCCTGCACCTGCACGGCCCTACGCATGGCGCTTGCCTCGTTCGCCGGTCCTTGCAAGGTCGCGGGTCAATCGAGGGTGCTCACCTTCTCGAGGCAGGACAGCAGCGCGTTGCGGATGTGGCGGTCGACCATGCGGCGCTGGATGCCGAGGCTGTCGGCGATGTCGGCCTTGTCCATGCCGGCAACCCGGTAGGCAATGAAAACTGTCCGGCATTGCCGCGGCAAGGCGGCAATCGCCGCTTTGATCGCCCGGACGCGCTTGGCGCGGTCATCGCCCTCGTCGCGCGCTGGCGACACAGCATGAACCGACAACGCCCTATCATCCAACAAGGAAAAGAGGCGGTTCTCGAACGCGATTCGGCGCGCACGATCAATCCCGAGATTGACGGCCGCCTTAATGAGAAAGCCGCGCAGAGAGCTCCGTTCGACGAGGCGATCGGGATTGCGCGACAACTGAATATAGAGATCGTGAACGACATCGGACGGATGAACTTGCGGCGTACCGCTTCGCCTGACGGCGCGCTTCAGATCCTCATAGTATGCGACCATGGCATCGTCGAGTGTCGACTTGTCCAGCCGTTCAGCGTTGCGCATTGGAATCCACGATCAGGCTGGTGCAGCTCGCCTTCAATGCGGCGCAGCATCGCCTAATTGCGATTGAGACGCAATATCGTTAAATTCTCACCTCATTGCTGAGACGGGAGGTAACGGCGGCGGCGAGGGCGATGACGCTCAAGAGGGCGTCTGAGCAGTGATTGTCTCGGATCGCCGTGGGACGCCGGTCCCTGGCAGGCTGCCGAAAAGCCTGCCTGCTGGGCGGGAGTGGGTCGCTTTATGGTCTGGGTGGGCTCCTGAGGCGGCGATGGCGCGGCGGGCGCGCCGAGCCTTCCTCAACGGACGTCGTGTGGGCCGTCTTCGGGCGTCACGCGGCCGCGCCAAGCAGCTTCGGCAAGCGAACCAGGTTGTATGCGGCCATGGCGAGGTGCTGCGTCGCCATGTGGACAGCATCGCGCGCGGCATCGCGGTCGCGAATGCACAGCCGACGCCGCAGGGGCTGGCCATGGTCAATCCGATCTTCACCTGGGTCCGGCTGGCGCAGCGGATCCCGGTCCGCATTCACATTGACTACGTGCCAGATCCAGCAGTGCTGGCGGCAGGGATGACGGCCACCGTCCAACTGATGTCGCGGCACTGAGCCTGACGCCCCACAAATCATCCAACGCTCGTGTGGCCGCGCACCTCATCGTTCGCGGCCGATCCGCACCACCTGGCGCCGAAGCTCAACGTCTGAAGCCGGACACGCCCTGGCCTCACACCGACACGGCGCCGTGTATCCGTGGCAGCCGCAGGATCACCACCAGGCCGCCCCCCGGCCTCTCCCCGAATTCGAGCCCGCCGCCGTGCAACGCCGCAAGGTCGGCGGCAATGCCGAGGCAGAGCCCGCTCCCGGGTATCCGCTCATCCAGCCGGATGCCGCGGGCGAGGGCAGTATCGCGTTCCGCCTCCGGCAGGCCGGGGCCGTCATCCGCAATGGCGATCGCAATCTTGCCGTCCGCCGGCGCCACCGAGACATCCACGCGGCTCCGGGCCAGTTTGCAGGCATTCTCCATAAGGTTGCCCAACATCTCGGTCAGATCCTGGGAGTCCACCCGCACACGCGCAGCACGGTCCCCGTTGACCGCAATGGCGAGTCCGCGCCCGGCGAAGAGCCGGCGCAGCGCGGCGGCAACCTCCTCGGCGATGGCGTGCGGCGCGACGCCCGCACCGACCGCCGCACCCGCGAGCGCCGCCGTCCGCGCCCGCGCCAGATGGTGGTGCACCAGCCGCTCCAGTGCCGCGGCCTCCGACCGCGCCAGCGTCACATCGGGCGGCTCCGCGTCGAGCGCGTTGCGCAGTACGGCGATCGGCGTCTTCAGAGCATGGGCGAGGTTGCCAACATGGGAACGCGCCCGCTGCACCGTCGTCCGATTGGCCGCAATCAGCGCATCCACCTCGGCGACCAGCGGAGCGATCTCGGCCGGGGCCTCGATCGCGAGGCGCTCGCGTCGGCCGTCACGCACCTCTGCCAGGGCCCGCCGCACCCGACGCAAGGGCGCCAGCCCGGCGACGACCGTGCCGACCACGCCCAGCACCAATCCGGTCCCCAGCAGTGCGAAGGCCGCCGTCAACACCGTCCTGAGCCGCCCGATCTCCTCGAGCGTCGCGGCGCGAGACAGCGCCACGGCAAGGTGCGCCGGCTCGGCCGCACCGGGCAGCAGCACGTCGCGTTCGGCGAGGCGCACCGGCTCGCCCCGCGGCCCAGGCATGTCGCGCAGCAGCATCTCGGCCGCGGCGCCGGCGGGGAGCGTGGGTAGCGTCTGGTCCCACAGCGAGCGGGAGGTCGCCGGCGCCCCGCCCGGCCCCGTCACCTGCCAGTAGGCGCCCGAGAAGGGCCGTTCGAAATCAGCCCCGGTGGGGGCGCGGGCAACGACCACCCTTCCATCCCCATCCGTCGCGACGGCCGCCGCCGCAGCGTCGAGCAGCCCGGCGAGCCGTGCATCGAAGGCGGCCTCGACCTGGCGGAGCGCGACGTCGGTGACGAACCAGGCTGCCGCGCCGAGCCCCGCCGCGACCCAGAACCCCGCAGCAAGCGCGAGCCGCAGCGTGAGGGAGCGCGGTGGCCTCATGTGGCAGCCAGGCGGTAGCCCTGCCCACGCAGCGTTTCGATCAGCCCCTCCCCGAGCTTGCGTCGCAACCGGCCCACCATGACCTCCAGCGTGTTGCTGTCGCGGTCGAAATCCTGCGCGTAGAGATGCTCGGTCAGTTCAGTCTTGGAGACCACCTGCCCGGCGCGCAGGGCGAGATAGGCGAGCAGCCGGTATTCAAGGCCGGTCAGCCGAACCGGCACGCCGCCCAGCAGCACGCGCTGCGCGGCGGTGTCCACCACCAGCCGACCGAGCGAGATCTCCGCTGAAACGAGGCCGTGCGCACGTCGCACCAGCGCCTGCAGCCGCGCGACCAGTTCCGGCATGACGAAGGGCTTCGCCAGGTAGTCGTCTGCGCCGGCATTGAGACCGGCGACCTTCTCGCTCCAGGCGTCGCGCGCGGTCAGGATCAGCACCGGCATCGCGCGCTTCGTCGCGCGCCAGCGCTTCAGCACAGTCAGCCCGTCGAGCCGCGGCAGGCCAAGGTCGAGCACGACCACGTCGTAGGGCTCCGTCTCGCCGAGGAAAAGCGCCTCTTCACCATCCGCCGCGAGGTCCGTGACGAAGCCGGCTTCGGCCAGCGCGTCGCGCAACTGTGCAGCGAGCGGCGTATGGTCCTCGACGATCAGGGCCCGCATCAGCGCCGTTCCTGCACCGGGCCACGGGTACGGATCACCTCGCCCGTCGCGGCATCGAGCTTGATTTCATAGACGCGGCCGGAGGGCGGCAGCAGCTTGAACTCGTATACCCAGCGGCCGTCATCACGCTCGAGCTCGGTCTCGATGATGACACCGACATAGCGGCGCTCCACCTCCGCCAGCAATGCGGCGAGCGGCCGGATCTCTCCGGCGGCGAGCGCGGCGCGCGCGCGTTCGTGGTCGCGGCGGTCGTCGGCGCGCGCCGCCGGCGCGGCGAGGAGGAGCACAGGAAGCAGAAGCAGGGCACGGCGCATGGGGCGAGGCTGCAGGGTCGTGGCTGAACCGTCGCTGAACGGCCGGCTCAGCCGCGGTTCAGGTCGGCCGACGGAGAGTGCGCGCCGTTGCGGGGGTCCCGCAACCCGAACGCTGTCAGGAGAACATCATGAAACGCCACGTCCGTCCCGCCGCCGCCCTGGCGCTGGCCCTCGCCGCCGCCCTGCCCTTCGTCCCGGCCCATGCGTCCGAGCGCGACGCCCGCCGCAGCGAGGAGAGCCGTGCCGTCGCTGCTGCGCGCATCGACGCCACGGCGGCAATCGCTGCCGTCCGCGCCGCCGGCTACGGCCCGGTCAGCGAGCTCGACTGGGAGCGTGATCGCTGGGAAGTGAAGGCGACCGACGCGGCGGGGCGGCGCGTTGCGCTCCATGTTGACGCGGCCACGGGCGCCGTCGCCCATCGCGGCCGCTGAGCAGAGGGCCGAGAGGATGGCCGCGTCCGTTGAGATCCAGCCCCATGGCGCCGCGGTGCGCGCCATCCATTGGGCTTCCGCTCTGCTCGTGATCGTTGCCTGGGCCGTCGGCAGCACGATGGAGGAGCTCCCGCGCGGCCCGAACCGCGATCTGGCCATGCAGGTGCATTACAGCCTGGGTGTCCTCGTGCTCGGCTTCGCGATGCTGCGCGTCGTCCGATACGCGGTGGCGCCGCCGCCCCGGGCGGAAGGCCCGGCTTGGCAGCGTCTGGCCGCGACGGGCACGCATGTCATGTTGATCCTGCTGACCGTCGGATTGCCGCTGAGCGGCCTGCTCGACCGCTGGGCGCGCGGTCGTCCCGTGGCCGTCTTCGGCGGCGTGCCGCTGCCGGCGCCTTTCGAGGTGCCGGGCGGCCGGCTCTGGGGCGAGGCGCACGAGGTGATGGCCAACCTGCTGCTCGTCGCGGTGGCTCTGCATGCCGCGGCAGCGCTCTGGCATCAGTTCGTCCTCAGGGACGGAGTGCTGACACGGATGCTGGCTGCGCCGCGCCGTGGCTCGGCGACGCCGCCGACGTCCTGACGGGCTGTCGCAGGGCCCTGCGCCGCGAAGCGGCACCAACCGCACGCCGTTGCGGGCGGCAGGGAAGTCTGGTTGCGGCGCGCACCTGACGCCGCCGCAACCTACCTATCGAGCGCGAGTCCGCGTATGCCCCCGCATAATACCGGCCGCGAGATTGCCGTGCGGCCTGGAGCCGCTCCCATTCGCCCCCGCTCACGGCAACGTCTCTAGTCCTTTGTTTTCGCGAGCATCTTTACCCGATCAGGTGGAATCACCTGATCTGGATCTGTTCTGGAGCGGTCCCCCCGAGGGTGGCGCCGCTCTCGCCCCTTGTTTGACGAACATCTTCAGCCGTCCGGATGGCTGCCCTTCTCAGGGCCGACGCTGCTCCAACACAGTTCTTCCCGTCGACATGGACGAAGGGCTGACCTTCGGCGACTGAAGGCCGCTATCGTTTCGCGCTGCTCCAGATCGCGTGGGATCCTGATAGACGCCCGGCAAATTTCTCTGAGCTGACGCTACCTACCCTGCAGCGCGCGCCCGAAGGCGGCATAGCCGTCGCGGATAATCCGCGCGTAGCCGGCGGCATCCTCGACGGCGACCGCGCCGATATACCGTTCCGCAAAAGCGGCCAGCGACGGTGAGCGCCCGACCTCGGCCAGCAGGTCCTGCCACCAGGCCCCGGCATCCGCCGCCATCTGCGCCGGTCCGAGGAAGCCGTAGCTGACCGGGAAGGACAGTGGATAGCCCAGCGCCTGAAAGGTCGGCACATCTGGATGGCTTGGCACGGCGATCGGCCCAGTCTCTGCCAGGAGGCGCACCGCGCCTTGCTGCACCAGCGGCCCATAGTCGGTCGAGGCCACCGCCATGATGTGTCCGCCGAGCAGGGCTTGCACCGCCTCCGATCCGCCACGGAATGGCGCGCTGACGGTTTCGATGCCTTCCTTCTCGAAGGCCTTCTCCACCACGATTTCCGCGAAGCTGCGTGCCCCGGCCGTGCCCCAGGTCAGCCGTCCGGGATTCGACCGCGCGAAACGGATCAGCCCGGCCCAATCCGTCAGCGGGCTGTCGGTGCGGACATAGACCGGCAGGGGCTGTGCGATGAGTTGCCCAAGCGGGGTCAGGCCGGTGACCGGATCAAACCCAACATGCCCCTGATGCGGCAGGACCAGCAGCGCGCCCGGGCTGCCCAGCACGATGGTCAGGCCATCCGGCGCGGCGCGCGAAACCCGCTCGGTGGCGATGGTGCCGCCGCCGCCTGGGCGGTTCTCGACGATGACGGGTGCGCCGCGCCGATCGCGCGCCGCCTCGGCGACGAGGCGACACAGCGAATCGCCCAGCCCGCCGGCGGCGAAGCCGCAGACGATGGTCGCCGTGCCGGGCGGCAGGCCGCCGGCGGCCCGCAGGGCCGTGGGTGCCGCAAGCGGCAGCATAGGCGTGAGAAGCAGCGAACGGCGACGCATGGTCCAGATCCTTCAGACGGAGACGAGATCAGCGGGCGTGGTCATGAAGGTCTCGGCGCCGTCGGGGCGAACCACCAGCGTGTCCTCCACCTGCAGGCCGAAGGCGCCGAGCGTGTAGAAGGGCGTCTCGACGCACAGCACCATGCCGGCTTCCAGCACCTCGGTACTGGCGGGACCGAGCAGGGGCGCGTCGTAGCCATCGAGCCCGATGCCGTGGCCGACATGCTCGCGCCGATATTCGGGCAGGCCCTCGCGGCGGACGGTGTCCATCACCGTCGCGAAGATCTCGGCGCAACGCGCGCCGGGGCGCGCCAGCTCATGCGCTCGGTCGAGCCCCGCGCGGATGGCGCGCTGCACCTGGCGGAGCCGTGGCGAGGGCTCGCCCAGCACTGCGCAACGCGCGATGTCGGCGCGGTAGTGCCCCCAGCGTCCGCCGGCGTCGAAGCGGATCACCTCGCCAGGACGCAGCACACGGTCGGACGGCACGACATTCGGCAGGGCGGAACGAGGCCCGGTGCCGATGCAGCGCAGCACGGGCAACCCGCCCTCGGCGACGGTCTGGGCATCGAAGGCGCGCAGCAATTCAGCTTCGGTCACGCCCTCGCGGGCGATGGCGAGTGCTGCGGCCACCGAGCGTTCCGCAACCTGCGCGGCGATGCGCTGGCGACGCACCTCCTCCTCGGTCTTCACGGCGCGGGTCGTGCGCAGCAGCGAAGCCGCTGGCAGCAGCACCGCCTTCGGCAGCAGGGCCGCAAGCGCCTCCCAATGGCCCGGCATCAGCCCGACCTCGTCCACGGCGATGCGCGCCGTGGCGAGGCCCCGGTCGGTCAGGGCGGCGGCAAGCGCGGCGATCGGATCGGGGAAGGCAGGCAGCGCCAGCAGGGCGGCGAAGGCATCGCTCTCGGCCTCGCCGGGCAGATGCTCGGCGGGGAAGCCGCCATGGACATAGGCTTCGCTGACCCAGGCGCTGCCATCCACCAGGTGATCGGCCGCGGAGGCGCCGACGACCACGCAGGGCGCACCCCGCCCGGGCGCCGGATGCACCGCATAGGCCTGTGGCCCGCGACGGATCCACTGCGTCATCGCCCAGAGGCCGGAGAGGTAGAGCACGTTCTCCGGCGCCGTGCCGACCACGGCATCGGCCTGGAGCGCCGCCATGCGGTCATGCAGGCGGTCGAGATTGGTCAGGACAGGTGTCACGGGGCCTCGGGCGGCAGAAGGGTGGATGGACAGCCGAGCCGCGCGCACAGGCGTCGCGCCTCGGGCAACAGGGGCATGGCGATGGCCGCCACCGCCTCCGCGCCGCCACCGGGCGCGGCAACGGAGATGGAGGCGATGGCCGCGCCCGTCGCATCGCGGATGGCGACCGCGGCGGAGATCACGCCCATCAGGTTCTCGCCATCGACGAAGGCCCAGCCGCGCCGGGCCGTGGCATCGAGATCGGCCCGCAGCGCGGCGCGGTCGGTGATGGTGCGCGGCGTCAGGCGCGGCAGCGGCGCCCGGCCGAGCAGCGCGTCCACCTCCGCCGCGGGCATCGCGGCGAGCAGCGCCTTGCCCATGGCGGTGGAATGGAAGGGGGCCTCGCTGCCGGGCGCGTTGCGGATGGCGATCGGGCCGGGGCTCTGCACCGCGAGGAGATAGGTCAGGCGCCCGCCACGCACCGCGCCGAGGAAGCCGTTCAGCCCATGACCATGCGCGAGGCGTTCCAGCGCCTCGCGCGCGCCGGCCATCAGCGCGTCGCTGCGCAACAGCGCGGCGCCGAGCCCAAGCGCGCGTGGGCCGACACGGTAGCGCCGCGTCTCGGCGACCTGTTCGACATAGCCGCGCTGCCCGAGGGTGTTCAGCAATCGCTGCACGATCGCCGGGCCCAGATCGAGGCGTCGCGCCAGCTCCCGCACGCCGAGCGGCGCCTCGGCGGTATCGAGCATTTCCAGCACGGTGAGGCCGCGTTCAAGCGATTGGCTGCCGGTGGGCGTCGCCGGCACCTCGGACGGCGCTGCGCGGCGCGGCGATGCTTCGGCCGTTCGGCGCGCCGGCGTCGGTGCGGGTGGGGCGCTGCGGGGACGGGGCATCACGCGGCCTCGGTGACGGCAAGGGGTGGCAGGGCCGCGCCGGCGGGCTCGCGGGCCGATCCCGCGGTGAGGATCATGACGGCCGTCTCCCCCTCGCGCAGGGCGCCGGCCTCGCGCAGCAGGCCGATCGCGGCATGGACACCGCCGCCGCACAGCTCCGCATCGATCCCGAGGCGCGCGAGCGCGACCTGCCCCTGTTCGGCGGCGTCGTCCGGGACATGGATGGCCGTGCCGCCGCTGTCCCGGACGGCGCGCAGGGAGGCATCGGTCGCGGTGCCGCCAGCGGTGGAGAATTGCCGCGTCGTGCCGGGGAAGCTGTCGGTGATGGCGGCCTGGCCCGCCAGGACAAGGCTGAGGCGGGGTATCGGCTCCACCGCGATCAACCGTGGCGGCCGCGCGATGACGCCCTCCTCGGCCAGTTCGCGGAAGCCGGCGCCGATGCCCCAGATCAGGTCGCCGCGCGCGGTCGGCACCAGCACGACATCCGGCGCCGCGCCGAGTTCCTCGACGAGCTCATAGGCGATGGTCTTGTAGCCCTCGATGCCGAACGGGTTGCTGCCGACCGGCGGGAGGCGGTGGTTGGTCAGCGGGAACCACCCTTCATCGCGCACCATGCGCGCCGCGACGTCCCAGCGCGTAAGGCTGTCGCGACAGACGACGAAGCGCGCGCCCGTACGGGCGATGGCGTGGCGGTAGGCATCCGTCAGCGCGGGGGTGACGATGACCGAGCAGGGCACGCCAGCCGCAGCAGCATAGGCGGCCGCCGACAGCGCGGCATTGCCCGAAGAGGATGCCAGCACGCCGCGGGCACCGACCTCGAGCGCTCGCGCCACGGCCAGCGGCGACATGCGATCCTTGTGGCTGCCGGTCAGGTTGGCGGATTCACGCTTCAGCCAGAGCGCCCCAAGGCCGTGGATGGGCGGCAGGGGCAGCAGCGGCGTCGCGCCCTCGCCCAGGCTCGGGAAGGTCAGATAGGGCAGGCGGGCGCCGTGCCGGGCCATGTCCAGGCCCGATGGCGAGGGCCACGGCACGCGCCCTTCATAGACCGCGGCGACGGAGGTCGGCGCGCCGGCGGCGGCGGCACGCGGGCATCCCTCGAACAGATCCTGCACGCCATAGCGCGCCATGCCGTCAAGGGCGGCGAAGCCCGCCAGGCGTGGGTTGCGTCGCGAAATCATGGGCGCGGCGGCCTGCCGCGGGGCGGCGAAACGGAGAAAGTTTGCATGGCGCATAGTGTTCCGATAAAAGGAACGTTGTTCCGATATAAAAACTACCGATCCCAAAGGCTCAGGTCAATGCGGTCGGCAGTCCGATCGGTCTGTCGTGTTCGACATTTGGCGCGTCGCGGCCATTGAGAGGGGCAGCGGGACCCAAGGGAGCCGCAAACGGTGGGACGTCGCGGCGTCGTCCTGCGCCTCCGGGCGCCAGGGTCATCAGTCACCAAGACAAAGCGCGTGGCGATCAGCAGCGCCGCGATCCCATCGCGATCCTACCGCGCCTTCCGTGTCATCGTGGGCGCCTGCGCCGCCTCGCAACGGCGCAGGCGGCGAGGCTGCCGTGGATCGGAGCAGGCGACAGCGTGGGCGCGAGCGCCGTGGCAGAGGGGCCCGTCAGCCAGCCAGTCGGCGGCCAGGCGAACCCGCCTGCGCCGCACGCAGAATGGCATCCGTGTCCAGCCCGTACTGCCCGTAGAGTTCGGCGATGCTGCCGCTCTGTCCGAAGCGGTCCACGCCAAGCGCCTTGGTCCGGTGCCCGTCCACGCTGCCGAGCCAGGCCAGGCCGGCGGGATGGGCGTCCGTCACGGTGACGAGGCAGCAATGCCGCGGCAGCGGCTGCAGCAGTCGTTCCACATGGCTCGGCGTCGCCTCCTCGCCGGCCATGCGCGCAACCTCCGCCATTCGCCATCCCGCAAAGAGCCGGTCGGGCGAGGTGACGGCGAGCAGCGCCACATCGCGCCGGTGCTCCGCGAGAAGCCCGGTCGCCGCGATCGCCTCCGGCGCCACGGCGCCGGCATAGGCGATGGCTACCGCGCAATTCGGCCCCGGCGGGCGCATCCAATAGCCGCCCTGCACCACCTGCTCGGCCAGCGCCGGCGTCATCTCCCGCCGCGGCTGCTCCAGCGCGCGGGTGGACAGGCGCAGATAGACCGACCCGCCCTCCTCACCCGGCGCCTGCACATGGCCGAGCGACCAGCGCAGGATCGCCGCCAATTCGTCGACGAAGGCGGGCTCGAAGGAGGAGAGACCGGGCTGCGCCATGCCGATGAGCTGCGTGTTGATCGACTGGTGCGCGCCGCCTTCCGGCGCCAGCGTGATGCCGGATGGCGTGCCCGCCAGGATGAAACGCGCATCCTGGTAGCAGGCGTAGTTCAGCGCATCGAGCCCGCGGCACACGAAGGGGTCGTAGAGTGTGCCGACCGGGATCAGGCGCTCGCCGAAGAGGCTGCCCGACAGGCCGAGCGCGGACAGCATGAGGAACAGGTTCATCTCCGCGATGCCGAGTTCCGCGTGCTGTCCGCTCGGCCCGGCTTCCCAGCGGAAGGCGGAGGGAATCTTCTCGTCACGGAAGAGGTCGCGGCGCGGCTCGCGCGCGAACAGGCCGCGCCGCCCCACCCAGCCGCCGAGATTGGTCGAGACCGTCACGTCCGGGCTGGTGGTGACGATGCGGTCGGCGATCGGCGCGTCGCTCTTCGCCAGCGCGTGCAGCAACTGCCCGAAGCCGGCCTGGGTGGACACCGCCCCCTGCGCCTCGGGGGCAACGACCTCCGGCACCGGCAGCGCCGGGGCGGCGAAGCGGCGCGGACCGCCGGCGGCGAAGGGCACGCCGGCGAGGAAGCCACGCAGTGCTGCCTCCCCGATCCCGAGGCCTTCCGCGACGTCCCATTCATGCCCCGGGCGGATGCCCATGCCGGCGCGCCAGGATTCCATCTGCTGCGGGTTCAGCATCCCGGCATGGTTGTCCTTGTGCCCCGCCAGCGGCAGGCCCATGCCCTTGACCGTGTAGGCCAGGAAGCAGACCGGGCGGTCATGCTCGATGCCGCGGAACGCGTCGAGCAGCATGCCGATGTCGTGCCCGCCGAGATTGGCCATCAGCGCCGCCAGTTCGTCGTCGCTGCGCCGGGCGAGCAGGGCGGAGACCTCGCCCTGGTCGCCGAGATCGTCCTCGAGCCGCTTGCGCCAGGCGGCGCCGCCACGGAAGGTCAGCGCCGAATAGAGCGCGTTCGGGCAGGCATCGATCCAGTCGCGCAGTGCGGCGCCACGTGGCTCGGCGAAGGCGGCCTGCTGGAGGCGACCGTATTTCAGGACCACGACCTCCCACCCCATGGTGGCGAAGGTGCCAAGGATCTTGTCGTTGACGCCCTCGCCGATCACGGCGTCGAGGCTCTGGCGGTTGTAGTCCACCACCCACCAGGTGTTGCGAAGCCCGTGGCGAGCACCTTCCAGCAGGGCTTCGTAGATGTTGCCCTCGTCCATCTCGGCATCGCCGACCAGGGCGATCATCCGTCCTTCAGGCCGGGTGCCGCCCCAGCCATGCAGGCGCACATAATCCTGCACGAGGCTTGCGAAGATCGTCTGAGCGGCGCCGAGGCCCACTGAACCCGTGGAGAAGTCCACATCGTCCAGATCCTTGGTGCGCGACGGGTAGGATTGCGCCCCGCCGAGCGCGCGGAAGCCCTCGAGCTGGGCCCGGGTCTGGTTGCCAAGCAGGTACTGGATCGCGTGGAACACCGGCGAGGCATGCGGCTTCACCGCCACGCAGTCCTCCGGCCGCAGCACGCCGAAGTAGAGCGCCGTCATGATGCTGGCCATGGAGGCCGAGGAAGCCTGGTGGCCGCCGACCTTGAGGCCATCAGCACGGGGCCGGAGGTGGTTGGCGTTGTGGATCGTCCAGGCCGAAAGCCAGAGCACCTTCTTTTCGAGCTCGGCCAGCATCCGGGTTTCCTGGGCGCCGATATCGGCACCGATGGTCGTGTTGAGCATCGCTTCACCACCTTGTTCGGCACGGAAGGCTAGGCGTTGCGGTCTGGCAAGGGCTTGCAAACTTGCCGCGGCATCTCGATGATCTGAAAAATTCATCCGGAGATATGCCAGAATTGCGGAAAACTTCTTCAGAAGACCTGGATCCCCTGAGTATCCGCCTCATCGAGCTCCTGCAGCAGGACAGCGACATCGGCCTGGCCGCCCTGGCTGAGGCGACCGGGACAACATCGTCATCCTGCTGGCGACGATTGGACGAGCTGCGCAGCCGGCAGGTGATCCAGCGCTCCGTCGCCGTGGTCGATCCCGCGGCGCTCGGCCTGACCGTGAACGTCTTCGTGCAGGTGACGCTCGAGAAGCAGAACGAGGCGGCGCTGCGCGCCTTCCAGGACCGCATCGCCGGGCGGCCCGAAGTGATGGAGTGCTACCTGATGAGCGGCGATGCCGACTACCTGTTGCGCGTCGTCGTCGAGGACCTGGCGCAGTACCACCGCTTCGTCGTCGATCACCTCACCACGATCCCGGGCGTCGCCAACCTGCGCTCCTCCTTCGCGCTGGAGCAGGTGAAGTACACGACGGCGCTGCCGACGGGGCATCTGCGGGATCCACAACCGGCCGGCGGACGAGCGACGCAGCAGGGACGGCAGCGGCGCCGCTGAACTCACGCGTGAAGCGCTGGCGATCCGGCCGCATTCCGCGCTCGGCTATCGGCTGCGAGCCCCGGAGACGGTGCCAATGGCCCGGCCACAGATCCGCTCAGGAGCAGGCGCAGCAGCGATGGCCCGCCAAAAATCCCCCCGACCATTGGGAACGCCCCCCAAGCCGTGTCGGCTTCTGGGAAGCCAGCGGAGCCCTCTCTATGACTTCCAGGGGCGCGAAGCTGCCGATGCTCGCTCAGCGCAGGCGGCCCGCCAGGAAGTCGACGAAGACCCGCACGCGCGCCGGCGTGTTGGCGCCGGCGACGAACACGGCATGGATCAGTTCGATATCGCCTGGATTGAACGCCTCCAGGATCGGGACGAGACGTCCTTCCGCGATCTCATTGGCGACGCTGAACGCCCCGACGCGGGCGATGCCGACGCCGGCCGCGGCCAATTGCCCGAGCGTCTCGCCGTTGTTCGCCTCGATGTTGCCCTTCACGGCCAGCGCGAAATCCTGGCCGTCCCGGCGGAACGGCCATACGGGCTCAGCCCGGCGGAAGTTGAAGTTGAGGCAATTGTGCCGATGCAGATCCTCGGGAGCCTGCGGTGCGCCATGCGCAGCGAGATAGTCCGGCGAGGCGACGACGACCCGGCGGCTTTCGCCGATCTTCCGAGCCGTGAGCGCGCTGTCGGCTAGCGGCCCGAAGCGGATCGCGACATCGGCCTCACCCGCGGCGACGTTCACGAGCCGATCCGTCAGCGCGATATCGACCAGGATATGCGGATGGAGGGCGGCGAATTCGCCCAACAGCGGCACCACGCAAAGCCGCCCGTGTGACTGCGCAGCGCTGACGCGCAGCCTGCCGCGTGGCGCGCCCTGGTCGGTGATCTGCTGCTCGGCGTCGTCGAGATCGGCGAGGATGCGCCGCGCCGTCTGGAGGTAGCCCTGCCCCTCCGCCGTGAGCGAGAGGGCGCGCGTCGAGCGTAGCAACAGCCGCACGCCCAACCGCGCCTCGATCCGGTCGATCCCCCGACTGACCGCCGATGGGCTGAGGTCGAGCACGCGGCCGGCGGCAGAGAAGCTGCCATGCTCCGCCACGGCGGCGAACAACGCCAAGGCCCGTGCCCGATCGGCCAGCTTTGCGTCCATCGCAAAAGTCCTTCGCGCGCACGCCCGGTTCCCGGGAGCGGAACCACCTTCATCTATGCGCCAACCTAGAAAAGGACGGATCATGGAGTACAGGCAACTCGGTGCTTCCGGGCTGCGCGTGCCGGCGCTGAGCTTCGGCACCGGCACCTTCGGCGGACAGGGCCCGCTATTTGGCGCCTGGGGCCGCAGCGATGCGGCGGAGGCGCGCCGCCTGGTCGATATCTGCCTCGATTCCGGAGTGACCCTGTTCGACACCGCCGATGTCTATTCGAACGGTGCGTCGGAGGAGGTGCTCGGCGCGGCGATCCGCGGCCGCCGCGACGCGGTGCTGATCTCGACCAAGACCGGCCTGCCGATGGGCGATGGCCCACAGGATTGGGGCGTGTCGCGGTCGCGGCTCATTCGCGCGGTAGAGGCCTCCCTGCGGCGGCTCGGCACGGATACGATCGACCTGCTGCAACTCCACGCCTTCGACGCCTCCACGCCGGTCGAGGAGCTGATGGGTACGCTCGACCGGCTCATCGCCACTGGCAAGGTCCGCTATGCCGGCGTCTCCAACTATCCGGGCTGGCAGGTGATGAAGGCGCAGTCTGCCGCCGATCGCCACGGCTGGCCGCGCCTGGTCGCGCACCAGGTCTACTATTCGCTGATCGGGCGCGCATACGAGGCGGAGCTGATGCCGCTCGGCCAGGACCAGGGCCTCGGCGCGCTGGTATGGAGCCCGCTCGGCTGGGGCCGCCTGACCGGCAGGATCGGCCGCGATCGTCCGATCCCGCCCGGCAGCCGGCTGCACGACACGGAGCAGTTTGCCCCGCCTGTCGAGGCCGAACACCTCTACCGCGTCATCGATGCGCTGGAGGCCGTCGCGGCGGAGACCGGCAGGACCGTCCCGCAGATCGCCATCAACTGGCTGCTGCGGCGCCCGACCGTCTCCTCCGTCATCATCGGCGCGCGCAACGAGGCGCAGCTTCGGCAGAATCTCGGCGCGGTCGACTGGGCGCTGACCGCGGAGCAGGTGGCCGCGCTGGATGCGGCGAGCGACCTGTTGCCGCCCTATCCGCACACGCCCTATCGCCAGCAGGAAGGCTTCGCCCGGCTCAACCCGGCGCTGGTCTGAAGGAACATCACCATGACGCTCAATCCGGGGCTGATCGCCCTGTCGATCGGCGCCTTCGGCATCGGCGTGACGGAATTCGCGCCGATGGGGCTGCTGCCCGTGATCGCGCAGGATCTCGATGTCTCGATCCCGACTGCCGGGCTGCTCATCAGCGCCTATGCATTGGGGGTGATGCTCGGCGCGCCGCTGATGACGCTGACGACCGGACGCGTGCCGCGACGGACGCTGCTGATCGCGCTCGCCGGAATCTTCACGGCGGGCAACCTGCTCGCCGCGGTCTCGGACAGCTACGGCATGCTGCTGGCGGCGCGCATCGTCACCTCGCTGAACCACGGCGCCTTCTTCGGCGTCGGGTCGATCGTCGCGGCGAGCCTGGTGCCGCCGCAGCGCCAGGCCAGCGCCGTCGCGGCGATGTTCATGGGGCTGACCATCGCCAATGTCATCGGCGTGCCGGTGGCGACCTGGGCGGGCGAGGCGCTGGGCTGGCGCGCCGCCTTCTGGGGCATCGCCACGCTCGGTGTCGCGACCATGGCGTCGCTGCGCTGGACGCTGCCCGATCTTCCCGCGCCGCAGGGTGGCGACGCGATGGCCGAACTGCGGGTGCTGACGCGCGGGACGGTTCTCGGCGCGCTGGCGCTGACCGTGATCGGGTCGAGCGCGATGTTCACCGTCTTCACCTACATCGTGCCGATACTGCGCGATGCGACACAAGCATCGCTCGGCTTCGTGACGGCGATGCTCGTGACCTATGGTGTGGGGCTCACGGTGGGGAACTGGCTGGGTGGGCGCTTCGCGGATCGCGATGTGGACCGCACGCTCATCGTCACGCTGGCATCGCTCTCCGCGATCCTGGTCGCCTTCGCGGCGCTGATGCCCTACGCCGCGCCCACGGCGATACTGGTGTTCCTGTGGGGGGTCGCGAGCTTCGCGCTGGTGCCGCCGCTGCAGTTGCGGGTGATGACGGCGGCAGCCGACGCGCCGAACCTCGCTTCCTCGGTCAATATCGGGGCGTTCAACCTGGGCAACGCGTTTGGCGCGGCGCTGGGGGGTGGGGTGATCGGGGCGGGGCTCGGCTATCCGGCGGTCGCACTGGCGGGGGCTGCGACATCGGCTGTGGGGCTGGCTGCCGTCCTATTCTCCGGCCGGGCCGCGTTGCGCGGCAGGCGGCGCGTGCCGGACGCGGCCTGCCCAGCCATGGATGGCTGACGCGACGGAGGGGTGGACGCGTCACCCGCCAGGGTGATGACCTCGAGCGGATCGGCGTGCGGGTGAATTTCGCCATGTTCCGCGCGGAGTTGGAGCGGGCCGTGCCGCGCTTGGACGGCGCGAAGGGCGGCGGCCCGCCTTCGATCACGTGCCGATGTTCAAGATCCTGTTGCGCTGCAGGCGATGCACGGGCTGTCGGACGAGCGCTGCGAGTATCTCATCAAGGACCGCCTGTCGTTCATGCGCTTCCTCGGCCTCGGGCTGGGCGACCCGCTGCCGGACGCCAACACGACCCGGACGTTCCGCCATCGGGGTTCTGGGAGGCGTCCAACTTCCTCGCCGAGACCGGCCGCGTCCGCTCTCTTACCGACGTCGCATGGGCACGACCGATCAATCCATGATGCACCTGGTGTCAGTCGACGGCCGCTGCGTGACGCAGGCTGTTCAGCATCGAGCTGGCCATGAGATGTTCCTTCGCCCGCATAGGATCCGCGGCGATGGCCTGCAATTCGGCCAGGTGCTCAAGCCGGCGGGCCAGGTCGCGTTCGCGCATGCGCGCGCGGGCCCTGTGCGCCTGGAGCATGATTTCGTCGCGGGCGACCGGGCGGCGGCGGCGGTCGTAGCGCGCCAGCAGCGCGTCGTGATCGCCGCCCTTCAGCGCCGCATCCAACGCCCCGACCAGTTCATGGGCATCGTGCAGGCCGCCATTCAGCCCCATGCCACCGACCGGGCTGTTGATGTGGGCCGAATCTCCCGCCAGCGCCACACGGCCCTGAACATAACTTTCGACCATACGCATATGCACCTTGTAGGGGCGCGGCTCCATTCCCAGGGCGAAGGGCCCGTCGATGTCCAGGATCCGGTGCAGCGTCGCCTGGACGGCCTCGGGCGTCATCTGCTCGTCCAGCGGGACCTCATCCTTCGCGTAGATCGAGACGCGCCAGACATCCGCCATCCGCAACAGGCTGAAATTCCCGCCATCCTGCCACCAGCAATAGGCGACGCTGGTCAGCCCTTCGATGTGGTCCTGGAAGGGAAACGACGTCGTGGTGAGGTACGTGGTCTCGGGGTAGGTCTGGCCTTCGAAGCTCTGCCCCATCGCCCGGCGGACCGTGCTACGCGCCCCGTCGCAACCGATCAGGAAACGGGCGCGCAGGCGGTCGGGACCATCCGGCCCATCGACCAGCACGGTCACGCCCTGATCATCCTGCGTGTAGCCGGTGACCTGCACCCCAATCAGTTCGGTGCAGCGCCCGGCGAGATGCCGGCGGAAGATGTCCTGCAACTCCCACTGCTCGCATTGCAGCCGATAGGGATGGGCCGTCTCGCCGGCGATCGCCGACATGTCGAACAGCGCGCGTTCACCGGTAGGATGCATTCGCACCTCCCACTCGCGGCAGATCCGGCCGCGGGCCACCAGCGCCGCGCCGACTTCCACCTCGTCGAGCATGTCGAGTGTCGGCGCGTGGAAGGTCGATGCCCGATAATCCGTCACGGCGACGGTTTCGGCTTCGACCAGCGTGACGTCATAGCCGCGTGCCGCGAGCAGCAGGGCCGTGAACTGACCGACCGGGCCGGCTCCTGCGACAACCACATCCGAGGTCTTCATCTGTCTTCAATGTCCTCAGCGATCGGCGTCGTGACCAGGCGTTCGGGCAGGCCGGGGCAGGCCGCCCCGATGACAGCCGTCGCGCGCAATGTCCGGGTCGCTTCAGGGTCGAGCGTCCCGTCGGCGGCCAGGGCCACCCGATAGACCCGACGCGCGTGATCGGCCGCGATACGACCATCGGCGACGTCGACAGCGACCAGCGCCGGCACGCGGTCCTCGGGCGGGCCGAATCCCGCCCCGCCCGGCAGGCGCAGGCACAGCCGGTCCCCGGCGGGGATTTCCTGCTGTCCCAGCCCGGCGAGCGCGCTACCCGATTTCAGCCAGGCCGCACCCGGCTGGCCATCGAGCCCGCCGCTCCGCCCCTGCGCGGCGTGACGGATCCGATCGTAAAGCGCGAAGACGGTGAAGGCCTCGCCGCTGCGGGTGGCCACCTCGACCACCTGACCGAGCCCCCCGCGCCGGCACCCATCGCCGCCGGACCCCTGGGCGAGTTCCTTGCGCCAGACGACGATCGGCGCGATCGCCTCCACCACCTCCGAGGCGGTGGCGCGGATGCCGCTGGGGAAGGCCGTGGCATCGAGCCCGTCCAGCGTCGGGCGCGCCCCGGTGCCGCCCGCATTGAAGAATACCGCGTCGAAGCGCGGATCATGCGCCCCGCCGCCGCCACCGCGTAGCTGCGCGGTCCAGACGCAGGACGCCCCGCTTGCCGGCACCCGCCCCGGCATCGCCTGGGCAAGGCAGTCCATCACCAGCTCGGGCAGGAACTGGCCGATGATGTGGCGCGCCGCCACCGGCCAGGGCCGTTCGACATTCAGCACACTGCCGAGCGGCGCCGATACCCGGATCGGCGCCAGCGCCCCGGCGTTGTTGGGCAGATGCGGCGCGACCACGCATTTCACGCCGAAGGCCGCATAGGCCGCCGTGTAGTTCATCACGAGGTTCACCCCGCGCGGCAGGGCCGGGGCCGAGCCGGCGAAGTCGCACAGCACCTCGTCCCCGGCAATGGTCAGCCGGCAGCAGAGCCGGATCGGCGAGCCGAACCCATCGAGGGTCAACGCGCTGGACCAACTGCCCTGCGGGCAGTCGCGGATCGCCGCCCGCGTGGCGGTTTCAGTCCTGTCCAGAATGCCGGCGGCCAGGGCATCGAGATCGGTCATCCCGAATTCGGCCAGCAGGGAGGCCAACCCTGCCGCCGCCGTCTCGCCGGCGGTGATCATCGACAGGATGTCGCCCTCGACCTGCTCGGGATGGCGCACATTGCTCCGGATGATGACGCGCACATCCTCATGCAGCCGGCCATCGGTACAGATCCGCATGATCGGCAACGCCAGGCCTTCCTCGAAGACCGAACCGCCATCGGCGGTCTGGCCGCGCCCGCCGATATCGACCTGGTGGCAGGTGCTGGCGATCAGCCCGACAGCGCGCCCCGCGCTGAAGGCCGGCGTCACCAGCGTCAGGTCGTGCTGGTGCCCCGAGGCCAGCCAGGGATCGTTGGTCATGAAGTGATCGCCCGGCCGCATCGTCGCCAGCGGGAAGCGGTCGAGGAAATGCACCACCGTCGCGGCCATGGCGTTGACATGGCCAGGCGTCCCGGTCGCCGCCTGGGCGACCATGCGGCCCTGGCGATCGAACAGGCCGAAGGACAGGTCCTCGGCCTCGCGCACGGTCGAGCAGAAGGCGGTGCGCACCAGGACCCGCGCCTGTTCCTCGACCATGGCCAGCAGGCGATCCCACAGGATCTGGAAGGTCAGCGGATCAGGGCTCATGGCGATGCGCCTCGCGAATCAGCTTCAGGGTGCCGTCCGACAGCACCACGACCGACCAGCCCGGCGGAACGGCCGTGGTCGTCGCCGCTTCGCGGATCAGGCAGGGCCCGGCAACGGCATCGCCGGGGCGCAGATCGTCGCGGTCATAGAGGTCATGCGGCAGGACGGCATGCCGGGCACCACCGACCGACTGGCGGCCGCGCGGCCTGGCCGCTGCGGAATGGTCATGGACCGCGCCGGCCCGCGCCATGTCGGCGGCAGGCAGGCCGGCACGGCAGGTCCAACTGACCACCTCGACACCGATCCGGTCGAGGGTCCGGCCGAACAGGCGCCGATACTCGGCCTCGAAGGCACGGCGCAGCATCTCAGGGGCGGCAGTGGGGCCCGGCACGGCGAACTGGACCTCGTGTCCCTGGCCTACGTACCGCATGGCTGCCCGCCACGAGATCGCGATGGCTTCCCCATCGGCGGAAGGTGCGACGATGGCCCGTGCTTCGGCCTCCATCAGGGCTTCGAGGCAGGCGAGGCCCGAGATGTCGCCACCCAGCACATGAAGGGCGCTGTGCGTCACCTCGAACGCAAGATCGGCCCACAGGAAACCAACCGCCGAACCAACGCCCGCATCGGGCGGCACCAGGACCGTGCCGATGCCGATGGCCTCGGCGATGCTGGCGGCGTGCAACGGGCCACCGCCGCCAAAGGCGATGAGCGCCCGGCGCGCCGGGTCGGCACCATTCTCGACGGCATGGAGCCGGGCGGCCAGGGCCATCGCCTCATCCACCGCGGCCAGGATCGCGGACGGGCCGGTCGCGCGATCGCCGGCCGCGCCCAGGGTCGCGACTGCCGCCGCGGCCAGCGCGGGATGCAGCGGCACCGTTCCGCCCGCAAAGGCCTCCGGCGACACCCGCCCCAGCAGCAGGTTGGCATCGGTGACCGTGGGCCGGGTGCCGCCCCGCCCATAACAGGCCGGGCCAGGGGTCGAGCCGGTGCCCTCGGGACCCACGCGCAGTCGCCCCAACGAATCCTGCCAGGCGACCGACCCGCCGCCGGCGCCGATTTCCAGGAGATCGACGCTGGGAACTTTCAGCGGCAGGCCGCTGCCCTTGACGAACTTCTCCATTCGCGCCGCTTCGAAGGTCGAGGTCAGTTGCGGCGCGCCCGCGTCGATCAGCGTCATCTTGGCCGTCGTGCCACCCAGGTCGAAGGCCATGGCCGCGTCGATGCCGTGGCGCCGGGCAAGGCCCGCGGCAAAGATCGCGCCGCCGGCCGGTCCGGATTCGATCAGGCGCACCGGAAAGCGTTGCCCGGTGGCGAAGTCGCACAGCGTGCCGCTGGACAGCATCAGCAGTCGCGGGCAACCGAAGCCTTCGGCTTCAAGGCGCGCGCCAAGCCGCCTGAGATAGCTTGCGACCAGCGGCTGTACATAGGCATTCGCGGCAGCGGTGGTGAAGCGTTCATATTCGCGGATGACCGGCGCCACCTCCGAAGACAGCGTCAGCGGCAGACCGGGCAGCAGATCCTGCAGGAGGTCGCGCGCCTCCCGCTCATGCGCCGGGTTCACGTAGCTGTTCAGGAAGCAGATCGCGGCGCTTTCCGATCCGGCATCCCGCAGTTGCGCCGCCACGGAGATCAGCGCGGCGCGGTCCAACGGCAGCAGGACCGTGCCATCCGCGGCGATGCGCTCCGGCACTGGAAAGCGCAGGCGGCGCGGCACCAGCGGTTCAGGCTTGCGCAAATCCAGATCGTATTGGGCATAGCGATCCTCGCGTCCCATTTCGATCACGTCGCGGAAACCTTCGGTGGTGACGAGCGCCGTGCGGGCGCCTTGCCGCCCGATCACGGCGTTGGTGGCAAGCGTGGTGCCGTGAACGATGCCGGTGACATCCGCAGGCGTCAGCCCCGCCCGCGCGACCAGGTCCCGCACGCCGCCCAATATCGCCTCGTCCGGCGACAGCGTCGTGGTCAGTCGCTTGTCGAACAGGGAGTGCCCATCCGTCAGTTCCAGGAACGTGTCTGTAAAGGTCCCGCCGACATCGACCCCGATTCTTGCCTTCGACACGTCAGATGCAACCCGATGAACCATGAATCGCTGCCAGCAAGCGCGCTGCAGGCAGGCGCGTAAACTTCAATTTATCACCACGGCATGTCGAATAATTCGGCGATGCAGCCAGGAGCGCATCCTGCGCGAAGGGACAGGGCGCATGCGCCCGGCTGGCACCGACAGGTGCGACAACCGACAGCTCCGACATTAGCAATTCAAATGCGAATTATTGACATTGCACCGCACCCCTCCGCGGCTAGGGTTCACTTGCTTTTTCGAAACAGGCGGGGCGGACTCATGGAGACCCGGAGCGCTGTCGCAGCGGGAGCGTCGATCCGGCTGAGCCGCGTCAGCAAGATCTTCCCCTCGCCGAAGGGCCCGGTCGAGGCGCTGGCGAATGTCGAGCTGACCATCGCCCCGGGCGAGTTCGTGTCGATCCTCGGCCCCAGCGGCTGCGGGAAAAGCACCCTGCTGATGGCGATCGCCGGGCTGGAGCCGCCGACGAGCGGCACGATCAGCATTGCCGGGCGCATCGTCGGCGCACCGCGGCGCGAAACCGCGATCGTGTTCCAGGATGCGACCCTGCTGCCCTGGAAGAGCGCGCTTCAGAACGTCCTCTACCCGTCGGAAATCGGGCGTCAGCCGCGCAGCGCGCATGAGCCGAAGGCGCGGGCGTTGCTGCAGCGGGTCGGGCTGGCCGGGTTCGAGGATCGACGGCCGAAGCAATTGTCGGGCGGGATGCGGCAGCGCGTCGCGCTGTGCCGGGCGCTGGTGCAGGACCCCGACGTGCTGCTGATGGACGAGCCCTTCTCGGCGCTCGACGCCATCACCCGCGATGAGATGGCGGAATTGATGCTGGATCTGTGGGGCGAAGGCGGCGGCCGGACGGCGGTGTTCGTGACCCATTCCATTCACGAAGCGGCATTGCTGTCCGACCGGGTGGTGGTCATGCGGCGCCGCCCCTGCGAGGTGATTGCCGACATCACGGTGCCCTTTGCCCGCCCACGCCGCACGACGATCGTCGACGATCCCGCCTTCGTCGCGCTTTGCGCCAAGTTGCGCGGTCTCATCGAGGTGTCGATGGGCCGCCGGAGCAATTCCGCTGCCTGACAGTCTCGACAGCCGCCCGACCTCTTCAGGGCTATCCCATCCCGGCAAGGAACTCATGCGCAGCCGGTGGTTCGCCTATAGCCGCGCCGTCATTCTTCCCCTGCTGACCGGTGGCTGTTTCCTGCTGATCTGGTGGGCGGTCGCCACTTGGAGCAGCCTGCCCGCGGTCGTGCTGCCCCATCCCGCCCAGGTGTGGAAGATCCTGTCATCGAACTTCCCGCTCCTGGCGGGGCATATGTGGCAGACCCTGGTGGAATCGACGCTGGGCTTCCTCATCGCCACCGTGGCGGGCGTGTCGATCGCGATCGTCATCACCTATTCCAACCTGATGCGGCAGGCCTTCTATCCGCATCTCGTGCTGTTCCAGCTGATCCCGAAGGTGGCGCTTGCGCCGCTGTTCGTGGTCTGGCTGGGGATCGGCGCGCCAGCGCGGCTGTCCTTTGCCACCTTCATCGCCTTCTTCCCACTGGTGATCGCAACCTCCCAGGGGCTGACCGAGGTGCCGTCGGATATGCTCAGGCTGTCGCGGTCGCTGTCGGCCACGCGCTGGCAGGTGTTCCGCACCATCCGGTTTCCCTATGCGCTGCCCTACATTTTCGCGGGCATGAAGATCTCGGTCACCATGGCGATGATCGGCATCATCGTCGGTGAGTTCATCGCCGCGCAGAAGGGGCTCGGCTACTTGATCCTGTTTGCCTCGTCCCAGGCCAATACAGCGCTGATCCTCGCGGCGATCGCGCTGCTGTGCCTCGTCGGCCTCGTGCAGTTCGGCATCGTCGTGCTGCTGGAGGGGGTGGTGAAGCGGCATTACGGAAACGATTGACCGGTCGCCGGGACGACCAGTCGGGTGGCCCATTTTCGCGCGGACCGGCGCCGGCGTTCCCGCGCCCGGCAACGGGCTGCGCTCCGCAACCAGAAGGCACCATCGATGTCAGAGGACACGATACTGATCGCAGGCGGAGGCCCGGTCGGCATGACCGCAGCCCTTGCCTTGGCCCGGAAGGGCATGCCCGTCCGCGTCTTCGAAGCGACTGATGGCTTCGCCAGCGATCCGCGGGCGTCCTCGATCCACCCGGCCAGCCTGGATATCCTGGAACCCCTTGGGCTGAATCCCGAGATCCTGCGCCTCGGGCATCACGTCCACACCTGGCAGTTCTGGGACCGGATCGACGGGCCCCTCGTCACGCTGCATCTGTCGGAACTGGCGGGGCTCACCCGGCATCCGTTCCGCATCCAGATGGAACAGCACGTGCTGTGCGGGCTGATGGCGGATCAGCTTCGCACCCTCGGGGTCGAGGTTGAGTTCAACAGCCGCATCGCCTCGGTCACGCAGGATGACAGCGGGGTCGGCGCGGCGATCGAAACCCCGGGAGGCATGGTGCCAGTGCGGGGGCGCTACCTCGTTGCCGCCGATGGTGGTCGCAGCGGCATCCGGAAGTCCCTGGACATTCCCTTCGAGGGCTACAGCCTGTCCGAGCTGTTCGTCGTGGTTACGACGCTGCACGATTTCAGCCGCTATGGCTTTGAAGACGCCTGCCATTTCGCCGACCCCGATGAATGGGCGACGCTGTTCCGGGTGCCCAATGCCAGCGGCGACCCTTTCTGGCGCGTTTCCATGCCCGTGCTGCCCGGTGTCCCGCGCGAACAGGCCGCCGAGTTCGAGGTCTGCTCCGATCGCCTGCAGGTGCTGATCGACCCCGGCCATCGGGTAACGGTGCTGCATTCGAACCTCTATGGCGTGCAGCAGCGCGTCGCCGGGCGCTTCCGCGAAGGCCGTGTCCTGCTGGCAGGGGATGCGGCGCATGTGAACGGCCCGACCGGGGCGCTGGGCATGAACTTCGGCGTTCAGGACGCCATGTTTCTGAGCGACCAATTGTCGCGGGTCTACGAGACCGGCGATGACGCGCCACTCGACCGCTATGACCGCCAGCGCCGCACGTTGGCGCAGGCCATCCTGCAGACCCAGCCACAGCAGATCAAAGCCCGGCTGGAGATGCGCGACCCGGAAGAGCGCCGCCGCCGCAACGACAATATGCGCCGCCTCGGCAGCGACCCCGAGCGCCGTCTCGCCTTTCTCAAGGAGCAGTCGATGCTGAACAGCGTCGAACAATCGCTCGCCATCGCCTGACCATCAGCCCTCCAACAGGAGCCCCCCAACGATGACCATGGACACCCGACTTTCCAGGCGTTCGGTTCTGGCGGCGGCTGCCGCCCTCGGCACCGGCGCCGCATTGCCGATGCCTGCGCTGGCGCAGGGCCGCAGGCGCGTGAAGTTCGCCAATTCCTGGGTGCCCGAAGGCTCGAACCTTCCGGCCTATGTGGCCCTGGGCAAAGGGTACTGGAAGGATCGCGGCTTCGATGTCGAGATCACGCCGCGCGTCGGCGCCCAGCAGATCTACGCCGGCGAATTCGACATCGGATTCATCAACGGCTCGACGCTGCCGGTGCAGAAGGCCCGCGGCGTCGATCTGATCGCCATCGGCCAGCTCGACTACAAGACCACCATGGGCATCGGCCTGCTGGCCTCCTCGCCGATCACCTCGCCCAAGGGTCTCGAGGGGCGCAAGCTCGGCTCCTCATCCAATTCATCGGAGTATCCATTCCTGCCGGCCTATGCCGAGGCCGCCGGCTTCGATCTGTCGAAGGTCGATCGGATCCAGTTGGACACCCAGGTCCGTGAGACCGCCCTGTTGCAGGGCAATGTCGATGCGATCACCGGTGTCGGTTCGTCGATCCTGTCGAAGCTGGTGCCGCAGGGCCATCGGCTGAAGTTCATGCTGTACAACGATGCCGGGCTGACCCAGCTGATGGGCCAGACGATGGTGGCCACGCCCGCCATGCTGGCGCGCGATCCGCAGATGTGCGCCGCCATTGTCGAAGGCATGATGGAGGCGATCAAATTCACGGCGCTGAATGTCGATGCCGCCATCGCGACATTCCTGGAGCAGGTGCCGGAAATGGCGCTCAACCCGGTGGCGCAGGACCAGCTCAAGCTGTCGCTGGGCATCACCCAGACCATGAACCTGGTGCCTGAGGTCAAGGAACACGGCGTCGGCTGGATGAGCGCCGACAAGTACCTGGGCATGTGGAACCTGGCGCAGACCTATGTGGTCAAGGCAGGCACGCCGGCCCCCGCGATCGACACGCTGATGCTCAACCGCTTCGTCGGCGGGGTGACCTATACCGATGCTGAATGGACGGCGCTGAATGCCCGGCTCGCGCCCTACAAGGCGCTGTTCGCGGTCTGATCCCGGCTCGGTTCCGGCGGAACGGGCTGGTCCAGCCAGTCCTGGAGCCGATCACGGATGCGTCGCAGGCAATGCGACATCGCGGCGGAGAGGGTGCGCCCTCTCCGCACGCAGCAGGCCAGTTGGCCGGCGGCCGAGGGTGCACCCTGCAGCGCGACATAGCGGATGCCTGGCCTCAGCGGGTCGATCCCCGGCTGGCGGCGAGCCTGGACGCCGACGCCGAGGCCTGCCTGGACCATGTCGGCCATCAGTTCGAAGGAATTGGTGACCAGCTTCGGCGTCAGATCCAGCCCGGACGATGCCAGCATCGTGTCCATGACCTGCCGCAGCATGATGTCGGGCCCCGGCAGAATGAGCCGCTCGGACACCACCTCCACCAGCGTGACGGACGGCTTCATGGCCATCGGGTGATCCACGGGCATCATGATGTGAAGCTGGGTCGGGCTGGCGGCGATGACTTCGATGTCGCGTCGCGCCATGACCCCGAGGGCAAGGATGATGTCGACCCTGTCGGCCAGCAGCAGTTCAAGAAGCTGCGGAGAATTGCCCGCGGTCACCTCGAACAGGACCGCTGGGTGATCGGCGCAGAATTCGGCGATGAAGCCGATGGCGAATTCGCGCCCGATGGTCTCGTTCACGCCCAGCGACACGCGTCCGCGCTTCAGCCCGTGCAGCGCGTCGATCTCGGAACGCACAACCGAGAGCTCCTGCATGGCCCGTCCGACCCGGTACAGAAGCGCCTCGCCCGCAGCCGTCAGCCGGCACGAATTCCGACCGCGGCCGCGGTCGAAAAGCTCGGTGCCGAGCTCGGTCTCCAGCAGCTTGATCTGCCGGTTCACGGCGCTGGGCGCGATGCGCAGAACCTCGCCGGCGGCACGGAAGGATCCCTGCTGAGCCACTTCGTAGAAGTAGCGCAATGCCGCTGTCTGGGCGATCTGAGGAACTAGTCCGACCGGCATCCGGTATGATCCTGCTCGCGAGACTTGGGGGAGTTAGGATGGCCTCTCAAGCTGTCGTTGCTATGGAGGTTGTCCCTCCGGGGCGGGGTTGGCTGGGTGTGGTTGCGAGGCCAACAACCAGCACCCGGAGCCCCGGGTGGACGGCCATGAGAATGCCCGAACGACGCTGCGTGGTCGAATGCGGATGGTGCGGCGGCTTTCGGCGGGACAATCGGTCGCTGCCATCGACGCGGCCATGGGCCTCACCACCAGGACAGTCCGCAAGTGGCGTGACCGCTTCGCCGCCGGGGGTGAGGCAGGGTTGCGCGACCGATCAGCTAGATCATTTTGAAGTTTCACAGATTCGCGGGTTCTGGTTCGACGCTGGTGATGGAGCGTCGAGGTGATGATGACGGCCCCGTTGTCGGGGGATCTGCGTCGCCGGCTGCTTCGTGCGGTGGATGCAGGCAGTTCGGCGCGTGAGGCGGCACGGCGGTTCGAGGTGAGTGCCTCGGCGGCGATCAAGCTGGTGCGGCGGGTGCGCGAGACCGGCAGCGCCGCGCCGGCGAAGATCGGCGGCTACCTGCGCGAACTCACCACAGCCCGGCCAGGCATCACGCTGGCGAAGATCCAGGCGGAGCTGACCAAGCGTGGCATCGAGGCGGGTTCGCTGACGACGATCTGGTCGACGCGGCGCCGGCTGGGGCTGCGGCACAAAAAAAGTCGCTGAGGGGTACCGAGCAGGACCGGCCGGATGTCGCCGCCGACCGTAGCCAGTGGCGGGTGTGGCAGCGCTACATGGACCCCGAGCGCTTCGTATTCCTCGACGAGACCGGCGCCAGCACGAACTTGGTTGGGGACCGCGCGGCGAACGCCTGGTGGATGCAGCACCGCGTGGCCATTGGCGCACCACCACCTTCGTAGCCGGACTGCGCAGCACCGGCTTCGTCGCTGCGCTCGTGCTCGACGGGCCCATGACGGGCGAGGCCTTTCAGGCCTATGTCGAGCAGTTCCTCGCTCCTGCCCTCGCACCTGGCGACGGATTCCGAAGTCCTGCGGACTTCGTTCTCGCGCCACCAGCCATTGTCTTCAGTGTCCTGCCCGATTGAATCAGAGCGGTTCCGTGTGGCTGCCGTCACATGTTCCGGGAAATCGCTCGGGCTGCATCCACGACCACCGGCACATAGGCCTGTTCCGCCGCTTCCGGCGTCATGCGCGACCGCAGCGTCGCGATGTTGATGGCGCCGATCGGCATTCCCTGCGCATCGAGGATCGCCGCGGCGACGGACAGATCGCCATGGTGCAGCTCTTCGAAGGCAGTGGCGTAGCCACGCCGTTCCGTCAGCCGCAGCTTCTCCCGTAGATCCTTCAACTGCCAGACGGTGGCCGGCGTCATGGGTTTGCGGTCGCAGCGCTGGAGGATAGCGAGCGCCGCCGCGATCGGTAATCGGGCCAGCATCGCGATGCCCGGCGCACTGCAATAGACCGGCGTGCGCGCGCCAACGACGATATCCGCGTTGATCACATGCCTGGCCGCGATGCGTGAGACGAACACGACCTCCGTATCATCGAGCACGGTCAGGTTGACTGTTTCCTCGGTCGTGTTGCTGATGTGCAGCAGGTAGGGTCTGGCTCGTTCCACCAGGGCATTCGTCCGGACGAAGCGGTAGCCGAAGTCGAGCGTCTTCACCGTGAGCTCGAAGCGCTTGGTCGTCGGGTCCTTCCGCAGGTATCCCAAGGCGATCAGGGTATGGGTGAAGCGCTGGGCGGCGCTCTTGTCGAGCTCCGCCGCCGCGGCGATCTGCGTCAGGCTCAGCGACGGGCGCGTCGCGTCGAAGGCGCGCAGGACACGAAACGCCTTCTCCACCGACTGCACGCGCATCGGGTCATGATCTGTTGGGCGCTCCCGGATGTCCGGAGTGGCGTCGCTGGCTGGCATCGGCTCCGCTTCGGCTGCTTGTCTGTGCGGCATTGCGGTCCCTGATCGCAGCCTTCGCACCGCCTGCGCAAGTGGCAGGCTCGGCTCGATGCCTGCGCATGTCGCTCATGTATATCGCATTCCGATACTTTTGATCGACCGTCGATCATTTTCTGTTGCAGCCCTGGGCGCTGCGTCGCAACATCCTCCAAAAGCACGGCCGATTTGACTGCGGAGCACGCGATGCGACGTCGGATGATCCTGGGCCTCCCGATCCATTTCCTGGGCTATCACCAGGGTTGTTGGCGCCTGCCGGACGTGCCGGCGGACGGCGTGCTGGATTTCGCGCATTATGTGGAGTGCGCGCGCATCGCCGAGCGCGGCAAGTTCGACTTCATCTTCCTCGCGGATGTCGCAGCAGCGCGGAATCTCGACGATCCATCCATCCCGCGCGACCGGGAACACGAGCATCTTCGGATGGAGCCGCTCGCCTTGCTCGCCGCGCTGGCGATGGTGACGGAACGCATCGGCCTCGTCGCCACGGCGTCGAGCACCTACAATGATCCCTACATGCTGGCGCGCGGCTTCGCCTCGCTCGATCACATCGCGGGCGGGAGGATCGGCTGGAACCTGGTCACCGGCTTCAGCCGCGATGAGGCGCGCAACTACGGCTACGACGCCGTCATCGCCTCCGACATCCGCCATGAGCGCGCACGCGAGTTCATCGATATCGTGCACGGCCTGTACGATAGCTGGGATGACGGCGCCTTCCCGCGCGACCGGACGACGGGGATCTATTTCGACCGCTCGAAGATGCATTTCCTCGATCATCGGGGGGAGCATTTCACGGTGCGCGGACCGCTCGACGTGCAGACGCCGCCGCAGCGCCATCTGCCGATCATCACCGCCGGATACTCCGAGCAAGCCAACGAGTTCACCGCCGAACGCGCCGACGCCGTCTATTCCGCCGCGCCCTCCGTCGAAGTCGGCCGCACCTATTACGCCGATGTGAAGGGGCGCATGGCGAAGTACGGCCGCCCGCCTGAGGCGCTGAAGGTGCTTGCCGGCATCATGCCCTTCGTCGGCCGCACGCGGGCGGAAGCGCAGGCGAAGTTCGACAGGCTGCAATCCCTGATCCAGCCCGAGGTCGGGCTCGGCATGCTCCGCCTGCACAATTTCCCCGATCTGCGAGACCACGACCTGGACGGGCCAATGCCGCAGGTCGAGCTCTCGCGCGGCCGTTACGATATGTTCTCCGACGCACTGCTGGAACGCGTGCGGCGGGAGAACCTCACCATCCGCCAGACCTATGAGGCGATCAGCGCGGGATTCTGGCATCTCGGCAAGGTCGGCACCGCCACGGACATCGCCGATGTCATGGAGGAGTGGTTCACCACGGGCGCGGCGGACGGCTTCAACGTGCAGTCACCCTTCCTGCCCGGCGCCGCGGCGGATTTCGTCGAGCTCGTAGTGCCGGAGCTGCAGCGCCGCGGCCTGTTCCACACGGAGTACGAGGAGACGACGCTGCGCGAGCGGCTCGGCATGCCGCCAGCCGTCAGCCGGTACGCCACGGCCCAGGAGATGCGCGCATGACACGGCGGATGATGAGGCTCGGCCTGTCGATCGCCTCGGCAGGCTATCACTACGCCGCCTGGTGCCATCCGGATGTGGATGTGATGAGCGCCACCTCCATCCAGCACCATGTGAAGGCAGCCCAGCTTGCCGAACGCGGGAAGATGGATTTCGTCTTCCTGGCCGACTGGTCCTCCATCCTCAACGTCGACGATCTGCGCATCGCGCGCGACCGCGAACAGGCGCAGGTCAAGGTCGATCCGACGCTTGCCATGGCCGCGGTCGCGGTGAAGACGAAGCATGTCGGGCTGATGCCGACGGCCAGCACCACCTACTGGCATCCCTTCAACTTCGCTCGTCGCATGGCGACCATCGATTTCCTGAGCGGCGGCCGCGTCGGCTGGAACATGGTCACCAGCCACGGGCTCGACGAGGCACGCAATTTCGGCCTCGACAAGCCTCTCGACTCCGACACCCGGCATGAGCGTGCGCGAGAATTCATCGAGGTCATGCGCGGACTGTGGGATTCCTGGGACGACGACGCCTTCATCCGCGACAAGGCCTCCGGGCACTTTTTCCATCGCGAGAAGGTGCATTTCCTCAATCACGTCGGAACGCATTTCAAGGTGCGCGGTCCGCTCGACATGGCGCGCCCGCCGCAGGGCTTCCTGCCCATCATCACCGCCGGCACCTCGGAGAACTCACAGGATCTCGCCGCCGAGATCGCCGACATGTGCTACGGCGGCCAGCCGAACATCGAGGCCGCGCGTGCCTATTATGCGTCCGTCAAGGGACGCCTGCCGAAGTACGGTCGCCGCCCCGAGGATCTGCTGATGCTGCCGGGCATCCAATGCTATGTCGGGCGCACGCAGTCCGAAGCCGAAGACAAGTTCGCGCTGATGCAGCGGGCGATGCCGAAGGAAGTCGGTATCGGTCAGCTCATCGTGAATCATTTCCCCGATCTCAGCGCCTATGGGCTGGACGACCCGCTGCCCGACCTGACGATGCGCAACGAATTCCTTGGCTCGGAAAAGCTCGGCGGCCGCGAGCCGGAGCTGACCCTCGCCCTGATGCGCCGAGCGCGCGACGAGAAGCTGACCCTGCGACAGTTGTTCGACGTGGCCCTGTGCGGCTTCTGGTCCCTCGGCGTCATCGGCACGCCGGCAACGATCGCCGACATGATGGAGGAATGGTTCACCACCGGCGCGGCGGACGGCTTCAACGTCCAGCCGCCCTATCTGCCGGGCGGCGGCGAGGACTTTGTCGATCTCGTCATTCCCGAACTTCAGCAGCGCGGTCTCTTCCGCACCGAATACGAGGGGCGCACGCTGCGCGAGAATCTCGGCCTGCCACGCCCGCCCAGCCGATACGCCAGCACTGTCGCGGAGGCCGCGGAATGAGGTCGCGCAAGCGCATGATGAGCCTCGGGCTCTCCATCGCCAATCTCGGCTACCACTACGCCGCCTGGCGGCATCCGGATGTGCCGGCCGACGGCAACATGGATTTCCGCCACTTCGTCCGCTGCGCGCGGCTGGCGGAACGCGGCAAGCTGGATGGCATCTTCCTTGCGGATTCTTCGGCCGTCCGCGACCTCGACCGCCCGGCCATCGCGCGGGATATGGAACATCAGCTCGTCAAACACGAACCGACCGCGCTGCTGACCGCGCTCGCCGCGGTGACGAGACATGTCGGCCTCGTGCCCACCGCGTCGTCCACCTACAATGAGCCGTTCAACCTGGCGCGACAGCTCGTCACGCTCGATCGCGTCAGCCACGGCCGCGCCGGATGGAACATGGTGACCGGCTTCAGCATTGATGAGGCCCGCAATTTCGGCCTCGACGCGGTCGCGCCATCCGATGTGCGTCATGAGCGCGCGGCCGAATTCGTCACCGTGCTGCGCGAGCTCGAGGCCGGGCCCACCGACCACGAGGGCAAGCATTTCCGTGTGCGCGGATCGCTTGGCGTGCCGCCGGCAGCGCACCGGATTCCGATCTTCACGGCGGGCGAGTCCGACAATGCGCAGGAACTCGCCGCGCGCTGCGGCGATGTCGTCTATGGTGGGCAACCTACGCTCGACTCCGCGCGCGCCTACTACGCCTCGGTGAAGGGCCGCATGGCGAAGTATGGCCGCGACCCGGATGAGCTGAAGCTGATGCCCGGCATCATGGCCTTCATCGGCCGCACGAAGCAGGAGGCGCAGGACAAGTATGACCGCATGCAGGCGCTGATCGAGCCGCGCCTCGGGCTCGGCCTGCTCGCCGTCAATGCTTTCCCCGACTACAGGGGTCACGACCTCGACGGGCCGGTGCCCGACCTGCCGCTGCCCGGCGGGCGCAAGAGCGAGTTCGTCGGCGGCGCGCTCGCGAAGGCGAAGCGGGAGAACCTCACCATCCGCCAGCTCTATGAGCTGGTCTCGGGTGGCTTCTGGCATCTCGGCATGGTCGGCACGCCGGGCATGATCGCCGATCTGATGGAGGAGTGGTTCACCACCGGCGCAGCCGATGGCTTCAACATCCAACCGCCCTGTATTCCGGTCGACGCTGAGGATTTCATCGAGCTCGTCGTTCCCGAACTGCAGCGGCGCGGCCTGTTCCGCACGGAATACGAGGGCACGACCTTGAGCGAGCATCTCGGCCTGCGCCAGTCCGGCACCATGGCGGCGGTCGCCTGATGCTGCCGATCGGCATCGCCCTGTCCGGCCTCGATCCGGTCAAGGATTTCGAGCAGATCCTCGCCGCCGCGCAGGCCGCTGAGGCCAGTGGCGTCGACTTCCTGCACCTACCGGAGCGGGCGGGCCTCGACCCCATCGCGCTGTCGGCAGGGCTCGCGGCGGTGACCGAACGCATCGGCCTGATCCCAAGCTGCACGGCGCCCCTCCACCAGCCGTACAATCTGGCCCGCCGCCTCGGTTCCATCGACCACATCAGCCGCGGCCGCCTCGGCTGGGCGCTGCAACCCACGCCCACCGCATGGGAGGCGGAACGCTTCGGCCATCTCCCGCTGCCGGTGGCGGAGATTGCCGCCCCGCGTGCTGCGGAACTCGCCGCGGTCGTCGCCGGGCTCTGGGATTCCTGGGACGACGACGCCTTCATGCGCGACAAGGCGAGCGGTCTGTACTTCGACCGCGCGAAGTTCCACTGGCTGGATCATCAGGGCGCGCATTACAGAGTGCGTGGACCGCTCGATACCGCTCGCCCGCCACAGGGTCGGCCGCCGCTCATGGTTTCGGGCGAGGCCGGGGACCTCGCTGCGGCAGCCGCCGAGGTGCTGCACACCGCTCCCCGTCATCTGGTCGAGGCGCGCCAGGCACGAGCGGCAATCGCCCAGCGTCTTGCCGCCCAGGGCCGCAGCCCGGATGCGCTGCGCGTCTTGCCTGGCGTCGCGCCGGATGACGCCAGCGTGTGCGATGGGCCGATGCGTCTCGCCGAGACGCCAACGATGATCGCCTCGATCATGCAGGAATGGCACGCCCGCGGCGCGGCCGACGGCTTCATCATCCATCTGCCGGATACGCCTGCCACCATTACCAGCTTCGCCGGTGAACTGATGACCGCCCTGCGGCAACGCGGCCTGCGCGATGCGATGCCGGCCTCTGCATCGCTGCGCGACAGGCTCGGCCTCGCGCCTGCGCCGAGCCGCCATGCGGTTGGCGTCGCCTGATGACGCGCTCGCGATTCAGGCAGGTTGGCGACCATGCAAGCGTCCACGTGCTTGATGCTGAGCAGATTTCTGCTGACCCGACGATTTTTCGCGGTGTGGCCTGCAGTTTCGAGTCGCAGCCAAGGGCTCGCCGATACTTAATGTCGTCATGCGCGCCGCCTGTTTGGCGCCGCGCGGGAGAGCGTCCGTCACCGAGGCTCAGGCGACACTTCGCCGGATCGCGGCTTCGTCTGAGCACCATCGTCGTAGTCGATGCTGGAGATGCCGCCCATGCGCCGTTCCGAGACCGATGAGCTGATGATCCCCGGCATGACGCGCCGGACATTGCTTGGCACCGCGGCCGCCTTCGGCGTGGCCGGGGGCATGGCGACCGCCCGTCCGGCACGCGCGCAATCCGCACCGCGCAAGGGCGGGTTGCTGCGCTTCTGCCGGCCGGATCCGCCCGACACGCTCGACCCGCAGATGACGAACTCGTTCTCGGGCATGGAATACAGCCAGATGGTCTATGACAATCTGGTCTCCCTCGATGCGAATACGCAGCCTGTGCCGATGCTCGCCACCGCCTGGGCGCCGGAAGCGAATGGCACCGAATGGGTGGTGACGCTGCGCGAAGGCGTGAAGTTCCACAATGGTCGCGACTTCACTTCGGCGGATGTCGTCGCAACGGTCGAACGGTCGATGGATCCGGCGCGCTCCGGCGTCGGTTCCGGCGCCTTCGGCCCGGTGACGGCGATCAGCGCGGAAGGACCGTTCAAGGTCCGCTTCAAGCTGCGCGTGCCCTTCGGCGAATTCCCCGTGCAACTCGCCTTCCGCCAGGCGCGCATCCTGCCGGCGCAGGGCATCGATGATCTGCGCAACACACCGAACGGCACCGGCCCATTCGTCTTCAAGGATTTCCAACCAGGCAGCAGCCTCACCGTCGAGCGCAATCCGAACTACTGGAATCCGGACGTGTTGCACCTCGACGGCGTGCGCATGGTCTTCATCCGGGAGGCGGTGGCGATGCAGGCCGCCTTGCGCGGCGGTCAGGTCGATCTGCTGACGCAGATTCCGGTCGAGATGTATCTCGCGATGCGCAATGCCCGTGGCTTCAAAGCCTACTCCGAAGTCACCGGCGACTACCACGCCGTCAACATCATGGGGAACATGGCGCCCTTCGACAATCTCAAGGTGCGCCAGGCTTTCCGTCACATCCTCGACCGTCCCGCGACTGTGGCGTCAGCGTTGTTCGGCCAAGGCGTACCGGGCAACGACCAACCGCTGCCGCCGGGCAACATCTTCGTACCGCCCATGCCGCAGAACGCCCAGGATCTGGCCAAGGCGCGGCAGCTCATCCAGGAATCCGGCGTTCCCCCGATCAGCCTCGACTTCTTCACGAGTTCCGATCGCCAGCCGGCGCCGAAGATGGTGCTCGCCTTCTCCCAGGCGGCGGCGCAGATCGGCGTGACGCTGCGTGTGCGAGACGTGCCCTACACCGAGTATGCGGCGAATGTCTCGCGGAAGATGCCGCTCTACACGTCCTATTGGTCGGGCTCGGCGACGCTGTTCGATGCGCTGCACCGCATCTATCACAGCAAATCGCTCTACAACTACAGCGGCATCGAATCGGCGCCAGGGCTGGACGCGAAGCTCGATGCGATGATCGCCGAGGTCGATCTCGACAAGCGCAAGGCCGTCACGGCCGACGTCCTGCGCATGATCAACGCCAGTGCCGATCGGTTGATCCCCTATTTCCGGAACTATCTCGGCGTGTCCACCGACAGGGTGCAGGGCTTCGTGCCGCCGCGCTTCGGTACGATCGAGATGCGCGGGATGTGGCTCAGCGCGTGATCCGGCGATGACCGTCGTCGCCTTCATCCTGCGGCGTTGCGTGCTACTGATGGTGGTACTCGCCGCGGTGTCCCTGCTGACCTTCGCCATCGTCAACGTCCTGCCGGGGGATGTGGCGACGGCGGTGCTCGGCGACATGGCGACGCCGCAGATGGTCGAGGCTGTGCGCGAGCGCATGGGTCTCAGCCAGCCGCTGCCCGGCCGCTACCTCGCCTGGATCGGCGGCGTGCTGCATGGCGACTTCGGGCACTCGCTGCAGCATGGCCAGGCGATCGCACCGATGCTGCTCGGACGGCTGGGCAATTCCGCGATCCTGGGCGGCATCACGCTTGCCATCGCCGCACCGCTGTCGATCCTGCTCGGCGTCCTGGCGGCGCTGCGGCCCGGTGGCGTGATGGACCGGCTGATCAGCGGCTTCGCGGTGGCGACGCATGCCATGCCTGAATACGTCATCGGCCTGCTGGCGATTCTGGCCTTCAGCATCTGGCTGCCCCTGCTGCCAGGCTCGAGCCTGATGGATCCCAACGAGAACCCGCTCTCGCGGCCCGAGGCCCTGATCCTGCCCGTCGGCGTGCTGGTCATCGGCATGCTCGCCATCATCAGCCAGGTGACGCGGGCGGGAATGATCCAGGCCCTCGCCAGCCCCTATGTGCGCACGGCGACGCTCAAGGGACTGCCGCGCTGGAAGGTCGTGATGAAGCATGCCTTGCCCAACGTCCTGCCACCCACGGTCACCGAGATCGGCATGTATTTCGGCTACGTCATCGGCGGCCTTGTCGTGGTGGAAACCCTGTTCTCCTACGCCGGCATCGGCCAGATGATGACGAATGCCGTGAGCTATCGCGACATCCCGACCATCCAGGCGGGCGTTCTGGTGGTCGCTGCGGCCTATGGTATCGGCAATCTCTGTGCGGATGTCGCGGCGTTGCTGCTCAATCCGCGGCTGAGGGGCTGAACATGGCCATCTCCCTTTCCCTGCCGCACGCCCGCCGCCCCGGCATCGGCGACATCGCCTGTGTCGGCTTCCTGCTGCTGGTCGTCATTCTCATCGCCTTCGGCGGGCAGATCGCACCACGCGATCCCCTGGCCTTCGACCCGCTGCACTCGCTGGAGGCCCCGAGCGCCGCCTTCCCCTTCGGCACGGACGAGTTCGGTCGCGACGTCTTCAGCCGCATCATCGCGGGCGCCCAGCCGACACTGCTCGTGGCCATCGCCGCAGCGGCGCTTGGCGTGCTGTTCGGCACCGCCACCGGACTCGTCGCGGGCTATCTCGGCGGCGGAGTCGACGAGATGATCATGCGCGTGATGGACACGCTGATGTCCTTCCCGGGGCTGATCCTCGCCATGCTGGTGGTGGTGATGCTGGGACCGGCGCCGACGAATGTCATCGCCGCAATCGGGCTTGTTTTCTGGCCGCGATCGGCGCGGCTGGTGCGCTCCGTAGTGCTGGATCTCACGACGCGGGAGTTCATCGACTCCGCGCGATCACGCGGTGAATCGCGCCTGTTCATCCTGACGAGAGAGCTGCTGCCCAACGTGCTGATGATCATCGTGGTCGATTTCTCGCTGCGCGTGACCTCGGCAATCCTGCTTTCGGCGTCGCTCGCCTATCTCGGCATCGGTGTGACGCCACCGACACCCGCCTGGGGGCTGATGGTGCGGGACGGGCAGCAGTTCATCGAACTGGCCTGGTGGCTGCCGGTGTTTCCCTCGCTCGCCATCGCCGTCGTCTCGGTCGGGACCGTGCTGGTGGGCGAAAGGCTGCGCCGATCCATCGCGATGCCCGGAGGCGACCGCGCGCGATGAACGCCGAGCCCCAGATGCTGGCAGACGCCGCGCCATCCTTCTCCGGAGAACCCACGCTTGAGGTGATCGGCGTCTCCATCAGCTACGGCTACCTCCAGGCCGTGCGCGACGTCTCCTTCCGCATCGCGCCGGGCGAGGCCTATGGCCTGATCGGCGAATCCGGATCGGGCAAGAGCACCCTCGCCTATGCCGTGCTGCGCCACGTTCCCGCCGGACGGGTGACGGGGCGCATCATGCTCCGTGGCCAGGATGTGATGGCGATGTCGCCGCAGACGCTCGCCGCCACGCGCGGGCGCATCGTCTCCATGGTCTACCAGGACCCGATGAGCGCGCTGAACCCGGCCATCAAGGTCGGCGAGCAGATCGCCGAGGTGATCCGCCGCCACCGCCAGGCGGACCGCCGCGCCGCCTGGGCGCGCACCATCGCGCTGCTCGGCCAGGTGCAGTTGCCGCATCCGGAGGAAATCGCGCATCGCTACCCGCATCAGCTTTCCGGCGGGCAGCAGCAGCGCGTGGTGATCGCGATGGGCCTGGCCTGCGATCCCGACCTGCTGGTGATGGATGAACCGACCACCGGCCTCGACGTGACGACCGAGGCGGTCATCCTCGACCTCGTGAACGAGCTGCGTCGCGCGCTCGGCGTCGCCGTGCTGTTCATCAGCCACAACATGGGCGTGGTCGCGCAGGTCTGCGACCGCGTCGGCGTGCTCTATGCCGGACAGCTCGTCGAGGAAGGCAGCACCGCGCAGGTGCTGCGCGCGCCGCGTCACCCCTACACCATCGGACTGATGAACGCGCTGCCGACGATCGACCGCTCCCAGACACGGCTCGCCGACATCCCCGGGCGACTGCCAGACCTGCGCGTCGTGCCCGAGGCCTGCGTCTTCGCCCCACGCTGCGCCGCCGTGCAGGAGGGCTGCCGCAGCGCCATCCCGTCGCTCGAGACGGTCGGCCCCGGCCACCGTGCGCGCTGCTTCGAACGGGACCGGATTGCTCGTATCGCCCCGCCGCCGCCATCGGAGGCACAGGATGTGTCCTCAGCCGGGACAGGCCGCCCATTGCTGGAGATCATCGGCGTCGAACGCAGCTTCGGCCGGGCAACCCGACTGAAGCTCCCCTTCCTGCGGGAACGCCGTCCGGTGCAGGCGGTGGCTGACGTGGCATTGCAGATCCCGCGCGGGCGGACCCTCGCGGTCGTGGGTGAGAGCGGTTCCGGCAAATCCACCCTGGCGCGCTGCGTCGCCGGCCTGCTGCGTCCCGATGCCGGCGACATCCTGCTCGATGACAACGTCGTCGCGCCGCTGGTGCAGGACCGCAGCCGCGCCGAACAACGCGCCGTCCAGTTCATCTTCCAGAATCCCGACGCGGCGCTGAACCCGCATTGGACCGTCGAGGGCATCGTGGGGCGGCCCCTGCAGCTTTACGGCATCGCGCGCGGTGCGGCGCTGCGCGAACGCGTCGCGGCGCTTCTCGATTCCGTGAAGCTTGGTGAACGCTATCTCGACCGCTATCCCCACCAGCTCTCGGGCGGCGAGAAGCAACGCGTCTCGATCGCCCGCGCCTTCGCCGCCGAACCGCAGCTTGTCGTCTGCGATGAGCCGACATCGGCACTCGACATCTCGGTCCAGGCTGCGATCCTGAATCAGTTGTGCGACCTGCAGGAACGCTACGGCACGTCCTACCTCTTCATCTCACATGATCTCGGCGTGGTGCGGCACATCGCGCATCGTGTCGCGATCATGCGCCACGGCCGCATCGTGGAATCCGGAAGCCCCGCGGAGGTCTTCGGCGCGCCGCAGCACCCCTATACCCAGGCATTGATCGCCGCGATCCCTACCCTGGAGCGCAAGCCACGCCGCGACCCTGACAGGACGACGCCCTGACGGTGGCACGCCGTGTCCGGCGTGGCGCGGCTGGTCCTGATGACACCGCGCGCCGGCCATGCCGGGGCGTCGGGCCTTCGTGTAGGATCGCCCATCCGAACATTGGGAATCCGTGCGATGAGCGACGACCTTCTCGAAACCGGCAAGCAGATCCGCGCAGAGGTGATCGGCCAGGCGCGCCACGACGCCGCGATGCAGAATGCGACGGCATTCGACCTGCCCTTCCAGGAACTCGCCCTGCGCTATTGCTGGGGTGAGGTCTGGGGCCGGCCCGGCCTGAGCCGCAAGGTCCGCAGCATCGTGAACCTCAGCATGCTGGTGGCGCTGGGCAAGCCCAACGAACTCAAGATCCATGTTCGGGGCGCGCTGACCAACGGCGTGACCAAGGCCGAGATCCAGGAGATCTTCCTGCAGAGCTGCGTCTATTGCGGCGTGCCGGCGGCCGGCGAGGCCTTCAAGATCGCGAAGGAAGTCTTCGAGGAACCCGAATTCGCGCGGTTCTGACCGCGCCGCGTCGGAGCGTCACGAATTGTCTTGAGCCATCAGGCCATGCGGGCTGTCATCCCACCGGCATGACCGAGACAGCATCTCCTGCCTGGGCTGGGCTCTTCGACCTCTTTCGCATCGGCATCGGGCCGTCGAGCTCCCACACGGTCGGCCCGATGGTCGCGGCTCGGCGCTTCGTCACGGCACTGCCGGCGCGGGCCTTCGCGTCGATCAGCGTGGAGCTCTACGGATCGCTCGCCCTGACCGGCAAGGGACACGCGACGGACCAGGCGATCATGCTGGGGCTGCTCGGCGAGACACCGGACACCGTGGATCCCGACGCCGTGCCCGCGCTGATCGCGCGGCTCCGCGCGACGCGTTGTCTGCCGCACGGCGATGGCAGCACGCTGCGCTTCGATCCGGACGGCGGTATCGTCTTCCATCATCGTGAAACCCTGCCAGGGCATCCGAACGGCATGGCCTTCCGTGCCGTCGCGGCAGATGGATCGCAGATCCGCCGCATCTTCTACTCGGTCGGCGGTGGTTTCATCGTCGAGGACGGCGAGGCGGGGCACGGGCATGATGCGCCCGCCATTCCGCATCGCTTCGATTCGGCCGCCACGCTGCTCGCCATGGCCGATGGGGCGGGGCTGTCCATCGCCGCGCTGCAGCGCGAAAACGAGCGGACCTTGAGGACCGATGCGGAGATATCCGCCGGCATCGCGCATCTCTGGGCGACGATGCAGGCCTGCGTCGCCCGTGGCCTGCGCCAGACCGGTGAGCTTCCCGGCGGGCTGCGCGTGCGCCGCCGGGCACCCGCCCTGCATCAGCGCCTGATCGCGCGCAGCCGCACCAATGAGGTCGACCCTCTCCTCGGCATGGACTGGGTCAATCTCTATGCCCTGGCGGTGAATGAGGAGAACGCCGCGGGCGGCCGCGTCGTCACCGCACCCACCAATGGTGCGGCCGGGATCGTGCCCGCCGTGTTGCTCTATTACACCACCTTCATCCCGGGGGCCGATCAGCGCGGCGTGGAGACCTTCCTGCTTGCCGCCGCCGCGGTGGGTTCGCTCATCAAGCGCAACGCCTCCATCTCGGGTGCCGAGGTCGGCTGCCAGGGCGAAGTCGGCTCGGCCTCGGCCATGGCGGCGGCGGGGCTTGCCGCCGCGCTCGGCGGCGACAACGCGCAGGTGGAGAACGCCGCCGAGATCGGGCTCGAGCACAATCTCGGCCTGACCTGTGATCCGATCGGCGGCCTGGTCCAGATCCCCTGTATCGAACGCAACGCGATCGGTGCCGTGAAGGCGATCAACGCGGCGCGGCTCGCCCTGCATGGCGACGGCATCCACCATGTCAGCCTGGACCAGGTGATCCGCACCATGCTCGACACGGGGCGCGACATGTCGTCGAAGTACAAGGAGACGTCGCAGGGCGGCCTAGCCGTGAACGCCATCGCCTGCTGACGCCTGCAGGACGCGCGCATGGGCCGATCGGCTCGGCCATACCGCGCGCGTTGGGGATCGGCGACGGAGAGACGCATGGCTATCAGGACAGTCGGAGTGGTGGGCCTTGGGAACATGGGCCTGCCGATGGCGAGGACGCTGCTCGGCGCGGGCTTTGCGGCATGGGGCTTCGACCTCAGCGCCGAGCGCCGCGCCCTTGCGGCCGCGGCCGGCATCACGGCGGTGGGCGATGTCGCCGAATTGTTGCGCGGCGTGGATTGCGTCGTCTCCTCCCTGCCCTTCGGCAAGGATGTCGAGGCGATGGTGCGCACGCCCGGCGCGCTGCTCGACCGGCGCGACCGCCGCGTCATTGTGATCGATACCTCTACCGCCGATCCGACGACGAGCCGGCGCCTCGCGGGCCTGTTGCAGGCGGCGGGGCATGGCCATCTCGATGCGCCGGTCAGCGGCGGGCCGGCCGGCGCCGCCGAGGGGCAGCTCACCATGATGATCGGCGGCGAGGATGCCGATGTCGCCGATGCGCGTCCGGTGATCGAGGCGCTGACGGGCAAGGCCGTGCATGTCGGCCCGTCCGGCGCCGGCAATGTCGCGAAGCTGATCAACAACATGCTGGTGGCCGCGCATCTGGTGACGAATGGCGAGGCTTTCCGCCTGGCCGAAGCGGCTGGCGTGAAGGCCGAGGCCGTGCTGCAGGTGGTCAATGCCGCGACCGGGCGCAGCGCGATCAGCGAGGTGTTCTATCCGAAATGGGTGCTGTCCGAGCGCTTCGACAGCGGCTTCGCGGCGGGGTTGATGCGCAAGGATGTGCGTCTCGCCGCCGAGCTGGCTGAGGAGACGGGCGTCGATCTGCCGCTCAGCCGCGCGGTCGCCGACATCTGGGCGAACAGCCGCGGGGAGTTGCCCGACACCGCCGATTTCACGCGCATGACCCAGTATGAGCGGGGGAAGCCGACCGGCTGACACCGATTCCGACTGGACGGCGGCACCGGGCCAGGGTCCGATGTTGCCGCCATGGACATCTTCGATCACGTCATCGTCGGCGCCGGCAGCGCCGGCTGCGTCCTTGCCAACCGCCTCTCCGCGGATGGCCGTTCCACCGTCGCCGTGATCGAGGCGGGGGGCAAGGATCGCCACCCCTATATCCACATTCCGGCCGGCTATGCCCGCATCCTGAACCACCCGAAGCTGACCTGGGGCTTTCGCACCGAACCGGATGCGGCGACGGGCAACCGTGCGCTCGACTATCCGCGCGGCAAGGTCTGGGGCGGCTGTTCCTCGATCAACGGGCTGGGCCATGTGCGCGGCGACCCCAGCGACTATGACCTGTGGGCCCAGAAGGGCTGCACGGGCTGGGGCTGGGACGATCTCCTGCCCTATTTCATGCGCCACGAATCCTTCGCCGGCGGCGGCGAGGGGCGCGGCACCACCGGCCCGCAGACCATCGAGCATCTCGCCGAGAAACCCGAGCTGCTCGACCGCTTCGCCGCCGCGGCCGAGGCGATCGGCCTGCCGGTGAACGAGGACATGAACGGTCCCCGCCGGGAAGGCTTCGCCACCTTCCAGCAGACGCGGCGCGGCCAGCGGCGCATCTCCTCGGCGCGCGCCTATCTGGTGCCCGCACTGTCGCGGAAGAACCTCACCGTCATCGACGAATCGCTCGCCCTGCGCCTCGTGGTCGAGGATGGCCGCGCCGTCGGCGTACTGATCCGCCGCGGTGGCGAGGAACGCTTGATCCGCGCCCGCTTCGGCGTGGTGCTGGCAGCGGGTGCCATCGGTTCGCCGCATCTGCTGATGCTCTCGGGCATCGGGCCGGCGGCGCATCTGGCGGAGCATGGCATCGCGCCGGTGCTCGACGCGCCGGGGGTGGGGCAGAACCTGCAGGACCATTTCATCACCCGCCTGACCTACCGGCTGGCCGACCATCGCTGGTCGGCGAACCGGCGCATCGTCTGGCCGCGGCTCGGGCTCGAAGTGCTGCGCTGGATGACCACGGGCAAGGGCGTGCTGACCTGGTCGCCGGCGATGATGTCGCTCTTCGCCCGCACCGAGGCCGGGCTGGATGCACCCGACATCCAGATCAACGGCGGCCCGCTCTCCTGGGCCGATGGCCGGATCGGCGTGCCGGAGAAGGAGCCGGGCTTCACCCTCGGCGTCTGGCAGTGCCGCCCGCACAGCCGCGGCTCGGTGACGCTGAAGTCAGCGCGCGCGGAGGATGCGCCTGCCATCGCGCCGCGTTTCCTGACCGAACGCGCCGACCAGGATTGCGTGGTGCGCGGACTGCGCCTCGCGCGCCGCTGGATGGAGGCTGGGCCCCTGCGGGGAATCGTCGCGCATGAAGTGCGCCCCGGACCGGCAATGACGGACGATGCGGCCCTGCTCGACTTCGCGCGCCGCACCGGCGGCACGGTGTATCACCCGAGCTGCACGGTACGCATGGGCAGCGACGCGACGGCGCCGCTCGATCCGCGCCTGCGCTTCCGTGGCATCGCGGGGCTGCGCGTGGCGGATGCATCCGTCTTTCCCGACATGCCGATCTGCAACATCAATGCGACGGTGCTCAGCGTCGCCGAGAAGGCCGCGGACCTGATCGCGGAGGACACTCGCGCGGCGGGCTGACCGATGGCACGACAGAACGCCCTGCGGTGGGCCCACGGCTTCCGAGCGGCCCGATCGCGCGCCGGCACCGCGCGACCTATCCTGCCGCCGGCCGCATGGCCATGGTGAGATCATGCGGCGCCTCGTCGCGATCAGAACATCCGTGGCACCGGCCGGATCAGCCGCGACCCGCCAGCGCCCGCATCCAGACGACGACCGCGCTGGCCCCGGCATCCGCAGCGCCCAGCGCGCGGTCGCCGAGATAGGCCGCTCGGCCCAGCCGCGGCCGCATCGCGACGGTGGCCGCGCAACCCTGTTCCGCCGCGACGACCGCGCTGCGCCAGGCTTCGGCCAGGGGGATGCCCCGCCGGACATCCTCCATCAGCGCTGCCGCGGCGGGCGCCAGCGCATCCAGCATGGTGCGATCGCCGGGCGTCGCGCCGCCCAGCTCGCCTATGGAGGCGACTGCGTCGACAAAGGCCGCCGCCCAGTCCTCCGCCGCTGGCGCCGGGCCATCCAGATGCCGGGCCGCGCGCAGCAGGGCGGTCGCGTAGAAGGGTCCCGAACTGCCCGCGATCGCGCGGCGCAGCGTGTTCCCCATGGCCGCGAGCGCGATCGCCGGCGTGTCCCAGGCATCATCCGGCAAGGCACGGATCGCCGCCGCCCCGCGCGCCATGCTGATCCCGAGATCCCCATCGCCCGCCCGGCTGTCGAGGGCGGTCAACTCGCCCTCGGCCGCATCCAGCGCATCGGCGGCGCGATGGGCCGCCGCGCGCAGCGCAGCGGAAAGCGCTCCCGCCCCGGGGCCGCGCGACGACACGGCAGCCCCGCCCGGCAATGACACGGTCCGCCGCGCCGCGGTCTGCCCGAGCCCCGGCCAGGCGGAGGCCTCGGTCGGGGCGTCCAGCCGCGCCAGCATGGCGTCGTCCACGCGCAGCAGCGTCAGGGAACAGCCGGGCATCTCCAGCGCCGTCATGAAGTTCCCGCACCAGGCGCGTTCGATCCGGATCCCGCGGTCGCGCAGCACCGCCATGGCGCGGCGCGACACGATGGCGAGCTCCATGGGCGGCGTGCCGCCCAACCCGTTCACCAGAAGCGCGACGCGATCGCCCACGGCCAGCCCCAGATCCTCAAGGATCGTCGTGAGCATCGTGTCCACGATCGCATCCGCCGGCTGCAACGGCAGGCGCCGGACACCCTGTTCGCCATGAATGCCGAGGCCAAGCTCCAGTTCGTCATCATCGATCGAGAAGCCAGGCTTGCCTGCCGCGGGCACGGTGCAGGCACCCAGCCCGACGCCCATCGTCGCCAGCCCGGCACAGACCCGGCGCGCCTCCTCCACCACCGCATCCAAGGGCAGGCCCGCCGCGGAGGCCGCCCCCGCGACCTTGTGGACCAGCACCGTACCCGCGATCCCGCGCCGGCGGGCGGGTTCCACCGTGTCGCGCAGCGCCGCGTCATCGGCGACGATCACGGTGCGGGTCGGGATGCCCTCCGCCGTCGCCATCTCTGCCGCCAGGCCGAAGTTCAGCCGGTCGCCGGTGTAGTTCTTGACGACCAGCACCGCGCCGCGCGGGCCCGCCGTGGCGCGGATCGCGGCCAGCACAGCATCCACGCTCGGCGAGGTGAAGACATCACCCGCCACGGCCGCCGCGAGCATCCCCTGCCCGACATAGCCCGCATGGGCCGGTTCATGGCCGCTGCCGCCGCCGGAGATGACCGCCACCGGGCGGTCCGGCGGCGCCAGGATGGGCATGCGGACCACCACATCCTCGCCATCGAGCAGGGCCAATGCCGGGTTCAGATCGACAAGGCCCTCCAGCATCTGCCGGACGACGGCGCGCGGATCGTTGACGAGCTTCTTCACGGGTATCCTCCGTTCCGTTGCGCCGCATCCGGCGGAGGCTCAATGAAGGCGAACTCCGCCGCCGGGGCAATGCGCGCGGTTCCGCCCATTCCATGGCGGAATGCCCTGTTGACGAAACAGGGATAGCGGTGGCGCCCCGGAGCCGGGACATTCCGGCCGCCGGCGTGGTGCCGCTACGCCGCCGTCCGATACCGCATCATCCGGGACATGCCGCCCATGACGCCCACCGATCCGCGCTCCCATGGCCTGTGGCGCCGGACGGCGCCGCCGCCGCCCGTCACCACCCCGCTCGCCGGCACACGTCAGGCCGATGTCGCGATCGTCGGCGCTGGCTACACCGGCCTGTCCGCGGCGTTGCATCTGGCCGAGGCGGGCCGCTCCGTCGCCCTGCTCGAAGCGCGCGAGATCGGCTTCGGCGGCGCCGGACGCAATGTCGGGCTGATCAATGCCGGGATGTGGGTGATGCCGGACGACCTGCCCGGCGTGCTCGGCGAGCGCCATGGCGAACGCCTGCTGCGCCTGCTCGGCGATGGCCCGCGCGAGGTGATGGCGCTGATCGCGAAGCACGGCATCGCCTGCGAACTCGTCTCCAACGGCACGCTGCATTGCGGCGTCGGGCGCGCCGGCGCGGCGGAGCTCGCCGCGCGTGCCGAACAGTGGCAGCGGCGGGGCGCGCCAGTGCGCCTGCTCTCGGCGGGTGAGACTGCCGAATGGACCGGCGCGCGCGGCTATAGCGCGGCGCTGCTGGACGAACGGGCCGGCACGCTGCAGCCGCTCGCCTATGCGCGCGGCCTCGCCACCGCCGCCGTCGCGGCCGGCGCGACGATCCACACCGACAGTCCCGTCACCGCCTGCGACGCGCAGGGCACCCGCTGGGCGCTGCGCACACCGGCCGGTGAGGTCGTCGCCGACTGGGTCATCGTCGCGTCCGATGCCTATTCCACCGGCCCCTGGGCATCGGTGGAGCAGGAGCAGGTGCATCTGCCCTACTTCAACCTCGCCACCGTGCCGCTGTCGGCGGAGCAGCGCCGGGGCATCCTGCCCGGCGGCCAGGGCTGCTGGGACACCAAGACGGTGCTCTCCTCCTTCCGGATGGATGCGGCGGGGCGGATGGTCTTCGGTAGCGTCGGCGCGCTGCGCGGCACGGGGCTGCCGATCCATCGGAGCTGGGCACGACGGGCGCTGGCGCGGCTCTACCCGTCGCTCGCCGGCATCGGGTTCGAGCATGAATGGTACGGCCGCATCGGCATGACCGCCGACGCCCTGCCGCGGCTGCACCGCTTCGCCCCGACCATCATCGGCACCTCCGGCTACAATGGCCGCGGCATCGCGCCCGGCACCGTCTTCGGCCGGGTACTGGCCGAGCATGTGCTCGGCCGCCTGCCGGAAGCCGAGATGCCGCTGCCCGTCACATCGCTCGAACCCGCCGCCTGGCGGGCCTTGCGCGCCGCCTGGTACGAGATCGGCGCCCAGGCTGCCCACCTCGTCTCCGACCGCTTCTGACAACGACCAAGGACAACGCCATGACCGACCTGACCCTTGCCGCGACGCTCGCCGAGCTCGGCCTTGCCGCGGAGGCGCTGGCCGGCGGTACGCTCGTCGTGCGCTCGCCGGTGGATGGATCGGAGACCGCACGGCTGCGCGAGCACACCCCGGCCGAGGTCGATGCCGCCATCGCGGCCGCCCATGCCGCCTTCCTGCACTGGCGCCTGGTGCCTGCGCCGCAGCGCGGCGAACTCGTCCGGCTGTTCGGCGAGGAACTGCGCGCCCACAAGGCGGCCCTCGGCCGGCTGGTGTCGATCGAGGTCGGCAAGATCGTCTCTGAGGGCCAGGGCGAGGTGCAGGAGATGATCGACATCTGTGACTTCGCCGTCGGCCTGTCGCGGCAGCTCCATGGCCTGACCATTGCGACCGAGCGCGCCGAGCACCGGATGATGGAGACCTGGCACCCGCTCGGCGTGGTCGGCATCATCTCGGCCTTCAACTTCCCGGTCGCGGTGTGGTCGTGGAATGCGGCGCTGGCTTTGGTCTGCGGCAATGCGCTGGTGTGGAAGCCATCGGAGAAGGCGCCGCTGACGGCGCTCGCCACGCAGGCGCTGTTCGACAAGGCAGTCGCGCGCCACCGCGCGGCGGGCGGTGCGGTGCCCGAAGGACTGTCCGCCCTCGTGATCGGCGGACGCGCGCTGGGCGAGGCGCTGGTGCGGCATCCGAAGGTGCCGCTGGTCTCGGCCACCGGCTCCACCGCGATGGGGCGCGCCGTGGGTCCGGTGGTGGCGGCGCGGTTCGGGCGCAGCATCCTCGAACTCGGCGGCAACAATGCCGCCATTGTCACGCCCACGGCGGATCTCGACCTGACGCTGCGCGGCATCGCCTTCGCGGCCATGGGCACGGCCGGGCAGCGCTGCACTACGCTGCGCCGCGTCTTCCTGCATGAGAGCCTGCGCGAGAGCTTCCTGCCGCGGCTGAAGGCGGCCTATGCCTCGGTGCCGGTGGGCAATCCGCTGCAGGCGGGCACGCTGGTCGGGCCGCTGATCGACCAGGCGGCCTTCGGCGCGATGCAGGCGGCGCTCGCCGCCGCACGCGCCGCCGGCGGCACGATCCATGGCGGCGAGCGCGTCACCGTGCCGGGCTGCGAGAGCGGCCATTACGTCCGCCCCGCCCTGGTCGAGATGCCCCGTCAGACCGGCCCAGTGCTGGAGGAGACCTTCGCGCCGATCCTCTACGTCATGACCTATCGCGACCTCGATGAGGCGATCGCCTGGCACAACGCGGTGCCGCAGGGCCTCTCCTCCTCGATCTTCACCAACGACCTGCGGGAGGCAGAGCTGTTCCTCTCCACCCGAGGTTCGGATTGCGGCATCGCCAACGTCAACATCGGCCCATCGGGGGCCGAGATCGGCGGGGCCTTTGGCGGCGAGAAGGAGACTGGCGGCGGGCGCGAAAGCGGGTCGGATGCGTGGAAGGGCTACATGCGGCGCGCGACCAACACGATCAATTTCGGCCGCACCCTGCCGCTTGCGCAGGGCGTGAAGTTCGACATCGGCTGAACCCGGGGCCGGTGCAGGGCACCACCCTGCCGGTCCTGGCCTGTGGCGCGGCGACCGCCGCCGCGCCATAACCGCGCGCATGCGCACCCCGCGTCGCTTCCTGCCCTCGCTGCCGCTGCTCTGCGCCTTCGAGGCCGCGGCGCGGACCGGCAGCGTTACGGCGGCGGGGCGGGAGCTGGATCTGACCCAGGGCGCGGTCAGCCGCCAGATCCGCGCGCTGGAGGAACAGCTCAAGGTCACGCTGTTCCATCGCGAGAACCAGAAGATTCGCCTGACCGCGGCCGGCGAGACCTATGCGCGCGAGATCCGCGAGACGCTGCGCAAGATCAGCGCGGCCTCGCTCAATCTCCGCGCGCTGCCCTTCGGCGGCACGCTCTCCCTCGCCGTGCTGCCGAGCTTCGGCGCGCGCTGGCTGGCGGGCCGGCTGCCCCGCTTCCATGCGCGACACCCGGATCTGCGGCTGCATCTCTTCACGCGCCCATCGAGCTTCGACTTCGCGCTCGAAGCCATCGACGCCGCGATCCATTTCGGCGCGGCGGATTGGCCTGGCGCGGAGCTGGAGCGGCTGCGCGGCGAAGTGCTGGTGCCGGCCTGCGCGCCGGCGATGCGGGCGGAACACCGCTTCGCCACGCCGGCCGATCTGCTGCGCGCCCCGCTGCTGCACCAGACCACCCGCCCCGATGCGTGGGAGCGTTGGTTCGAGGCCAATGGCGTCGAGGCCGGGACGATCCACGGCATGCTCTTCGATCAGTTCCTCACCGCTGCGGAAGCCGCCGCGGCGGGGCTTGGCCTGGCCTTGCTGCCCGACTTCCTCTTCGCCGATGACTTCGCCACCGGCCGCCTGGTGCCCGCCGTCGCTGCGCGCACGCCGAGCGCCGGCGCCTACTGGCTCGCCTGGCCCGTGGGCCGTGGCGACTACCCGCCGCTGCGGGCCTTCCGGGAATGGCTGCTGACGGAAATGGCGGGCGCGGGGTGATGAGCGCACGCGAAATCATGCTAAAAACGCACCCAATCGGGCAAAGAACGCATTTGACGCATTGATGGCCGCGACCGTGAATGGTCACGGGATCTTCAATCGTCTGAGGTGACATGCACGATCGCGCCGGAGCGGCAGCGGCCAAGCTGGCCGCCGCCCTCGCCGACCAGCAACAACCCGATGCCGGCTTCGCCGCGCTCGACCGCGCCTTGCAGGACACCGTCGGCCATCTGCTGCTGACCGTGCTGCGCTACCGCTTCGATGAGGGCGTCGCGGAGCGCATCTACAGCAGCGTGCCGCAGACCTTCTCGGCCAGCGGCCGCAAGGCCTTCGCCGACGCGCCGACCCAGCGCCGCGTCGCCGAGACGCGCGAGCCCTATATCGGCCGCGACGCCGCCGCGATCCGCCGCGACTTCCCCGACCACGAGAAGATCTTCGCCCTCGGCTGCGAGAGCATCCTCAACATGCCCGTGGTCTGGCGTGGCCGCGCACTTGGCCAGGTGAACATGCTGCACCGCGCGAACCGCTACGCGCCCGGGCAACTGCCCCTCGTGCAGACGCTGGCGCAGATGACCATCCCGCTCTTCCTCATCCTGGAGACAGCCTGATGCGCCTCGGTCGCCGCGCCCTGCTCACCGCCGGGCTTCCCCTTCTCGCGCCGCGCCTCGCGGGCGCGCAGTCGACGCAGCCCTGGCCGCGCGGCGGTACCATCCGCCTGATCGTGCCCTTCGGCACGGGCGGCGCCGCCGACCT
>JAYRJZ010000014.1:0-71822 GCA_041906015.1 Roseomonas sp.
CCGAACCCCTCCCCCATCCAGGCCTCGACCCAGGCGTGGGACTGGTCGGCCCCGCGCCGCGCGACGCCCCCGGGCGGCGGCCGGGTGCGCACATAGCCCGAGACATAGCGCGCCGGCAGGCCGAGCCCGCGCAGCGCGCTGATCATGACATGCGCGAAATCCTGGCAGACGCCGCTGCGCCCCGCGAGCACCTCGGCCACCTGGGTATGGATGCCCGTCACGCCCGGCTTGTAGGTGAAGTCGCGCCGGATGCGGCCCATCAGTTCCAGCAGCCCGGCCAGCACCGGCCGCCCGGCGGGGAAGGACGCGGCGGCGTAACCCGTCGCCGCGGGCACCAGCGGGGCCAGCGCGCTGGGAAAGACGAATTCCGCCGCCTCGCTGCGCCGCGCGCTGGCGGCAACGGCCTCCCATGGCGGCGTCACGGCGGCGGGTGGTGGGTCGGGGAAGCGCACCTCCACCAGCGCCTCGGCCACCACCTCGAAGCGCGCATGCGGCACGTCGAGAAAGACGCGCATCGCCTGGTTGCCGAAATGGTCCGCTGCCTCGGTGACGTAGGAAGGCGTCGGCGCGATGGCGAGGTTCACCCCGCTCACCTGCTGATACGCCAGGCGCCGCGGCGTCAGCAGCAGCAGGTGCGCGGCAAGATCGACCGCATGCGCATAGGCATAGGTGGTGACATGACGCAGGCGATAGATCACGCGGCCCCCCGGAGCGCGGATTCGACGCCTTCGAGTCCCAGCGTCTGCGCTGCCGGCAGCAGCGCGAAATAGCGCCGCGTCACCGCATCCGACAGCGCGCCGATCCGCTCGCCCATCGCTTCGAGCTCCGGTGGCAGGGAGGCCGCGGCCATCGCCTGGTCCGGCGCGGCGATGATCTGCGCGACCATCGCCTCAGCTTCGGCGAGCAGCGAGGCCGCCTCGCCCGGCAGGGCGCTGTCTTCCGCGCTGGCGACTTCGGACAGGTCGCGCGCGATGGCCTCGAGCTGGAAGGCGAGAGCGCGCGGATTGGATGTGTCGGCAAGCACGAGATCGAGCGCCGGCGCCGGCTGCAGCACGGTCAGGTAACGGCTCCGATAGGTGATCACGCTGTCGCAGAGTTCGAGGATGAGCCGCAGCCCGCCTTCGATGCGCGCCGGGGGCTGATCGAGCGCGAAGCCGACCTCGCTCGCGATCGCCTGCGCGCGCTCGATGCGCCGGCCAAGATCGAGGAACAGCCAGGCGCCGCCGCGCACCATGCTCTCCGCCGCGATGCCGGCCACGGCGGTGGCGAAGCGCAGCACCGCGATCATCGCCCGCCCGATCGCCTCGAGGTTGCTGCCCGCCTGCTGCATCTCGGCGCGTGCGGCGCGCAGGGTGAGCGTGAAGGTGGCGTACATGTCGGCGGTCAGGCGGTCGCGCACCATCGCCGTCAGCGCGCCGATGCGATCGACGAGCTGCATCACCGCCCCGCCATCGCGCAGCGCGGCGGCGATCACGCTCGGCAGCCCCTGGGCGGCGGCGGAACCGGCCACCTCCTCCGCTGCCGTGAAGCCCGCCTGGGCGAGGCAGCGCGCCAGCGCCGCGACCTCGGCAGCCTCGCGCGGCAGCACGACGCCACGGGAGATGCGCGCCTGTGTCGCCCGCACCAGCCGCGCCGCGCGCTCCAGCCGTTCCGTGTAGCGCCCGAGCCAGAACAGGTTGTCCGCGACGCGGGAGGGCAGCGCGCCCGATGCGCGACGGATCGGCAGCGGCGGAAGCTGGGTCGCGGCGGGACCGATGATGTTGCTGCCTTCCTCGGCGAGCACCCAGACATCCTTCGACAGGCCCTGCGGCGGCAGCGGGCCGCCGAGCGCCCCGGCCTCCCCGATGCGGGCCAGGCCGCCGGGCATGACATGCCACGCTGTCCCGTCGAAGACGGCAAAGAGACGCAGCACCAGCGGCAGCGGTTCCAGCCCGTCGCCCACCACGCAGGGCACGACCGAGGGTATCGGCAACTGCGCCGCGCAGAAGGCGGCCGGATTGGCCCGCATCAGCGCCTCGGCCTGTCCGGGCGGCAGCGGGGCGGTGCCTGCCGCGCGCCGCAGCGTCCAGCCAGGCTCGCGCGCCAGGCGATCCGGCGCCCCGGCAGCACCCAGCCACAGAGTCTCGACGGATGGCAGGGCCAGGGTCTCGCCCAGCAGGCGTTGCGCCAGGGCGGGCAGGAAGGCGGCGAAGGCCGGGGCCTCGGCCAGCGCCGCACCCGGCGCGTTGAGGATGCGCACCGCACCGTGCCGCGCCGCATCGAGCATGCCCGGCACGCCGAAGGTGCCGCCTTCGCTGCTTTCCAGTGGGTCGAGCGCGGCACCCTCCATGCGGGAGAGCAGCACATCGACCCGCTGCAGCCCCTGCAGCGTCTTCAGATGCAGCGTACCGTCGCGCACCGTGAGGTCACCGCATTCCACCAGCGCGCAGGACAATTCACGCGAGAGCAGCATGTCCTCGAACCAGCGCGGGCTGTAGGTCCCGCGCGTCAGCAGGGCGACCGCCGGGTCGCCCCGCTCGGGCGGGGCCAGGCGCTGCAGCGCATCCTGCCACAGGTCGAAGAAGGGCCGCATCGAGTGCACCTGGACGCCGCGGAAGGCCTCCGGCATCACGCGGCTGAGCAGGCGGCGGTTCTCCCGCGCCATGCCGGGGCCGGCAGGGGCGGTGGTGCGGTCCGCCAGCACGCGCCAGGCGCCATCGGGCCCGCGCACCAGATCGACCGCATAGAGATGCAGCTGTGGTCGCGGCGGTGCCGCGCCCAGGCTGTGGCAGGCGCGCAGGAAGCCGGGATTGGCGAAGACGAGTTCGGGCGGGACCAGCCCTTCGGCCAGCAGCGTCTGCGGGCCGTAGAGATCGGCAAGGATCGCCTCCAGCAGACGCGCGCGCTGGATCATGCCGGCTTCGAGCGCGGCGAATTCCGCCGCCGGCAGGACCATGGGCAGCGGGTCGCAGCGCCAGATGGCGTCGCGCTTCGCGCCGGGCAGCACGCCGGCCATGCCCTCATCCTCGAAGGCACGGTCGAGGCGGCGGGCGCGATCGGCCAGCACCCCCTCGCCCATCCCACCGAGGATGCCGAGCAGCGGACGCCAATGGGCGCGAACCCCGCCGCGCCCATCGACCATCTCGTCGAGGGCGGGAAGGACTCCGAGATCAGCCATAACGTCTGAGGTCTAGAGTGAACGGTAGCTCAAGACCAGCCGGCGCCTCGGGCGGGGTCGCGGGGCCGGTGGTGTGGCCGAAGGGGAAGAAGCGGGCCCGGCGCCGCGCCTCGGCCTCGTTGGCATTCACCGGATAGCGGTCGTAGTTGCGCCCGCCCGGATGGGCGACGTGATAGGTCATGCCGCCCAGGCTGCGCCCCGACCAGCGGTCGAAGACGTCGATGATCAGCGGCGTCTGCGGCCGGATGGTCGGATGCAGGGAGGATGGCGGGTTCCACGCCTTGAACCGGATGCCGGCGACATATTCACCCACGCGCTCGGTCGCGCGCAGCGGCACGCCGACGCCGTTCACCGCCAGCGCGAAGCGGTCCGGGACCCAATTGCTCACCCGCGCCTGCACGCGCTCGGCGCTGCTGTCGACATAGCGCGCCGTGCCGCCCGTGACCTGCTCCTCCGCCAGCACATGCCAGGGTTCGAGGGCATGGCGCAGTTCGAGCCCGATATCGTGCACCGTGACCTCCCCGATCACCGGGAAACGGAAGGCGAGGTGCGGGGCGAACCAGTCCGGATCGATCGGCGCACCGAGCTGGCGCAGCTCGTCGATCGCGTCGCGGAAATCCTGTTCGCAGAAATGCGGCAGCATGAACTGGTCGTTCAGCCGGCTGCCCCAGCGCACCAGGCGGCGCTCATAGGGACGCTCCCAGAAGGCGGCCAGCGCGGCGCGCATCAGCAGCATCTGCACGGCGGACATCTGGGCATGCGGCGGCATCTCGAAGCCGCGGAACTCCACAAGGCCGCGACGACCCGAGGAACTCGCCGGATCGTACATCTTGTCGATGCAGAACTCGGTGCGGTGCGTGTTGCCGGTCATGTCCGCGAGCAGGTTGCGGAACAGCCGGTCGGTGAGCCAGGGCGGCACCTCCTGCCAGGCGTGCACCTTGGAGAAGGCGATCTCCAGCTCATGGATGGAATCCATCCGCGCCTCGTCGATGCGCGGATGCTGGCTGGTCGGGCCGATGAACAACCCGCTGAACAGGTAGGACAGCGAGGGATGGTTGTGCCAGAAGCCGACCAGCGACTTGATCGCGTCCGGCCGCTTGAGGAAGGGGCTCTCGGCCACCGTCTCCCCGCCCATCACCACATGGTTGCCGCCGCCGGTGCCGACATGGCGGCCATCCAGCATGAATTTCTCGGCCGCGAGGCCGACCTGGCGGGCTTCCTCGTAGAGCTGCTCGGTGCGGGTGACGACCTCGTCCCAATGGTTCGCGGGATGGATGTTCACCTCGATCACGCCCGGATCGGGCGTGACGGAGAAATGCATCAGCCGCGGATCGGATGGCGGCAGATAGCCTTCCAGCACGACCTTGCGGCCCATCTCGGCTGCCGTGGCCTCGACCGCCGCGGTCAGCTCGAGCCAGTCCTCCGCCTGGAAGAGCGGCGGATAGAAGACATGCAGCTTGCCGTCGCGGGATTCGACCGTGAGCGCGGTGCGCACCACGCCCGGGTCGGACTCGCCCACCACCGGGAGTTCCTGGTGCTGCGGGCGGAAATCCTCGATGGAGGAGGCCGTGCCCTCGCCCGGGCGCGGCGTGCGCAGGGCCCGCTGGTCGAGGCTTTCAGGCTGCATCTGCGCGCGCATCGCCCGCTGGGCGACGAGCGCCGCATGCGGCGGCAGGTCGTCGCGCCAGGCGAAGGGATCGAGTTCGAACTCCTGTACGCGCCGCGCGTCCTCGGGCGACATCCAGGGCAGCGAGGCGAGCGGCAGGCGCAGCCCGATCGGGCTGTCTCCCGGGATCAGGAACAGGTGCTCGCCGCGGAAGAACCAGCGGCCGGACTGCCAGCGCCGCACCCCATCCTGGATGACGCGGCGGATCGGCAGCACCGAGCCGACCTCGGCCGCGAGCCCCTGGCCGAAGACGCGGGCGAGGCGCTTGCGCTCCAGCTCATCGGCAAGCTTCGCCTCCTCCACCACCACATTGGCGGGCAGGCGCTGTTCCTTCCACAGATAGTAGTGGATGTCCTCATGCGCGCCATGGACGAGGGCGGGATCGACCTGCAGCCGTTCGGCCAGCAGCCGGGCGAAGCGCGCCGCATCGGCGGCCGTGGCGTTGTCCCGGTCGTCGTCGGAGGCGAGCAGCGCGGGATCGGTCCAGACCGGCTCCCCATCCTTGCGCCAATGGGAATAGAGCGCCCAGCGCGGAAGCTGCTCGCCGGGATAGTGCTTGCCCATCGCGTATTGCAGCGCCGCACCCGGCGACCACATCGGCGCCAGCCGCCGCAGCAGCCGGCCGGCGAAGGCGCGCTTGGTCGGGCCCAGCGCATCCGTGTTCCATTCCGCCGCATCGCGGTCCGAAGCGGCGACGAAGGTCGGCTCGCCGCCCATGGTCAGGCGCAGGCCGAGCGACTTCAGCTTGCGGTCCACCCCCTCGCCCGCGCTGCGGATCGCGGCCCATTGCGCCTCGGAATAGGGCTTGGTGACGCGCGGCGTCTCGCGGATGCGGCGCAGCGACATCTCGAAGCCGAATTCGGTCTCGACCTTCTCGAGCGCGCCGGAGATCGGCGCGGCCGATTGCGGCTCCGGCGTCGCGGCAAGCGGGATATGCCCCTCGCCGGTCAGCAGCCCCGAGGTCGCATCGAGGCCGATCCAGCCGGCGCCGGGCAGATACACCTCGGCCCAGGCATGCAGATCGGTGAAGTCAGCCTCCGGCCCCTCGGGGCCTTCCAGCGGCTTCTGGTCGGCGACGAGCTGGATCAGGTAGCCCGAGACGAAGCGCGCGGCGAAGCCGAGCCGCCGCAGCAACTGCACCAGCAGCCAGCCGGAATCGCGGCAGGAGCCCTTCCCCTCGCCCAGCGTCTTCTCCGGCGACCAGACGCCCGGCTCCATGCGCACCACATAGGCGATGCGGCTCTGGATCATCTGATTGATGGCGACCAGCATGTCGACGGTGCGCTGTTCGCCCTTCGGCACCTCGGCGAGCAGGGCGTCGAGCAACGGGCCGGCGGGTTCGATCTTCCGGAACGGGGCCAGTTCCTGCTCCAGCCCCGGATCATAGGCGAAGGGGAAGGTCTCCGCCTCGGGTTCCAGGAAGAAGTCGAAGGGGTTGATCGTCGCCATGTCGGCGACGAGGTCCACCGTCACGTCGAAATGCGTCACCCGCTCCGGGAAGACCACCCGGGCCAGGAAATTGCCCTGAGGATCCTGCTGCCAGTTCAGGAAGTGCGGCTGCGGCTCGATCTTGAGCGCGTAGGAGAGCACCGGCGTGCGGCTGTGCGGCGCCGGGCGCAGCCGGATGGTCTGCGGGCCGAGCGTCGCCGGCCGCTCATAGCGGTAGGAGGTGCGATGCGTCAGGGCAACGTGGATCGACATGACCGGTCCCGAATGCGTTGATTCAGCATTTCCCATGGATGCAATCCGCGGTCCACCGGATGTGCAGGGTGGCGCGTGCTTCGTCATCGCATCCCTGCCCAAGAATTGAGCATACGCCCGGATTGACGCCCCATCCCTCGCAGCCCAGGCTTCGGGCAAACAGGAGGGAAACGGAACCATGGCCGATCTGGTGATCCGCGGCGGCACGGTGGTGGATGGCAGCGGGGCTGCGCCCTTCGCGGCGGATGTCGCGATCACGGATGGCCGCATCTCGGACATCGGTCGCATCGCCGAACGGGGCCGCGAGGAGATCGAGGCCGATGGCCTGATCGTCACCCCCGGATTCGTCGACATCCACACCCATTACGACGGCCAGGCGGTATGGGATTCGCATCTCGCCCCCTCGGCCTGGCATGGCGTGACCACGGCGCTGATGGGCAATTGCGGCGTCGGCTTCGCCCCCTGCCGCGAGGCCGACCGCGACCGGCTGATCGAGCTGATGGAAGGGGTCGAGGACATCCCCGGCCCGATCCTCCATGAAGGCCTCGACTGGCGCTGGGAGACCTTCCCCGAATACCTCGACGCGCTGGATGCGAAGCCGCGCGACATCGACATCGGAACCCTGCTCCCGCATGGCGCGCTGCGCGTGCATGTGATGGGCGCGCGCGGCCTGGCGCTGGAAAACGCCAACCAGGCCGACATCGCGGCGATGCGCGCGGTCACGGCCGAAGCGGTCCGCGCCGGGGCCCTCGGCGTGTCGACATCGCGGACGATCAGCCACAAGACCCTGAAGGGCGACCCGACGCCGACCTTGCGGGCGCAGGAGGAGGAACTGCGCGGCCTCGCCCAGGGTCTGCGCGATGGCGGCGGCGGGTTGCTGGAACTCGTCTCCGACTGGAACGAGCCCGACCCGGCCACCGAATTCGCCATGGTCCGCCGCGTGGTGGAGGCGACCGGCCAACCGGTGCTGTTCTCCCTGACCGCGCGGCACGACCGCACCGAAGCATGGAAGGAGCTCCTGGCGCTGTCCGACGGCGCGGCGGCCGAGGGCCTGCCCATCCGGCCCGTCTTCCCGCCGCGCCCGATCGGCATCCTGCTCGGGCTGAATGGCAGCCAGAATCCCTTCGCCGGCTGCGCCTCCTACAAGACGATCGCGCATCTGCCCGCCGCGGCGCGCGCCGCGGCGATGCGCGACCCGGCGCTGCGCGCGCGCATCCTGTCGGAGGACCGGGTCAGCGGGTCGAGCTTTCCGCTGATCACCCGCCTGTCCTTCGAGCGCATGTTCCCCTTCGGCGACCCGCCCGACTATGCGCCCCCGCGCGATGCCTCGATCGCCGCCATGGCCGGCCGCGAGGGCCGCAGTGCCGAAGAGGTCGCCTATGACCTGCTGACGGCGAATGATGGCGCGGATTTCATCTTCGCACCGCTGACCAACTTCGCCGACTACACGCTCTCGGCCAGCGCGGAGTGCCTGCGCCACCCCAACGCCATCGCCGGCCTGTCGGATGGCGGGGCGCATGTCGGCTTCATCTCGGATGGTTCCTTCCCGACCTTCCTGCTGGCCTATTGGGCGCGGGACGCGAAGGAGGAGGTCTTCGCCCTGCCCGAGATCGTCCGCCGCCTCACCTCGGACACGGCGCGCGCCGCCGGGCTGTCGGATCGCGGCCTGCTGAAGCCCGGGCTGAAGGGCGATGTGAACGTCTTCGACCTGGCCGCCCTGTCGCTCGACGCGCCGCGCATGGTCGCCGACCTGCCCGCCGGTGGGCGGCGCCTGCTGCAACGCGCCCGCGGCTATGCCGCGACGGTGGTCGCCGGCCAGGTCACCTATCGCGACGGGCAGGCCACGGGCGCCCTGCCCGGCCGGCTGCTGCGCGGCCGGCGCCGAAACCCTGATTGAGAGGTCCGACGGACCTCCCAGGCCGGCCGATGGCTTTCAGCGGCCGGCCTTTCCGCGCGGCTCACCGGCGATCCGGCGAACCGCGCGGGCAGGGCAACGGCGAAGGCGTTTCGGCTGGGCACGACATCCTTCGCGCCATCGCCGGTACAGGCTTTCAGCGCATGGCCGATGCGTGCTCTCGTCGGCCCGTCGTCTCGGAACGGGGCTTCCAGCCGCCGCGGCGCCGTGGTGCAACAGTGCACCGCGATCGCGACCGCTGCGCCTCTCCTCCACAGCCCGGCCGTCGCGACGTCGAGGAGCACACCCATGGCGAGCGCCACGGCCGATACGGCCACCATCCCCCACCACCCCTGGTGGCGGCACCTCTACGCCCAGGTCCTGGCGGCGATCCTGGTCGGCATCCTCCTCGGCCATTTCTGGCCGGCGATCGCGGTGCAGATGAAGCCCTTCGGGGACGGCTTCATCAAGCTGATCAAGATGCTCATCGCCCCGATCATCTTCTGCACCGTCGTGCATGGCATTGCCGGCATGGACGACATGAAGAAGGTCGGGCGCGTCGGCATCAAGGCGCTGGTCTATTTCGAGGCCATGACCACCGTCGCCCTCGTCATCGGCCTGGTGGTGGTCAACCTGTGGAAGCCGGGTGCGGGGATGAATGTCGATCCGGCCTCGCTCGATACGCGGGCCATCGCGACCTACACCTCCCAGGCGGCACATCAGAGCCCTGTCGACTTCATCCTGCACATCATCCCCAACACGGTGGTCGGCGCCTTCGCGGAAGGCGAGATCCTGCAGGTGCTGCTGATCGCGATCCTCTTCGCCTTCGCGCTGCAGGCCCTGGGCAGCCGGGGCAAGCCGCTGCTGCACCTGATCGACGGCGTGGCGCATGTCTTCTTCGGCATCGTCGCGATGGTGATGAAGGTGGCCTGGCTCGGCGCCTTCGGGGCCATGGCCTTCACCATCGGGCGCTACGGCGTCGGCACGCTGCTCCAGCTCGGCTCGCTGATGGCCGGATTCTACGTCACCTGCCTGCTCTTCGTGCTCGGCGTGCTCGGTATCGTCGGATGGCTCTGCGGCTTCTCGATCTTCCGCTTCATCGCCTACATCAAGGAGGAGCTGCTGATCGTGCTCGGCACCTCCTCCTCCGAGGCCGCGCTGCCGCGCATGCTGGCGAAGATGGAGAATCTCGGCGTCGAGAAATCGGTGGTCGGGCTGGTGATCCCGACCGGCTATTCCTTCAACCTCGACGGCACCTGCATCTACCTCACCATGGCGGCGATCTTCCTTGCCCAGGCCACCAACACGCCGCTGACCCTGAGCCATGAGCTCGGGCTGATCGGCATCTTGCTGCTGACCTCCAAGGGCGCGGCGGGGGTGACGGGGTCGGGCTTCATCGTGCTCGCGGCCACGCTCTCCTCCCTGGGCACGGTGCCGGTCGCCTCCATCGCCCTGATCCTCGGCGTCGACCGCTTCATGTCCGAGGCCCGCGCCCTGACCAACCTGGTCGGCAACGGCGTCGCGACCGTCGTGGTGGCACGCTGGGAGAACGCGCTCGACGCGGATCGCATGAGGCGCGTCCTGTCCGGCGAGACCGAAGCCGAGGCCGACACACCCGAATCCGTGCTGACCCGCCGCGAGGACCGGGAGACATGACCCCCCGCCGCACGCTGCTCGCCGGGCTGCCGACGCTGCTCGCCGCGCCGGCGGCGCGCGCGCAGGACCCCGACTGGCCGCGCGCGATCGTCATCGGCACGGCCTCGCCCGGCGGCGCCTATCACGCCTATGGGCTCGGCCTGGCGCGGCTGCTGACGCGCGAGCTCGGCATCGCGGTGAACATCCGCCAGACCAGCGGACCGGCGGAGAACCTCCGCCTGCTCGCGGAAGACGCGGTGCAGATCGCCTTCGCGACCACCGGCGCGGTGCGGGAGGCGCACGGGACCACCGCCCTCGCGCTCTTCGTCATGTTCGACACGCCCTTCCATGTCGTCGTGCGGCGGGATTCGCCGGTCATCGACCTCGCGCAACTCGCCGGCCGCGCGGTCGCGGTCGGCCCGCGGGGCGGCACGGGCGCGGATTACGAGCCGCGCCTCTTCGCCGCGATCGGCGCGCCGATCCAGCCGGTCCATGGTGGCTGGGACGTCCTTGCCGAGCGCTTCGCCGCCGGCGAGTTCGACGCGATCGCCGTCGCCTCCGGCGCGCCCTTCCCTGCGATCGCGTCGCTCGAAGCCCGGCGCGCCATACGCTTCGTGCCCATCACGCCGGCCCAGGTGACCCAGGCGCGGCTCGCGATCCCCGAGCTTAGCGCCGTGAGCATTCCCGCCGGGACCTATCCTTCACTGAACCGGGCCTATGTCACGGTCGGGCTCGCCAACCTCGCCGTGGCGCGGCGCGACATGCCGGCAAGCCTCGCCTTCGAGATCCTCCGCGACGTCTTCGCCAACCAGGCGGCGCTGATCGAGGCGCATCCGGCCGCCGCGGCGACAATCCCGGCGAATTTCGTGCAGAACACCGTGCTGCCCTGGCATCCCGGAGCGATGCGCTACTACGGCAGCCGCGCCGTTTCCGGAACGCTCCGCGGGGATTGATCCGCGGCGACGGCATCGCCTGCACCCCGCCCGCAAGGCCGACGGCGCGGGCCTTCGGACCGATTTCGGCCGGCTTCACAAGGCCGCGACACCCCTGCAGTTCATGGACCCTGCCCCGTCCATGCCACAATTTATGGTTGTCTCTGCACCCCGCAGCACAACAAGTGCAGCAACAGAATCGTTGAGTGCAATGGCATGTATTCCTTGCCAGGAACAACATTCAGCGGTCCTGCCAGGATGAAAAGGGGGCAAGACCTTGGCAACACTTACCGTTGGCTCCGGCCAGCAATACAGCACCATTGCTGCAGCGATCGCAGCATCCAAGAATGGTGACACGATTGCTGTGCAGGCTGGCACGTATTATAACGATTTCGCACAGATCAGTAAGAACATCACGATCGTCGGCGTGGGCGGCATGGCGAACATCGTCGCCACCACACAGCCCTCGAACGGCAAGGGCATCTTCGTCATCGACGGGGATGTGCGTATCGAGAACATGTCGTTCTCCGGCGCGACCGTGCCGGACGGCAACGGGGCTGGCATCCGCTACCAGTCCGGCAACCTGACCATCGTCAATTCGTATTTCCACGACAACCAGAACGGCTTGCTTGCCAATCCGAATTCGACCGGCACCATTACCATCACCGGATCGGAATTCGCCAAGAACGGCACCGGTGATGGCTATACGCACAATATCTACGTCAACGACCTCGCGAAGCTGACCATCACGGACAGCTACTTCCACGACGCCTCGATCGGCCACCAGATCAAGAGCCGCGCGCAGGTCACCGTCATCACCGACAACCGCATCTATGACGGCGCGGCCGGCGGCGGCACCGGCAGCTACAGCGTCGACGTGCCGAATGGCGGCCAGGTCACCATCACCGGCAACATCATCCAGCAGAGTTCGGCCACCGATAACCCCGCCATCATCCATTTCGGCGGCGAGGGCGGCCCCTATTCCGGTTCCTCGCTGCTGATCAGCGACAACATCGTCGTCAACCAGCTCAACAGCTCCAGCGCGCGCCTGCTGTCCAATGCGACGAGCGTCACGGCGACCGTCAGCGGCAACGACGTCTATGGCCTGACCTCGGGGCAGATCGCCTCGGGCTCGGCGACGGTGTCGGGCACGACCTATCTCACCACGCTCCCGACGCTCGATGTCGCCCATCCGTGGGACGAGGGCAGCACGACACCGCTGCCCAGCTTCACCGTGGCCGTGAGCGACACGACGCCGACGCAGGATGCGGCGGTCGGTTCCGTGGTGGCGGCGACCAGCGGATCCTTCTCCGGCATGACCGTCTCGTATCAGTGGCAGTCCTATGAAAGCGGGAGTTGGAAGGCGATCGCCGGGGCGACCGCGGCCAGCCTCACCCCCGGCTCCGGCGAGGTTGGCGAGGCGCTGCGCCTGGCCGTCACCGTCTCGAACGGCTCGACGAGCAGCACGGCCTACTCCTCGGGCACCGACGTCACGGGCAGGCACTTCGTCGGCAGCGGCAGCACGGCCGATGCGCCCACGCTGACGGCGGGCGCGGACCTCGCGCAAGGCAATGCGGGCAACGACCTGCTCGCCGGTCTCGCCGGCAACGACACGCTCGATGGCGGTGCCGGCAACGACACGCTGGACGGCGGTGCCGGCAACGACCACATGGTCGGCGGCACCGGCAATGACTACTTCAAGGTGAACACCGCCGGCGACGTGGTGGTCGAGGCATCGGGCGGCGGCCAGGATACTGTCGAGACCAGCCTTTCCACCTATACCATCCCGAACCAGGTCGAGACCCTGATCGTCACCGCCACGGGCGGGGCACGCATCGGGGGCAATGCGCTCGACAATCTGATCCGGGGCGGCGACGGCGCCGATACGCTCTACGGCTATGCCGGCGCCGACACGATCGATGGCGGCGGCGGGAAGGACCTGCTGGTGGGTGGCACCGGCAACGACTACTTCATCGCGGACCAGGCCGGGGACCGCGTCTCGGAACTTGAAGGCATGGGCGACGACACCGTCTCGGTGCTGTCGGGCACCAGCTACTCCCTCTCGGCCAATGTCGAGACGCTGTTGCTCACCGGGGCGTCGGTCAAGACCGGGATGGGCAACCTGCTCGACAACACGATCATCGGCAATGACGGCGTCAATGCGTTGTGGGGCAAGGACGGCAACGACACGCTCGACGGCGGCGGCGGCAACGACATCCTGATCGGCGGTGCCGGCAAGGATGTGCTGACCGGCGGCGCCGGCGTCGATCAGTTCCGCTTCCTCAGCCCCTCGGACAGCACGGTAGCGGCATCGGACCACATCCTCGACTTCACCGCGGGGCAGGACCGGATCGATCTACGCCAGATCGATGCCAACACCTCGCTCGGCGGCGACCAGGCCTTCAGCTACGTGAAGGCCTTCGACGGCCATGCCGGCCAGGTCATGGTCGCCTCGATCGGCAGCAACCTCTATGAGGTGCGCGGCGACATCAATGGCGACGGCAATGCCGACTTCGCCATCGACGTCACCAGCGCCACGGGGCCGGCGGCGAACTGGTTCCTGCTATAGGGACCGCGCCTCCAGCAGGCGCACCAGGGCGGCGTCGCGTCGGCGGGCGAGTTCCGCGATGCCGGCGCCGCCCGTCTCCTCGGCGACGCCCTGCACCAGGGCGCGCTGCACATCCGGCGCGACCGTCGCCTCGCTTCCCAGATCCTGCCACCAGGATTCGAGCGCAGGCAGCAGGTGGTGCAGGAAGTGGTCCATGCCCCCGTGCCCACCTGCCAGGTGGAAGGTGGCATGGGGACCCATCAGCGCCCAGCGCAGGCCTGGGCCCTCGCTGATCGCAGCATCGACATCGGCGACCGAGGCGACGCCCTCGGCCACCAGATGCACCGCCTCCCGCCACAGTGCTGCCTGCAGGCGATTGGCCAGATGGCCCGGCACTTCCTTGCGGATCTCGATCGGGTGCTTGCCGATGGCGCGGTAGATCGCCATCGCGGCCGCGACGGCCTCGGGGCTGCCCTTCGCACCGCCGACCACCTCCACCAGCGGGATCAGATGCGGCGGGTTGAAGGGATGGCCGATCACGACGCGCCCCGGATGCGCGCAACGCTCCGAGAGGCGCGAGGCCAGCAGACCCGAGGTCGAGGACGCGATCACCACATCCGGCGGCAGCGCCGCGTCGACGCGCTGCAGCAGCGCCTGTTTGATCTCGAGCCGCTCGGGCGCGTTCTCCTGCACGAAATCGGCCCCTTCCAGCGCCGCGGCGGGATCGGCATGGATGCTGAAGGCGCCCGGATCCGCATCCGCCTTGCCGCCGAGCCGCATCAGCACGGGCCAGGCGTTCTCGATCATCCGCCGCAGCAGGTCCGGGGCGCCCGGGGATGGATCGCTGACCCCGACGGAGAGGCCGCGGCTGAGAAAATACGCCGCCCAGGACGCGCCGATCGTCCCCGCCCCAATCACCGCGACGCGCCTGACTTCCGTCCGCATGAGCTTCCTCCGCCTGCTTGGACGGCAGGATATCGCGCCGCTCCCGCCCTGGCCACGCCGCGCATGCGGGACTAGCCTCCCCGCCATCAGGAGGAGCCCCCGATGCAGGATCTCGCCGCGCGGCTGAACGCCATCTGCGACGCGCAACCCTTCCATACGAGCTGGTACGTGAAGGATCTCGCCACGGGATGGGAGGCGGATCGCGCCGGCGACCTCGTCCTGCCTTCGGCCAGCACGCGCAAGATCTCGATCATGATGCACGCGCTGTCCAAGGTACATGAGGGCAAGCTGCGCCTCGACGATCCCTGCACCATCGAGGCGCGCCTGCAGGAGGGCGTGAAGAGCGGCACCTACCAGTTCATGACGCCGGGCTGCGTCATCCCGTTCCGCGACGTGCTGGTGAACATGATCATCACCAGCGACAATGTCTGCACGCAGATGGCGCTGGAACGGCTGGACCGCGACGAACTGAATGCCTGGTGCCGGCGGATCGGGATGAAGGACACGACGCATCGCGTGAACTTCCCCGCCCCGGACCTGCCTTGGGATGTCTCGTTGACCGCCCTTGCCTCCACCACGGCGCGCGACCAGGGCCTGCTGCTGGATCTGATGCTGAAGGGATCGACGGATGCCGGGGCGGCGGCCTTCCTCGGGGCGACGCCGGAACTATGCCAGCTCGGCCTCGACATCCTGTCCTGGCAGCGGCTGCGCAACCTGATCCCCTGCCTGCTGCCCGACGGCACCAAGGTCGCGAACAAGACCGGCAAGGGCCAGCGCGGGCGCATGGATGCCGGCATCGTCTACAAGGGCGAGACGCCGCGCTTCATCATCACCGTCTACATGGACCAGGTGCCGGTCACGATGCCGGACGGCATGCCCGGCGCCTCGGCGATGTTCGCAACCGCCGGGCGGCTGACCCGGCTCTGCTGGGACACGATGAACTGACATGACGACGGACGCCGAATTCGAAGCCGCCATCGCCGGCCTGCAGGACTGGGTTGGCCGCGAGCGCCTCGTCGAGGACGAGATCGGCCTGTCCTCCGCGCGCCGCATCGCCGGCATGCTGGACATCGACCCCGCATCCCTGAAGCAGGGAGACGCCCTGCCACCGCACTGGTTCACGATGTTCTTTCCGGACATCGCCAAGCAATCCGACATCGGGCCGGACGGGCATCCGAACAAGGGTGTCTTCCTCCCGCCCATCCCGCTGCCGCGCCGCATGGGCGCCGGCCGCCGTGTGACGATCAACGAGAGCCTGCGCATCGGCACGCCGGCCATCAAGCGCGCCATCGTCGCGCAGGTGCTGCCCAAGATCGGCCGCACCGGCCGCATGGCGATCCTGACCATGCGCCATGTCATCGAATGCGAAGGCCGCACCGTCGCGGTCGACGAGTTCGACGCGATGTACCGCGAAGCGCCGCCGCCCGGCCAGGCGAGTCCCCAGACGCCGCCCGCGCCCGCGCCGACCAACGGCCTCTACGCGGACCAGGTGCATCTCTCCTCGGCACTGGTGTTCCGCTATTCCTCGGTGACGTGGAACGCGCATCGCATCCACTACGACGCGGACTATGCGCGCGGCGAGGAAGGCTATCCCGCCACGGTCCAGAATGGCGGGCTGACCATGCAGTTGCTGCTGGATGCCGCGTTGAAGCGCGCGCCGGGCAGACTCACGGGCTTCACCGCGCGCCTCGCCCGGCCGCTGTGGGTGGGCGATACCGTCACGCTTTGCGGCGCCGAACCCGCCGACGGAAAGATGGCCTGCTGGGCCGCTGACAAGGACGGCAATCTCTGCGCGACGATGGAGCTCGCCTTCGCATGACGCGCCCGTCCCCCGCGACCTGGCGGTCGCTGATGTTCGTGCCCGCGACGGGCGAGAAATTCGTCGCCAAGGCACATACGCGCGGCGCCGACGTGGTCATCCTCGACCTCGAGGACTCCATCCCGCCCGGCGACAAGCAGGCCGCGCGTGACGCGCTTCCCGGCGCAGCCGCCACGGTCGGCCAGGCGGGCGCGGAGGTCGCGGTGCGCATCAACCGCCCGCTCGACCTCGCCATTCCCGACATCGCCGCCGCGGTGATGCCCGCGGTGGGCACGCTGATGCTGCCGAAGGTGATGGGGCCGGAGCATATCCGCCTGCTGTCGGAAGTCGTCGCGGCGCGGGAGGCCGCGCAGGGCATGACGCCCGGCCATACGCGCTTCGCCGCGATCGTCGAGACGCCCGACGCGCTGCCCCTGCTCGGCGCCATCGCCACCGCCGATCCGCGCGTCGTCGCGCTCGGGTTGGGGGCGGAGGATCTCTCCACCGAGCTCGAAGCCGTGCCGGGTGCCGATCTGCTCTATCATTTCGGCATGATGGTGGTGGCCGCGGCGCGGGCCGCACGCATCCAGCCGCTCGGTTCGGTGGGGCCCTTCGCGGATTTCTCGGATCTCGCGGGGTATCGCGCCTCGTTGCGGCGTTCGCGGGCGCTGGGCTTCGCCTGCCAGGCCTGCATCCACCCCGCGCAGGTGCCGATCATCAATGAGGAGTATGGCCCCTCCCCCGCCGAGGTCGAACGCGCCCGCCGCCTGATCGCCGCCTTCGACGCCGCGCTGACCGAGGGCAAGGGCGCCGTCGCCTTCGAAGGACAGATGATCGACCTGCCCGTGGTGGAACGCGCACGGCGCCTGCTGGCGCGCGCTCGCTGATGCGGAAATGGCGGGGCTGGTTGCCGGCGCTGCTCGCGCTGTCGGCGGTGACGGCACCAGCCTTCGCGCAGTCGCGCGTGGGGCAGGAGAATTTCGATCCCGTCGCCGTGGTGGACGGCATCCGCATCGACCGCGATGCCTGCGTCGCGCTGGAACGGGACGAGACAGCGATCCGGGTCGAGGCATTGGGCCAGGTCGCCTGCCTGCGCTACTATGCAGCCGGCCTCGCAGCCACCAATCCGGTCGCCGCGCTGTGGCTCAATGGCGATGTGCTCGGCCCACGCGGCAATGACGCCACGCGGCGCCAAAGCGGCTTCGGCCCCGCCGCGATGGTCGCGCAGGAAAGCGCGCTGTCCCGGCGCTTCGGCGTGCCGTTCATCTTTCTCGGCCGGCCCGGGACCTATGGCAGCGCCGGGCGCCACTTCACCATGCGCGGACGCCCGGTCGAGGCGGCGCTGGTCGATGCCGCGCTGGATGCATTGAAGGCGCGCTACCGCATCGGCGCCTGGGCACTGGGCGGGCACAGCGGCGGCGGCACCCTCGTCGCGGAGATGCTGACGCGCCGGAGCGATCTGCGCTGCGCGGTCATTTCATCAGGCGCCGCTTCCTATCGCGCCTATCTGGAGGCCCGCGGGCTGGCGAAGCCGGGCGATCCGCTGACACGCTTCGATCCGTCGGAGTCGATCGCGCGCATTCCGGCCGATCCCGCCCGCCGCGTCTTCGTCATCGGCGATCCGCGCGAGACCAACGTGCCCTTCGCGACCCAGAGGCTGTTCCATGAGCGGCTGGCGGCGCGCGGCGTCGCGGCCTGGCTGGTGCCGCTGGAACGGGCGACGGATGCACGGCACCACGATCTGGTCGATTTCGGCGAGACGGCGACCGGCCTGTGCGCGGCGGGCGCTGACACGGCGACGATCCTGCGCCGGCTCGGCGAGATGCCGGAGCAGCCGGCGCGGCTGACGAATTGAAAGCCTGGCTGGAAACGCGCCCGGCGGCGCGCTTCCGCACCGGGCACCGGCCCGGCCCGATACCGCAGGCGAACGGGGCGCCCGCGCGCTACAGCTCGCACATGGTCAGGATGCGTTCCTCGATCAGTGGAGTATAGGCTTCCCGCACCTTGGGCATGCGCGGGTTCTGCGTGTGGGCCTTCACCGCGTCCCGGTCGGCATAGACCTCGACCAGCATGATGCGGGATTCATCCTTCGTGCCGTCCTGCTTCAGGGGCTGCAGTACCTCGAACCGCTCGCAGCCCGGCTCCTCGGCCACGGTCAGCTTCGCGTGTTCGCGGATCAGCGCGTCGAAGGCGGCGTGGCTGCCGGGCTTGGGGCGGAATTCGACATGGATGGCGATCCTGGGCATGGCGTTCTCTCCCATTGTGGATGAGGCCAGGGTGGCCCGGATCGCGGGGACTTCCAACCCCGACCCCGGACAGGGCGTGCTGCATCGCCGCATGGGCCAATCCATTAACGCATGCCGCGCATGATGGGCCATGGGCGCGGCGGGGCCGCGTCATCTGGCCGCCCGCATCGACCCGGGCATCAGCGGGAGGAGCTTTTCCGCGTGCGCATTCGAACCATCGCGACCACGGCGCTCGGTGGCATTGCCGCCGCTGCCCTCGTGGCAGGCGGGCTGCTCTTGCGGTCCAGCCTGCATGAACTCGACAAGGCCGGCGACGCGGTCGCCCTCAGCCGTGCCTTCGTCGGCATCACCCGGCTGCCGCTGCTGGTCGCCGAAGATCGTTCCACCATGACGCGCTTCATCACCAGCGATGCGGCGCAGGAAGCCGCCACGCGGACCCGATTCCTCGAAGCCCGCGCCGAGCTCGACGCCCAGATCGCCGAGACCCGGACGGCGATCGAGCGCGCTGGCGCGGTCCTGCCGCGCAATGTCGGCGCCGCGCTGGCCGATATGCAGACGGCGATGAACGCGGTGCGCCGCGATGCCGAGGCCGGACGCAGCCAGTCCCGGGAACAGCGCCTGCTGCTGCAGCCGCAGCTTTCCGCCCGTACCCTGAGCGCGCAGTCGCAGTTCAGCCGTGTCATCCCGGCCATCGAGCAGCAGATCAGCCGGCTCAGCCCCGGTCTGCAGACCCCGGCCGCGATGGCGCGGCTGGCGGTGGATCTGCGGGAAGCGATCTCAGGCTTCCTGGTCCCCACGGGCCCGAGCGTGCGCGCCCGTCGCGCCGCGACGCCGGCGGAACTGCGCACCATCGACACCGCCTTCGGCCGCTACGACACGCTGACCGGCGAGATGGCCTCCCGCATGGCGAGCGGCGATGCGGCACCGGAACTGGTGCGCGCCTATGAGACGATGCTCGATCGCGTCCTCGCCCCGAACAAGCGCCTGGTCGACCGCACGGTGGACGAGGCCCGCCAGGGCGCGCCGCAGACCAGCGAACAGGCCTGGAATGGCGCGGTGGACGCCTTCCGCGACGTAGGCGCCCTGCGCGACGTCGCCGGCACCGTGCTGACCAGCGAGGCCGAGGCCAGCTACGCCGATGCCTGGCAGAATCTGATCATCGGCCTGGTCGCGCTGAGCGTCGGTCTGGTTGTCCTCGGCATCGGCGGCTGGCTCTTCCGCCGCAAGGTGCTGGGGGCGCTGACCGAGATCACGGGGGCGATGACCGCGGTGGCAGGCGGGCAGCTCGACGTGGTCGTGCCGCATCTCGGCCGGAAGGATGAGGTGGGCGAACTCGCCCAGTCGCTCGAGGCCTTCAAGGACGCCGCCCTCCGCAGCCGGGCCGCCGAGGCCGAACGCGCGGCCGAGGAACGCGCCAAGGCCGAACGGGCCACGCGCATCGAACAGCAGGTGAGCGGCTTCGACGCCGCCGCCCGCACCGCCCTGCAACGCCTGGGGGAAGCGGCCGACGCCATGACCCGCGCGGCCGACACCGTCTCCTCCGCCAGCGAGACGACTGGCGCGCGCGCCGGCAGCGTGGCGGCGAGCGCGGACCAGTCCGCCGCCGAGGTCCAGACCGTCGCCGCCGCCACCGAGGAACTCTCCGCCTCGGTCGTCGAGATCACCCGCCGGGTGCAGAGCGCGAGCGGCGTCGCGCAGGAAGCAGTGCGGGAAGCCGCGGCGGTCGATGCCTCGGTCCAGGGCCTCGCCACCGCGGCGCAGGAGATCGGCCAGGTCGTGCAGCTCATCACCGACATCGCGGCGCAGACCAACCTCCTCGCGCTCAACGCGACGATCGAGGCGGCGCGCGCCGGCGAGGCGGGCAAGGGCTTTGCCGTGGTGGCCTCCGAGGTGAAGAGCCTCGCCACCCAGACCACGCGGGCGACGGAGAACATCTCGCGCCAGATCACCGAGATCCAGGCGGCGACCACCAAGGCGGTGGCGGCGATCCAGGGCATCGGCGAACGCATCGCGCAGATGAGCAGCGTCTCCGCCGAAATTGCCGCCTCGGTCGACCAGCAGGGCCAAGCGACGCGCGAGATCGCCGAAAGCGTGCAGCGCGCGGCCGCAGGCACCCATGCGATGCGCGGCGAGATCGACGACGTGGCCCAATCCGCCGGCCAGATGCGCGCCGTGACGAAGGAAATGATGGACGCCATCCACAGCATGTCCGACCAGTCGGCCGGCCTGCGCGGGGAGATCGACGGCTTCCTCGGCGGCATCCGCGCCGCCTGACACGCCCCGCGCGGCGTCACTTGAACGCCGCGGGGATTCGCAGGACCATCGGGGCGTAGGCGCCGGTTGCCGTGAGGTGGCCGGCGCTTTCCGTTCTCCCCTGCCCTGCGAGGTTCCGATGCGCCGCCGTTCCCTTCTCGCGACCCTCGCCGCGCCCACCCTGCTGTCGCGCGGCGCCTTCGCCCAGGCCAGCCGCGCGACGACGCTGCGCGTCGTGCCCGAGACGCTGACCACCATCTTCGACCCGCATTTCACCACCAGCTTCACGACGCGGGACTTCGCCTATCTCGTCTACGACACGCTCTTCGCCGTGAATGACCGCTGGGAGCCGCAGCCCCAGATGGTCGAAGGCTGGACAAAGAGCCCCGATGGGCGCGACTGGACCTTCACCCTGCGCGAAGGCCTCGCCTTCCACGATGGCAGCCCCGTCACGGCCGAGGATTGCACGGCGTCGATCCGCCGCTGGGGCGCGCGGGATTCCCTCGGCGCCTTCCTGATCGCGGCGACGGAGACGCTGGAACCCGTCGATGCGCGGCGCTTCCGCCTGACGCTCTCGCGCCCCTTCGGCCTGGTGCTGGAAGCGCTCGCCAAGCCCGGCGCGATGGTGCCGATGATCATGCCGAAGCGGCTCGCCGAGACGCCGCCGTCCCGCCCGGTCACCGAGCCGATCGGCTCCGGCCCCTATCGCTTCGTCGCCGCCGAATACCGCCCGGGCGAACGCATCGTGCTGGCGCGCAACGATGCCTATGTCCCGCGACCGGGTGCCGCGGTCTGGGCCTCGGGCCAGAAGCGCCCGACTTTCGAGCGCATCGAGCTCATCGCCATGCCCGATGTCTCGACCCAGGTGAGTGCACTGAACACGGGCGAGGTCGACTACCTCGAACGCGTGCCGGCCGACGTGCTGCCAGCGCTGGAACGCAACCGCGCGGTGAAGGTGCAGGTCGTGTCGCCCTTCGGCTACCAGGGCATCCTGCGCTTCAACCACACCCAGGCCCCTTTCGACGATGTGCGGGTGCGGCGCGCGGTGATGCTGGCCGTGAAGCAGGCGGACTACATGGCCGCCGTGTCGGGGCGCCCCGATTTCGCGAAGGAATGCCGTAGCATGTATGGCTGCGGCACGCCCTATGAGACCGCCGCCGGCATGCCTGCCGCGACGGATTTCGCCGCCGCCCAGCGCGCGCTGCGCGACAGCGGCGCCGATCTGTCGAAGCCCATCGGCATCCTGCATCCGGCCGATGCGCCGGGCATCGCGGCGCTGGGCCTGGTCTCGCAGGATCTGCTGACGCGGCTCGGCTTCAAGGTCGATCTGATGACGATGGACCTCAACACCTTCTTCGGCCGTCGCGCGCGGCCGGAAGGCTGGCACGTCTTCCACACCACGAACACCGTGCCCGACATGCAGACACCGCTGCAGAACGCCTATCTGAACGGCGTCGGGGCTCGCGGCTTCGTCGGCTGGCCATCCTCCGACGCGGTGGAGACTGGGCGCGCCGCCTTCGCCGCTGCATCCGACGAGCCGGCCCGCCGGAAGGCCGCCGAGGATGTGCATCGCGCGGCCGCGGAGGCCGGCTTCTACATGCCGCTCGGCCAATTTGTCGCGCCTTCCGCCTGGCGCGCGAACCTCGCCGATGTGCCGCTCGGCCCGGCGATGTTCCTGTGGAACATCCGGCGCGGAGGTTGAACGCCATGCTCTCCTGGTCCGACGTCCTCGACGCCGTTCCCAAGGTGGAACTGCATTGCCACATCGCCGGCGCGGTGCGTGCCACGACGCTGCACGAGATCGCCGCGAAGAACGGCGTGGCGCTGCCCCGACCGGCCGAGACGCTCTATCAGTGGAAGGATTTCTACGGCTTCCTGGAGGTGCTGCGCCTCGGCGCTCTGGCGGTGCAGAAGCGCGAGGATTTCGAACGCGTCGCCTATGAATGCATCGAGGACATGCACCGCCACGGCAATGCTCGGCATGTCGAGATCTTCTTCAATCCGCACTACTACGCGCCGAATGGCGCGACCTATGAGGTGATCGTCGCCGGCCTCGCGGCGGGGCTGGAGCGCGCGGAACGCGATTTCGGCGTCTCCTCCCTGATGATCGCCTGCATCGACCGTTCCGTCTGCCTGCCCAGCGAGGCGCTGGAGATGCTGGACTGGATCCAGGCGCATCCGCACCCGCGCGTCGTCGGGGTGGGGCTGGACGGCGCGGAACGCGGCGGCCCGCCGCTGGTCTGGCTGGAGGCCTGGCGCCGCGCCGGCCGCATGGGCCTGTTCCGCACCGCCCATGTCTGCGAGGACAACCAGACCCTGTCCGAAGGCCCGCCGAGCCACGTCATCAACTGCCGGCATGCGCTGGGCTGCGACCGGCTGGACCATGGCTACAACATGCTGGCCGATCCCGAGCTGGTCGCGCGCATGGTGGAAGACGGCACGCCCTTCACCATGGCCTGCTGGTCCTCGATCGTGCCGAACCGCATCCCGCGCCTCGACCGCATCAGGCGCATGGGAGAGGCCGGGCTCGCCATCGTGCTCGGCACGGATGATCCGACCATGTTCGCAACCACCATCGGCCATGGCTGGCGCGTGGTGTTCCATCACACGGGCTGGGGGATCGCGGAGGCGCGGAAGCTGAGCCTGGCGGGCGTCGATGCGTCCTGGCTGCCGGCGGAGCGCAAGGCCGCACTGAAGGAAGAGTTTGCAACGCATCTCGACGCGCTGGAGGCGAGGCTGGACGCGACGGACCGCAGCGTGGACCTCGCCATCGAACGGGTGTGACAGGTCAGGTTGGAGAGGGGCTTTGCCCCTCTCCAAACCTCTCCCCACCAGGATGCTGGGCATCCTGGACCGCAATCGTCTGGCGCAAGGCGTGTCTGTGGAAATGTCCCCGCGCAGCGCGCATCGGGCGCAAAAGCGGGCTTCGGCGATCATTCTTGCCGCGGCGCCCGGCGCCAGATGGAGGTTTGCGAAGGCCCTTCAGCCTTTGCTGGGGTGAGCCCGAGAGGGGCGACGCCCCTCTCGGTTCCAAGGCGGCTATCCAGGAAAGCCCTTGGTCGGATGAGGTCCGGAAAGAACCGCCGCTCCTGCCCGCCTCAGGCCGCCGCGTAGCGGGCGATCGACAGGTCCGCCGTCTCGATATCGGGCTTCTTCCCCGTCACGAGATCCGCCAGCACGCGACCCGACCCGCAGGCCATGGTCCAGCCCAGCGTCCCGTGCCCGGTGTTCAGATGCAGGTTCTTGAAGCGCGTCGCCCCCACCACCGGCGTGCCATCCGGCGTCATCGGGCGCAGTCCGGTCCAGAACAGCGCTTCCGAGACATTGCCGCCGGTGGGGAAGAGGTCGGTGACGGAATGCTCCAGCGTCTCCCGCCGCGGCTTGCGCAGTTGCAGGGAGAAGCCGGCAAGTTCCGCCGTCCCGCCCACGCGGATACGGTCGCCGAGGCGCGTGATCGCGACCTTGTAGGTCTCGTCCATCACGGTGGATACGGGCGCGCCGGCCTCGTTGCGGATGGGGATGGTCAGCGAGTAGCCCTTCACCGGATAGATCGGCACGCGCACGCCAAGCGGCGCGAGCAGTTCCGGCGTGAAGGAGCCGAGCGCGACCACATAGGCATCGGCCGTTTCGACGCCCTTGTCGGTGACGATGCCGGTGACGCGGTCGCCTTCCGTGTTCAGCCCCTTGATCGTCGCGCCGTAGCGGAAGGTGACGCCGATCTGCTCGGCCATGGCGGCCAGGCGCTGGGTGAAGATGTGCGCGTCGCCCGTCTCGTCGCCCGGCATGCGCAGGCCACCGACGAACTTGCCCTGCACGTTCTTCAGCGCGGGCTCGGCCGCGATGCAGGCGGCCGGGTCCAGCACTTCATAGGGCACCTTGAAGGTGTCGAGCACCGCCGTGTCGTCGCCGACATGATCGAGCTGCTTCTGGGTGCGGAAGAGTTGCAGCGTGCCCATGCTGCGCCCGTCATAGGCGATGCCCGTCTCGCGCCGCAGATCGCCCAGGCAGTCGCGGGAGTATTCGGCGAGGCGGACCATGCGCGTCTTGTTGAGGCGATAGGCCGCCTCGGTGCAGTTCGCGAGCATCTGGGCGAGCCAGGTGTAGAGACGCCGGTCCGCGCGCGGCCAGACCACCAGCGGACGGTGGCGCATCATCAGCCACTTCAGCGCCTTGACCGGAATGCCGGGGCCGGCCCACGGGGCGGAATAGGCATAGGAGAGCTGGCCGGCATTGGCGAAGGAGGTTTCCATGCCAGCGGCGTTCTGCCGGTCGATGACCGTGACCTCATGACCCGCCCTGGCGAGATACCAGGCGGAAGTAACGCCGACGACGCCGCTGCCGAGGACGATGACGCGCATGGGGGCACCCATTCCGGAAGAATGCTGCGATGCGTCAATGGTGTGACGGTTGCACGTCGCATGTGCTGCGGAAGTGTCGCAGGATCTGCCTGGACTCTGGTCATCGTACGCAGATTCTGCGAAATTGTCGCAGATCATGCCAAACCTTGATGATGCCGACCTTCGCATCCTCCGCGCCCTGAGACAGGACGGGCGGATGACCAATGCCGCGCTCGCGGAAACAGTGGGGCTGTCGCAATCGGCATGCCTGCGGCGGCTGCGGCTGCTCGAACGCAGCGGGGTGATCCGCGGCTACACCGCCATCATCGACGAACCGGCGGAGCGCGAGACCGTCACGGTGATCGTGCAGATCACCCTGGATCGGCAGACGGAGGAGCATCTGTCGCGCTTCGAGACCGCCGTGCGACGACTGCCCGAAGTGCGCGAGTGCTATCTGATGACGGGGATGTCGGACTATCTGCTGCGGGTCGAGGCGCGGGACGCGGCCGATTACGAGCGCATCCACAAGGAGCAGTTGTCGCGCCTGCCGGGGGTGCAGCGTATCCAGTCGGCCTTCGCGATCCGCAGTGTCATCCGGGGGCGCGGGTGATGCGCCCCCGGGGTGTGCCTCAGGCCGCCAGCAGAGCCTCGCGCCGCTCCAGCCGCGCCATCAGATAGTCCACCTCGCCCGCCGTCTCCTTCGTCAGCTTCGGCCCCGGCGCGCGCAGCGTGTCATGGGCGATGATGCCGCGCTTCTTCAGCACATACTTCCGGATGGCGAGGCCAAGGCCGGGCTGCACCTCGGTGCGGATCAGCGGCAGATGCGTGTCGAACAGATCCTGCGCCGCGTCACGCTGGCCGGCCCACATCAGCGCGCAGACCTTCACCAGCATCTCCGGATAGGCATAGCCGGTCATGATGCCGTCGGCGCCGCGCGCCAGTTCCTCGGGCAGGAACTGCCCCCCGACGCCGCCGAGGATCGCCACGCGCGGCATCTTCCCCTCCGCTTCCATGCGGCGGATCGCGGTCAGCTTGTCGAGGCCGGGCCAGTCCTCGGCCTTCAGCATCACCATGCGAGGATCCTGCGCCATGCGCGCGATCATCGGCGCGGTCATGGTGATGCCGGTGAGCTGCGGATAGTCCTGCAGCACGAAGGGCGCATCCACCACATCCATCGCCTGGGCGATGTAGGTGATCACCGCCTCATCCCCCTTCAGCCCTGGCGTCGGGGACACCATGATACCCGCCGCGCCGAGGTCCATGGCCCCCCGCGCGATCGCCTTCATCTGCGCGAAGCCCGGCGCCGAGGCACCCACCACCACCGGGATGCGCCCGGCGGCACGCCCGATCACACGCGCGACGAAGGCGAGGCTCTCCACCTCGGTGAGCTTCGGCGCCTCCCCCATCACGCCGAGGATGGTCATCCCCGACGCCCCGGCGGCAATGAAGGCATCCGTCATGCGATCGGTGCTGTCGAGATCGAGCGCCCCATCCGGGAGGAAAGGCGTGGGGGCGATGACGAAAACGCCCTTGGCGGATCGGTCGAGCATGGGCATTCCCTTCCCTCGATGGCACACGAGGCCAGTCTAACGCCGGGCGAGGTCTTCGTCACATGGACCAGGCCTCCATCCCCGCGATCTTCCGGCTTGGCAGTTCGTCCAAGGGCAACGTCATTCCGCGCACAGGACCTGCCGCGCCCCGGATGGCGAGGCGCCGGCGCCCATCCGCCAAGCGGACCGGAAGCGCATCATCCCTGCGCGCTTTTCGCTGCATGGCGCGAGCACCGACCGATGCAGACCCGCCTGCTTTGACGTGACCTCCGGGCATGGCATGCTCGGGGCGTCCAAGACATGCCCGGAGGAAACATCCGATGTTCAGCCGTCGCCAGGCGCTGGCCGCCGGCGCCGCGATTCTCGCCGTCGGCGAGGCACGCGCACAGGCCGCGTGGCCCGACCGCCCGATCCGCGTCATCGTTCCCTTTGCCGCCGGCGGCAATGCCGACACCATCGCGCGGCTGCTGCAGCCGCGCTTGCAGGAAAGGCTCGGCCAGCCGGTGGTGGTGGAAAACCGCCCCGGCGCGGGTGGCGGCGTCGGCGCCGATGCCGTCGCCCATGCCAGGCCGGACGGCTACACCTTGCTCATCGGATCCAACGGCCCGCTTTCCGTGAACCCCGTGGTGCAGGCCCGCCTGCCCTATGATGCGGCGAAGGACTTTGCCCCGATCGCCATGGCGATGCAGGTGCCGCATTGCCTGGTCGTGCAGGCCAATGCGCCCTATCGCACCGTCGCAGATGTCGTCGCGGCGTCGAAGCAGGCACGGGACGGCATCGGTATCGGCACGGCGGGCGTCGCCAGCGCCACGCATCTGTCGCTCGAAGCCTTCAAGGCGACGACGGGGGCGAACCTGCTGCATGTGCCCTATCGCGGCGGCGGAGCGGCGGTGCCGGACTTCATCGCCGGCAACCTGCCGATGCTGTTCACCGAATTCTCGACCGCCCTGCCGCTGCACAAGGACGGCAAGGCGCGGATCGTCGCCGTGGCCTCGGCGGTCCGGCTGTCCGCCGCGCCGGATGTGCCGACCATGATCGAACAGGGCGTGCCCGACTTCACGGCGGGCTCCTATGTCGGGCTGCTCGCCACGGCGGGCGCGCCGCCCGAGGCGATGCGCAAGCTCGGCGAGGCGATGGCGGCGATCGTGCAGGAGCCCGACTTCCAGCGCCGCATGGAAGGGTTGGGCGGCGAGACCGCGGCCGGCGCGCTCGCCACGCCCGAGGGCTTTGCCACCTTCATCGCGGCCGACCTGGCGCGGTCCCGCGTCGTCGCTCGCGCTGCCGACATCAGGGTCGAATGATCATGCGTCAGACACCCGCAGGGGCCACGGATTGCCACTGCCACATCTTCGGTCCCGCGGCGCGGTTCCCCTACGCCGAGCCACGTTCCTACACGCCGGAGGATGAGACGCTCGAAGACTACCTCGCGCTGCTCGACCGGCTCGAGCTCGACCGCGGCGTGATCGTGCAGCCTTCCGCCTATGACCGCGACAATGCCTGCACGCTGGATGCGCTGCGCCGCGCGCCCGACCGGTTGCGCGGCGTCGCTGTGGTGGGGCGGGAGGCGACGGCCGACACGCTGCGCGCCATGCATCGCGACGGCATCCGCGGCCTGCGCGCCAATGAATACCGGCGCGACGGCCAGGCCGCCTATCATGGCGGGGTGCGGCTGGAGGAAATCGAGCCGTTCTTCCCGATGATGGCGGAGCTTGGCTGGCATCTGCAGTTGTGGATCGATGCGCGTCACCTCCCGGAACTCGAACCGCGCCTCGCCAAGGTGCCGGTGCCCATCGTCGTCGATCACATGGGCCGGATGCACCACAGCCACGGCACGAACGATCCCGGCTTCCAGGCGCTGGTGCGCGGCGTGGGCGACGGGCGCTACATGGCCAAGGTATCGGGCACCTACCGGCTCGGTGCGGTGAAACCCGACTACCTGGATGCCAAGCCCTTCCACGACGCGCTGGTCGCGGCCAATCCGGGCGCGCTGGTCTGGGGCACCGACTGGCCGCATCCGCGACCCGACGGCGGCAGGCCGGATGCGAAGCGGCTGCTCGAGGTCTTCCTCGACTGGACGCAGGACCCGGTGATCCGGCGGAAGATCCTGACGGATACCCCCGCGCGTCTCTACGACTTCCCGCGAGGCTGAGCCATGCGTCGCCCCGAATTCGTCCTGCCCGCCGGCACCTGCGACACGCATGTGCATGTCTGGGGCCCCTTCGACCGCTTCCCGGTGGCGAAGGGCGCGCCATACACCCCGCCCGAACGCACGAAGGAGGATCTGCAGGCACTGCATGCGCGGCTCGGCGTCGAGCGTGCCGTCATCGTGCAGACCAGCGTCTACAAATCCGACAATCGCGCCATGCTCGACGCCATCGCGACAAGCCATGGCGCCTGGCGCGGCGTGGCCGTGATCGACGCCGGCTTCGGCGATGCGGAATTCGCGACGCTGCATGATGGCGGGGTGCGCGGGGTGCGCTTCAACTTCGTGAAGCATCTGGGGGGCCTGCCGGACATCGCGCTGGTCAGGCGCACCGCGGAGCGCATCGCGGCGATGGGCTGGCACCTGGTGCTGCATCTCGATGCCGCCAACATCCCGGAATTCGAGGATCTGCTGCGCGGCTTCGCCCTGCCGGTGGTGATCGACCACATGGGCCGCGTGCCGGTCGCGGACGGGCCGGACCAGGTGCCCTTCCGCATCCTGCTCGACCTGATGAAGCGCCCGAACTACTGGGTGAAGGTGTCCGGCGCCGAGCGCATCTCGGCCGAGGGCCCGCCCTTCCGCGACGCCATCCCCTTCGCGCGCCGGCTGATCGAAGCCGCGCCCGACCGCACGCTGTGGGGCACCGACTGGCCGCACCCCAATGTGCGCTGGGATCCCGACGAGGCCGATCTCGTCGATCTCCTGCCGGCATTCGGCGACGCCGCCGCGCTGCAGCGCGTGCTGGTGGACAACCCCGCGCGGCTCTACGGCTTCTCATGACCGATACCCTGCATTCCTGGATCGGCCGCACGCGGCGCGTGGCGGACGAGATGGCCACGCCCCTGGTGCGCCGCATGGCAGCCCTGACGGATCGCAGCGACATCGCGCTCGACCGCGGTGCGCCAGTGCCGAACCACTGGCTGTCCATCCTGTTCGACGATGCGCAACCGCAGTCGCAACTCGGGCCGGACGGGCACCCGTCGAAGGGGGATTTCCTGCCCCCCGTCCCCCTGCCCCGCCGCATGCTGGGCGGGCGGCGCCTGACCTACCACGCCCCGGTGCATGTGGGCGACACGCTGGAACGCGAGACGATGATCGCGTCCATCACGCCGAAGGTCGGCCGATCGGGGGCGATGATCCTCGTCATGCTCCGCCACACCATCACCGGCCCCAACGGCCTGGTCGCGGTGGAGGAACAGGACACCGTCTATCTCGAAGCCAAGCGCAATGCGCCCGCCCCGGTCGAGAAGCCGGTCGTCCTGCCCAACGCGGCCTGGCGCGATCCGTGGAAGCCTGATCCGGTGGTGCTGTTCCGCTTCTCGGCCCTCGCCTTCAACGGCCACCGCATCCACTACGACGCGGACTATGCGCGCGATGTCGAGGGATACCCGGCCCTGGTCGTCAATGGCAGCGTCAGCACCCTGTTCCTGTTCGAGGCCCTGCTGCGCCGCGCACCGGGCCAGCAGATCCGTTCCTACGAGGCCCGCACCATGCAACCCGTCTTCTGCGACCGTCCCGCCTTCCTCTGCGGCGACGCCCCCGATGCCGCGGGCAACCAGGTGCTGTGGGTGGAGGCGGAGAACGGCGCCATGGCCATCCGCATCGCGACGAGGATCGGCTGAGATGGCGGGTCCTCTCGACGGTATCCGCGTACTCGACCTCTCGGCCGTGGTGGTGGGGCCGATCTGCACGCATGTCCTGTGCGAGCACGGGGCGGAGGTCATCAAGATCGAGGCGCCTCCCACGGGCGACCTGCTGCGCTCGCTGGCCGGCAAGGGCCGCAGCGCGGGGATGAACGGCAAGTTCCTCAACTTCAACCGGGGCAAGAAGTCGCTCGCCATCGACCTGAAGAAGCCGGCGGGCCTGGCCGCGCTGAAGCGCCTCGCCGCGACGGTGGATGTCTTCGTCACGAACATTCGTCCCGATGCACAGGCGCGGCTCGGCGTGGATGCCGGGACGCTGCGCGCGGCCGCGCCGCGGCTGATCCACTGCTCCATCACCGGCTTCGGCACCGGCGGACCCTATGCCGGGCGGCCGGCCTACGACACCGTCATCCAGGGCGTGTCGGGCGTGGCGGGTGCCTTCGAGGCCTCGACCGGCGAGCCGCGCTACGTGCCCTTCCTCGTCGCCGACCACACGGTCGGGCTGATTGCCGCGCAGATGATCGGCTTCGCGCTCTATCGCCGCGAGAAGACCGGCACGGGCGAGGCAATCGAGGTGCCGATGTTCGAGAACATGGCCGCCTACATCATGCAGGAGCATCTCGGCGCGGCCTCCTTCCGCCCGCCGCTCGGCCCGCCGGGCGACCACCGCGTGCTGAGCCCCGACGGCAAGCCGCTGCCGACCAAGGACGGCTTCATCTGCATCTCGGCCAATACCGACGCGCAGGCGCATGCCTTCTTCGACGCGATCGGCCGCCCGGAGCTGAAGACCGATCCGCGCTTCGCGAAGGTCGCGCAGCGCGTGCAGCACACCAAGGAGTACTTCCACATCCGCGCCACCTCCCTGGGTGGCAGGACCAGCGCGGAGTGGCTCGAGATCTTCGACCGCGCGGACGTGCCGGCCTCGCCCTACAACACCATCGGCTCGCTGATCGACGACCCGCATCTGCGCGCGGTCGGTATGGTGCGGGAGGAAGAGCACCCGACCGAGGGCGCGACCTGGGCGATCGGCGCGCCGAACCGCTTCTCGGGCGGTGTCGCGCCGCCGCGGCCGCCAGCGCCGCGGCTTGGCGCGGATGGCGCGGCGGTGCTGGCCGGGGCCGGCCTCACGCCGGAAGAAATAGACATGCTGCGCCAGGACGGCGTGCTGATCGAGGGAATGTCATGACCGGAATCACCCGCCGCGCGGCGATCGCCGGCGCCACGCTCGCCCCCTTCGCCATCGCCCGCGCGCAGGGCAACTGGCCCGACAAGCCGGTGCGCCTGGTCGTGCCCTTCACCCCGGGCGGATCGACCGACATCCTCGCCCGCGCCATGGGCCAGCGGCTCGGTGAGGTGTTCAACCAGCCCTTCATCATCGACAATCGCCCGGGCGCGGGCGGCACGCTCGGCTCCGAACAGGTCTTCCGCTCGGCGCCGGACGGACAGACGCTGATGATGGGCCATATCGGCACGCTGGCCTGCAATCCCGCGCTGTACCGTAACCTCAGCTTCGACACGGCGCAGTTCGTGCCGGTGGCGCTGGTGGCGAATGTCGCGAATTTCCTCGTCGTGACCAACGCGCTGCCGGTGCGCGACGTGCCGTCGCTGATCGCGCTGGCCAAGAGCAAGCCGGGCGAGCTGACCTATGGCAGCGGCGGCAATGGCAGCGCGGCGCATATCGCCATGGTGGCCTTCAACGAGGCGACGGGCACCGAGATGACCCATGTGCCCTATCGCGGCACGGGGCCGATGATGACCGACCTGATCGGCGGCACGATCCAGCTCACCATGACCGGCGGGCCGCCCGCGCTGCCGCCGGTGCGCGCGGGGCAGTTGCGCGCGCTCGGGATCTCCTCGCTGGAACGGCTGCCCGCGGCGAACGACATCCCGACGGTCGCCGAACAGGGCGTGGCGGGCTTCGAGGCCCTGCAATGGTACGGCATCGTCGCACCGCCCGGCACGCCGACCGCCATCGTCACGAAGCTGAACGAGGTGTGCAATCGCACGCTGAGCGAAGCGCCCTTCCGTGCGCGGCTCGAAACGGAAGGGGCCACGGCGCAGCCCATGACGCCCGCCCAGTTCGGCGAGTACATCGCCCGCGAGCGCGAGCGCTGGGGTGCGCTGATCCGCCGCAACAATGTGAGCCTCGGCTGATGACGCGGCCCTTCGAGGGTATCCGCATCCTCGATGCCACGCATGTGCTGGCCGGTCCCTTCGCGGCCTACCAGCTCGCGCTGCTCGGCGCCGAGGTCATCAAGGTCGAGCATCCCGGCGACCCGGACCAGAGCCGGGGCCAGGGACCGGATTGGGAGCTGAACCGCGCGGGGATGGGCACCTATTTCCTGACGCAGGGATCGAACAAGCGGTCGCTGACGCTGGACCTGAAGCAGGAGGCGGCGCGCGAGGTCTTCCGCAAGCTGGCAACGCAGGCCGATGCGCTGGTCGAGAACTACCGCCCTGGCGCCTTCGAGGCGCTGGGCCTCGGCTACGATGCCCTGTCCGCCCTGAATCCCCGGCTGATCTACTGCTCGATCTCGGCCTTCGGGCAGCAAGGGCCGCGTGCCGGGCAAACTGCCTATGACCACGTGATCCAGGCGAGTTCGGGCATCATGGCGGCCACCGGCACGGCGGAGGTCAATCCGCTGAAGCTCGGCGCGCCGGCGATCGACTACGCGACCGGCACGATGGGCGCCTTCGCGCTGTCGGCGGCGCTGTTCCAGCGGGAACGCACGGGCCGCGGCCAGCGCATCGACCTCGCCATGCTCGATGTCGCGATGATGATGATGTCGTCCCACGTCACGGCGCATTCCCGCACCGGCAAGCCGCCGCGCCCGCGCGGCAACGACCATGAATACGCGACCAACTCCGCCTATCCGACGCAGGAGGGTATGGTGATGCTGGGCGCGTCCAACCTGCGCCAGCAGAAGCGGCTCTGGGCGGCGCTCGGCCGGCCGGAGATGGCGAAGACGCGCAACGAGGACCGCGTGGCGCATCGCGCCGAGGAAGCCGCCGCGCTGCGCGAGATCCTGCTGACCCGCACCGCCGATGAGTGGGAGGTGTTCCTGCAATCCCGCCATGTCCCCGCCGCCCGCGTGCGCCGCTTGGATGAGGCGCTGGCCGATCCGCACCTCGCCGCGCGCGGCCTGACGCATCGCTTTGATGAAGCCCAGGGCGTGCCCGACGGCTTCACCGTTCCCGTGGCCGCCTTCGGCTTCGCCCATGGCGGGCCGCGCATCGATGCCCCGCCGCGCCCTCTCGGGGCGGATACGGGTGCGATCCTCGCCGAACTCGGCTACGACGACGCAGCGCAGGCGTCGCTGCGCGCGAGCGGCGCCATCTGACCGGGAGACAGCCATGACTTTCACCTTCGATCACATCCATCTGCGCAGCCCGGACCCGGAGGCGACCGCCGCCTTCTACGAGCGCGTCTTCGGCGTGGAACTGAAGCGCAGCCCGCAGCGGATCGACTTCGTGCTGGGCGGACAGCCGATCTTCGTCTCCCCGGTGAACGAGCCGACGACCGGCGAGGCGCCCCTGCCGCCCTATCGTGGACTGGAGCATATCGGCCTGGCGGTCACCGGCATCGATGCCATCGTCGCGGAGATGAAGGCGAAGGGTGTGACCTTCACGATGGACCCGACGACCATCCGGCCCGGCGTACGCATCTGCTTCCTGCGCGGGCCGGAGAACGTGTCGATCGAGTTGCTGGAACGGAGCGCCGCCTGACCGCGTCCGATCCGGTCCGGCCGCACCGTATCGCCGTCATCGGCGCCGGCCCGGCAGGGCTGATGGCGGCGGAGGCGGCGGCACAGGCGGGTGCGGTCGTCACCGTCTTCGACCACATGCCCTCCCCGGCGCGGAAGCTGCTGATCGCGGGCCGCGGCGGGCTGAACCTGACGCATTCGGAACCGCTGGAACACTTCCTCGACCGCTACGGGACGGCGCGCGCGCGGCTGCAGCCCTTCATCCGGGCCTTCCCGCCCGAGGCATTGATCGCCTGGTGCGAAGGGCTCGGCGTGCAGACCTTCGTCGGTTCCTCGGGGCGGATCTTTCCCAAGGCGATGAAGGCGTCGCCGTTGCTGCGGGCCTGGTTGGCACGGCTGGCGTCGCTTGGCGTCAGGTTGCGGCCGCGCCATCGCTGGACCGGCTTCGATGCGGCCGGTGCGCTCCGCTTCGCGACGCCCGAGGGCGAGGCGACGATGCGCCCGCGCGCGACCGTGCTGGCGCTGGGCGGTGCCTCCTGGCCCCGACTGGGGTCAGATGGCGCCTGGCCCGCCTTGCTGCCGGGCTGCACCATCGCGCCACTGCGCCCGTCCAACATGGGCTTCTCGGTCGTCTGGTCGGAGCATCTTCGCACCCGCTTCGCCGGCACACCGCTGAAGCGCATCGCGCTGACCTTCGCCGGCACCGCCATCCGGGGCGAGGCGGTGATCACCGCCGAGGGCATCGAGGGCGGCGCGGTCTATGCGCTGTCAGCGCCGTTGCGCGAGGCCATCGCGGCGCAGGGCCACGCCACCCTGCATATCGACCTGCGCCCCGACATCCCGCGCGAGGATCTGGCGCGCCGGCTGAACACGCGCCCGGCCGCCGTCACGCTCTCCAACCATCTCCGCCGCGCCGGCGGCCTGTCGCCCGTTGCCGTTGCCCTGGTGCAGGAAGCGCTGCATGGCGGCGCGGCGCGCGACGATCTCGCCGCGCTCGTGAAGGCGCTGCCGATCACGCTGAACGCCCCCTTCCCCATCGCGCGCGCGATCTCCTCGGCCGGCGGGCTCGCCTGGTCCGAACTCGACGAGACGCTGATGCTGACGCGCCATCCGGGCGTCTTCGCCTGCGGCGAGATGCTGGACTGGGAGGCACCGACCGGTGGCTACCTGCTACAGGCCTGCTTCGCCACGGGGCGCGCGGCGGGCGAGGCCGCCGCACGCTTCGTTGCCTGAAGGCCGGGGATGGGCTTTGCCCCTCCCCGGACCCCACCCCACCAAAGGCCGAAGGGCCTTTGGAAACCTCAACCTGGCGCCGGGCACACCGGTCATAATGGTGCCGAAACCCGCTCTTGCGCACGAAGGGCGCTTGGGGGGTGCCGCAAGGCCGTTGTGCCCGACGCCAACAGACTGCGGTCCAGGGGCTCCAAGCCCCTGGCGGGGTGGTTTGGAGGGGCCGCGCCCCTCCAATCCGACAGGGCATGCATCGGGACGATCGAGAAGCCGTCTTCGCGAGCCTCTTCATCCGATCAGGCGATTCCACCTGATCGGGATCCGCCCTAAAGCGCCTCGCCCGCCCCGAGCCCGTCGAGTGGCGTCGGCACGCACCATTCATCGCCACGCGCGGTCGTGACGTATTCCGGCCAGCGCATGTCCACTGGCGCGACGAAGTCCTTCTCCAGCAGCGGGCCGACCCATTTCGACCCGCCCACGCCGCCGCCGGTCCGTTCGCGCCATTCCGCCTTTGCGGCGTCCAGCAGACCCGGCTTCGCCGCAAGATCCACCAGGGTCAGCGCCATGGTCTTCGCCGCGACGAACATGCCCGGATCGATGGCCGCCGGCAGGCCGCCCAGCGCGTTGTAGGTCCATTGCGGATACTCGTAGGTCGCATCCGGGTTGCGCAGCCGCGGCCGGGCGGTCAGCAGGCGCACCGTCGGGCAGTGCCAGCAGAACTCGACATAATCGTCGGCCGAGAGGTGCCACTGCCAGGGCGGCAGGAAGTGGCGCAGATTCGCCTCGAAATCCGCCGGCGTCGTCAGGGTGGTGTTGGCCGTGGCGAAGGGATCGTTCATGGGCTCGAGGCCGAGCCCCGTCTGGATCTCCCGCGCGAAGACCTGCGCGGCGGCGGGATATTCCGGCGGGCCGACTTCCTGGAGGTTCGCCCAGGTGGCGTCGGTCATCACCGTGTTCGGCAGGCCGACGCGCGTCTTCGTCACCCAGCGCCAATGCGCCGTGCATGCCGTGGCCGCCGCCGCGCTGCGCGCATTGGCCATCAGGACGTTCTCGATCTGCTGCGCCATCGCCAGGGACGGCGTGCGCCAGGAATACTGGATCTGGGTGAAACGCGGCGCGAGGTTGTCCGAGGTCGCATCGCCCCCATGCATGATGAACTCGTTGAGCGTCCAGGAACCGGCGTGGGGGAACATCGCCTCCTTGGTGTACTTGGTCGTCGTGTACATCAGGCACAGCGCATCGGTCGCACCGGGCGCGCGCGCGGCCGCGTGACCCACGTCGCGGATCGGCAGCAGCGACTTGTCGATCCAGGTCTCGGGGCTGTCGCAGGTGAAGGTGATGACGCAGGACCAGTAGGCGCCGAAATGCGTCTCGGCCGTGACGGTGTTCTGCATGTGCGGGTGGTAGACGACGGCCGCATCGAGGCCGTCATAGTAGCCCTTCGCCGCATGGACGGGCTTCGACCCGCAGACCTTCTCGGCCGGTTCGCCGAACAGCACCAGGCGCCCCGGCGTGCCGGTCGCTTCCAGCGCGGCCTTGGCGGCGAGGATCGCGGTCAGCGACGCCGTCCCCAGCGAGGAATGCGGATCCGTGTGACCCGCCGCATAGGGATGCATCCCCGGGCGCGGCTCGCGCCGTGGCACCACCGCCTGGCAGTTCCCCGGCACCGCATCGTATTCCGAGAAGGAGGCGAGCAGCGGCCCGTCCTTGCCCCAGCGCGCGCAGAAGGCGGTGGGCATGCCGCCCGACCCGGCTTCGACCTCGAAACCCTCGGCGCGCAGCAGATCGACATAGGCGGCCGAGGATTTGTATTCGCGCCAGGCCGGTTCCGCGAAGTGCCAGATGCGCTCGTTGAACTCGGACATCCGCGTCTCGTTCGCGGCGATCCAGTCGAGCGCCTTGTGGCGCAGCGCGGCAAGCTCACTCATGCAATCCCCCGGAGAGTATGGAACCGGGGGATCATGCGACGGGGATCAGCCCTGCGCCAGACGCCGCGCCACGAAGTCGAGCCGATCCTGGCCCCAGAAGATGTCCTCCCCGATCACGTAGCAGGGCGCGCCGAAGACGCCGCGTTCCAGCGCCGCGGCGGTATCCGCCGTGCGCCGTTCCAGCCAGCGTGGATCGGCACCGAGCCGCTGTACCTCCGCCGGATCGAGCCCTGCCTCCGCGATCAGCGCGGCGAGCGTCGCGGGTTCGGCCGGGTCCCGGTCCTCCTCCCACAGCGCCTTCAGCACGCGGTGGGCGAGGCGGATCGCCGGCGCGTCGCCGATCGTCTCCCGCACCGCGATGACGCAGGCGGCGGCCGGCAATTCGTCGTGCGGAAAATGCTTCGGATGGATCTGGATCGGAATGCCCAGCGCATCGCGCCATCGCGCCAGTTCCTGCAGCCGGTAGGCCTGGCGCTGCGGCGACCGCTTGGGCAGCGGGAAGCCGCCGGACCCCGCGAAGATCGTGCCGAAATCCACCGGGAAGATGCGCAGGCTCGCGCCGTGCCGGGCGGCCAGCGCCTCGATCCGCGCGGCACCGAGATGCGTCCAGGGCGAGTTCAGCGAGGCGTAGTAGTCGATATGCATCGCCCTACGCCTCCACCGGCGCCGCGGTCGCGGCGCGAACGTCTTCCAGCGTCACCCCCGGCGCGAGGTCCCGCACCTTGAACGCGCTCCCGGTGGGCTCGAACAGGCCAAGTTCCGTCACCACCAGGTTCACCCGGCCGCGCGCCGTCACCGGCAGGGAGCATTGCGCGAGCAGGCGCGGCGACCCGTCCCGCGTGCGGTGTTCCAGCATCAGGAAGACGTTCTTCGCGCAAGCGGCGAGGTCCATCGCCCCGCCGATCACCCCGCCCTTCGCGCCCTTCACCTTCCAATTGGCGAAGTCGCGGTTTGCCGCCGCCTCGTAGGACCCCAGCACGGTCACGTCGATCCGTCCGCTGCGGATCAGCGCGAAGCTGTCGGCATGGTCGACGATGGCCGCCCCCGACGGAAGCGTCACATAGCGCCGGCTGGCATCCACCAGGTGGATGTCCTCCTGCCCCTCCGCCGCGACGGGGCCGAAGCCGATCACGCCGTTCTCGGCATGGAAGGTGATCTCCTTCTCCCCCATCTCCACATCGGTGATCAGGGTCGGCATGCCGACGCCGAGGTTGACGATCCAGCCATCCTGGAATTCGCGGGCCAGGCGCTCGGCCATCTGCGGACGGGACCAGGGCATCAGCGGGTCTCCTTCAGGGTCGGCCAGATCGCGGCAGGCGCGGGCGGGACATGCACCAAGCGGTGCACCAGGATGCCGGGCGTATGGACCTCATCGGGGTCGATCGCGCCGGCGGGCAGGATCGGCTCCTCCACCTCGACGATCACGAGCTTCGACGCCATCGCCATGATCGGCCCGAAATTGCGCTGCGCGCGGCGGAAGCGCAGGTTGCCGGCCTCATCCGCCTGATGGCAGCGCAGCAGCGCCACATCACAAGGCAACGCGTATTCCAGCAGGTATTCGCGGCCGTTGATGACGCGCGTCTCGCGGCCCTCGGCGATCTCGGTGCCGACGCCGGCGGGGGTGTAGAAGGCCGGGATGCCGGCGCCCGCGGCGCGCAGCCGTTCCGCCAGCGTGCCCTGCGGCACCGTCTCGGCATCCACCTCCCCGCGTTCGTAGTACGGGGTGAAGGGCAGCACATCCGAAGCCCGCGGCGCGGCCGTGAAGGAACAGATCACCTTCGCGACCTGGCCGTTCTCGACCAGCATGCCGATATCCGGGTTGCGCGGCTTGCGCGGCCCGCCTGTGGTGTTGCCGACGCAGACCAGCCCCTTCGCGCCCTGGCGCAGCAGCGCCGCGGTGAGGTTGAACGGCGAGCCCGGCAGGGCGAATCCACCGAATGCGATGGTCGATCCATCGGCGATCCCCGCCACCGCCGCATCGAAATCCGCAACGACCTTGTCGCGTCGCGCCATGGTACGCTCCCTTCCCTTTCCGCCATGGTCCGGCGAGCCGGGCAGGCTGTCCAGGGGGGCGATGTTGTGCATTGCGGCGCCGTGCCGCACACGGCAGCGTTGGCGGGCGCCCCATGACCTGCCCATGCCCGAAGAAGGACTGACCCGATGGCCGCCGAAGCATCAGGACCGGATCTGGTCGGCGTCGTCGCCCTGCTCAGCGCCTCGGTGGTCGCGGTGCCGCTGTTCAAGCGGCTCGGCCTCGGCTCGGTGCTGGGGTACCTGGTCGCGGGGGTGGTCATCGGACCCTATGGCATCGGGCTGTTCAGCGATCCGCAGGCGATCCTGCATGTCGCAGAGCTCGGCGTGGTGATGTTCCTCTTCATCATCGGGCTGGAGATGGAGCCGTCCCGTTTGTGGGGCATGCGCCGACAGATCTTCGGTCTCGGATTGTTGCAGGTCGGCGTCTGCATTGCCTTGCTCACCGGCGTGGGCATCGCGATGGACCTTGGCCCCGCCGTCGCCTTCGTGGCCGGCACGGGCTTCGTGCTGACCTCGACCGCGATCGTGATGCAGATGCTCGAGGAACGACGGATGATCGGCACGCGGCCCGGCCAGCGCGTCATCGCCGTGCTGCTGCTGGAAGACCTCGCCATCGTGCCGCTGCTGGCACTGGTCGCCTTCATCGCGCCGGGCGGGGCGGAGGCATCCCTGAGCGACCGGCTGCTCGCCGTGGGGATCGGTCTCGGTTCCGTCGCCGCCCTGGTCGCGGCCGGGATCTGGCTGCTGAACCCCATGTTCCGGCTATTGGCCGGTTCGCGGGCGCGGGAGGTGATGACCGCGGCCGCGCTGCTGGTGGTGCTCGGTTCGGCCCTCGCGATGCAGCTCGGCGGCCTGTCGATGGCAATGGGGGCCTTCCTCGCCGGCGTGCTGCTGTCCGAAAGCGCCTTCAAGCACCAGCTCGAAGCGGATGTGGAACCCTTCCGCGGCATCCTGCTCGGGCTGTTCTTCCTCGCGGTCGGCATGGCGCTCGACCTGGCCGTCATCGCAGCGAACTGGACGCTCGTCGCCGGCAGCGTGATCGCCTACATGGCGGTCAAGGCGTCCGCCATCTACCTCGTCGCGCGCCTCACCCAAGCCGGGCACCGGGAAGCCCTGGAACGCGCCGTGCTCATGGCCCAGGGCGGCGAATTCGCCTTCGTGCTGTATGGGGCGGCGACCGCGGTCGGCATCATCGACGGCGAGGCCAATGCGGTGATGACCGCGACCGCCATCGTCTCGATGGTTCTCACCCCCGTGATGATCATCCTGCATGACCGCATGATCACGCCCGAGGCGCCCTCGCTCGACGGCGTAGAGGCGCCCCAGCACAACGAGGCGAGCGTCCTGATCATCGGCTTCGGCCGCTTCGGCCAGATCGCGGGTGGCGCCATGCTGACGCGCCAATGCTCCATCTCCGTCATCGACACGGATCCGGAGATGGTGCGCGAGGCCAATGCCTATGGCTTCCGGGTGCATTACGGCGACGGCACGCGGCTCGATATCCTGCATGCCGCCGGCGCGGGGCGTGCGCGCATGGTGCTGTGCTGCGTGGATGACCGCGACGCCGCCCTGCGCATCGTTCACCTGCTGCGGGACGAGTTCCGCGGCATCCCCATCCTCGCCCGCGCCTTCGACCGCGAGCACGCGATGCGCATGCTGGCGGCCGGCGCCGACCATGTGGTGCGCGAGACCTTCGAATCCGCCCTCTCCCTGGGCCGGGAGGCGCTGATTCGCATGGATGTCGCGGATGAGGAGGCGGATGACGTGATCGGCACGATGCGCCGGCGCGATGCCGAACGCTTCGCCCTGGAGGCGTCGCAGGGCATGGAAGCGGGGCGGCGCCTGCTGCTCTCCCATCGCGAGGACTGGCTCGCTGCGCATCCTGTCGAGCGCGAAGGCTGAAGCCTTTCCTGGCGCGGACGCCGCCCCCGGGCGAGACCCTGCCGCGGCGGGATAGGATCGCACGATGACGAAGACCGCATGGCTGGCCGTGGCGGTGGTGCTGGCGGGTGCGCCGCCGGCGCAGGCCGAGGAGCTGCGCTGGCAGACCCGGCAATCGGCGGAGGGCGTGGTCCTCGCCTATGAGCAGCCGGATACGGATTTCCAGCCCGTCTTCCTCGGCTGCGCCCTGCCCCAGCGGCGCTTCACCGTATCGCTCGACCAGGCGCGCGGCGTGCCGCCGGGGCGCGAGGTGCCGGTGGAATTCGCCTCCGAAGCCGGCCGCGTCACGCTGCGCCTGCGCGCGGAGAGCACCGAGCTCGGCGACATGCTGAGGGCGGAACTGCCCTTCGATCCGTCGCTCGGGCGCGTGCTGGCGGAAGGCCGCACCCTGCGCATCACCGTCGCCGGCCGCACCGACCCCATGCCGCTGGCCGGCACGCGGTCCGGCGTGGCCGCGCTCGCCGCCGCCTGTGGCGGCCGCTGAGGGTCAGGCCAGCAAGTCCCGCACGCGTGGGATGACCTGCGTCGCATAGAGCTCGATGCAGCGCATCATCCGCGCATGGCTCAACCCGCCGGCGCTGTACTTCAACTGGAAGCGCTGCACGCCGAGCGTCTTCACCGTCGCGGCGATCTTGCGTGCCACCGTCTCGGGCCCGCCGACATAGAGCGAGCCATGCTCGATCTCGCTGTCGAATTCGCGGCGCGCCATGGGCGGCCAGCCGCGATCGGCGCCGATGCGGTCGCGCATGGCCTTGTAGCTCGGCCAGAATTCTTCCTGCGCGGCGGCGTCGTTCTCCGCCACATAACCCGGCGAATGCACGCCGATCGGCAAGGATGGCTGGTCGAACTTGCTGCAGGCCTGGCGGAAGAAATCGGCATAGGGCACGAAGCGCCGCGGATCCCCGCCGATGATCGCCAGCATCATCGGCAATCCATGCCGCGCCGCGCGCATCACCGATTCCGGGCTGCCCCCCACGCCGATCCAGCAGCGCAGCGGCGGCTTCTCCAGCGTGGGATAGACGCGCTGGTCGCGCAGCCCCGCGCGGGTCGTGCCGGACCAGGTCACCGGCTCCTGCGGCAGCAGCTTCGTGAAGAGGTCGAGCTTCTCCTCGAACAGCACCTCGTACTGGTCGAGCGGATAGCCGAAGAGCGGGAATGATTCGGTGAAGGAGCCACGCCCCAGGATCACCTCGGCCCGGCCGCCCGACGCCGCATCGAGCGTCGCGAAACGCTGATAGACGCGCACGGGATCGTCCGAGCTCAGCACCGTCACGGAGGAGCCGAGGCGGATCCGCGCGGTCTGCCCGGCGATCGCGGCCAGCACGATCTCGGGCGCCGAGACGGCGAAATCGTCGCGATGGTGTTCCCCCACGCCGAAGAAGTGGATGCCGAGGCGGTCGGCGAGCACGCCTTCCGCGATCACGTCACGGATGACCTGCGCCTGCGGCAGCGGCCGCCCGTCCGGCCCGTTGGTCACATCGCCGAAGGTATCAAGGCCGAATTCAAGGAGGCTGGTCATCGGGTTTCCCGGAAATGGCGCGGAGATGTCGCCCTGACCGGATCGCCGGCAGGACCATGATGGCCTCGCCGGGCACCCGGATTCGGGGCTGCATGATCAGGAATTGGTGCGCCGCGGCAAGACGCAAGGGACGCCGGCCCTCACGGGACCGAACCCGCTCGGCCTTCGCTGCCGGCCTGCCCGGCACCATCTTCCGAATTCGCCATCCGACCCCACGATACTGTCGTCAGAAGCGGACCAGGCGGAGGAAGACCATGCCCCATCATGTCGAACGGTCCGGCACCGATGCGCGCGCCTTTCCCCGGCGACAGAAGCCAGCGCCCCAGCGGCGACGCCAGCGCGGCCCATGGCAGGAAGCACCCGCGGCGCTGCGCGAGGGCTCGCCACAGCGGCCGCCCTGGCGGGACCTGTTCGATACCTATCTCGTCGGCCTCGATCAGGCGGTGGCGGCGCCGGCCTGGGCGAGCCTCGCCGTGGGCACCCATCTGCCGTTGCGACTGAGCCACCGGCGGCTGGCCGGCACGGCCTTCCTCTTCAAGGTCGAGGTCTGTGACCCCGACGGGCGGCCCCTGGGCTGCCTGCCGCCAGCGGATAGCCGCGAGGTCACGCGCCTGCTTGCCGATGGCACGCGCGCCAGCGCCCGAATCCTGGCCATCGCACCGGGCGGGTTCGGACGCGGCGAGCGGATTCAACTGGCTGTCGAAGCGGAAATCCGCGCGGAGGCGCCCATGCCCTATGCCAGCAACCTGGACCTGCCCGACAGCCTGCGCCACGTCCTGCCGGACCACGCGCAGGATATCTACCGCGCAGCCTTCAACAGCGCCTGGCAGGCGCACGACGGGGGTGCGGAGGAAGCGACCTGCCATCGCATCGCGTGGGCGGCGGTGAAGAAGCGCTACGTGAAGCGGGGCGGCTTCTGGGTGCCGCGCCCCTGACCCTCGGGCGGGATATGAGCCGGGAGGGACTCGAACCCTCGACCATTCGATTAAAAGTCGAATGCTCTACCGACTGAGCTACCGGCTCACAGACGCGGCGGCAGGGCCGCGTCGATACCCAAGACCCGGCGCCGGGTCGTCATCGGCGCCGGGGTCATAGCCTCAGGCGGCGTCGGACGCCACCTTCATGCTGCGGATCTTGTCCGGGCCCTGCACCATGCCCGACATGCCCGCGCCGCGCTTGATCTTGTCGATCGCCTCCATGCCCGAGGTGACCTGGCCCCAGATCGTATACTGTCCATCAAGGCTCGGCGCCGGGGCGAACATGATGAAGAACTGGCTGTTCGCACTGTGCGGGTTCTGCGTGCGCGCCATGCCGCAAGTGCCGCGCACGAAGCGCGCCACGGAAGGCTGGCTGAATTCGGCCTCGATGTCCGGCAGTTCCGACCCGCCGGTCCCGGTGCCGGTCGGGTCGCCGCCCTGCGCCATGAAGCCCTCGATCACGCGATGGAAGGGCACGTCGTTGTAGAAGCCCTGGCGCGCCAGGGCCTTGATCTGCTCGACATGCTTCGGCGCGAGGTCGGGGCGCAGCGCGATGGTGACGGTGCCGTGCTCGAGTTCGAGGATCAGCGTGTTCTCGGGATCGGGGGTGGTGGTTTCGCTCATGGGGCGATCCTTCAGCGGATATCGGCGGCGATGCGGGCGGAGCGGATGCGATCCGGCGGCGGCGCGACGGTGCCGTTCCGCGCGGAATCGCCGCGCTTGATGCGGTCCACCGCATCCATGCCCGAGATGACGCGCCCGAAGATGGTGTAGTTGCCATCGAGGCTCTGGTTCGGCGCGAACATGATGAAGAACTGGCTGTTCGCGCTGTTCGGATCGGCCGCGCGCGCCATGCCCACGGTACCCCGGATGAAGCGGGCGCGGGACGGCGGGGAGAACTCGGCGCGCAGGTTCGGCAGGCGGGACCCGCCCGTGCCGGTCCCGGTCGGGTCGCCGCCCTGGGCCATGAAGCCCTCGATCACGCGATGGAACGGGGTGTTGTCGTAGAAGCCCTGCCGCGTCAGCGTCTTGATGCGTTCGACATGGTTCGGCGCGAGATCCGGCAGGAGCTGGATGCGAACCTCGCCGGACGGAATCTGCAGCACCCAGATGTTCTCCGGGTCCGCGGCCGGCGTCTGGGCCTGGGTCTGCGCCCGCGCGGGCTGGTCCTGCGCGCAGGCGGCGAGGCCGAGGACGGCGGTCGCACCGCCGAGGAGGGTCCTGCGATCCATGACTGGCTTTCCCTTCAGGATTGTGTGGCGCGCAGCTTCGCGAGCGTGCGGTCCAGCGTGGTCTTCGGCACGAAGGAGGAGATGTCCCCCCCGAGCCGCGCGATTTCCTTCACGAGGCGCGAGGCGATGAACTGGTTCGTCTCCGACGCCATCAGGAACACCGTCTCGATTTCCTGGTCGAGACGGCGGTTCATGCCCACCATCTGGAATTCGTAGTCGAAATCCGCAACCGCGCGCAGGCCGCGGACCATCATCTTCGCACCCACCGATCGGGCGAAGCTCACGAGCAGCCCCTCGAAGGCCTGCACCTCGATCACCGTGCCGTCGCGCTCGGCGATCAGGGCGGTTTCGGCCTTCACCAGCGCGACGCGCTCCTCGAGCTCGAAGAGCGGCCCCTTGCCGATGTTGATCGCCACGCCGACGACCAGCCTGTCCACCAGCCGCGCGGCACGGCCGATCACGTCGAGATGCCCGTTCGTCACCGGGTCGAAGGTGCCCGGATAGAGGGCGATGCGTTCGCTCATGGGGTTTCCGTCGTTTCCTCAGGCGGCGCGTTGTCCTCGCCGCTCTCCTCCTCATCGGCCACCGGGAAGCAGGAGATGACCCGCTCGCCTTCGGCCAGGCGCATCAGCATGACGCCCATGCCCTGGCGGCCCGTGATGCGCACGGCATCGGCCTCGATGCGGATGAGCTGCCCGCCATCGGTGACGAGCATCAGGTGGTCGCCCGCGCGCACCGGGAAGGTGGCGACGACCTCGCGGCCCGTGCGCTTCGACAGCGTGATGCCGGTGATGCCCTGCCCGCCGCGCCCGGTGACGCGGTATTCGTGGGAGGAAGTACGCTTGCCGAAACCACCATCGGTCACGGCCAGGATGATTTCCTCGCTCTCCGCCAGCGCCTCGAAGCGTTCCGGCGACAGGGCGATGTCGGCGACGGGTTCCTCGCTCTCGTCGCCCGTCGTCGCCGCCTCAGCCTCCTCGTCCGGGGCACGGCGTCGCGCGGATGCGGCTTTGAGATAGGCGGCGCGTTCATCCGGTGTCGCATCGGAATGGCGCAGCACCGACAGCGCGATGACGGAATCGCCCTGCGCCAGGCGGATGCCGCGCACGCCGGTGGAATCGCGCCCGGCGAACAGACGCAGCGTGTCGGGTTCCGCCTGGAAGCGGATCGCCTTGCCGCTGCGCGTCGCCAGCAGCACGTCGTCGCCCTCGCGGCAGGTGGCGACGCCGACCAGGCTGTCACCCTCATCCAGCTTCATCGCGATGAGGCCCGAGGAGCGAACGTTCTTGAAGTCCGACAGGCGGTTGCGCCGGACATTCCCCTGCACCGTCGCGAAAACCAGGTGCAGCCCGTCCCACAGGGATTCGTCGAGCGGCAGCGGCAGCACCGCCGTGATGCTCTCCTCCTCCTGCAACGCGAGCACCTGGCGCAGCGACCGCCCGCGGCCCGTGGCACCGCCCTCGGGGAGCTGCCAGACCTTCTCGCGGAAGGCCATGCCGCGGCTGGTGAAGAACAGCACGAACTGATGGGTATGCGCGACGAAGGAGCGGATGACGACATCGTCCTCCCGCGTCCCCGCGCCCGTGCGCCCTTTCCCGCCGCGGCCCTGGGCGCGGAATGTGTCGAGCGGCGTGCGCTTCACATAGCCGTCGCGCGTCAGCGTGACGACCATGGTGCCGGGTTCGATCAGGCTTTCGTCATCGACATCGGCCAGGTGATCGACGATCTGCGTCATGCGCGGGGAGGCGATCTTGTCGCGCACCGCGCGCAGCTCGTCGGTCATCACCTCCATGCGGCGGGGGTGGGACCCGAGGATGTGCAGCAGCTCGCGGATCTTCTCCCCGACCTCGCCCAATTCACCGGTGATCTTCTCGCGTTCGAGGCCGGTCAGGCGCTGCAGGCGGAGGTCGAGGATGCCGCGCGCCTGTTCCTCGGTTAGCCGCACCGTGCCTTCCGGCGTGATGACGTTGCGGTAGTCGTCCACCAGTTCGAGCAGCACGCCGACATCGCCCGCCGGCCAGTCGCGTTCCATCAGCGCGGCGCGAGCGGTCGCGGCATCGGCGCTGGCGCGGATGACGCGGATCACCTCGTCGATATTCGCCACCGCGATGGCGAGGCCGATCAGCAGGTGCCCACGCTCGCGCGCCTTGTTCAGGCGGAAGCGCGACCGGCGGAGGATCACCTCCTCGCGGAAGCCGATGAACGCCATCAGCGCGTCCTTCAGCCCCATCTGCTGCGGACGGCCATTGTGCAGGGCGAGGAAGTTCACCGCGAAGGAAGTCTGCAGCGACGTCATGCGGTAGAGCTGGTTCAGCACCACCTCCGCCGTCGCGTCGCGCTTCAGCTCGATGACGATGCGCATGCCCGACCGGTCGGATTCGTCGCGCAGGTCGGAAATGCCCTCGATCGCCTTGGCACGGACCAGCTCGGCGATCTTCTCGAGCAGCGTGGACTTGTTGACCTGGTACGGGATCTCGGTGACGGCGATGGCCTGGCGGCCGCCGCGCATCTCCTCGATCTCGGCGCGCGCGCGCAGCGGGATGGAGCCCCGGCCCGTCTCGAAGGCTGCGCGAATGCCGGACCGCCCGAGGATCAGCCCGCCGGTCGGGAAATCCGGCCCCGGGATGATCTTCATCAGGTCGTCGAGGGTCAGCGCGTTGTCCGCGACGAGGGCGAGAGTGGCGTCGATCACCTCGGTCGGGTTGTGCGTCGGGATATTGGTCGCCATGCCAACGGCGATGCCGCCCGCGCCATTCACCAACAGGTTCGGGAAGGCGGCCGGCAGGACGCGCGGTTCATCCGCACTCTCATCGTAGTTCGGCTGGAAATCGACCGTGTCCTCGTCGATGCCCTCCAGCAGCGCCATGGCCGAAGCGGCGAGACGCGCCTCCGTATAACGCATCGCCGCTGGCGGATCGCCATCGACCGACCCGAAATTGCCCTGCCCGTCGATCAGCGGCACGCGCAGCGAGAAAGGCTGCGCCATGCGCACCATGGCGTCGTAGATCGCCGCGTCGCCGTGCGGGTGATACTTACCCATCACGTCGCCGGTCACGCGCGCCGACTTGCGGTACGGCTTGTCGGGCGTGAACCCGCTTTCGTGCATCGAGAACAGGATGCGCCGATGCACCGGCTTGAGACCGTCACGAGCATCCGGCAGGGCGCGCGAGACGATCACGCTCATCGCGTAGTCGAGGTAGGAGCGGCGCATCTCCTCTTCGAGCGCGACGGGTGTCGTGTCGATCGGGGGCTCGCCGGGGGTGCTGGGGTCGCTCACGCGCTGGGGCTCGATCCGGTCATGGGGTGGGCGCGGCGAAGCGGCCGCGCCGGGGTTCTGGGCGCCATAGGCACCGTGCGGCGGCCGCAGTCAACCGCCGCGCGGGCCTTGTTTCAGAAGGGAATTTCGTCGTCGAGGTCGGTCTTCTTGGAATCCCATCCCCCGCCGCCACCAGTGCTGCGGGCGGCGCCACCGCCGCCGGAGCGGCTGCCGCCCTCGTAGCCGCCACGCGAGCCGCCGCCACCGCCGCCCGCCGGGCGCTCCGAATAGCCGGCGTCATCGCCCGCACCGCCGCCCGACCCACGCCCGCCGACAAGCTGCAGCTCGCCACGGAACTGGCGCAGCACGATTTCGGTCGTGTAGCGCTCCTGCCCGCTCTGGTCCTGCCACTTGCGGGTCTCGATCTGACCCTCGATGTAGACCTCGCTGCCCTTGCGCAGATACTTCTCGGCCACCTCGCCCAGGCGTTCGTTGAAGATGGCGACGGCGTGCCACTCCGTCCTCTCCTGCTGGTTGCCTTCGCGGTCCTTGTATCGCTCGGAGGTTGCGATGCGCAGGTTCACGACCTTGCCGCCATTCTGGAAGTTGCGGACTTCCGGATCGCGGCCCAGCCGCCCGAGAATGATCGCCTTGTTGACGCCCGCCATGCCTGCCGATTCCTGGGGATTTTTGAGCCAAAGATCATAGCCGCTTCAGCGCATGACGGCCAGTCCTGCCCCTCCGGCGGATCATCCGCGCGACGGACCAGGACGGCGAGCGGCCGGGACGACCGCATCGCAACATCCCCTTCCCTTCCAGGCCGTCCCGGCTCATATATGAAGAGAACATCACCGGAACATCACCGGCCGGCTCCGCCGCGCCAGGTTCGGAGCCCCCCTGCATGACCGGCCAGATCCGTATCCGTGGCGCGCGCCAGCACAATCTCAAGGACGTCGATCTCGACATTCCCCGCGACACGCTGACCGTCGTCACCGGCCTGTCTGGGTCGGGCAAATCCTCGCTCGCCTTCGACACCATCTATGCCGAGGGCCAGCGCCGCTACGTCGAATCGCTGTCGGCCTATGCGCGGCAGTTCCTGCAACTGATGCAGAAGCCCGATGTGGATTCGATCGAGGGCCTGTCGCCGGCCATCTCCATCGAACAGAAGACCACCAGCCACAATCCGCGATCGACCGTCGGCACGGTCACGGAAATCAACGACTATATGCGCCTGCTCTGGGCGCGCGCCGGCGTGCCCTACAGCCCCGCCACCGGCCTGCCGATCGAGGCGCAGACCGTCTCCCAGATGGTCGATCGCGTGATGGCGATGCCCGAAGGCACGCGCCTGCTGCTGCTCGCCCCGATCGCGCGCGGCAAGAAGGGCGAGTTCAGGAAGGAGATCGCCGAGCTCCAGCGCCGCGGCTTCGAACGCGTGAAGGTGAATGGCGAGCTCTATCTGATCGGCGAGGCGCCGAAACTCGACAAGAAGCTCAAGCATGACATCGAGGCGGTGATCGACCGCATCGTGGTGCGGGAGGGCATCGCGTCGCGCCTCGCGGATTCCTTCGAGACCGCGCTCGGCCTGTCCGACGGCATCGCCTATGCCGAGAATGCCGACACCAAGGAACGCACGGTGTTCAGCGCGAAGTTCGCCTGCCCCGTCTCCGGCTTCACCATCGAGGAGATCGAGCCCCGCCTCTTCTCCTTCAACTCCCCGCATGGCGCCTGCCCGGCTTGCGACGGCCTCGGCACCGAGACCTTCTTCGATCCGCAACTCGTTGTCCCGCAGGACGATGTCTCGCTGAAGGACGGCGCGATCGCGCCCTGGACCGGTACGCAGTCGCCCTACTACACGCAGACGCTGGAAAGCCTCGCGAAGCACTTCAAATTCGCGATGACGACGCCCTGGCAGGACATTCCCGCCGCGGTGCGGAAGCAGGTCCTGTTCGGCACGGGCACCGATGTGGTGACGCTGCGCTACAAGGACGGGCTGCGCGCCTATGAGGTGAAGAAGCCCTTCGAAGGCGTCATCCCCAACCTCGAACGCCGCTTCAAGGAAAGCGACAATCCCTGGGTGCGGGAAGATCTGTCCCGCTACCAGGCGCAGAAGCCCTGCGCCGTCTGCTCGGGCTATCGGCTGAAGCCGCAGGCGCTATCGGTGAAGATCGCCGGCAAACATATCGGCGAGGTCTCCGACCTCTCGATCCGCCGGGCGCGCGACTGGTTCGCGACGGTGATGGAGACGCTGACCCCGCAGCGCCAGGAAATCGCCCGCCGCATCCTGCGCGAGATCGAGGAACGGCTGCAGTTCCTGGTCGATGTGGGGCTGGACTACCTGTCGCTCGGCCGTTCCTCCGCCACCCTGTCGGGCGGCGAATCCCAGCGCATCCGGCTCGCCTCGCAGATCGGGTCGGGGCTGACGGGCGTGCTCTATGTGCTCGACGAGCCCTCCATCGGCCTGCATCAGCGCGACAATGAACGCCTGCTCGGCACGCTGCGGCGCCTGCGCGACCTCGGCAACACCGTGCTGGTGGTGGAACACGATGAGGACGCGATCCGCCAGGCCGACTACCTGGTCGATATCGGCCCCGCCGCGGGCAAGGGCGGCGGGCGCGTCATCGCCCAGGGCACGCCGGCCGAGGTCGCCGCCAACCCCGCCTCCATCACCGGCCAGTACCTGTCGGGCGCACGGCGCATCGAGGTACCGGCGACCCGCCGCAAGCCCGACCGCAAGAAGCAGCTCAAGGTCATCGGCGCGACGGGGAACAACCTCAAGGACCTGAGCGCGTCCATCCCGCTCGGCACCTTCACCTGCGTCACCGGCGTCTCCGGCGGCGGCAAGTCCACGCTGGTGATCGAGACGCTGTACAAGGCAGCCTCCCGCCGCCTGATGGGTGCCGCCGAGGTGCCGGCGCCGCATGAGCGCATCGAGGGGCTGGAACATCTCGACAAGATCATCGACATCGACCAGTCGCCGATCGGCCGCACGCCGCGATCGAACCCGGCGACCTATACGGGGCTGTTCGGCCCAATCCGCGACTGGTTCTCGGAAATGCCGGAATCCCGCGCGCGCGGCTACAAGGCCGGCCGCTTCAGCTTCAACGTCAAGGGCGGCCGCTGCGAGGCCTGCCAGGGCGACGGCGTCATCAAGATCGAGATGCATTTCCTGCCCGACGTCTACGTCACCTGCGACACCTGCAAGGGCAAGCGCTACAATCGCGAGACGCTGGAGGTGAAGTTCCGCGGCAAGTCCATCGCCGACGTGCTCGACATGACGGTGGACGAAGGCGTGGAGTTCTTCTCCGCCGTGCCGTCCATCCGCGACAAGCTGTCGGTGCTGCGCGACGTCGGCCTCGGCTACATCCATCTCGGCCAGCAGGCGACGACGCTGTCGGGCGGCGAGGCGCAGCGGATCAAGCTGTCGAAGGAGCTGTCGCGCCGCGCGACGGGGCGCACCCTCTACATCCTCGACGAACCCACGACCGGCCTGCATTTCGAGGATGTGCGCAAGCTGCTCGAAGTGCTCCATGCCCTGGTGGAACAGGGCAACACGGTGGTGGTGATCGAGCACAACCTCGAAGTCATCAAGACCGCGGACTGGGTGCTGGACCTCGGCCCCGAAGGCGGCGAAGGCGGCGGCAGGCTGATCGCGGAGGGCACGCCCGAGGACATCGCGGCGGTGGCGGAAAGTCATACGGGGCGCTTCCTCGCCCCGCTGCTGGAACGCGTCGAGGCCAGGCCCGCCAAGCGCAAGCGGGCCTGATACCGGCCAACCTTTCGGCTGGGTCGGTATCAGCTTCCAGTCACGCGCTGGAAGGCGCGCATGCGCACGATCTCGCGGCGCAGGTCGCGCATGGTTGTGCGATTGGCGTGGCGCTGCAGGATCTGCGGCGGCACCGTCCGCCGGTCCAGCATCAGCAGCCACAGCCCGGCGATGTCTTCCTCGGTCGCGATCCGGTCGGGATCGGCCTGCTCGGTTTCGATCTGCGCGATCAGCGGTTCCAGGTGGTCGCGGCGGAAAGTCGCGTAGAATTCGCGCGCCCAGGCAGTGATGCCCTTGAGTGACTCCACCGCGATCGGCTGCAGGGTGAATTCCTCGGCCTCGGCCCAGCGCATGGCCTCGAATCCGCGGCGGCGGAACAGGCCGGGCGTGAAATGCTCGCCATGCTCACCGATGTATCGGCCGAAGGAGACATCCGTGTTCAGCCGCGCCAGCCGCAGCGACGCGCAGGCGACGGCCGTCGCCGAATCCTGCCCTACCCCGTGGAAGGCCACGTCCCAGCCGCGATAGACCTTCAGCAGGCGCAGATGGTTGTTGCCGCGGTAATCGACGCGGCGGACCTCCTCCCACCACGGCGCGAGGTAGTCCTGGATCCGCCGCCAGGCGTCGCGGCGCAGGCCGAAGCCCCAATGGTATTCAAGCTGCTTGACCGCCACCGCCGGTCCCGGCTGCGGCGCGAGGTGATCGCCGATGGCGGAGAAATGCGCGACGCTCCCGGCAAAGGGCTCGGTCGCGGCGCGCATTGCCTCCAGCGCGGCCAGGTAGAGCGGGCCAGGTTCCAGGTCGTCTTCGAAGAAGTGGCCGAGCGGCTCGTCCATCGTCTCGAAGACGTGGCGCTGGCCGCGCAGGATGTTGTCGGCGATGCCCAGATTGTGCTCGGAGGTCAGGACCTGGCCCTGCGGGAACAGGCCGCGGAACACCTGCACGCAACGCTGCATCAGCGGGGGGCGCGCATAGCGTATCCCCGTGCGCGGCGACACGGCGCCATCCTGCAGCAGGAACACGCGGGCAGGATCGGGCCGAACCTGCGTCTGCGCCAGCAGGCCGCGGCACAGGCGTTCGAGATAGTCCGGCCGATCGAGCGAGAAGATGACGATGGGAACCCGGCTGACGCCCGCTTCGACCCCGTTGATCACCATGGTCGCGCCCCGGTTCGAGCGACGCCAAGGCGCGGCTGACAGGGACGCCCGCGTTCGCCGCCCTTCGCACGGGCATGGTTCGGCAGAGGCCCGAGCCCCGCTCCTGCGCGGGAACCCTGGCCGAAGGATGCGCGAATCCCCTCCTGCCCCGCGCCACCTGCCGGCGGTCCAGGCCACACAGTGGCCAGGGGATCCCATGCACGGCGCAACGCACCCGTCATGGGAAGCCGGCGGGGCGACGTCTGGAGAGGGGCGGCCAATCCAGCCTTCGCGCGCATGGATCGCATCACGTCGCGTTGAAGCGCTGGAAGTCGCGCATGCGCACGATGCTCCGCCGCAGCGCGCGCACGGTGCTGCGCCCGACATGCTGCTCAAGTATCTTCGCCGGCACGTTCCGCCGATCGAGCAGCATCAGCCACAGCATCCGCACCTCCTCCTCCGTCACCAGCCGGTCGGGATCGGCCTGTTCGGCTTCGATCCGCGCGATCAGGCCCTCGAGCTTGTCGCGCCGCCAGGTCTCGCGGTCACGGCGCACCGCCTCGGCGATCGCCGCGATCGCGGCGGCAGTCGGTGCGGCGAGGGTGAAGTGATCGCCTTCCGTCCAGCGCATGCGCTCGAAGCCCAACTGGCGGAACACCGCAGGATTGAAGTGTTCCCCATGCTCCCCGATGTAGCGCGCGAAGCAGACATCGGTGTTCAGCCGTGCCAGGCCGAGCGCGGCGCAGGCGAGGTTGGCGGCGGAATCCTCGGCCACGCCGTCCACCGCCACCGGCCAGTCCCGATACACCTTGAGCAGGCGCAACCGGTTGCGCCCGAAGAAGTCGTGGCGTCGCGCTTCCTCCCACCAGGCGGGCAGATAGGCCTGGATGCGCCGCCAGGGGTCGCGCCGCAGCCCATAGCCCCAATTGTGACCGAGCGGCATGATCCCAACCTCAGGCCCCGGCTTCGGCGCCATGTGGTGGCCATAGGCGGCGAAATGCGCGACCTGGTCCGCGAAGGGCTCGGTCGCCGCCCGCATCGCCTCCATCGCCGCGAGGTACAGCGGACCGGGTTCCAGGTCGTCCTCGAAGAAGTAGCCGACCGTCTCGTCCAGCGTTTCGAAGACGTGCTGCTGGCCACGCAGGATGTTGTCGCCCATGCCGATATTGGAGTCCGACTCCAGAACCTGCCCCTGCGGCACCAGGTCGCGGAAGAGAGCGATGCAGCGCTGGATCAGCACCGGGCGGCCATGGCGATACCCCGTCCGGCGGGACACCGCCCCGTCCTGCATCAGGAAGATCCGTGCGGGATCGGGGCGAAGCTGGGTCTGCGCGAGAAGCCCGCGTAGCAGGCGCTCCAGGTAGTCGGGCCTGTCGAAGGAATAGATGACGATTGGCACCGGGGTCACCCCCGGTGCGACCCCGGCAAACGGCATGGTGGCTATCCCTGGCGCGTGCCGTCCAGATTCCGATGGCGGCGGCCCGACCGTCAAGCTCAGGGCACCAGACCGCGCAGGCGCATGATCGGCCGGCGCCGGTCTCGCACCGGCGCCCGGCCACGGCACGCGTCAGGCCCGCGCGGCCAATACGCGCGCGCGTTCCTCCTCGGTCAGCGTGACGAAGCGCAGCGCCTCATCCAGCGGAAAGGCCGGCCCGCCCGCGGGGTCGCGCAGCGCCAGCACCAAGCCGCGCGGCTCGTCCAGGATGAAGGGCTTGTCCTTCTTGCGCACCGGCCATTCGAAGCTCGCGCCGCGCTCATCCTGCACCATCCAGCTCGGCCCCTGCCCCCAGCCCGTGAAGCGCACGGGCACGGGTTCCAGCACACGCCCGGACAGCGCCTTCACCGCGCGCGCCTTTCCCTGCCCCTTGTAGGCGCCGAGAAGACCGCCGCCGATCAGCAACAGGGCGAAGACCACGCCGCCGATCGCCGTGGCGATGCGGTTGGTCAGCCGTTCCAGCCCCAGGTCGGTGCTGACCAGGTCGGGCCGCGCCGGGTCCATCATCGGCGTCACGGACCAGGACCCCATATGCGGCTCGACAAACATGTAGTGGATCTCGCGCGTGCCGGCCCCATCCTTGCCGCGCCAGCTCAGCGTCACCTCGCAATCCTGGAACAGGAACAGGCGCGAGCGGCAGCGCCCGCCCTGCACCCGGACCTGCGGGGCGGGCTTCGCCGCCTCGCGGATCGCCAGGTCGTCGCGGATCGCTGGCACGATCTGCACCGCGAGCAGGGCGAGGAAGCCGCCGAACAGCAGCAGGCCAAGCACGGCCATCACCCATCCACCGGCCGAGCCCCGCCCGGGCTTCAGCATCAGCGGCCGACGGGGAAAGGCGGACAATACGGCGTTCATGCGGGGCCTCAGGGCATCGGGAAAGGAATGGTGCTGAACCCGCCCTTGCGCAGGGAAGTCCACTCGGCGAGCGGCATCTTCGGCAGCACGTCGAAACAGGCAAGGGCGATCGGCGACGGCTTCCAGTTCGCGAAATCGCGCAGCCCGGGGATGAAGTTCTGCGAGATCTCATAACCACCATACCACGCCATCGGCACGCCCTTCTTCTCGCGCACCGCGGGGTCGGGGTCCTCCATCACCGGGAAGCCACGCCCGTTCCAGGCGCGCAGCGTGTCGCGCGTGATCACCCAGAACAGCGTGTCGGCCACGCCGAAATCCGGCGTCAGGGCGAGCTTCATGCGCACCATCTGGCCGATGTCGGTGCCCGAATCCTCACTGCGGCCGGTGATCTCGTGGAAGGTGCTGCTCGTCATCCACCACGGCGAGGTCAGGTTCACCCAGTCGGGCACCGGATTGCCTTTGTCGTCCACCGAATGGCCGATGCGGATCAGCACCTGGCCCGGGCGGATCTTGACCTCCTGCGGGAAGGAGATGCCGCCGCGCGCGGCCCGCGCCGAGGGATTCCAACCTTGCGCGAAGCCGAGGTTCCTGTCGCCCGTCGCGCCGCCGAATTCGGCGTCGTTCACTGCCATGCTTCGAAGCTCCTGATCGCACGTCTCAGTCGCCTGCTTGCTACGGGCTGCGCGACGATCAGGCGACGAAGTGGATCACAGGCGATGACGCAGCCCCGCCCAGGAGACGGCCAGCCGGTCGCCCAGGCCGCGTTCGCCGCCCGTCCGCCCGCGCGCGAGGCGCGCGAGGTCCCGCCGCGCCAGCACCGCGGGAAGGGCGGCGGCGATCGCCCCGGGCGGCACGTCGCGCCGCGCATCGGCCAGCGCGGTCAGGCCTTCCGCCGCCATCTCCCGCAACAGCGCGGCGACCGGCGCGGCATCAGGTGCGGCGAGCACGGCCTCGGCCTCAAGTCCTGCCCGCGCCAGCCGATCGACCGGCAGCAGGCAGCGTCCCTGCGCCGCATGCGCCGGCACGCTGCGCAGCACGCCCGCGAGGCCATAGGCGGCCCCGAGCCCGCGCAACACCTCCGCCGTCTCGGCGCCCGCGCCGAGGGCACCGCCCGCCACGGCGGACCAGCCGCCCGCCGTGCCGCGCAGCCAGGTCACGAAATCCTGTTCCGTGGCGAAGCCGCCTTCCTCCGTCTCCGCCTCCCGCGCATCGATCAGGCCGATCAGCGCATCGGCATCGAGCATGCCCCCGGCGACGGCCGCATACAGCGGCGCGGCAACCTCGTGGCGCCGGGCGGGACGGCCGCCGCGCGCCTCCTCCACCGCGTCGCGCCACCATTGCAGGCGGATCAGCGCGGCGAGCGGATTGCTCGCCGCCTCCCGCGCGCGGGCGAGTTCATGGTTCAGGGCGATCAGGACGAAGACCGCCTCACGCTTCTCCGGCGGCGCGAAGAGCGCGCAGAGGAAGCGGTCTGGGTCGTGTGCGCGCGCGAAGGCGCCGATGGTCGACAGGCTCACGCCGCCGATATGCGCGTCCGCGCCGCGCCGTGAAACCCCCATGCGGTTGACGCAGGACAAAGCCCCGCCTACCTCGGTCAGGTAGCGCGGCCCGCGCTTCGTCCGACGATCGGGAGAGCCCCCATGGCATTCAGCCTTCCCCCCCTGCCTTATGCGACCGGCGCGCTGGCCGCCAACGGCATGTGCCAGGAGACGCTCGAGCTCCATCACGGCAAGCACCACAACGCCTACGTCACGGCCCTGAACGGCTTCATCGAGAGCAAGGGCCTCGCCGGCAAGTCGCTCGAGACCATCGTCGCCGAGGCCGGCAAGGCCGGCGCCGACGGCCTGCCCGTGCTGAACCAGGCCGGCCAGCACTACAACCATTGCCTGTTCTGGCAGGTGATGGCGCCGGGCGGCGCGCATGGCGAAAGCCTGCCCGCCGCGCTCGCCGCCAAGATCGACTCCGACCTCGGCGGCCTCGCGGCCTTCAAGGAAGCCTTCAAGACCGCCGGTGCGACGCAGTTCGGCTCGGGCTGGGCGTGGCTCATCGTCGGTGCCGACGGCAAGCTGAAGGTCACCAAGACCCCGAACGGCGCGAACCCGATCTCGACCGGCGAAGGCAAGCCCATCCTCGGCGTCGATGTGTGGGAGCACGCCTACTACCTCGACTTCCGCAATGTCCGCCCGAACTACCTGGCGAACTTCCTCGACAAGCTGGTGAACTGGGAGGTCGTCGCCGACCTGCTCGGCAAGGACGGCTTCACCTCGGGCCAGTCGGCCTGATCCTCACGGGGATCGACACGGAACGGGCGTCAGGGATCACCCTGGCGCCCTTTTCGTTTCTGCCGCTCTCGGCAAGGATGACGCGATGCGCCGCCGCCTGGCCCTGATGCTGCCGCTGCTCGCCGCCCCCGCGGCCGCGCAAGGCATCGCCTTCCCCCTCACCGACCGCGCGGCGCTGGCCACGGCGTTGCAACGCCATTTCAACGAGCCCCTGAGCGTCGGGGAGATCCGCCCCTTCGGTCCCGTTGCCGCGGTCCGCGCCACCTTCCCGCGTCGCGCCAACAGCAACGAGCAGTGGCTCGTCATCTTCCGCGAGACGCGCGTCGTCGCCGTGCTGGACGAGGCAAACCGCCTGGCGCGCGAGATCGCCGCCGGCCTGCATCCGGCCCATCCGGACGCCCTCCTCGATGTCGGCACCCAGGCCTTCATCCGCGCGCAGAACCTGCCGGATGGCGGAACGCGGCTGGTCTTCGCCCTGCCCGTGCTCGCCGGGTGTCGCGCCTGCGCCTTCCTCGCCATCGCCCGGATCGGGATGGATGCGGATGCCTCCGGTGCCTGGCGTGGTGCCGTGGCCCTCGGCACCGTGCCGGTGACATCCGGCCGGGACTGGGCGTCGGACCCCCGACTCTAGGCTCAGCTCGAATCGTCGGATGGAGTTGCCGTGATGCGCTCGGGCGCAGGGACGTGAAGACGCGGCCCCGCGCCGAGGTGAACGCATGCGACGCCATTTTGACCCCGCGCGATCGTGGCCCGGTCTCCAGCGACCGGAGCGGACAGGCGGGCCGCGGAAGACCGCTTCCTAGGCCTGCACCCGCGCCGCCGCGCCGATGGCCTTCAGCAGCGCCGTGCGGTCGATCGGCTTCGAGACATGCCCATCCATGCCGGCTGCGAGGCAGGCCCGCACCTCGTCCGGGGCGGCCTCCGCGGTCACCGCGATGATGGGCAGATGCCGCGCGGGCGGCGGCAGGGCCCGGATGCGCGCCGTCGCCGCGAAGCCATCCATCCCGGGCATATGGATGTCCATCAGGACCGCATCCGGCAGCGGTCCCCGCGCGATCGCCGCGATCGCCGAGGGCGCGTCGGCGTGGCACTCGACCTCGTGGCCGGCCTGACCCAGCAGCGCCCGGGCCACCATCCGGTTCGCAGCGATGTCGTCCACCACCATGATCCGCAGGGCGCGTGCCCCCACCGGTTCGGGCGGCGGCTCCGCCTCGCTCACCGGCAAAGGGGCCGCCGCCAGGGGCAGGTTCACGATGAAGTGGCTGCCCGGGCCGCCGGGTGCCGGCTCGTAACGCGCCTCCCCGCCCATGGCCCGGGCGAGTGCTGCCGTGATGGCCAAGCCAAGGCCCGTCCCTTCGGTTCCCGCCGCGTCGGCGCCCATCCGCTCATAGTCCTGGAACAGCTTGGCGCGCAGTTCCTCCGGGATCCCGGGCCCATTGTCGGCGACGATCAGCGTAAGACCGGCCGGCCCCCACGCGGCGGACAGCGTGATCGCCCCGCGATCCGGCGTGAACTTCACCGCATTGCCCAGAAGGTTCAGCAGGATCTGCCGCAAGCGCACCGGATCAAGCAGCAGCGCCGCGGGCAGCGCCGGATCGAGCCGCAGATCGAGCGAGATGCCCTTGGCCATCGCGGCCGGGCGGACGAGTTCGATCGCTTCCGCCAGCAGGCCCTGGAGCGCGACCGCCCGTGGGGTCAGTTCAAGCCGGCCGGCCTCCACCCGCGCGAGGTCGAGCACGTCGTTGACGATGGCGACCAGATGCCGCCCGGCGCGTTCCAGCGTCGCGGCATGCTCCCGCCGGGCCGCGTCGAGCCCCGGGTCGCGCGCCAGGATCTGCGCCATGCCCAGCACCGAGTTCAGCAAGGTGCGCAACTCGTGGCTCATCCGCGCCAGGAAGCGCGATTTCTCCCGATTCGCGTTCTCGGAGGCATCGCGCAGAGCGGCCATCGCCGCGACGGCGCGCTGCTGGGCCTGTTCCTTGGCCATCGCGACCATCAGCATCGCAATGCCGGTCACGGCGATGACGGAGATCAGCGAAATCATCGCGAACCAGCCGCTCTGGCTTGGTAGGCGAAAGCCCTGCTCATTGATCGGCAAGATCACGAGCAGCGGTGCACGCATGCCATGCAGCGCGCCATTGATGAGTAGCAAGGCGACGAGAGGGCAACGCGATGGCAGTTGACCGCTGATACGACCCCGGATGAGTTCGAAGGCTGCCATCGAGCAATAGCCACCCGTGATCGCCGACATGATGGCGACGCGCGCCGGCAGGCTTTGATAAAGATCGGGGACCTGGCAGGCGGCCAACCAGGCGACCGCGCCGAGCGACGCCAGGACAGGGCGAAGGCGACGCTGCTCGAACTGCCGCATGCCGGTCCAGACGAGGCCGTAGCAGAGCGCAATGACGGCATTCGCGACATCCACCGAGATGCGATCGGGGATCAGGCCCCGCGCGGAGAGCAGGATGGTTCCCACCCCACCGATGAGATAGGCGAGGCCGACCGTCGCAAGAGCCCGCTGCTCCCGGTCCTGGTGCCAGAGCCAAAGCTGCATGCCCCCGAGAAGAAGGGAGAGCAGGCACACAATGGCAAAGACCGTCGGTGGATGGATCATTCAGAATGGCGACCGTTGGGCAAGCCACATGACCTGCCCGCTAAAGTGGCATTGTTATATATCAATCAACGAATGCGTGTGCGTGAAAAGATCTTCTCGCGCAAGCCTGACGGGCATGCGTGACCCAACGGCCCACGATCGCAATGGCCCGCCCGGCGACGCCCAGCCCTTGGCGGTTCAAGGCGGCACAGGCGCGATGCGCCCAGAACAGAACGCCCCGCGATCGCATGATGATCGCAGGGCGCCAGGAACTCGGTTCCGCCGAAGCGTTGACGGCTTTGTCAGGCCGCCTTTTGGTCGTTCGCCGCCTGCGGGCGCAGCACGGAGGTGATCGTGCCGCGCACCAGGGTCACGCGGACATTCGGGGCGATCTCCGCCTCGATCTCGTCCGAGCCTTCCTTCACCTTGGTGACGGTCGCGACGATGCCCCCCGCGGTGACCACGCGATCATTCCGCTTGAGCTGCGTCAGCATCTCGCGATGCTCCTTCATCTTCTTCTGCTGGGGGCGGATCAGCAGGAAGTAGAAGACGACGAAGATCAGGACCAGCGGCATGATCTGCATGACGATGCCCGCGGCACCGCCGGCGGCGTCCTGGGCATGGGCGACCGAGATCGCGAAGGGATTCCACATGGTTCTGCTCCGTTTCCCGGCGTGAAAGGCCTGTCCCGGAACCCTGGGGGCGGCCGGGACCCGGGAACCGGCGCGACGCCGGCACGGAAGGGACCGCCACGACCGACCCGCCGGGGTTCCGGGACAGGCTTCGAGGCGCGGAACCTAGCGGCCCGCCCCTTCCCGTCAATAGCGTCCCGTCCTATGCCGCGGAGGCAATGCAAGACGCGTCCATGATCACCGCTCTCACCCGCATAGCCGAGGCGCTCGAGCGCCTGGCGCCGCCGCCGCCCTCGGCCCTCGACCTGACCGCCGCGGATGCCTTCGTCTGGCGCCCGGAACCGCCCAGACCGCACCTCGCGCCGGTGCCGAAGGTCGCCGCCGTGCCGATCACGCTGCTGCGCGGCGTGGAACGGCAGAAGGACCTGCTGCTCGACAACACGATGCGCTTCGCGCGTGGCTTCAGCGCCAACAACGCGATGCTCTGGGGTGCGCGGGGCACCGGGAAGTCCTCCCTGGTCAAGGCCGCCCACGCGGCCGCGAATGCCGAGATCCCCGGCAGCCTGGCCCTGATCGAGATCCATCGCGAGGACATCGGCACCCTGCCCGAGTTGCTCGGCCAGCTCCGCCTCCAGGCCCGCCGCTGCCTGGTGTTCTGCGACGACCTCTCCTTCGAGAAGGACGACGCCGACTACAAGGCGCTGAAATCGGTGCTGGATGGCGGCATCGAGGGTCGGCCGGCGAATGTCCTGTTCTACGCGACATCGAACCGTCGCCACCTGATGTCGCGCGACATGATCGAGAACGAGCGCAGCACCGCCATCAACCCGCATGAGGCGGTGGAGGAGAAAGTCTCGCTGTCGGACCGATTCGGCCTGTGGATCGGCTTCCACAACGCCGACCAGCCGACCTTCTTCGCGATGATCGAGGGCTATGCCGCCCATTTCGGCCTGCCCATCACGACCGAGGAGCTGCATGCCCAGGCGGTGGAATGGTCGGTGACGCGAGGCGGGCGGTCCGGCCGCGTCGCCTGGCAGTTCATCCAGGATCTCTCCGGGCGGCTCGGCGTGAAGATCGACGCCTGAACCCCGGCACGACGGAGCGGGGAGCATGACCAGCGCCGAGCGGCAGAAGCAGGCGGTCGGGCAGGCCGCCGCGGCGTTGATCCGCAATGGCATGGTGGTCGGCCTCGGGACGGGCTCGACGGCCAAATGCTTTGTCGAGGCCCTGGCGGCCCGCGAGCTGGACCTGGCCTGCGTGCCGACATCGGTGGAAACGGCGAATCTCGCCACGCAGCTCGGCCTGCGCCTGATCGAGATGGACGCGGTCGAGCGGATCGACATCACCGTGGACGGCGCGGACGAGATCGGGCCCGATCTCGCCCTGATCAAGGGCGGCGGCGGTGCCCTGCTGCGGGAGAAGCTCGTCTGGGCGGTTTCCGATCGTTGCGTCGTGATCGCCGATGGCAGCAAGCATGTGGCCCGCCTCGGCGCCTTTCCCCTGCCGATCGAGGTCGTCCGCTTCGGCCATCGGACGACGGCGGCACGCATCCGCGCCGTGCTGCACGCCTGCGGCATCGACGGCCCGCTTGTCCTGCGAATGGACGAGGCCGCCCCGCGGGTCACCGACAATGGCAACCTGATCTATGACGCGCAGTGCGGTGTGATCGACGATCCCGGAACGCTCGCCGCGCGCCTGAAGGCCATCACGGGCGTCGTCGAGCATGGGATCTTCTTCGGCATGGCGACCGAAGGCCTTCTCGGGACTGATGGCGAGGTCCGTCGCCTCTCCACGCCCGCCCCCTGACACCGCGACGGATCGGGAGCGCGCAGCATGCCCGCCGGGAATGAGACGATCCGCCATCCGGACGGCCGCTTCCGCAATCCGGACGGGTCCCATGCCGGCAAGCGCCTGACCGAGGTGCTCAAGCTGATGGTCGGCGGCGATGGCGCGCGCTGGCCGCGCCATGTCGCCGATCGGCCGCAGCCGCCCCCTGCCCCGCCGCTGCCTGGCCATGTCTCGATCACCGCCATCGGGCATGCCAGCTTCTGCATCGCCATCGACGGTGGCCCGGTGCTGCTGACCGATCCGGTCTGGAGCCGGCGCGCCAGCCCCTTCCGCTTCATCGGGCCGCGCCGCGCCCGCGCGCCGGGACAGCCGCTGGAAGCGCTGCCGCGGCCCGACGCCGTGCTGGTGTCGCATTGCCATTACGACCATCTCGACCACGCCACGCTGCGGCGATTGGCGCGGATGGGTTCGCCGCCGGTCGTCACCGGCCTCGGCAACGCCGCGCTGATCCGCCGGTCGGGGCTGGCGGCGGTGACGGAGCTCGACTGGTGGCAGGCGCATGACCTGCCGGGCGGGCACCGCATCACCTATCTGCCGATGCGCCATGGCTCGGCGCGAACGCTGTGGGATTCCTGCCGGCGGCTGTGGGGCGGCTTCGCCATCGAATCGGCAAGCGGCGCGCGGGTGTTCTTCTGCGGCGACAGCGCCTGGGGCCCACATTTCGCCGAGATCGGCGAACGGCTCGGCCCCTTCGACGCGGCGCTGGTGCCGATCGGCGCCTATGATCCGCGCTGGTTCATGTCATCCGTGCACATGAACCCCGACGAAGCGATGCAGGCGCATCGCGCATTGCGGGCGCGGACCTCCATCGCCATGCATTTCGGCGTCTTCAAGCTGACGCGCGAAGCGATCGACGAGCCGGTGGAGCGCCTGCTGGCGCTGCGCGGGGATGAGGATTTCCGCATCCCCGCCTTCGGCGAGACGATCGCCGTGCCGTTCAGCCGATCTTGCTGACCCCGCCCATGAAGGGCAGCAGCACGTCCGGGATGCGGATCGACCCGTCTTCCTGCTGATAGGTCTCCATCACCGCGATCAGCGCGCGGCCGACCGCCACGCCCGACCCGTTCAGCGTATGGACGAAGACGTTGCCCTTGCCTTCCTTGGGCTTCATCCGCGCGTTCATCCGCCGCGCCTGGAAGTCCCGGCAGTTCGAACAGGAGGAGATCTCGCGCCAGGCCTGCTGGCCCGGCAGCCACACTTCGAGATCGTAGGTCCGCGCCGCGCCGAAGCCGGTATCGCCCGAGGACAGGATGATCCGCCGCCAGGTCAGGCCGAGATCGGTCAGCACGCGCTCGGCGCAGCGCGTCATGCGCTCATGCTCGGCGACCGATTCGTCCGGGGCGGTGATGGAGACCATCTCCACCTTCCAGAACTGGTGCTGGCGGAGCATGCCGCGCGTGTCGCGCCCGGCGCTGCCGGCCTCGGACCGGAAGCAGGGCGTCAGCGCCGTCATGCGCATGGGCAGCGACGCCTCGGGGATGATCTCCTCGCGCGCGAAGTTGGTCAGCGGCACCTCGGCGGTCGGGATCAGCCAGCGGTCGTCGGTGGTGCGGAACAGGTCCTCGGCGAATTTCGGAAGCTGGCCGGTGCCGTACATGGTCGCGTCGTTGACCAGCAGCGGGACCGAGGTCTCGCTGTAGCCATGCGCTTCCGTGTGGAGGTTGATCATCCAGTTCGCGAGCGCACGTTCGAGCCGCGCGAGCGGCCCCTTCAGCACGGTAAAGCGCGACCCGGCGAGCTTCGCCGCCGTGCCGAAATCCATCAGCCCCAGCGCCTCGCCGAGTTCGAAATGCTGCTTCGGCAGGAAGGCGAAGTTCGGAAGGTCGCCCTGCTGGTGCAGCACGACATTGGCCGATTCATCCACGCCGTCCGGCACCTCGGCATCGAGGATGTTCGGCAGGGCTTCGAGCAGCGCCACCTGCTCGCGCTCGGCTGCAGCGGCGGCCGCTTCCAGCGCGGCCATCTCGTCGCGCAGCGCCACGGCTTCGGCTTCCAGCGCCGCGGTGTCGCCGCCCTGGCGCTTGGCCATGCCGATTTCCTTGGCGATGGCGTTGCGCCGCGCCTGCTTCTCCTGCAGCGCGGTCTGGGCGGTGCGGCGGGCCTCGTCGATGGCCAGGATGCTCGGCGACAACGGCGCGATCCCCCGCCGCGCCAGAGCCACGTCGAACGCCACGGGATCAGCCCGCACTGCCCGGATGTCATGCATAGCGAAAAGCCTCTCGAAGAACCGGACCGCCAGGGGAACGCGCCATGCGGCGCGCCGGGGTCAACTCTGGTCGGCCTGCTTCGGCGTCATCCACTTCGACGCCCAGATCGAGACCTCGTAGAGCAGGATCAGCGGAACCGCCAAGCCGATCTGGCTGATGATGTCCGGCGGCGTCAGCACCGCCGAGACGATGAACATGATCACCACGGCATAGCGCCGCCCCTTGCGCAGTGAATCCGGGCTGAGGATGCCGACGCGGCACAGCAGCGTCAGCAGCACCGGCAACTGGAACGCGATGCCGAAGGCGAGGATCATGTGCATGACGAGCGAGAGATACTCGCTGACCTTCGGCAGCAGATCGACCGAGGCGCCGTCCCAGCCCCCCGGCGGTGTCGCGAAGCCGGCGAGGAAGCGCCAGGCCAGCGGGAAGATGAAGTAGTAGGCGAGCGCCGCCCCCAGCACGAAGAGGAAGGGCGAGGCGATCAGGAAAGGCAGGATCGCGCGCTTTTCCGACCGGTACAGCCCCGGTGCGACGAACAGCCAGAGCTGCGTCGCCCACATCGGGAAGGACAGGAACACCGCGCCGAAGAAGGCCACCTTCAGATAGGTGACGAAGGCTTCCAGCAGATGGGTGAAGATCAGCCGCGGGTTCGAGTGCCCGAGGTCCCGCATGACCGTGATGAGCGGTTCGGCCAGGAAGAAATAGATCGGCTCGGCGAAGTAGTAGCACCCCGCGAAGGCGATCAGGAACGCGGCCACCGACCAGAGCAGCCGCGTGCGCAGCTCCCTCAGGTGGTCCATCAACGGCATGGGCTTGTCGTGGATGGGATCGTCGTCTTCGGTGGTGTCGGTAGCCAATGAACCGGTCGCCTACACGCTCGGGGTGGTGGGGGCCGGCCGGGGTGGCTCGACCGGGGTCACCGGCAGCGCATCCGTCGCGGGGGCGGGCGTCGATACCGGCGCGGCCGTCATGGCTGGCGCGGGCTCTTCCGGCGGCACGAAGGCGGGTGCAGCCGGCGGTTCCGGCACCGGGGGCGGCGGAGGCGGCGGGGCAGCCCAGCGCGCCACGTCGGGCGGCACGAAGGCCGGCGCGTTCTCGGGCACCGGCGGCGGCTCATAGCTCGGCGGCGTATAGGTCGATCCGCCGCCCATCATCGGCTCGTCGAAGGTCTTGCGGATCGACCCGTCGGAATCGACGGCCTTCTCGATCGTCCCCTTGATGTCGAAGGAACGGATCTCGTTGATCGTGTTGCGGACATCCGCGATCTGGTCGCGCACGCCCTCGAGCTTGGCCTCGCGCACCAGCTCGTCCGCCTGCTGCTGGAATTCGGTGAATTTGCGGCGCAGGGACTGGATCCCGCGCGCGACGCCCTTGATGGCGTCAGGCAGATCCTTCGGCCCGATGACGACGAGCGCCACCACCGCAATCAGCGCCAACTCTGACCAGTCGAGCCCTAGCATGCGTTCCTTGTCCCCCGGCGTCCCTGCCGGCAGGGGAAGCCCCGTTAGCAGGAAGCCGGCCTATCGCCAATGTGCCGGGATGTCATCCGGCGCCGCTTCGGCGGAAGAAGTCCATCCGCGGCGTAGCTGACCGCGGCACGCGGGTCCGGCGCCACACTGGGTATCTAGGAAGCCTCCGCCGCAAAGACAAAGGCCCGCTCGGGGTCGATCCCGACTGTCACATGCTCCCCGCGACTGAGGCGGCGGCCTGGCGGCAGGCGGGCATGCAGGTGCAGCATCGCCCCGGCCTCATCCGGCAATGCGAGGTGCACCAGCGTCGTGGCACCCAGCAGCCGGCACGCCTGGACCTCGGCCTGCCGCGCGGCCTCGGCGCCCAGCCGCAGGCCCTCGGGCCGCACCAGCACCTCCGCCGCCCCCTCGGCCAGCGCGCCTGCCGGGAGCGGGCCGAGCGCCGTCTCCGCCTGCCCCCCCCGGATACGTGCCGGCACCCGGTTCACCTCGCCGAGGAACGCCGCGACATAGCGGTCGATGGGCGAGAAATAGAGCGTCTCGGGCGACCCGATCTGAAGGATCCGCCCTTCCCGCATCAGGGCGATGCGGTCGCCCATGAACATCGCCTCCTCCGAATCGTGGGTCACGAGCAGGGTCGCGATGCCGGCGGATTGCAGGACATGCAGCGTGTCGTCGCGCACCTGCTCGCGCAGCCGGGCATCGAGGCTGGCGAAGGCCTCGTCCAGCAGGAGCACGGCCGGGCGCGGGGCCAGCGCGCGGGCGAGCGCCACGCGCTGCTGCTGACCGCCGGACAGCATGTGCGGGAAGGCGTCGCGCTGCGCCTCCAGCCCGACTCGCGCCAGCGCATCGGTGACGCGCGCATCGCGCTCCCCGCGCGGGGTGAAGCGCAGGCCGAAGGCGATGTTCTCAGCCACCGTCAGATGCGGAAACAGCGCGTAGTCCTGGAAGACGAAGCCGACGCCGCGCCGTTCGGGCGGCACCTCGCGGCCCGGCTCGGCGATGACCGGGCCGCCCAGCTCGATCCGGCCTTCCTGCAGGGGCTCGAGCCCGGAGGCGAGGCGCAGCAGCGTGGTCTTGCCGCAGCCCGAGGCGCCGAGGAGGCAGACGATCTCACCGGGGGCGACGGAAAGATCGATGCCCCGCAGGACCGGGGTGTCGCCATAGGCGTGGCGGATGCCATCGAAGATCAGGGACATGGGACAACCTTGCACGGGCAGGGCGCGGGGGCGCCGCCCCCTGCGGAGCTCCCCTGTCTGGGAACCCGCGGACGTCGTGAAGCAATGCCGAAGGGAACCCATCGGCCGAACGGCCTCCGGGCACCCCGATCCGGCGCGGGGCATGCAGGGGCGGTTCGGGGCCGCGTCATGCTTCGGGGTCGGGCGGCGGCGCAATGCCCGGAAGCGGCAGGGCCGGCCCGGTCTCCGCCGTGACCAGTTCCTCCTTGCGCGGCAGGTCCGACAGCGCCTTGAGGCCGAACTGTTCCAGGAATTTCGGCGTCGTGCCCCACAGAGTCGGCCGGCCAGGCACCTCGCGCCGGCCGCGCGGGGCGATCAGCCCGAGCTCAAGCAGCGCCTCCAGCGTCGTCTGCGCCAGCGAGGCGCCGCGGATTTCCTCGATCTCGCCGCGCGTGCAGGGCTGGTGATAGGCGACGATGGACAGCGCTTCCATCGCCGCGCGCGGCAGGCGGCGCGGCGCCTGCACCACCTTGGTCAGCCGCTGCGCAAGGTCCGGCGCGGTGCGGAAGGCCCAGCCCCCGGCGACCTCGGTCAGGGTCACGCCGCGACCCTCGCAGGCCTCCGCCAGCGCGGCCATCACCGTGGCGGCGGTCAGACCCTCCGGCAGCAGGGCGGCCAGCATATGCGGCGTCACCGGGCGGTCCGAGGCGAAGACCAGCGCCTCGGCCAGGCGCACCGCGGCGGCGAGCTGATCCGGGTCCGGCATGGCGGCGTCCGGGTCGGCCTCGGCCGCGATGGCTTCCTGCGGCGGCTGGTCGGCCTCCGCGGGGTCCGCTGCCTCCCCCTGCCCGGCTTCGTCGGCAGGCGCGCCCGCCGGATCCCCGTCCGGCGCGTCGCCGGCCGGGTCATCGGCAGGGGTGGTGTCGCCGGCCTCGGTCTCCGCCACCACGCCGTCAACCGGCCCATCGCCGGGGGGATCATCGCCAAGGGCAGCCGACGGGCTCGCCTCCGGCACCGACGCCACGCCGGGGCCGTCGCGGGACGGCTCGGTGGACGGCACCTCCCGATCCGCGACGGTCGCCGCGGGCGGCTCCGCTTCAGGTTCCGGCGTCTCGGCCCGGGGCGGTTCAGCCTGGTTGGTCATCGGCGGCACCCTCCTCGGTCCGGCGGCGCACCATGATGGGGCCGAAAGCTTCCTCCTGGCGGATCTCGATCCCGCCGCCACGCGCCATTTCCAGCCCCGCGACCAGCGTGCTGGCCAGCGCCGCGCGCCGTTCCAGCGGGTCGAGAATGGTCTCGGGCAGGAATCCCTGCAGCACGGACCAGGAGGGCAAGGCGCCGACCAGCCGCGACAGGCGTTCCAGCGCCTCCTGCACGGTGAACAGCTTGCGCGGCTTGGGGCGGTAGGGGCGCTTTGCCAGCGCCCGGCGCCGCGCGGCGACATAGGCCTGCAACAGCGAAGGCAGGTCCGCATGCAGCCCGGACCGGTCCTCGACCTTCAGGCTTTCCGGCGCGCCGCGGGCAAAGACGTCATGCCCGAGCCAAGGCCGCCGGTTCAGCCACAGCGCGGCCGCGCGCATGCGTTCCAGCTCGACCAGCCGGTCGGCGAGTTGTTCGGCCAGGGCCTCGGCATCCTCGCCCTCGGCTTCCTCGGGCGGGACCAGCAGGCGGGATTTCAGCCAGGCGAGCCAGGCCGCCATCACCAGCCAATCGGCGGCCAGTTCCAAGCGGACCCGCCGCGCCCCCTCGATGACCGCGAGATACTGGTCCACCAGCGCGACGATCGAGATCTTCGCGATATCCACCTTCTGTGACCGGGCGAGTTCCAGCAGCAGGTCGAGCGGACCCTCGAAGCCGTCCAGGCGGATATGCAGCGTCTCGCTCATGCTCCATTCCCGTGCCCGGCAAGCCAGAGCACGAAATCGAAGGCCGGCGCCACGACATTGCGGAAGAAGACGCCCATCGGGTCCCAGCCCGGAATGACCATCGGCATGATGAACAGGCCGAGGATCACGATCAGCATGCCATAGGGTTCGACCCGCGCGAGCGCGATGGCCGGCTCCCGCGGCAGGATACCCACCATGATCCGCCCGCCATCGAGCGGCGGCAGCGGGATCAGGTTGAACAGCCCCAGCACCAGATTCGACAGGATGGACAGGCCGCAGAAGCGCAGGAGGAGCTGCGTCGCCTCCGGCCCCAGCGCCCCCTGCCCCCAGATGACCAGATGCGCGATCACGGCCGCCGCCAGCGCCAGCACGCCGTTGATCGCCGGCCCCGCCGCCGCGACCAGCACCATCCCCCGCCGCGGGTTGCGCAGCTTCCAGATATCCACCGGCACGGGCTTGGCCCAGCCGAACACCCCCTGCACCTGCCCGGTGGCGAGCAACTGCCCGATCACCAGCACGCCGGGCAGGATGATGGTCCCGACCGGGTCCACATGGCGCAGCGGGTTGAGGCTGACCCGCCCGGCCCGCTTGGCGGTGTCGTCGCCGAGGGACAGCGCGGCATAGCCATGCGCGGCCTCATGCAGGGTGATCGCGAGCACGGCGGCGAGAACCGCCACCGCCGCGTCAGGCAGCCATTCGGGCATCAGGCGATCCGTGCGGTGGGGTCATCGCCAGGGGCGGCAGCGGCCAGGGCGCCGAGGGCGGCATCGCGCAACCCGCGCAGCGCCTCCGGCCGCAGGCCGTGGAAGGTGGTGCTGACCGCCCGTGCGGCGGCCATCCGCGCGGCCGAGCGGTCGCTCAGCGGCGGGCAGGCCTCGAGCAGCGCCGCCGTCTCGGCGAGCCGGCCCGTGCAATGCAGGACCAGGTCGCAGCCGGCGGCGATGGACGCCCCGGCCAGGTCATTGGCCGTGCCCGAGAGCGCCCCCATGGCGAGGTCGTCCGTCACCAGCACGCCGTCGAATCCGATGTCGCCACGAATGATGCTTCCGATCACGGCGGGAGAGATGGTCGCGGGCAGCGCCCGATCCCAGGCCTCATAGAGCACATGGGCCGTCATCGCCCAGGCGCCCGACCCCGCCAGCGCCCGGAACGGCGCGACATCGGCCGCGAGTTCCGCCGCCGAGGCCGCCACGCGCGGCAATTCGTGATGGCTGTCGGCCAGCGCCCGGCCGTGGCCGGGGATGTGCTTGACCACCGGGATGCAGCCCGCCGCCTGCAGCCCCGCGACGAAGGAGGCGCCGAGCCGCGCGATCGCCGCCGGGTCGCCGGAGAAGGCGCGGTCCCCGATCACCCCATGCGCGCCCGGCAGCCGCAGGTCGAGCACCGGCGCGCAGACCACGTCGAGCCCGAACGCCCGGCAGGTCGCGCCCAGCAGCGCAGCATTGGCCCGCAGCGCGGGTTCCGGCGCGTGCTCGAAGGCGGCGGCGGGGGGGAAGCGTTCCCAGTGCGGAGGCTTCAGCCGGGCGACCCGCCCGCCCTCCTGGTCCACCAGGATAGGCGCCTCGGCGCCCAGGATGTCGCGGATCTCGCCTGTGAGGGCCGAGACCTGTGCCGGATCGACGACGTTGCGGGCAAAGAGGATGGCGCCGACCGGGCGACGGGCGCGCAGCAGCGCCGCCTCCTCGGGCGTCAGACGGGGGCCGGACAGGCCGATGATCGCCGCGCGGGGGGTCACGGCCGTATCGTCAGCGGATCACGACGCAGGGCACCTGCTTCTCGCGGGCCTGGGCGCAGAAGGCCTGGGCGCTCGCCGCATCGGCGAAGCCGCCGGTGCGCAGGCGGTACAGCGTCGCCTGGCCCTCGCGTTCGAAGCGGACGATCTGCGGGCGGAAGGCGCCGAGCAACTCCGGATTGCGCCGGGACAGGCGCTCCCATTCGCCCTGGGCCGCTTCCTCGCTGGTCAGGGCGCCGAGCTGCACACGTATGCGCCCGTTCGCGACCGGCGCAAGCCGGGCCGGCGGGGCGGCGGCGGCTTGAGCAGCCGGCTCGGCGGGTGGTGCGGCCGGGGCGGCGGGGCGTGCTGCCGGGGCAGCGGCAGGCGGCGTCGCCGCCGGCGCTCCGTTGCGCCCGGCCGGGGCCGCCGCCTGGG
>JAYRJZ010000144.1:0-10042 GCA_041906015.1 Roseomonas sp.
TATTGGTTTGCAAAGGCCCTTCGGCCTTTGCTGGGGTGGGGTCCGGGGAGGGGCAAAGCCCCTCTCCGGCTGTCATGATCCTTGCCGGCGCCTTCCCGCATCAAGACGCTTGCAACCTTTCGGCGCGCCATGTTAGTTCTTGTTCTGTTCCGGTGAAGACGGCGGGGCCGGATCCCCCGCTCAGCCCCCGAGTGCGGCCCCGTCGTCCCCATCGGCCAGGCGCTGGCGCAGCGCGGCGAGGCAGGCATCCCGGCCGTCGCCGCAGCCGCGGGCGATCCACCAGCGCCGCAGCTCCTCCAGCAGGACACCGATCTCCGGGCCGGGCGTCATGCCGAGGGCGATGGCGTCGCGCCCGGCCAGCGGGAAGACCGGAACGGGCTCGGCCGCGATGGCGTCGCGCAGCGCATGCCATGCCGCCGCGTCCGCCCCGGCCTGTTCGGGCACGGACCACTGGCCGGGGGGCAGGGCCTGCGCCAGCCAGCTGCGCCGCAGCAACACCTCGCGCGGATCGAGCCCGCGCCATGTCCGATCGAGCTGCGCCAGCAGGCGGCGCAGCGCCGAAACCTCCTGCCGCGGGGAGACGCCGAAGCGGTTCGGTGCGGCCCCGATGGCGAGGGGGGCGGCCAGGGCCTCGACCATCTCCTTCTCCTGCCCGGAAAGCTTCAGGCGGCGCGCTGCCTGGGGGATGGCGCGCAGCAACGCGCCCGGGTCGTCACGGTCCAGCAGGGCCACCAGGCGCAGCAGCGGATCGGCCGGCGCGCCGATCGAAACCAGCCTGGCCAGGCGTGCATCGCCTGCGGCTTCCGGCAGCACGGCCGGTGCCCGGAGCACCCCGGTTTCCGCCATCAGGGCGAGGGCGGCCAGCGGGTCCGGCACGGACAGGACCCGCTTCAGTTCCATCCAGACCCGTTCGGCCGACAGCCGCCCCAGACCCGGCACGGCGCGGCGGATCGCGGCGATCGCCTCCGGGTCGGGCGCCCCGCGCCCGTACCGTGCCTGGAAGCGGAAGAAGCGCAGGGCACGGAGATAGTCCTCGGCCAGCCGCGTATCGGGGTCGCCGACGAAGCGCACCAACCCGGCCGCGAGATCCGCGCGCCCCCCGAAATAGTCGAACAGCGATCCATCGGGCGCGAGGGACATGGCGTTGATGGTGAAGTCGCGGCGTGCGGCGTCCTCGCGCCAGTCACCGGTCCATTCGACCACGGCGTGACGGCCATCGGTCAGCACGTCGCGGCGCAGGGCGGTCACTTCGACCGCGGCGCGATCCAGCACGGCGGTCAGCGTGCCGTGCGACAGGCCGGTTTCGAACACCTTCAGGCCGGCTTCGCGCAGGCGCGCGGCGATGGCCGCGGGCGCGAAGGGCGCGGCGACATCCACATCGGCCGAGGGGCGGTCGGCCAGCGCATCGCGCACGCAGCCGCCCACCGCCCGCGCGCCCGGCAGCGCCGCCAGAACGGCGGCGACCTCGGGTTGGTCGAGGAAAGCGGGACGCGCGATGCGCGCCACGGGGGTGTCGTTCATCGATGGGGTTCCGCATGGCCGGGCGCGATGCGGCCGCCCTCGATCTGCGCGGGCACGTAGTCGACATGCGGTGCCATGCTGCGCGAGAGCCCGTACCAGAAGGCCCCGCCCAGCATCAGCGCGATGCCGAGCGACGCCAGCGCGAGCAGGATGGTGCTCGGCTCCGCATCGGGATTCATCCGCCGCCACAGCCCATAGGCGGCGAAGGGCAGCAGGAAGAGCAGCAGCTCAAGCAGGTAGGGCATGCGTTTCCAGGCCGGCGCGGTGATGCGGCATGCGCCCGCCCCACGGGTTCGGCGTGCGATATTCGCCACCCGCAGGTCAAGCTCTTGTGGGGGCGGTCATGCCGCCGCGCGGCGCAGGTCTGCCCTTCGCCGGACCTCTGGCCCTCCCGCCCTCTTGCCGACATGCATAGGCCGGTTGCCGGCGTGCCTGGAAGGGCCCTGCTTCTCCAGACTCCCCTCTCTGCCTTTACTCCGACCACCGCGGCGCCGTGTGCTCGGCATCAGATCGCGGTGACCACGGCAGATGGCACGGTCACCTGCCGAATGGCGCCGGCCGTTCCGGGGGGTGCCCTGGGCGAGAGACGGTCCTGTCTGTCGCCTCCGGACTTTCCCATGGCTTTTCCCCCCGTTTCGCGCCATATGGGCGCCCGGAGGGACCCGGCCGGCATGCGCCAGGCCCGCCAACCGCCGCGAGCACGGCGGGCTGACAACGATTGCCGCGGGCCTTTCGGACCACATTGCCGCGGCGTTTCCGGCCACATGGGCGGCCTTCCCGTCGCGCGACCCGCGATGGGCCCACCCCCATGCCGCCCGAGACGCCGATCAACCGGTCCCGTGTCCGGAGCCTGCGGTTTCGACCTGTTCCGCCCTTCGCGCCGCATTCCGGGGCGTGATCCGCCCCATTCCGCCGTGCTGGCGCCCCAGGAACCGGGCGTTCACGGCCCGCACCGGATCCTGGGGGGTCCGGTGCCCAAGAGGACGACAGATGTTCGAAAGCTACTTCCGCAAGGAAATCAACTGGGGCGGCAAGACGCTGGTGCTCGAGACGGGCAAGATCGCCCGCCAGGCCGATGGCGCCGTGATGGCGCGCCTGGGCGACACCATCGTGCTGTGCACCGCCGTCGGCGCGCGCTCGGTGAAGCCGGGCCAGGACTTCTTCCCGCTGACCGTGAACTACCAGGAGAAGGCCTTCGCCACCGGCAAGATCCCCGGTGGCTTCTTCAAGCGCGAGGGCCGTCCGTCCGAGCATGAGACGCTGGTCTCCCGCCTGATCGACCGCCCGATCCGCCCGCTGTTCCCGGATGGATTCCGCAACGAGGTTCAGGTGGTCGCGACCGTGCTGTCGCATGACCTGGAAAACGAGGCGGACATCGTCGCGATGGTGGGCTGCTCCGCCGCGCTGACCCTGTCGGGCATCCCCTTCTTCGGCCCCGTGGCTGCCGCGCGCGTCGGCTACATCAACGGCCAGTATGTGCTGAACCCGACCAAGGATGAGCGCCCGACCAGCGCGCTCGACCTCGTCCTCGCCGGCACCGCCGAAGGCGTGCTGATGGTGGAATCCGAAGCGCAGGAACTGACCGAGGAGGTCATGCTCGGCGCCGTGGAATTCGGCCACAAGTCGTTCCAGCCGGTGATCGAGGCGATCATTGCGCTCGCCGAGGTCGCCGCGAAGGAACCCTGGCCGGTCGCCGAGGAATCCGACGCGCAGAAGGCGCTCAAGGCGCGCATCGCCGAACTCGGCCGCGCCGACATGGCGGTCGCCTACACCGAGACGCAGAAGCTGGTGCGTCAGGAAAAGGTCGGCGCGGTGAAGAAGGCCGTGATCGCGGCGCTGGAAGCCGAGGGTGCGGACGTCGTCGCGGCGAAGGGCCTGCTCAAGGAGCTCGAGGCCGACGTCGTCCGCAACAACATCCTCGACACCGGCAAGCGCATCGACGGCCGCGATACCCGCACCGTGCGCCCGATCGTCGCGGAAGTGGGCGTGCTGCCGCGCGCGCATGGCTCGGCGCTGTTCACCCGCGGCGAGACGCAGGCGCTCTGCGTCGCGACGCTGGGCACGGGGCAGGACGAGCAGATCATCGATGCCCTCACGGGCGAGTACCGTGAGGACTTCATGCTGCACTACAACTTCCCCCCGTACTCGGTGAACGAGACGGGCCGCATGGGTTCCCCGGGCCGGCGTGAAGTGGGCCATGGCAAGCTCGCCTGGCGCGCCATCCATCCGCTGCTGCCGGAGAAGGAGAAGTTCCCCTACACCATCCGCGTGGTGTCGGAGATCACGGAATCCAACGGTTCCTCCTCCATGGCCACCGTCTGCGGCACCTCGCTGTCGATGATGGATGCGGGCGTGCCGCTGAAGCGCCCCTGCGCCGGCATCGCCATGGGCCTGATCAAGGAAGACCGCGGCTTCGCCGTGCTGTCCGACATCCTGGGCGACGAGGACCACCTCGGCGACATGGACTTCAAGGTGGCGGGCACCGAGGCGGGCGTGACCTCGCTCCAGATGGACATCAAGATCACGTCCATCACCTTCGAGATCATGAAGATCGCGCTGGAGCAGGCCAAGGACGGCCGCCTGCACATCCTGGGCGAGATGGCGAAGGGCCTGACCGGCCATCGCGGCGATGTGGCGGCCACCGCGCCGCGCATCACCGTGATCAACGTGCCCAAGGACAAGATCCGCGACGTGATCGGGTCGGGCGGCAAGGTGATCCGCGAGATCACCGAGCAGACCGGCACCAAGATCGACATCGAGGATGACGGCACGATCAAGGTCGCCGCGACCTCGACCGAGGCCGCGCAGAAGGCGATCGACTGGATCCGCGGCATCGTGGCGGAGCCGGAAGTGGGCGTGATCTACAACGGCAAGGTCGTGAAGACCGCCGAATTCGGCGCCTTCGTGAACTTCCTCGGCGCCAAGGACGGCCTGGTCCACATCAGCGAGCTGTCGCAGGATCGCGTGAACAAGACCACCGACATCGTCAAGGAAGGCGACCAGGTGAAGGTCAAGGTCATCGGCTTCGACGACCGCGGCAAGGTGAAGCTGTCCATGCGGGTGGTCGATCAGGCCACGGGTGCGGACATCACCGATCAGGTGGGCGCGAAGCGTCCGCGCGCCGAGGGCGAGGACGGCGGTGACCGCGGCCCGCGTCGCGACCGCGGCGATCGCGGCCCGCGCCGTGACCGCGGCGGCGAAGCCGCGAACTGATCCGTAACGGCGCGGCCGGGGTTCCTGACAGGAGCCCCGGCCGGTGCCATATAGTCGTCACGTTCTTTCCGGGAGCGCCCGTCTCTTGAAGGCCATCAACGCGATCCGCATGGGCGGCGTCGAGGTCCTGCCCCTGGTCGAAGGCGGCAAGGGGGTCGCCGTGTCGAGCGGCGCCACTTGCGGCGCCTGGGCGGCCTCGGGCGGCGTCGGCACCTTCTCCGCGGTCAACGCAGACAGCTACGATTCCGACGGCAAGCCCATTCCCCAGCTCTATCACGGCAAGACGCGCCGCGACCGGCATGAGGAACTCGTCCGCTACGCCATCGACGGCGCCATCACCCAGGCGAAGAGGGCCTGGGAGATGGCCGGCGGCAAGGGCCGCATCCACGCCAATATCCTGTGGGAGATGGGCGGGGCGGAGCGCGTCGCGCGCGGCATGCTGGAAGGGGCCCGCGGCCTGATCCACGGCATCACCTGCGGCGCCGGCATGCCCTATCGCCTGTCCGACATCGCGCGCGAGTATGGCGTGCATTACTACCCGATCGTTTCTTCCGCCCGCGCCTTCAACGCGCTGTGGAAGCGCGCCTATTCCAAGACGCGCGAATGGCTGGGCGGTGTGGTGTACGAGGATCCCTGGCTCGCCGGCGGCCATAACGGCCTGTCGAACAGCGAGGACCCGAAGAAGCCCGAAGCCCCTTATGCCCGCGTGCTGAAGCTGCGCCAGCAGATGCGCGAATTCGGCCTGGGCGACACGCCCATCATCATGGCGGGCGGCGTCTGGTGGCTGGAGGAATGGGAGGACTGGATCGACAATCCGGAGCTCGGCCCCGTCGCCTTCCAGTTCGGCACCCGCCCGCTGCTGACGCGCGAAAGCCCGATCCCGGATGCCTGGAAGCAGCGCCTGCTGACGCTGAAGAAGGGCGACATCCTGCTGCAGCCCTTCTCGCCCACCGGCTTCTATTCCTCCGCCGTGCGCAACGAGTTCCTGCAGGAGCTCGAGGACCGCAACGAGCGCCAGGTGGCCTTCACCTCCGAGCCGATCGGCGAGCATCTGGCCGAATACGGCGTCGGTCCGCGCAAGCGCATCGTCTATGTCACGCCGCACGACCTGGCGCGCATCAACCACTGGGAGGCCGAAGGCTTCACCGAGGCGATGCGCACCCCTGACAACACGCTGATCTTCGTGACACCCGACAAGTCGCGGGAGATCGTGAAGGATCAGGTCGATTGCATGGGCTGCCTCTCCCAGTGCCGCTTCAGCAACTGGTCGCAGCACGAACCCGAATACTCCACGGGCAAGAAGGCCGATCCGCGCAGCTTCTGCATCCAGAAGACGCTGCAGGAGGTCGCGCATGACGGCGCGACGGAACGCAACCTGATGTTCGCCGGGCACAACGCCTATCGCTTCGGCCAGGACCCCTTCTACTCTAACGGGTTCGTGCCGACGGTGAAGCAGCTCGTCGAACGGATCATGACCGGGCGCTGATGTCTCTCACGCTCTATCCCGCCATCGACCTCAAGGGCGGGCAGGTGGTGCGCCTCAAGCGCGGGGAGATGGACCAGGCGACAGTCTATGCCGAAGACCCCGCCGCGCAGGCGCGGGCCTTCGTGCAGGCCGGCTTCGGCTGGGTGCATGTCGTCGATCTGGATGGCGCCTTCGCGGGCAAGCCGGCGAATGCGGAGGCCGTGCGCGGCATCCTCGCCGCCGTGCCCGGCGCGCGGGTGCAGCTCGGCGGCGGCATCCGCACCATGGCGGTGGCGGAGGCCTGGCTCGCCGCCGGCGTGGCGCGGATCATCCTCGGCAGCGCGGCGGTGAAGGATCCGGACTTCGCGCGTGACGCGTGCCGCGCCTTTCCGGGCCGTGTCGCCCTCGGCATCGATGCCCGGGACGGCATGGTCGCGACGGAAGGCTGGGCGGAGACGTCGAACGTCACCGCTACCGATCTCGCGAAGCGCTTCGAGGATTCCGGCGCGGCGGCGGTGATCTACACAGACATCGCGCGCGACGGGATGCTGGGCGGGGTGAATGTGGCGGCGACGGCGGCGCTGGCGCGGGCCGTGGCATTGCCGGTGATCGCCTCGGGCGGCGTGGCGGGGGTCGCTGACCTGACGGCGCTGCTGGCGGCCGAGGCCGGGATCGAAGGCGCGATCATCGGCCGCGCGCTGTATGACGGGCGGATCGAGCCGAAGGCGGCGCTAGCGGCGGCGGCCTGACGGCCGCCGGTTGGCGTGAACGGCGCCGGCGGTCCGCACTCCAAGGGGCAGTATCCCTAGGCCCAGGGGAGTCTCATTCGCTCGAACTGCCGCCGCTGTCGGAACTGCCGCCACTATCTGACGATCCGCCGCCGCTGTCGGATGACCCACCACCATCCGACCCGCCGCTTCCCCAGGACCCGAACCAGGAGGAGCCGGTCTCGCTCTTCCTCTCCGGCTCGTCGGCAACCGGCTCCGCCTCCACGGCGGCGTAGGACGCACCATTGTCATCCGTGTCCCAGGACGAGGACGTGTCATCATCCGCATCCTCCTCCTTCCGCGCCAGGCCGCGCCGCGCCAGCGCCCGGTCGAAGGCCGCCCGCCTGCGGAAGCTCCACCAGAAGCGCGGCGCGCCGCGTTCCAGATCCTCCTCGGTGAAGAGGTAACCATCCTCGAGCACGCCCATTCCGCGCATCAGACCTGCCCTCCGCTGCGCCACGCTTTACTTGACCGGAGCCATCATTCCGACGCACTCGCATGGCGCGGAAGTACGGTCCGTCACATCGCGCCGTTTCCCCGACAAGATGAAAGGTTGTCCATCCCGTGCTCGCGCTGCGCGTCATTCCCTGCCTGGATGTGAAGGATGGTCGCGTCGTGAAGGGCGTGAACTTCGTCGAACTGCGGGATGCGGGCGATCCGGTGGAACAGGCCCGTGCCTATGACGCCGAGGGCGCGGATGAGGTCACCTTCCTCGACATCACCGCCTCCCACGAGAATCGTGACACCATCCTCGACGTCGTCTCCCGCACGGCGGCGGAGGTGTTCATCCCGCTCACCGTCGGCGGCGGCGTGCGCAGCGTGGAGGATGCGCGGCGGCTGCTGCTCGCCGGCGCCGACAAGGTGTCCATCAATTCGGCCGCCATTGCCGACCCGGACGTGGTGCGCCGCTGCGCCGAGGCCTTCGGCAGCCAGGCCATCGTCGTCGCCATCGACGCGCGAAAGAAGGAGACCGGCGAGGGCTGGGAGGTCTTCACCCATGGCGGGCGCCGCGGCACCGGCATCGACGCCGTGGAATGGGCGAAGCGGGTCGAATCCCTCGGCGCGGGCGAAATCCTGCTCACCTCCATGGATCGCGACGGCACGAAGCAGGGCTTCGACCTGCCGCTGACGCGGGCGGTGCGTGCCGCGATCAGGCTGCCCATCGTCGCCTCGGGCGGCGTCGGCGCGCCGGAGCATTTCGTCGCGGGGGCGGAGGCGGGCGCGACCGGCCTGCTCGCCGCGAGCGTGTTTCACTACGGGGAATTCAGCATCGCCGATGCGAAGGCCGCGCTCGCCGCCGCCGGGCTGCCGGTGCGCCACGCCCCGCGCAGCAGGAGGGCCGCCTGATGGCCAAGACCACCAAGAAGAAGGCCGTCGTCAAGAAGGCCGCGCCCAAGCCGAAGAAGCCGGCGGTGAAGAAGGCGGCCCCGAAGAGGGCCAAGGTTCCCTTGCCGGAAAACGTGCCCAAGACCACCCGCGCCGCCGCGAAGGCGAAGCTGCCCAAGGTGCTGCGCAAGGCAGAGAAGCGCCTGCTCGCCCCGCTTGCGCCTGCGATCGCCGGCGCGGATGCCGGCATCCTCGACCGACTGTGGCAGGTGGTGGAGGAGCGCCGCCAGTCCGGCGATACCATGACGTCGCATTCTGCCCGGCTGATCGCGCGCGGCACCGCCAAGGTCGCGCAGAAGCTCGGCGAGGAAGCGGTGGAATGCGTCATCGAGGCTGCCACGGGAAACCGTGGCGCCACGGTGCTGGAAAGCGCCGACCTGCTCTATCACCTGGTCGTGGTCTGGGTTGATGCCGGCATCAACCCGCAGGAAGTCTGGGCCGAACTCGCACGGCGCCAGGGCATCTCAGGCATCGCCGAGAAGGCATCACGCCCGCAGGGCATTCTGCGCGCCGCGGGCACCAGCAAGCTGCCGTGACGGTTGGAGCGGGGAGGGGCCTTTGCCCCTTCCCCGGCCCCACCCCACCAAAGGCCACAGGGCCTTTGGAAACCGTCACGCGGTGCTGGGCATGAATGGCTTACCGACCTTTGCAACACGTTCGATGCGCAAGGGCGGATTTCGGTGCCGATTCTGACCGTGGTGCCCGACGCCAAAACGAGGTTTGCAAAGGCCTTTCGGCCTTTGCTGGGGCGGGGTTCGGGGAGGGGCAAAGCCCCTCCCCGATGCGACAGTCGCGGCTGATCGTCGCGCGCGCGCCTCAGGCGGCATGGCGGCATAACGGCGTGGCGACGACCTCCTCCAGCGCCTCGACCAGGGCCTCGGGGTGGTGGCTGGCAGCGATGGCGTTGCCGAGCGCGGCTGCCGCGGCCGCATAGCGTGGCTCGGCCAGCAGCGTGCCGATCGCCTCGCGCAACGCCGCCACCTCGGCCTCGGCGGCGAGGCGGATGCCTGCGCCGCGCGCCACGACCCGCGCCGCGTTGTCGTTCTGGTCGCGCCCCATGGGCAGGCAGAGCATCGGCCGTCCGTGCGCCAGCGCCCGCATCACGGTGCCATGGCCGCAATGTGTCACCACCACCGATGCCGCGCGCATCAGCGCGTCATGGGATGCGCCGTCGACCACCTGCGCATTCGCCGGCACGCGCAGCGCGGTCCCGGCCAGGCCCGGGCCCAGCGTGGCCACGGCGCGCACCGGCAGTTGCTCCACCGCGTCCAGCAGCCGCTGGATCACCCCCGCCTGGTCCATGAAGGTCGAGCTGAGCGCGATCAGCACCAGCGGGCGTTCATCCGCCTCGTCCCAGGGCGAGACCCAGTCGGGCGCCCAGGCGGGCGCATCGAGCAGCGGCCCGACATAGCGCAGGCCGGGCGGCAGGCGCGTGGCCGGAAAATCGAAGGCAGGGCTGGTCGCGAGCAGCGTCATCACCGCGTGGTCGTGCTGGTCCTCGAGCCGTGCGACCGGCGCCAGGCCATGCGCCGCGCGCGCCGCGTTCAGCATCGGCAGGCGTTCGTCGAGCGCGGCGCGGGTCCAGGCTGCGACGCCGGCGGCGACCGCATGCTCCTCGGCGGTGGTGGGCGGTGCGAGGCCCGGGCCGACGGGCGGCATGCCCTCCATCGGCATGAGGTTGATGTTGCAG
>JAYRJZ010000015.1:0-71037 GCA_041906015.1 Roseomonas sp.
AGCGCTTCGGCCATGGCCTCCCCCGGCGAGAGCGCGGCGACCAGGGCCGGGGCCGGCGCGGGTTCGTCCTCGGCGGCCGGGGCGGGCGGGTCGGGCAGCAGCGCGGCGGGCAGGTCGATCAGCAGCGGCACGGGCGGCATGGCGCCGAGCAACCCGTCGCGCCGCGCCGGCTCCGCGAGGCTCCGCAGCAGCCGGCCGCGCAGGCGGTCCCGCGCATGCCTCGCGAGGTCGCCATCCTGGGCTGCCGGGCCCAGGTGCGGTGCCAGCGTGGCGGCCGGCAACCGGAGACGCAACAGGGCGAGGCGTTGCGGCGCCCCGGGGGCAATATGCAGGATCCCGTCCCGCCGCAGCAGCGCCGGCAGGGGGGCGCCGTCGGCCAGCGTCTCGATCCCCGTCGCGGAAGGGGGCGGTGCCGCGGCCGCCGAGGCGGGGGCCAGGCCGGGCAGCGTCAGCAGCCGCGTCGCGCCGGCGGGCAGGTCCAGCCGCTCCACCGGATGGCCCAGCAGACCTTCGAGCAAGGTGGCGACGCGGGCCCCGTCCGCGGCTTCGGCCTCGGACAGCACCAGCTCGCCCGCGGCGGTTTCCAGCACGGTGCCGCCGCGCGACCGCCCCGCTTCCTCGAGCCAGGCGACGACGACACGCCGGTGCGCCGGGGGGGCCGGGGCCGCCAGGCGAAGTGCCACGCGCCCTGGTGGCCCGCGCAGGGTGCGGCGGACCGCATCCGCCCCGGGGCCGGATGGCACGGGCGCGACCTCCTGGGCGGTGGGGCTCTCGGGCAAGGGCATTCCTGGCATCCTGCGCAGGCCCGGCCCGATGGCCGGCGCGTCGCGCAACATCGGTCCGCGCGGATGAAGGAAGCGTTGCGTCGGCAGGGCATCGAAAAGGCGATGAAGATCGACTATATTGCGAACAGTTCATGTCGGAGACGCCACAACCTATGCGCCGCACCGCCACCTTCCTGACCGCCATGGCCGCCCTGGCCCTGGTCTTCGCGCCCATGCTGGCCGAGGCCCGGCCGGGCGGCGGGGCCTCCTCGGGCAGCCGCGGCAGCCGGACCTATTCCGCGCCGCCCTCGACGCAGACCGCCCCGGGCGGCGCGACCCGCTTCGATCGCAGCACGACGCCGCAGCCCGGCTCGCCCGCCGCGAGCCCGGCGGCGCGTCCGGGGACCGTGCCCGGCACGGCGCCCCGGCGCGGCTTCCTCGGCTCCTTTGGCGGCGCGCTGCTGACCGGCGGGCTGATCGGCGCGCTGCTGGGCTTCGGCCTGTTCGGCGGCGGGGCGGGCTTCGGCGCCTTCCTCGGCATGCTGCTGCAGATCGGGTTGGTCGTCCTCGCCGTGGTCTTCGTGATGCGGCTCGTCCGCGGTCGCCGCGCGGCGCCCGCAGGCGGCCCCACCGCCGCGCCCTATGCCTTCCAGGCGCAGCCCGAACCGAAGCAGTTCGGCGGGTTGGGCGGCATGAAGGCGGCGGCGCCCGGCAGCGCCCCCGTCCAGATCGGCCCGGCCGATTACCAGGCCTTCGAGGAGACGCTGAAGGAGGTGAACGCGGCGTGGTCGCGGCGCGATCTCCAGGGTCTGCGTGCCGTCGCGACGCCGGAGATGGTGGGCTACTTCGCCCAGGATCTGCGCGACCTGGACGCCCGCAACTGGCGCAACGAGACGCGCGACGTGCGCCTGGAACAGGGCGACCTGGCCGAGTCCTGGTCGGAGGACGGCGAGGACTACGCCACCGTCGCAATGCGCTTCTCCATGCTCGACGCGACCTTCGACAACGCGACCAACACGGTCGTGGAAGGCAGCACGACGCAACGGACCGAGGCGACGGAACTGTGGACCTTCGTCCGCAAGGGGCCGGGCGGACGCTGGATGCTGTCCGGGATCCAGCAGTCGCAGACGGCCTGAGGCGCGGGGCTCTGGCCCCTCCCAAACCCGGTCGTGGTGCTTGGGGCACCTCGACCGGAGATATCTGGTGTCGGACGGGAAGGCATCGCCGCTCCCGTCGGAGTTCGTATCGTGCGCAGGGGCGGGCTTCGGCATTCATCCCGACCGCGGCGCACAGTGCCAAGTTGAGGATTCCAAAGGCCCTTCGGCCTTTGGTGGGGCGAGGTCCGGAGAGGGGCAAAGCCCCTTTCCGGACCGTGGCGCCTCCTCGCCCCGCTCACCCGCCGGGCAACAGCCCCGCGATCCGATCGAGCCCCGCGTCGCGCACCCCCATCAGCTTCAGGTGCTGCACGGTATTCAGCAGATAGTCCCGGTTCGTCCCGGTCTTTCCCTGTCCCGCCGCGATCACCGCCGCGGCGCGCTCCGGCGCCAGCCGGCCGCAATACATCCGGCACTCCCGGTTCGCGACGTAGGTCACCGCGCGCACTGTCCGCCCCGAGCCCAGCAGCCGCAGCGGCAGCATGCGGCGGTGATAGACCTGTTCCGCCCCATCGGGCAGTTCGCGTTCGTCGAGATAGGCGAGCACGCTCGCCGCTTCCGCCCCGCTGACGGCGTAGGCGACACCGCGGCAGGCGCCGCCCCGGTCGAGGCCGAGCACCAGCCCCGGCCGTTCCGGCGTGCCGCGGTAATGGTGCGACCACAGGCAGAAGCGCCGGTGGAAGCCTCGCAGCAGGGCGGGGTGGGCGGCGACATGGGTGAAGCCGGGCCGCCAGATCAGCGATCCATAGGCGAAGACATAGAGATGCCCGTCCGCCTCCAGGCAGTTCCGCGTCGCGTCGTCCTGCATTCCGGCCCGTCCAGGCCGCGACGAGGTCGCCTCGCCGCGGGCGCGGCGCTATACCGCCCGCTGTGACGAGCGCCAAGATACCGGGACGAGCTGGTGGCCGCCGCGCCATGCGTGGCGTCGGCATGACGGTGCTTGCCCTGCTGGCCCTCGGCGCGGGGGCGCATACCCTGGTCTGGCTCTGGCTGACCGGGAGCCTGACCGTGGGTTTCTCCGACTGGGTGGCGCAGCAGCGCGCGCGGGGATGGGATGTCGAGCACGCCCTGCCGCGCCGGGCCGGTTGGCCCTTTGCCGCGCGGCTGGTCGTGCCGGATTTCCGCGTGACCGGCGCCGCGCGGGTGGTGCCGCAGGGCTTCGCCTGGGAAGCCGGGCACATCGCGCTCGACCTCACCCCGCGGCATCCGGAGCGGCTGAGCCTGACGGCGGAGGGGCCCCAGCGGCTGCGCATCGGGGCGACCTCCATTCCCTATACGGCCGAATGGCTACAGGTGCTGATGCCGCTCGACCCCGCGATGGGGTCCCGCCCGACGGAGTTCCGCCTGGAAGGGCTGCGGGCCAGCGCGCCGGATGGGCCGGTGACCGCCGCACGGGTGCTCGCCCTGGCCACGCCGGGCGGCGCCGATGACGATGCCGGGCTGCGGCTGCATCTGACCGCCTCCCGCATCGTGTTGCCGCCGGGTCAGGACGCCCATCCCTTCGGACGGGTGGTGGAATCCGCGACGGCGGATGCCGTGCTGTCCGGGCCGCCGCCCTCGCCCATTCCGATGACGGTGCGCGAGCAGGCCGAGGCCTGGCGCGACGGCGGCGGCCGGATCGACCTCCAGGAGGTCGCGCTGCGCTGGGGGCCGCTGGCCGGCGCCTTGCGGATGACGCTGCGGCTGGACGCGGCGCTGCAGCCCCAGGGCAGCGGTCGTCTGGTGCTGGAACGCCCCTCCGAGGCGCTCGGCGCCGTCGCCGCGGCAGGCATGATCGACCCGCGCGCCGCGACGGGCGCTCAGACGATGCTGGCACTGGTGGCGCGCGTGCCGGAACAGGGCGGACCGCCGCAGGTGGATGTGCCGGTCGCGCTCGAGCGCGGGACCGTCTCGGTCGCGCGCATCCCGCTGGTGCGGCTCGGCCCCCTTGTCTGGCCACGAACGGCGCCGCGGATCCTCTGAGCAGAACGACGCAGAGGGTCGCGTCGGAGGCGCTTTGTCGTCGTCCCGACAAGGCTCACCATTCGCGGGGCGACGCACCGTGAATGGAAACCGAGGGGCTGAAAGACACCCGCCGGCCCCAGGCCGCATGGCCCTGGTCGCGATGGCCGGCGATCTCGACGGCGGCGGGCCGGTACCCTGCATGCAAATTGGTGTGAAAACAGTATCTCTTGCACGCAAAACGTGTATTTACCTTCGGCGGATCGTGACTCTCTCGGCATGAAATTTCACGATAAGCAAGCGCTTCGCTGCGCTTTCCGCTCCCCGCGCGAGAGGGCCGTGAAAACGGCGTCAATGCCCCCCTTCCCAGCGTTACGGCTCTGTCGGCTACCGCCATGGCAGCGTTAAAGATCTCTTGCGCCCACTTCACATTCCCGATGGTGCCCGGTGGGCGGGGCATCGAGAGATGATCATGGATGCGGTGAAACTCGGTTCTGAACGCGACGAGGAGCGCACCGACAGGAGCGCCATCCTGATGATGCTGGCCTATGTCGAGGCCGAGTGTCGGAGGCTCGGCGTGACGGAGGCGGCGCAGCATGCAGCGCAGGCGGCGACGCTTCTTTCGCCATCCGGCATGACCTCGGCGCCGCGCCGCAGTTCGGCGCTGGTGGCCATGCCGCTGGTTCCGCTGCACTGACACCGACGAGCCCTTCCGGCGACGTGCTCGTCGGGAAGGCTCGGCGGTATCAGGCGACGCGGCTGAGCTGAAACAGCGCCTGTTCGCCGAACAGGTTGGCCAAACGCACCGAGCGGCGCCACGGGGCCTTCAGGCCACGCTCATCCACCGCCAGCCACTTTTCCACCCGGTAGCCGTCCATCTCGCACAGCGCCATGAAGTCCAGGATGGTGCAGGGGTGGATGTTGGGCGTCTCGTACCAGGGGCGGTTCCAGGTATCGGTATCGGGCATGCGCCCGTTGATCAGCAGCCGCCAGCGAAGCTGCCAATGGCCGAAATTCGGGAAAGAGACGATGACGTGCCGCCCGATGCGCAGCATCTGGCGCAGCACTTCGCGCGGCTTTTCGACCGCCTGAAGCGTGCGGGACAGCACAACGAAGTCGAAGCCGCCATCGGGATAGAAGGCGAGGTCGTTGTCGGCATCGCCGTGAATCACGGCAAGGCCCGCCGAGACGGCCTTGGTCACCTCGGCCATGTCGATCTCGATGCCGCGGGCATCCGCCTGCTTCTCGCGCGCCAGATGGTCGATCAGCGCGCCGTCGCCGCAACCGATGTCGAGCACCTTCGCACCGGCCGGGATCATCTCCGCGATCAGGCGGAGGTCGAGGCGCATGTTCTTGGCGACGTAGCGGATGTCGGCGGGGGCTTCGGGCATGATGGTCCTTCCCTGGAGACCCGGTAGTCGGATGTGATGGACGAGGCAAGCGCGGCCGTCATCGGGAAGCCCGCGCCGCACGCAAGCCCGGCGAGGTCGCGCAGCAGCCGGCGGCCCTCAGGCCTTCATTCCCCGCGACGCGCCCCACCCCCCGACATGTTGGTAAATCGAATCACGCAGCCGACGAAGTTCGCCATTCAACACGCCCAACGCCGCCGGGGATTCGCCCGACGCCGCCAGGAGTGCCTCCCCAAGGCAGCCGGTCTTGGCCCTGATGGCGCGACCGCCCTCGGTCAGCGCCACGACGACCTGGCGTTCGTCGGCGGGGTTCCGCGCCCGCTGCACCAGGCCCGCAACCTCCAGCCGCTTGAGCAGCGGGGTGAGCGTGCTCGATTCAAGCGCCAACTGGTCCGCGAGGCTGCCGACGGTCTGGCGGTCCTCGCGCCACAGGACATTCAGGACGAGGTATTGCGGATAGGTCAGGCCCAGCCCGTCGAGCAGCGGCTTATACACGCGCTGAATCGCCATGCCGGCCGAATAGATCGCGTAGCAGAGTTGGTCGTCCAGCGGCACAGGGCCCTGCGTGTCATCGGTCATGGAATGCTCCTCATTGCGTCATACACCAGCCGCGGGTGAAATACATATCGCGATAAAAAATATCCTGGACAGGGGCTGGGTGGCGCGTCAGAGATGTTTTGCGCGATAAACATTATCGCAACACTCAAAGGAACCCAGCAATGCCCACCACCCGTCGTGACCTTGTCGTTGCCGCCGCTGCCGCGGCCACCTTCGCGGGCGCCGCCAGCGCACAGCCGGCCAGCCAGGCCGCCCCGCCGCGTCCCGCCCGGAATGTGGTGCTGGTGCACGGGGCCTTCGCCGATGGGTCCGGCTGGCGTGGCGTCTATGACGAACTCACCTCGCGCGGCTACCGGGTCAGCATCGTGCAGAACCCGCTCACCTCGCTCGCCGACGACGTCGCCGCAACGAAGCGGATTCTGGATCGTCAGGACGGTCCAACCATCCTCGTCGGGCACTCCTGGGGCGGTACCGTCATCACCGAGGCGGGTATCGACCCGAAGGTCGCTGGTCTCGTCTACGTCTCGGCGCTGTCGCCCGATGCCGGGGAGACGACGGCCGAACAATATGCCGGCTTCTCCACCCCGCCCGAGTTCGTGATCGATACCCGGCCCGACGGCTTCGGCTTCGTGGACCTGCATCATTTCAAGGCCGGCTTCGCGGCCGATACGACCGACGCCGATGCCGCCTTCATGCGCGACTCGCAGGTCCCGATCGCCATGTCGGCGTTCGGCACGAGGCTGAATCACGCGGCTTGGCGCACCCGGCCGAGCTGGGCGGTGATCGCCACGGAGGACAAGGCGTTCGACGTCCGGATGCTGCACAAGATGGCCGAGCGCATCGGCGCGCGGGTCACCGAGGTGAAGGCCAGCCACGCGGTCTTCATGACCCAGGCCAAGGCGGTGGCCGACGTCATCGATCGCGCCGCGCAGAGCACAGGCGCCGCTGTGCGCTGATCCGGGCGGGCGTCAGTCGCCAACGGAAAAAGCAAGAGGGGGGCGGAGCTGACAGGCTCCGCCTGCCTGCTCAGACCCCCACCTTCTCCGCCGCCCCACGCAAAAACCCGCCCAGCGCCGCATGGAATTCCGGCTCCTCCAGCAGGAAGGCGTCGTGCCCCTTGTCGGAGGCGATCTCCACGAAGCTCACGCTCGCCCCCGCCATGTTCAGCGCGCGGACGACAGCCCGGCTCTCGCTGGTCGGGAACAGCCAGTCGCTGCTGAAGGACGCCAGGAAGAAGCGCGTCGCCGTGCCCTTGAACGCCGCCGACAGATCGCCCTCATGCTCCGAAGCAAGGTCGAAGAAATCCATCGCCCGCGTGATGGTCAGGTATGAATTCGCGTCGAAGCGGCGGACGAAGGTCGAGCCCTGGTGGCGCAGGTAGCTCTCCACCTCGAACACGTCCTCAAGGAAGGTCAGCGCATTCGCCCCGCGCAGCCGCCGCCCGAATTTCCGCGTCAGCGCCTGTTCCGACAGATAGGTGATGTGCGCCACCATCCGCGCGACCGCGAGGCCCCGCGCCGGCACCCGGCCATCCTCCCAATACCGCCCGCCCTTCCAGTCCGGATCGCCATGGATCGCCTGGCGGCCGACCTCGTGGAAGGCGATGTTCTGCGCCGAATGGTGCGCGGCGCAGGCGATGGGCGCCGCGGCCAGCACATGCTCCGGATAGGTCGCGGCCCATTCCAGCACCTGCATCCCGCCCATCGACCCGCCGATCACGGCGAGCCAGCGACCGACGCCCAGATGCTCCATCAGCCGCTTCTGCGCGCGCACCATGTCGCGGATGGTCACCTGCGGGAAATCGGTGCCCCAGGGCCGGCCCAGCCCGCGCCCCTCGGCATCCGTCATTTCCGATCGCGGCCCGGTCGATCCCATGCAGCCGCCGAGGACATTGACGCACACCAGGAAGTAGCGGTCGGTGTCCAAGGGCTTGCCGGGCCCGACGATGCTCTCCCACCAGCCCGGCTTGCCGGTCAGCGGATGCGGCTCGGCCAGGTATTGGTCCCCGGTCAGCGCATGGCAGACCAGCACGGCGTTCGTCCTCGCCGCGTTCAGCGTGCCATAGGTGCGATAGGCAACCGTCAGCGGCCGCAGCACGGCGCCACAATCCAGCGGCAGCCCGTCCGGGAAGACGGCGTGCTGGTGGTCCACCTCGGGGAAGGGGGCGATCGCCTGGGACATGGGGCCGGCAGCATTAGGCCGCGCGCGTCCGCGCCGCAACGCCCGGCTGAAGAACGCCACCGGCCGCACCCCGCGGCTTGGCGCGCCCCCCGGCGCCGTCTATTGGAACCGGGCCCATGCCAGACAGCCCCCAGCCCCCCCCGGCTTCCAGCGGGATCGCAGCCCTTCGCGCCGAGATCGACGCCCTGGACGATGCGCTGCACGACCTGCTGATGCGCCGTGCCGCCGTGGTCGGACGCCTCGCCGAAAGCCGTGAGAAGGGCGCCGGCTCCCCGCTGCGTCCAGGCCGGGAGGCGGCGGTGCTGCGGCGTCTCCTCGCCCGCCATGAGGGGCCGATGGGGCGGGATCGCATCGTGCGCCTCTGGCGCGAGATCTTCATGGCGAGTTCCGCCATCCAGGGCCCGCTATCCGTCGCCGTCTTCGCCCCCACCCCGCAGGCCGGGGAAGCCCGGCTGGCGCGCGAGCATTTCGGCCCCATCACGCCGATGCGCCTGCACCCGACCCCGGCGCGGGCACTCGCCACGGTGAGCGCGGGCGAGACCGCCGCGGCCGTGCTGCCGCTGCCCGCCGAGGGCGAGGACGCCTCCACCGCCTGGTGGGTGCACCTCGATGCGCTGCGACTGCAGGTGGTCGCACGGCTGCCCTTCATGACGGCCGCCGACGGCGCCGGTGCGCTGGTGGTGGCGCCGGTCGCGCCCGATCCCTCGGGCGATGACCGCTCCCTGCTGATGATCGAGGCTGAGGCCCATGCCTCCCGCGCCCGCCTGGCGCAGGGGCTGGAGGAGGCCGGCTTCGTGTCGAACGCCCTGCTGCTGACCCGCGCGGGCGCCGCGACCCTGGCATTGGCCGAGGTCAACGGATTCCTGGACGCGGAGGATCCGCGCCTGGCCGCGCTGCCCTGGGCGCGGCGTACCATTCTCGGCGCCTATGCCACGCCGGTTCTCGGAGACCAGCCATGACCGTGATGCCCCGCCCCTCGATCCTGTCAGTCGAGCCCTATGTCGGCGGTGAGTCCAAGATCCCGGGCGTGAACCGGATCGTGAAGCTGTCCTCGAACGAGGGCGCCTTCGGTCCGCCGCCCGGCGCGATCGAGGCGATCCGCGCCATGGCGGCCGAGGCGCATCGCTATCCGGACGGGTCGGGCAAGGCGATCCGCGAGGCGCTCGGCGCGCGCTTCGGCCTCGATCCCGCGCGCATCGTGGTGGGCAACGGATCGGATGAGCTGCTGGCGCTGATCATCCTCGCCTATGGCGGGGAGGGCACCGAGCTCATCATGAGCGCGCACGGCTTCCAGATGTACGAGATCACCGGCCTGTGGGCCGGCTGCCGCGTCATCAAGGTGCCGGAGAAGAACCTGACCACCGATGTGGACGGGATGCTCGCCGCGGTGGGGCCGCGCACGCGGCTGATGTTCCTCGCCAACCCCAACAACCCGACCGGGTCGATCCTGCCGCAATCCGAGGTGGAACGGCTGCGCGCGGGGCTGCGCGACGACATCCTGCTGGTGCTGGACAGCGCCTATGCCGAATACGTCACGCAGCCGGGCTACGATGCCGGGGCGAAGCTGGTGGATGCGTCGGGCACGCTTGTCGACGGGCGCGCCTTGGGCGCGACCGTCATGACGCGCACCTTCTCCAAGATCTTCGGCATGGGCGGCATGCGGCTCGGCTGGGCCTATGCGCCGGCGCCGATCGTCGATGTGCTGTCGCGCGTGCGCGGGCCGTTCAACGTGAATGCGGCGGCGATGGCCGCGGGCGTCGCGGCGCTGGCCGAAAAGGGCTGGATCGAGAAGTCGGTCGCGCACAACGCCGAATGGCGCGCCAAGGTGACGGAAGGCCTGACCGCCGCCGGCATCAAGGTCTGGCCGAGCGAGGGCAACTTCCTGCTCGCCGATTTCGGAACGGCGGCGAAGGCGAAGGCAGCGGACGAAGCCCTGAAGCAGCGCGGTCTGATCGTGCGCGCCATGGGCGGCTACGGCCTCGGCCAGTGCCTGCGCATCACCATCGGCACCGCCGAGGAATGCACCATGGTGATCGAGGCGCTGACCGCGTTCATGCATGGCTGAACCACTCTTCGACCGGCTCTGCCTGGTCGGCATCGGGCTGATCGGGTCGTCCATCGCGCGGGTGGCGCGCAAGCGCGGCGACATCGCGCGCACCGTGGTCGCGACGACGCGGCGGGCGGAAACGCTGGCGCGCGTCCGCGAACTCGGCATCGTCGATGTGGTCGAGGATGACGTGGGCAAGGCGGTGGAAGGATGCGACTGCGTCATCCTCTGCGTGCCGGTCGGCGTCTATGCCTCGGTGATGAAGCAGATCGCGCCGCACCTGGCGAAGGGCTGCATCCTGACGGATGTGGGCTCGACCAAGGGCAGCGTGATCCGCGACCTCTCGCCGCTGCTGCCCGAGGGCGTGCATCTCGTCCCCGCCCATCCCATGGCGGGCACCGAGCATTCGGGCCCCGATGCCGGCTTCCCGGAATTATTCGAAGGCCGCTACGCCATCATCACGCCGCTGCCGGGATCAGACCCCGAGGCAGTGGAAAAGGTGCGTGAGCTGTGGCGCCGCTGCGGGTCGATGATCGAGACACTCGACCCCGCGACGCACGACAAGATCGTCGCGGTGGTGTCCCACCTGCCACACCTGATCGCCTTCACCATCTGCGGCACGGCGGATGACCTCGCCGAAGAGACCAAGGAGGCGGTGATGAAGTTCGCTGCCTCCGGCTTTCGCGACTTCACCCGCATCGCGGCGAGCGATGTCGACATGTGGCGCGACATCTTTCTCAACAATCGCGAGGCGCTGCTCGAGATGCTGGCGCGGTTCAGCGAGGACGCGCATGCGCTGGGGCGCGCGGTGCGCTACGGGCAGGCGGAGTTCATCGAGGACCGCATCCGCCGCGGACGGAAGATCCGGCGCGAGCTGATCGAGCGCAAGCAGGCGTGACGGAGGGGGCTTTGCCCCCTCCGTACCTCCCCCACCAAAGGCCGAAGGGCCTTTGGAAACCAATACCTGGCGCAGGGCCCGAAGGTTTCGAGCAAAACGGACGGCAGGTCAGCGCGACAGTCCAGGTGACCAGAAAAAGGAGGGGGATTCGGGGGAGTTCACTCCCCCGATGCTTCTGCCGCCTCCGCCTTCAGCACTTCGCCCGCCAGATAGAGACTGCCGCAGATCAGCACGCGACCCGCCGGCTGCTCGCGTGCGACCCTCGCCAGCGCCTCCGCCACCGTCGGCCCCGGCACGGCCACGCCGCCGCTGGCCGCGACGATGTCCTCGACGCTCATCGCCAGGTGCTGCCCCGGCTCCGCCACCGCATGCAATGAGGTCGCGAAGGAAAGCAGCGGCCGCAGGAACTCTTCGCTCGCCTTGCCCTTCTTCATGCCGACCACGAGGTGCAGCGGCCGGTCCTGCCAGGTCGCGAGGTGTTCCGCCAGCGCGACGCCCGCGCCGGCATTGTGGCCGCCATCCAGCCACAGCTCGAAGCCGGCCGGCAGGGACTGCGCCAGGGTACCATGCAGCCGCTGCAGCCGCGCCGGCCACTCGGCGGCGGCGACCCCGCGCGCGATGGCCTCATCCGTCAGCCATTCCGGGTTCCAGGCCCGCAGCGCCGCGATGGCGATGCCGGCATTGTCCGCCTGATGCGGGCCGGGCAGGGACGGGCGCGGCAGCTCCAGCGCGCCGCGCGCATCGGCGTAGAGCATGCCGCCCGCGGTGATGTCGCAGCGCCAATCGCGCCCGCGGGCCAGCAGCGTCGCGCCGCGTTCAGCCGCGACACGGTCCAGCACGTCCATCGCCACCGCGTCCTGGAAACCCGTCGCGCAGGGCACGCCGGGCTTCATGATTCCGGCCTTCTCGCCGGCGATGCCGGCCAGGCTGTCGCCGAGGAAATCCATGTGGTCCATGGAAATACTGGCGATCGCGGTCGCCGCCGGGCGATCCACGATGTTCGTCGCGTCGTAGATCCCACCCAGACCGACTTCGAGTACCAGCAGATCCGCCGGCACGCGGCTGAACAGCAGCAACGCGACGGCGGTGGTGATCTCGAAGACCGTGATGGGCTCGCCGGCGTTGACTTCCTCCACCTCCTCCAGCGCGGCGGCCAGCGCGGCTTCCGTCACCAGCGTGCCGGCCAGGCGGATACGCTCGTGGAAGCGCACGAGATGCGGGGAGGTGTAGACATGCACGCGCCGGCCCGCCGCTTCGGCGATGGCGCGGGTGAAGGCGCAGGTCGACCCCTTCCCGTTCGTTCCAGCCACATGGATGACCGGCGGCAGCTTGCGTTCAGGATGACCGAGCTTCGCCAATGCGCGATGCATCCGGTCGAGGCTGAGGTCGATCAGCTTCGGATGCAGCGCGTGCAGGCGGTCGATGATGGCCTCGGCGCGGGACACGGGATCAGCCCTGGGCCGGGGCGGGGATCTCCTCGGCCGGCGGGGGCGGTGATTCCTCGATGGGCGGCGCCGGCGCGTTCAGCACCGGCACGCGCAGCAGGCCAATGACGCGGGCGAGCGTCGCGCGCATCTCCCCGCGCTTCACCACCATGTCGAGGATGCCGTGTTCCAGCAGGTATTCCGCGCGCTGGAAGCCTTCTGGCAGCTTCTCGCGCACCGTCTGCTCGATCACCCGCGCACCGGCGAAGCCGATCATCGCGCCGGGCTCGGCGATCTGGATGTCGCCGAGCATGGCGAAGGAGGCGGTGACGCCACCCGTGGTCGGGTCGCACAGCACGACGATGAAGGGCAGCCCGGCTTCCTTCACCATGCGCGAGGCGATGACGGTGCGCGGCATCTGCATCAGGCTGACGGCGCCTTCCTGCATGCGCGCCCCGCCCGAGGCGGTGAAGACGATCAGCGGCGCATCCTGCAGCACCGCGAGCTTGGCGGCGGTGACGATGGCCTCGCCCACGCCGGCGCCCATCGACCCGCCCATGAAGGCGAATTCCATGGCGGCGACGACGGCGCGCTGGCCGGCGATCGTGCCGTGCGCCACCGCGACGGCGTCATCCATCGCCGACTTCACCTGCGCTTCCTTCAGCCGGTCGGAATAGCGTCGCTGGTCGCGGAAGCGCAGCGGATCGGCCGGTGCCTTGGGCAGTTCGATGCGCGAGAAGCCGGGATCGAGCGTGATCTCGATGCGCCGCATCGCCGAGATGCGCATGTGATGGCCGCAATGCGGGCAGACATGCAGCGCCGCCTCAAGGTCGCGGCGGAAGATCATCTGCTCGCAGACGGGGCATTTGTGCCAGAGGTTCTCGGGCACGTCCCGCTTGAACAGGCCCGAGATCTTCGGCAGGGCCCAGTCGGAAATCCAGTTCATCGCAGTCCCTCAGGCGCCGGCATGGCCGCGCGGGAGGGGAGTAGGGGCGCCCGGGGCCCGGACGCAAGGGGGTGGGGCCGCCTTTCCTCACCCCGCGCACCATAATTGACAATATATCACCAATATGGTGTGTTGCTTCCATGAGCGCCGCCGAGCACCCGACCCCCCAGGCCCTGGCCACCGAGATCGCGCTGGAGGTCTTCCGACTGAACGGCCAGTTGCTGGCCATGGGCGACCGGCTGGTGGCCCCTCTGGGGCTGACCTCGGCGCGCTGGCAGGTGCTGGGTGCCGTCGCCCTGGCCGCGCAGCCGGGTCCCATCGCCCATGTCGCGCGCGCCATGGGGCTGACGCGCCAGAATGTCCGCCGCATTGTCGGCGACCTGGTACGGGACGGGCTGCTGGAACTCGCGCCCAACCCGAACCACCGCCGGGCGCCCCTCGTCCTGCTGACCGGGGGTGGCCGCGCCGCCTATGCCTCAGCCTCCGCCTTGTGGGCCCCACGCGCCATCGCCCTGGCCGGGGACGCGGACCCGGCGGCGCTGGCCACCACCCTCGCCACGCTGCGCGCCCTGCGCGATCGCCTTGGCCCGCCGGTCGAGGAGGAGACCGACGCCCCCTGACCCGCCGCGACCAGCTTCGCCGCGGCGCCAGTGGCCCGCCTCGGCGCTGACCCTGCAAGGCCACGAACCGAAAGAGACCCACCATGCGTCGTCTGATCGCCGCCGCCCTGGCCGCCGGGCTGGGCAGCGCCGCCCCTGCGCGGGCCGAACCCGTCACGCTCATCAACGTCTTCGAGGTGCCCGCCGGCAAGCTCGACGAGGCCGTGCGCTACTGGGAAGCCGCACGCGACCTGCTGGCGCAGCAGCCCGGCTATGTCTCGACTAGGCTGCACCAGTCGCTCGCCCCGCAGGCGCGCTTCCAGCTCGTCAACGTCGCGGTCTGGGAAAGCCCCGCCGCCTTCGAGGCCGCCATGGGCACCATGCGCCGCGACCTGCGGGCCACGCCGCCCGAGGGCCTCGCCTTCTTCCCCGCGCTCTATCGCGTGGTGCGCGAGTAGACGCCCGAACCCCGGAACCGATGCCGCCGTCCTTTCGCTGGCATGGAACGAAGACGCGATGGGCCCAGCCCTTGGCGGCGGTAGCCGCGGGAGAAAGGCGGTCCGTCGCGCCATCCCACATGGCGAAGCGGAGCTGGGCGATCCGGTGGGACCGATCGGCGGCACCAGGCATCGGTCTTGCTGCGGAGGTGCCGGGGGAGCGCGCGTACCGGTCGCGACCGGCGCGGCACCTCCCTCAATGCCCCCGATCAATCGGCGTAGGCCCCGGCCGCCTGAATGATCGGGCGCCAACGCTCGATCTCCTCGATATGGTAGCGGCGATGGAAGGCGAGGCTCGCGCGCTCCGGCGTCGCGGGATCGGTCTGCAGCTCGGCGAAGCGGGCGCGCAGCCGTTCGTCCCGCAACGCAGCGAGCAGCGCCGCGTTCAGCCGCTCCTGGATCGCTTGCGACGTGCCGGCGGGCGCGAAGAGGCCATGCCAAGTGCTCATGATGATGCCCGCAGCGCGGGCCTCGGTCGTGGTCGGCACCTCGGGCATGCCGGCGAGCCGGGCCGTGCTCGTCACGGCATAGGCGCGCAGCCGGTTGTCCCGGATGAAGGGTGTCGTGTTGGTGGCCTGGTCGCAGAGCAAGTCGATGCGACCCGCCATCAGCTCCGTGATCGCCGGCGCGGTGCCGCGGAACGCGACGATCGTGACCCGGTTCTGCGCCTGCTGCTGGATCAGCAGGCCGCAGAGATTGGCGGCCGAGGCGAGCCCGGCGGTGCCCATGTTCAGCGCCTCGCCCCGCTGATTGATCTCGCGGATCAGGGTCGGCAGGTCCTCGGCCGGGAAGCCCGGCCGGGCCGTGATCGTCATCGCCGCATCGGAGACCAGCCCGAGCGGCGCGAAAGCGGTGGCCGTGTCGAAGGAAAGGCGGCGGAACAGCGTCGCCCCGGCCGCCAGGCCGACATTGGACATCAGCAGCGTATAGCCATCGGGGCGCGCCTGGGCGACGCGCTGCGCGCCGACATTGGCCGGCGGCGTGTTCTCCACCACCACGGGCTGAGGTAGCTGTCGCGCCATGGCCTCGGCGACGATGCGCGAGATGACATCGGTCGGCCCACCCGCGGCGGCACCGGCGACGATGGTAATGGCCCGGTCGGGATAGTCCTGCGCACGCACGGCAAGTGGTGCGAAGGCGAAGGCCGCCGCGCACAGGATCGTCCTGCGGATCGGTGTCATGGCATTCCTCCCGGCGTGCCTGTTGCGTGGCACGCATCTGCTTCCATTGCGGGCATCCTGGCCGGAAATGCGGGGAGCGTCATCCCTTTGCCCGCTTGTCAGGACGGAAATCTCGTCCCTAACCTCACGGGATCACGCGTGTAAGGATCCCGATGGCGGGCTATTCGGGCTTCCGCATCCTCGCCGAGGGGCTGCGCGGCAACAGTGGCTGGAAACCGGCCTGGCGCAAGGCAACGCCGAAGCGGGCCTATGACGTCATCGTCGTCGGCGGCGGCGGGCATGGTCTCGCCACGGCCTTCTATCTCGCCTCCGTACACGGCATCACCAATGTCGCGGTGGTCGAGCGCGGGCTGATCGGCCAGGGCAATACCGGGCGCAACACCACCATCGTCCGGTCGAACTACCTGCTGCCCGAGAACAACAATTTCTACGAGCATTCGCTGAAGCTGTGGGAAGGACTGGAGCAGTCGCTCAACTACAACGTGATGATGAGCCAGCGCGGCGTCATCAACCTTTTCCACAATGATGCACAGCGCAATGCGGCGTTGCGGCGCGGCAATTCCATGCGGCTGAACGGCATCGATGCCGAGATCGTCGACCGCGACGGTGTGAAGGCGCTGTGCCCGATCGTCGATTGCGACAATGGGCGATACCCGGTGCTGGGCGGCCTGCTGCAACGGCGCGGCGGCACGGCGCGGCACGATGCGGTGGCCTGGGGGTTCGCTCATGCAGCGGATGCGCGCGGCGTGGACATCATCGAACACTGCGAAGTCACCGGCATGATCGTCGAGGGCGGCGCGATCCAGGGCGTGCGCACCTCGCGCGGCGAGATCCGAGCGCCAAAGGTCGGGCTCGCCGTGGCGGGATCCACCAGCACGCTGACAGCCATGGCCGGCTTCGACGTGCCGATCGAGACGCATCTCCTCCAGGCCTTCGTCAGCGAGGGGCTGAAACCGCTGATCGACTGCGTCGTCACCTTCGGCGCCGGGCATTTCTACGTCAGCCAGTCGGACAAGGGCGGGCTGGTCTTCGGCGGCGGGCTGGACGGGTATCCGAGCTATGGCCAGCGCGGCACGCTGCCGACCGCTGAGCACGTCTATGCCGCCGGCATCAGCATGATCCCGGCGCTGGGGCGGCTGCGGGGGCTGCGCAACTGGGCGGGCGTGATGGACATGACGCCGGATGGCTCGCCCTATATCTGCAAGACGCCGGTGCGCGGCCTCTATATGACCGCGGGCTGGTGCTATGGCGGCTTCAAGGCGACGCCGGGGTCCGGCTGGTGCCACGCCTGGACCATCGCGAAGGACGAGCCGCACCGGCTCAACGCCGCGCATACGCTGGATCGATTCCGCGAGGGCCGCATGCTCGACGAGCGGGGCAATGGCCCCTTCTTCTGGGCGCAATAGCGATGCTGCGGATCCCCTGCCCTTACTGCGGTGCGCGCGACGAGGTGGAGTTCACCTATCGTGGCGATGCGACCGTCACGCGCCCGGAACCCGATGCCGGTGTCGATGCCTTCCACGACTATCTCTATCTGCGGCGCAATCCGCGCGGCTGGCAGGTGGAGTGGTGGCAGCACAATGGCGGCTGCCGCGCCTTCCTCAAGGTGTTGCGCCACACCGTGACGCATGAGGTGCGCGGCGTGGCCACGGCGACCGAGGTGCTGGAGGTGCCCGAGGCATGAGCCAGCGCTTCCGTCTTGCGTCCGGTGGCCATGTCGATCGGTCGCAACGCCTCGGCTTCACCTTCGATGGACGCCGCTTCGAAGGCCATGCGGGCGACACGCTGGCCTCGGCATTGTTGGCCAATGGCGTGCGGCTGGTCGGGCGGTCCTTCAAGTACCACCGGCCACGCGGGATCGTCTCCGCGGGCATCGAGGAACCCAATGCGCTGGTCGAGCTGCGCGACGGCGCGCGGCGCGAACCCAATACGCGCGCGACGGTCGCTGAGCTGTTCGATGGGCTGAGTGCCACCAGCCAGAATCATCGCGGTTCGCTCGGCTTCGACTGGATGGCGGCGACCGGGCTGCTCGCGCCCTTCATCGGCGCGGGCTTCTACTACAAGACCTTCATGTGGCCCGCTGCCTTCTGGGAGCGGGTCTATGAGCCGATGATCCGCAAGGCGGCAGGGCTCGGCCGCGCATCCGGCATCCCGGATCCCGACCATTACGAAGCGGCGCATGCGCATTGCGACGTGCTGGTGGTCGGTGCCGGCGCGGCCGGGCTGGCGGCGGCGCGCGCGGCGGGCGCCGCAGGCGCGCGGGTGATCCTGCTGGAACAGGATTTCCTGCTCGGCGGCGACCTGCTGAACGAGCCCGCGCAGGAGGCCTGGCGCCGCGAGACGATCGCCGCGCTCGCCACCATGCCCGAGGTCACGGTCATGCCACGCAGCATGGCCTTCGGCTTCTATGACCAGAAGGTGCTCGGCGCGGTGGAACGCGTCGCGGACCATCTGCCGGAGCCCCCGCCGCACACGCCGCGCCAGCGCTACTGGACGATCCGCGCGAAGGAGGTGGTGCTCGCCACCGGCGCGCATGAGCGGCTGATCGCCTTCCCGGGCAATGACCGCCCCGGCGTGATGCTCGCTGGCGCGGCGCGCAGCTACGCGCGGCGCCATGGCGTGCGGGCTGGCGAGACCGCGGTGCTCTTCGCCACGCATGACGCCGCCTATGACGCCGCCTTCGCGCTGGCCGAGGCTGACGCGCGCATCGCCGCCATCATCGATCCACGCGCCGACAGCGCCGCCGCGCAGCGGGCACGCGAGGCCGGCCTCACCGTGCGCGCGGGCAGCGTCGTCACCGGCACGGTGGGCGGCAAGGCGCTGCGCGGCGTGGAGATCGGCGCGACCGGCAGCGGATCGCGCGGCGACGCGCTGCCGGCAGACCTGTTGATGATCTCGGGCGGGTGGAACCCGGCGGTGCACCTCGCGAGCATGTCGGGTGCGGCGCTGCGGTGGGATGATGCGCTGCTCGCCTTCGTGCCGGAGGAAGGCGCGTGGCAGCGCAGCGCCGGTGCCTGCCGGGGCGTGCATGGCATCGGCGCGGCGGCAGCGGATGGCGCGGCAGCCGGACGCGCCGCGGCGATCGCGGCAGGGTTCGACCCGGCGGCGGATTTCGCGCTGCCGGACACGCCCACCGCGGATCATCGGCCCTATGAGCTGTGGGAGGTGAAGGGCCGCGGCAAGGCCTTCGTCGACCTCCAGGACGACGTCACCGCCGACGACATCCGCCTCGCCCATCGCGAGGGCTTCAGCCATATCGAGCACGCCAAGCGCTACACCACCCACGCCATGGGCACGGACCAGGGCAAGGTGGGCGGGCTGGTCGGCGCGGCCGTTCTGGCGGAGGCGCGCGGGGAGCCCGTCGGCACCGTGGGCCTGCCGCGTTTCCGGCCCTACACCGCACCGATCGCCTGGGGCGCGATGGCGGGTGGGGAGACCGGCCGGCACTTCCAGCCGGTGCGCCGCACGTCGCTGCATGGCGTCCATGAAGCGCTCGGCGCGGTGTGGATGGATGCCGGCATCTGGAAGCGCCCGGCCTATTATCCGAAGCCTTCCGACACCGACGGCTGGGCCAGCGTGAAGCGCGAGGCGCACGCGGTGCGCGAGCGCGTCGGGATCTGCGATGTCTCGACGCTCGGCAAGATCGTGGTAGAAGGGCCGGATGCGGCGACTTTCCTCGACCGTGTCTATACCAACACCTTCTCGACCCTGGCGGTCGGGCGCGCACGCTACGGGCTGATGCTGCGCGAGGATGGCATCGTCTTCGACGACGGCACGACGACGCGCCTTGGCTCCGACCGTTTCTTCGTCACCACCACCACGGCGCAGGCCGGGCCGGTGATGCAGCATCTGGAGTTCCACCTGGCCAGCGCCTGGCCGGACCTCGATGTCAGCCTGGCGAGCGTGACGGACCAATGGGCGGCGATGTCGATCGCCGGACCAAAGGCGCGCGAGGTGATCGCCAACGTGGTCCAGGGCATCGACGTCTCGAACGAGGCCTTTCCCTTCATGGCCGTGGCGGATTGCACCGTCGCCGGCGTTCCAGCGCGGCTGTTCCGCATCTCCTTCTCGGGCGAGCTCGCCTATGAGATCGCAACGCCGGCGGGCTACGGGCCACATGTCTGGCAGGCGGTGATGGAAGCCGGCGCGCCGCATGGCATCGAACCCTATGGCGTCGAGGCGCTCGGCCTGCTGCGCATCGAGAAAGGCCATGTCGCCGGATCCGAGATCAACGGGCAGACCACGGCCCATGATCTCGGCCTGGGGCGCATGCTGAAGAAGAAGGGCGATTTCATCGGCCGCGTCCTGGCGCAGCGGCCGGGGCTGACCGATCCGTCGCGCCCGCGTCTGGTCGGGTTGCGCAGCGTCGATCCGAACCGCCAGATCCGCGCCGGTAGCCATCTGCTGGTCGATGGGCAGGACCAGGGCTGGATCAGCAGCGCGACGCAATCCGTCGTCGATCCTGGCTGGATCGGGCTGGGCCTGCTGCGCGATGGTGAGGCGCGGATCGGCAGCCGGATCATCGCCGCCAACCCGCTGATGGGCGAGGAGGTCCCCGTGACGGTGACAAGCCCCCATGGCTATGACGCGGAGAACCTTCGTGTCCGCGCCTGAGCCGGTCCACGCGCTGGCCTTCGCGCCGCGCGGCGGCCTCGGCGCGGCGACGGGCGCGCCCTTGCGCGTGTCCTTTCCTGCCCGCGAGATCGTGCAGGTGATGGTGCGGCGCGGGCAGGAGGCCGCCTTCGCCGAGGTCATGCGCGACAGCTTCCGCATGGACCCGCCCGGCCCCGGGCAGACGGCGACCGCGGCGGATATCACAGCCATCTGGATCCAGCCCGGACAGTGGCTGCTGACCGCGCCGCGCAGCGCCGAGGGCGCGCTCGCGGCCCGTGTCACGGCCGCCTTCGGCGGCCTCGCCGCGGTGGCGGACCAGAGCCACGGCCGCACGACGATCCGCCTGTCCGGCACGGCGGTGCGAGAGGCGCTGTCGCGCGGCTGCCGGCTCGATCTCCATCCGCGGGCCTTCGGCCCAGGGCGGGCGGCGAGCACGCCCGTCGCGCAGATCGGCTGCCTGGTCCATCAGACCGATCCGACAGGCTTCGAGCTGACGGTCTTCTCGACGCTCGCGGAGCCCTTCCTCCACTGGCTGCTGGAAGCGGCCGCGCCACACGGGGTGGAGGTCGCATGAGCACGGCGGCGAGCCTTCCGGACCTGACCGGAACGGCCGCCGCCGAGGCCCCGCTGCTCGCCGTCCGCGATCTTGCCCTGCACATCCCCGTGCCGCCGCATGTGCTGCGCGCGGTGGATGGCGTCTCCTTCAGCCTGCATCGCGGTGAAACCCTGGGCCTGGTGGGGGAGAGCGGCAGCGGCAAGACGCTGACGGCGCTGATGCTGATGCGCCTGCTGGAACCGCCGCTCGCCGCCCTGCCGCAGGGGCGGGTGATGCTGAACGGCCTCGACCTGATGATGCTGGACGAGGCGCGCATGTCGAGGCTGCGCGGCCGCGCCATCTCGATGGTGTTCCAGGAGCCGATGACCTCGCTGAACCCGGTGATGACCGTAGGGCGGCAGATCGCGGAGCCGCTGATTCGCCACCTGGGGCTTTCCTCGCGCGAGGCGACCGCGCGGGCGGAGGAGATGCTGCGCCTGGTGCGCATCCCGGATCCGAAGCGCGTGGCGGGGGCTTATCCGCATCTGCTCTCGGGCGGGATGCGGCAGCGGGCGATGATCGCGATCGCGCTCGCCTGCCGGCCGGAAGTGCTGGTGGCGGATGAGCCAACCACCGCGCTCGACGTTACGGTGCAGGCGCAGATCCTGGAACTGCTCGGCGAATTGCAGCGGGAGATGGGCAGCGCGATCCTGCTGATCACCCACGACCTCGCCGTGATCGCGGAGACGGCGCATCGGGTTGCGGTGATGTATGCCGGGCGCATCGTCGAGGAAGCGCCGGTCGCCGCGCTGTTTGCCGCGCCGCGGCATCCCTATACGCGCGGGCTCCTCGCTTCGATCCCGAAGATCGAGCGCACGCCCGCACCGAGCCTGCCCGAGATTCCCGGCATGGTGCCTGGTGCTGCCGGTCGTCCACGGGGCTGCGCCTTCATGCCGCGCTGCAGCCGCGCCATTTCGGGCTGCGCCGCGGAACCGCCGCCGCTCGCCGAGATCGAGCCCGGCCATCGCGCCGCCTGCTGGAATCCGGCCGATGGCTGAGCCCCTGCTGACGGTCTCGGGCCTTGAGGTCCATTTCCCGATCCGCTCGCCCTTCCTGCAGCGGCGGGTCGGCACGGTGCGCGCGGTCGATGGCGTTGATCTGGAAGTAGCGCGCGGCGAGACCCTTGCGATCGTCGGCGAGAGCGGCTGCGGCAAGACCACCACGGGCAAGGCGATCCTGCGGCTGATCGATCCGACCGGCGGGTCGATCCGCTTCGGCGGCGAGGAGATCGCGCATCGCGGCACCGCCGCGCTCGCGCCCTTCCGGCGGCGCATGCAGATCGTCTTCCAGGACCCTTATGCGAGCCTCAATCCGCGCATGACGGTGGGTGGCATCCTCGCGGCGCCCTTCGAAATCCATCGTATCGGCGATGCGCGCGAGCGTGCGGATCGGGTCGCCGTCCTGCTGAGCACGGTCGGACTTCCGGCGGATGCCGCCGGGCGCTACCCGCATGAATTCAGCGGCGGCCAGCGGCAGCGCATCGGCATCGCGCGCGCGCTCGCGCTGGAACCGGAGCTTATCATCGGGGATGAGCCGGTGAGCGCGCTGGACGTGTCCATCCAGGCGCAGGTCATCAACCTGATGAAGCGGCTGCAGGCGGAACGCGGCCTCGCCTACATCATGATCTCGCACAACCTCGCCGTGGTCAGCCATGTCGCGGACCGGGTGGCGGTGATGTATCTCGGCCGCGTGGTGGAGACGGCGCCGCGCGAGCAGCTCTTCTTCCACGCCCGGCACCCCTATACCCAGGCGCTGCTCTCGGCGGTACCGGAGCCGGTTCCCGGCCGCAGCCGGATGCGCCAGGTCCTGCAAGGCGACGTGCCGAGCCCCGCGAAGCCGCCCAGCGGCTGCCATTTCCATCCGCGCTGCCCCATCGCCCAGCCGCGCTGCGCGGAGGAGACGCCCCGCTCGCGCATCATCGCGCCGAACCACGCCGTTGCCTGCCATATGGTGAACGCATGATCGGCTTCGTCGCCTGGCGGCTGCTGCAGGCCATCCCGCTGCTGATCGGCGTCTCGCTGATCGGCTTCGGGCTGATGCACCTGGCACCTGGCGGGCCGCTCGCCGTCTATACGCTGAACCCGACGATCCAGGTGCAGGACATCGAGCGCATCAAGGTCATCTTCGGCCTCGATCAGCCTGTCTACATCCAATACATCAAATGGGCTTCAGGCCTCTTCTCCGGCAATTGGGGCTACACCTTCTTCGGCGGCCGGCCAGTGCTCGACGTGATTCTCGAACGCGTGCCGGCGACGCTGTTGCTTATGGGATCGGCACTGTCGGTGGCCATCGTCCTCGGCCTGTCGGTCGGCGTGCTGGGAGCGGTGAAGCGGTACTCGGTCTTCGACCTGCTGGCGACAACGGGGGCGTTGTTCGCGCTGTCCTTCCCAACCTTCTGGTTCGGCCTGATGGCGATCTTCGTCTTCGCCATCCAGTTGCGCTGGCTGCCCTCGGGCGGGATGTGGGAACTGGGGGATGAGGGCAACATCCTCGCCCTGCTGGAGCATCTGGTGCTGCCGACCCTGGTGTTGGCGCTGGTCATCACCGCGACCTGGAGCCGCTATTCGCGCTCCGCCTTCCTCGAGGTGATGCAGCAGGATTTCATGCGCACGGCGCGCGCGAAGGGTCTGCCGCCGGCTGCGCGGCTGATGCGTCATGCCTTCCCCAATGCCGCCAAGCCGCTGATTGCGCTGCTCGGCGTCGAACTGCCCTTCCTGTTCTCCGGCGCGCTGGTAACCGAAACGATCTTCGGCTGGCCCGGCATGGGCCGGCTTTTCGTCGATGCGCTGAACATGAAGGAATATCCGGTGCTGATGGGCATGATGATGTTCACGGCGATCTTCGTCGTGCTCGGCAATCTGTTCGCCGACATCGCCATCGCCGCCATCGATCCGCGGGTGCGGCTGCGATGAGCACGACCGTCGCCCCGCCGGAAAGCCAGGCCGGGCGCGTCTGGACGCGCTTCCGGCGGCATCGCCTGGCCCTCGCCGGCGCCTTCGTGGTGGCGCTGCTGATGGCCTCCGCCCTCTTCGCGCCGGCCTTCGCACCGCAGGATCCGACGCTGCTCGACACGGCGCTGCGTTTCCGCCCCCCCTTCGCGAGCTGGGCGCATCCGCTCGGCACGGATGAGCTGGGGCGGGATACGCTGTCGCGGCTGCTCTATGGCGGGCGCGTCTCGCTGACCGTGGGGCTGGTGGCGATGGTCACCACCGTCGCGACGGGCGCGCTGATCGGCATCACGGCTGGGTTCCTCGGCGGATGGATCGACATGCTGCTGATGCGCTTCGTCGACACGATGCTGTGCTTCCCGCAGGTCTTCCTCCTGCTGGTGGTCGCCGCCTTCGTGCCGCCGACGCTGCTGTCCATTTCGCTGATCATCGGGCTGTCGTCGTGGATGGAGGTGAGCCGCATCGTCCGCGCGGAGATCCTGCATCTGAAGGAGCAGGATTTCGTGGCGGCGGCGCGCGCGCTCGGGGCCTCGCGGCGACGCATCATGTTCCGCGAGCTGCTGCCCAATGCAGCCGCACCCATCCTGGTCGCGGCGACGCTGAAGGTTGCCTCGGCCGTGCTGATGGAAAGCTACATCTCCTATCTCGGCTATGGCGTGCAGCCGCCACTGGCGTCGTGGGGCAACATGCTCACCAATGCCCAGGGATATTTCGATACGGTGCCCTGGCTCGCCATCCTGCCGGGGGCGGCGATCACGCTCACGGTGATGGGCTTCAACTTCCTGGGCGACGGGCTGCGCGATGCGCTCGACCCACGGCTACGCATGGATCCGTGATTCACAAGAAGAAGGAGGCTCGCGACATGACCATCCGGATTTCGCGCCGCGGTATTCTTGCCGGTTCCGCGACGCTGCTCGCCACGCCCGCCGTCCGGGCGCAATCCATCAACCGGGACCGCATCATCCTGGCGATGACGCAGGAACCGGTACAGTTCAACCCGCTGCTCTATGTCAATGCCGGCACCGAGAACGTGCCCGAAGCCTGCCTGTTCGATGCGCTGTGGGATGTGAACGACAAGGGCGACTTCATCCCGAACCTCGCAGTGCAGGTGCCGTCGCGCCAGAACGGCGGTATCTCGGCCGATGGGCTGACCTGGACGGTGAACCTCAAGCGCGACGTGAAATGGTCGGACGGCCAACCCTTCACCGCGAAGGATGTCGAGTTCACCTACCAGACCATCATGAACCCTTCGGTCGCGGTGCGGTCGCGTTCGGGCTTCGACCTGATCAAGGCCTTCCGCGTGAAGGACGACCATACGATCGAGATGGAATTGTCGCGCCCCTTCGTGCCGTTCTTGTGGGCGTGGCAGAACATGCACATCGTCCCGCAGCACATCCTGGGGCGGGAGCAGAACATCCAGACGGCGGCCTTCAACAGCCAGCCGATCGGCACAGGGCCCTTCACCCTGCGCAGCCGCACCGCCGGCAGCCACATGGTCTATGAGCGCAACCCGAACTATCACCGCGGCCCGGCCAAGGTCCGCCAGTTCATCCACAAATTCGTGCCGGACCAGATGGCGGCCTATGGCCAGGCGCGCACGGGGGAGGTGGACTACTTCGCGCTGTCCGGCGTGCCGAACGACCGTTGGACGGAAGCGCGCGCCTTCCCCGACCGTGACTTCCTGCGCTACCCGTCGCCCAACGTGCAGTTCATCTACTTCAACTGCGGCAAGCCACAGTTCAGCGACCCGCGCGTGCGCCGCGCGCTGACCATGGCGACGCAGATGCAGAAGTCGATCGACGACATCTATTTCGGCACCTGGCCGCGCACCCTGTCCTACCTGCAGCCCACGCACTGGGCCTACAACAGCGACCTGCGCGACTACACCAACGATCCCGCCGGCGCTGAGAAGCTGCTGGACGAGGCCGGCTGGCGGAAGGGCCCGGACGGCATCCGCGCGAAGGACGGCGTGCCGCTGAAATTCACCATGTCCACCACCGCGGGCAATGTCGCGCGGCAAGGCTGCCAGGCGCTGTTCCAGCAGAACTGGAAAGCGATCGGCGTGGAGATGGAGATCCGCAACATGCCAGCGAGCGTGGTGTGGGGCGAATACACCACGCAGTCGCGCTTCGACACGCTGCTGGTGGCCTGGGATCCGACGGTGGGTCTCGATCCAGACTACACCGCGCGCTGCCATTCCAAGATGATCCCGGCGAAGCATCGCCAGGGCTCGAACTATGTGCAGTATGAGAATGCGGAGGTGGATCGGCTGCTGGAACTGGGCGTGACGCAGACCGAGCAAGCTGACCGCATCGCCACCTACAAGCAGATCCAGGCCATCCTGCATGAAGAAGTGCCCTTCGCAGCGCAGGGCGGTTCGGTGCAGGGACACCTGAAGCGCAAGCAGCTCCAGGGTCCGACGCCGAACCAGTACGTCACGGACATCACCTGGAACGTGTACGACTGGGGCTGGGCGTAACGCGCGTTACGCCGGCAGGGCGTCCCAGCCCTGCCGGCGGCGCCAATCCACCGGCAGGTTGCCGAAGCGCGACAGCTTCAACTGCGACAGATCGGCGAAGTCACAGAAGCCTTGTGTCACAAGCTGCGCCAAGGCGCGGCCAGTGGCCGGCGACAGGCCGAATCCGACCGAGGACATGCTCGCCACCACGACATTCCCCGGGTCTTCCAACCGGTCGAGGATCGGCCGCCCATCCGGCGTGTTCTCGACGATGCCGCCCCAGGAGCGGATGACGCGCACATGCCCGAGGCGCGGGAACATCTCGTTCAGCCGCCGCGCCAGGCCGGCAATGACGGGGGAGTTCACCGGCCGCGGCGTCGCCTCGCCATCGAGGTCGATCCACTCATGCGGCCCGCCGCCATAGGCGAGGTTGCCGCGCAACGTCTGGCGGCCGTACAGCCCGTTGCCATCCACGCCGCCATGGGCGATGGGCGGCAGCGGTTCGGTGACGATCATCTCGACACGTGCGGGCGCCATCGGCACGCGATGGCCGAGCGGTTCCGCCAGCGCCGCCGTATGCGGGCCCGCGGCGATCACCACCGCGTCGCAACCTATCTCACCCGTGCTGGTTTCCACCGCGACCGCACGCCCGCCCTGCACTCGAATGCCGCGCACCGCCGTATGCTGCAGGATGCGCCCGCCATGACGTTCCACCGCCCAGGCATAGGCCTGGCTGGTACGCTGGGGGTTGGCGTGGCCGCCATACTGCCAATGGATGCCGCCGATGGCGTTGTCACCGACCCAAGGCACGAGGTCGCGCAGTTCCGCACGATCGAGTGCCACCGCCTCGAAGCCCTGATCGGTAGCGAGCTTCGTCGATTTCCACATGCGGTCGAGCTGACCCTCACCCAACGCGACCTTCAGCCGATGCCCGCGCCATTCCGTCGGGTGGCCGAGCAATTCGTCCATCATCGGCCAGAGCCGCTGCTCCTCGCGAAACAGTGGCGAATAGGGATGGGTGCAGCCACCACCGTTGCGGCCGCTTGCCTCCCAGCCGACGATGCCCTTCTCGACGACGGTGACCGCATGGCCTTCACGCGCCAGCCAGAAGGCGGTGGACAGGCCGGTGACGCCGCCGCCGACGATGACGATCACTTCACCACATCCTCTCCGCTGAGCCGGCCGCCGATGAACTCAGGGTTCTCCGGCACGGGTTCCCAATGCGGCAACCATTGCGCGGCGATCCCGAACCAACCGGTCCAGTTGGCGCGGAGCGCGGGGTCTTCCTCGAGAGCCGCGAGCACCGACAGCGGCAGCGGCCGCAGCGGCGCGCGGTACGATGCCAGCGGCGCGGATCGGTCGCGTGACAGCAGCGCATGCACGCTCTCACGGCAGCGGCGGCCCTGGCAGGGCCCCATCCCCGCGCGCGTCAGCCGCTTCACCTGGTCCTGGTTCAGCGCGCCGAGCGTCGCGAGCCCCGCCTCCGGGCCCTCCGCCCCGAGATAGCGCGGTGGACGCAGTGCGCGCAGGTCGCCGGCGGTGACCTCCTCGCAGGCGCAGACCAGCGCGTGGTCCTCCGCCAGCGCGAGGTCGAGCCAGGCGGTCCGCTGCGATGGTGCGGTGCCGGCCGCGTCGCCGACGACCGTCACGGGTCCCTGCCCCATCGCTGCAAAGCCGCCGCGCGCTGGATCCCAGGCAATGCTGCAACCGAGCAATTCGGGCAGATCCACCATCGGCACGGTGTCCACCGCCATCACGACCGTGTCGCAGGCGATCTCTCGCCAGGCCGCACCATCCTGCCAGGCGAGACCGGTCACCCCCTCGCGCCCCTCGATGCGCAACGGCATTGGCGCCGCGAGGTGCAGCACGACGTCGAGGCCCGCGGCATGCGCCGCGGCGACGACGCCCTGCGCCAGCGCGCCCGATCCGAGCACCGCCAGGCGCTGCCCCGAAAAGGCACCGTAGAGCCGCAGCAACGCGTCGAAGCCCCGCGCGCCGATCACGCCCGGCAGCGTCCAGCCGGTGAAGGGCAGCACCACATCGCGCGCCCCGCCGGCGATCGTGACGCGGTCGCCGGCAACGAGCCAGGCGGCGTCCCGATCCGCGAGGCCGAGCACGGGGCCAGGGAACATCCGGCTCGACGCCCCCGCCACGAAGCCACCCCAGACCGCGGTGCCAAGCGCGACCTCGACCCCCTCCTCCATCGCCGCGATCAGGTTCGGTCGCGCGGCAACGATGCGTTCCTCCATCCGCGCGGCATTGCCGATCGCCGCATCGAACCGCGCCCCGAAGAGATAGGGGATGTCGAGGCCGAACAGCCCGGGATCGAGGGGATGCTCGTCCACCAGCAGCGTCTTCACGCCCGTGGCGGCGGCCTCGCGCGCCGCCGCGATGCCGGACTCCCCCGCCCCGATCACCACATGGCCGAAGCGCCCGCGCAACGGGAAGGTCTTGTCGGCGATCGAGGTCGGATCTGCGCTCACCATCTCGGCAGGATAGGCGGGCCTCGCGGCCCGCGTCATGCCAGGAATCATGTCGGCAGCGGAAAAGCCCGGCGGCACCTGCGATCGCTTTCGTTCAATCCACGACACATCGAAGCGGCGTTCAGGCAGCGAACTTCCATCCTGCGGTAAGGCCTCGGTGCCGGAAGCATGTCGGCTCGTGCGAGGTCACGCCAGGGTCGCGCCAACGCCCGGCGTGGCCGCCCATTTTTCGGGTTTACCTATGCCATGAAGGGCGCAAACCTCCGCCTGAACCAACCGCAATGGTGGGATGAACATGCTTCGCTTCACGCTCTGCCTCGCGGCGCTTCTGGCGCCCTCCCTCGCGCGTGCCCAGGCGCCAATGACGCTGATGGCCTATGCCGGGATCTTCCGTGACAACTACACCGCGGTGGTGGTGAATCCGTTCGGCGGCGTGCAATACGCCGAAGGCGGCACCAGCGCGCAGATGCTCGGCACGCTGCGCGCCCAGAAGGCCGACCCGCAGACCGATGTCGTCATCATGGACGTCACCACCGCCGCCCTCGCCTGCGCCGAGGGGCTGGTGGAAAAGCTGACCCCGGCCGACTTCCCCATTCTGAGCGAACTTGACCCGATGGCTCGCGAGGCCGGTGGCGAATGCGGGCCCGCAGTCACCTATGACCACCTGGTCATGGTCTATGACACGCGGAACGTTCAGCCGGCCCCGACGGGCCTGTCGGTGATGTGGGACCCCGCCTATCGCGGCCGCGTCGCCGTTTCGGCGCCGCCAAACATCCAGGGCCTCGCTTTCACCGCCATCCTCGCGCATGCGAATGGCGGCGACTGGCGCAACATCAACGCAGCGCTGCCGCAGCTGCGCGCCCTCGCACCCTCGGTGCAAACCTTCGATCCCAATCCGGACGGCTATACGCTGATTCTGAACGACCAGGTGCGCTTCGCGACCGGTTGGAACGCACGAGCGCAGCTCTATCACGATCAGTCGCAGGGCCGCATCGGCGTGGTGCTGCCGACGGAAGGCACGGTCTTTCAGATCAACACCATCAACATCGTCGCCGGCTCCAAGAACCGCGCGCGCGCGGTACAGTTCTTCAATCACGCCCTCTCCGCCCCGGTGCAGGCCGCCTTCACCGAACGCATGTTCTATGGCCCGACCAATGCGAATGCGCGGGTGGCGCCGGCGGCGCTGGGCCGCACCGCATTGGCGCCGGAATTCCGCAACCGCGTCATCCCGATCAACTGGACCGAGATGCTGCGCCTGCGCGAGCCGTGGAACCAGCGCTGGCGCCGCGACGTGATCGCTGCCGCGTCGCGCTGAGCATGCACCTTGAACTGGAGGCGCTGACGCGGCGCTTCGGAAGCAACCCGCCGGCGGTGGACGGGCTCAGCCTGTCCCTGCCGCGCGGGGCCCTGCTGGCCCTGCTCGGCCCGTCGGGCTGCGGCAAGACGACCACGCTGCGCATGATCGCGGGGCTGGAGAGGGCGGATGCGGGGCGCGTCGTGGTCAATGGCCATGACGTCACCGCCCTGCCGCCGGAAGCGCGCAACATGGGCGTCGTCTTCCAGTCCTACGCGCTGTTCCCGCACATGACGGCCGCGGGCAATGTCGGCTTCGGGCTGGAGACGCGACGGATGTCGCGCACCGACCGCCGTGCGCGCATCGCCGAGGCGCTGGCCCTGGTCGGGCTGACCAGCCTCGCCGACCGCAAGCCCCGCGCGCTGTCCGGGGGGCAGCAGCAGCGCGCGGCGCTGGCGCGCGCCCTGGCCATCCACCCCGAGCTGCTGCTGCTGGACGAACCGCTCTCAGCGCTCGATGCGCAGATGCGCGATGGCGTGCGGGAGGAGATCCGGGCGCTGCAGCGTCGGCTCGGCACCACCGCGGTCTTCGTCACCCATGACCAGGCCGAGGCGCTCGCCATGGCCGATCTGGTGGCGGTGATGAACCATGGCCGGCTGGAACAATGCGGCACGCCGGAGGATCTGTTTGAACGCCCCGCGACGCGCTTCGTCGCGGGCTTCGTCGGGCGATCGACGCGCTTCACCGCTACGGTGGAGGCGCCGGGGCTGCTCCGGGCCGGCGGCCTGTCGTTGCGCGCCACCACAACGCCGGGCGCCGGCGCGGCGGAGGTGTTCATCCGTCCGCACCATGTCGCCCTCGGCCCCGAGGGCAGCGTGCCGGCGCGGGTCGCGACGCGCACCTATGAAGGCGCGACGGCGTTGCTCGGCCTCGACACGCCGCTCGGCCCGCTTCTGGCCGAAGTGCCGGCCAGCGCGCCGTGGCGGCCCGACGACACGCTCACCGCCTCGCTGCCGCCCGAGGCGCTGCGGGTCTTCACCGCATGATCGGCTGGCTGCTCTGCCTGCCGGCGCTGCTCGTGATCGGGCTCGGTTTCCTCTGGCCAACCGCCATCCTGCTGCGGATGAGCCTGAACCGGACCGACGACATCGGGTCCATGCAGCCGGACCTGACATTCGCGACCTATCAGCGCCTGCTCGATGACGACATGACGCCCGGGCTGGCGATGGATACGCTGCTGCTCGCCGCCGGCTGCGCGGCGATGGCGGTGGCGCTCGCGCTGCCGGTGACGCTCCTGATCCGCGCTGCGCCGCCGCGCTGGCGTGGGCCGCTGGCGCTCGCCGCCGTGGCGCCGCTGCTGGTCTCCGGCACGGCGCGCATCATCGGGTGGATCGCGATCCTGGGCGATTCCGGACTGGTGAATGGGGCGCTGGCCCTGATCGGCCTGCCGCCCCAGCGACTGATCAACAACTGGACCGGCGTGCGCATCGGCCTGGTGGAGAGCCTGATGCCCTATGCCGTGCTGGTGCTGATCGCGGGGCTGGGTCGGCTCGATCCGCGCCTGGAGGAGGCGGCGGCGACGCTGGGCGCGGGGCGTGCGCGGACCTTCCTGCGCGTGACGCTGCCGCTCGCGGCGCCGGCGCTCGCGGCGGCCTTCGCGCTCACGGTGGTGCTCGGCGCCTCGGCCTTCATCACGCCGCGGCTGATGGGCGGTGGGCGCGTCTTCGTCGTGGCGACGGAGATCTACGATCTTGCGCTGCAGACGGTGGACTGGCCGGCGGCGGCAGCGATGGCGGTGATGCTGCTCGTCGCGCTGGGCCTCGCCTTCGTGCTGCGGGCGGCGATCGCGAAGGTGCGGGCATGAACCGCGCGGGGCCGCGTCGTCCGGGGCCGGTGCTGGTTGCCTGCGCCCTCGCCGGGTTCCTGCTCCTGCTCGCACCGGCTGTCGTGGTGGCGGCGGTCTCCTTCTCCTCGGGCGACTTCCTCGCCTTTCCGCCGCCGGGGCTGTCGCTGCGCTGGTATGCGACGCTGTTGGCGAATGGAGAGATCCTGTCCGCCCTGGCCACCTCCGCGATCCTCGCTTCCTGTGTCGCGATGCTGTCGCTGCTGCTGGGGCTGCCGGCTTCCTACGCCATCGCGCGGCTCGACTTCCCCGGCCGGGGGGCGATCGCGACCATCCTGGCCGCGCCGCTGCTGCTGCCCACGCTGGTGATGGGGCTGGCGCTGCTGCTGGCCCTGCAGCCGCTGAAGCTGGTCGCGACCTGGCCCGGCCTGGTGCTGGCGCATGCCACGATCGCCGTGCCCTTCGCCGTGCGGATCATGACGACGGCGATCGGCGCCGTGCCGGCGGAACTGGAAGCCGCGGCGCGGACGCTCGGTGCCTCGCCGCTGCGGGCGGCGCTGCGGGTCACCCTGCCGTTGGCCGCGCCCGGCGTTCTGGCTTCCGCGGCGCTCACCTTCCTCGTCAGCTTCGATGAGACGGTGATCTCGCTGTTCCTCGTCGGCCCGCGCCTGACCACGCTGCCGGTGGAGTTGTTCCGCTATGCCGAGAACCGCACCGATCCGATGCTCGCGGCGCTGTCCATGCTGCTCATCGTCACCGCGCTCGCCATCGTGCTGATGGTCGAACGCGCCGCGGGGCTGACCCGCACTCTCTCAAAGGAATGAAGGTGATGGCGAAATACGTGCTCGGCCCGATGCCGCCGCAGATCAGTGCGGAGGTCGTCGCGCTGCTGGAGCAGACCGAGACCGCGACGGTCGGCCATTGGCGCCATTGGGGCTTCGTCGATCGCGGCGTGCAGGCGATGCTGCGCGGCCGACGGGTGGCCGGGACCGCCGTGACCGTGCAGATCCCGGGGCCGGATTCGACCCTGCTGCACCATGCGCTCGGGCTGCTGCGGCCGGGCGACGTGCTGGTGGTGGATCGGCTTGGCGATACGCGCCATGCCTGCTGGGGCGGCGGCGTGACCGTCGCGGCCAAGGCGGCCGGGGCCAAGGCGGGCGTCGTGGACGGACCCTGCACGGATCTCGAGGAGGTCGAGGCGTCGGATTTCCCGCTCTGGGGCCGCGGCCTCGCGCCCATCACGACGCGCATCTACGACCTCGGCGGCCGGCTGAACGTGCCGGTGGCGATCGGCGGCGTGGTCGTGACGCCGGGCGATGCGGTGCTGTGCGACGAATCCGGCGTCCTGGTGCTGCCGCCCGACGAAGCCGAAGCCGAGGCGCGTGCCGCCATCGCGCGGCAGGAACGCGGCCTCGCCACCCAGGCGCGCTGCGCCAAGGGCGAGAAGCTCGGCGACATCAGCGGCGCGACCGCGAAGGTCCTGGCGGGAGCGTGACCATGGTGCAGAAGATCGCGATGCTGCAGCCGGTCGCCGGCGAGATGATGGAGATCATCCGCAGCCTGCTGCCGGAAGGCTTCAGCGTCAGTGCCGTGACCGGCCGCACACCGGAAGACCTGAAGGCCGAGATGGCCGATGCCGAGTACGGCGTCTGGTGGGATGTGCCGGTGACGGCCGACATCGTCGCCGCATCCCCCAAGGTGAAGCTGTTCCACAAATGGGGCGTGGGCGTCGACAACATCGACATGGCCGCCTGCCGCGCGCGCGGCATCCAGGTGGCACGCACCACCGGGTCCAACGCCGCGCCGGTCGCGGAGTTCGCGGTGGGGCTGATGATCGCGCTCGCCCGCCGGATCGTGCCCGCGCATATCTCCACCGCCGCCGGCGGCTGGGAAAAGAACGAGGTCTGGAAGCGCAGCATCATGGTCACCGGCAAGACCGTCGGGATCATCGGCCTCGGGTCGATCGGCAAGGGCGTGGCGAAGCGTCTTGCCGGCTTCGACTGCCGCATCCTCTATCACAACCGCAGCCGTATCCCGGCGGCGGAGGAAGCCGCGCTCGGCGTCGAATACGCCGCGCTCGACGAGCTGCTGAAGCAGAGCGATATCATCTCGCTGAACTGCCCGCTCTCGCCGGAGACCAAGGGCATGATCAATGCCCGTGCCTTCGGGCTGATGAAGCGCGGGGCATTGCTGGTGAACGTGGCGCGCGGCGGTGTGGTGGTGGAACCGGACCTGGTGAAGGCGCTGGAGGACGGCATCCTCGCCGGCGCGGCCATCGATGTGTTCGAAAGCGAGCCGCCCCCGTCGGACCATCCGCTGCTGCGGATGCCGAACGTGATCGTCACGCCGCATTGCGCCTCGACCGCCTTCGAGAATTCGCGCAAGGGCGTTGCGCATTGGCTCGGCAACATCCTGCGCGTGTCGAAGGGTGAAGCGATCCCGGAGGTCGACCGCGTGCCGTGACACGCTTCCGGCGCAAGAGGGGCCTGGCCCCTCTTCCTCACCCGCCGAACAGCGCCTTGCCGGGGATCGCCGCGATCAGGCTGCGCGTATAGTCGCTGCGCGGCGACGCGAAGACGGCCCCGATCGGTCCGGCTTCTTCCACCACGCCATTGCGCATCACCGCGACCTCGTCGCAAAGCTGCGCGGCGACACGCAGATCGTGGGTGATGAACAGGATCGACAGATCCAGGCGCTGCTGCAATTCGCGTAGCAGCGCCAGCACCTGCGCCTGCACGCTGACATCCAATGCCGAGACCGGCTCATCCGCCACCAGCACCTGCGGCTTCATGGCAAGCGCCCGCGCGATGCCGATGCGTTGACGCTGCCCGCCCGAGAATTCATGCGGGTAGCGATCGACCGCGTCTTCGTCGAGGCCGACCATGCAGAAGAGTTCGCGCGCTTCCCGCATCGCCTGGGCCGCGGGGAAGCCGGCGGCGATCGGCCCCTGCGCCACCTGGATGCCGACCCGCCGCCGTGGATTCAGCGAGGCATAGGAGTCCTGGAACACCATCTGCACCAGGCGCGCCGCCGCGCGACGCTGCGCCGGCAACGGTGCGCCACCGATCGTCACGGCCCCACCATCCGCGCCGAGCAGCCCCACGACAACGCGCGCCAGGGTGGATTTGCCGGAACCGCTTTCGCCCACCACCGCCAGCGTCGCGCCACGCCGCAGAGAAACCGTCACGTCGTCCAGCGCGCGCACCGGCCGCCGCCGACGAAAGATGCCGCGTGACACATAGGTCTTGGTGAGGCCCCGCACCTCGAGCACGCGCTCCTCGGAAAGAGCCCGCGGTACCGGCGCGGCCAGCGACGGCACCGCGCGCAGCAGGGCCTTGGTATAGTCGTGCTGGGGCGCGGTCAGCACGTCGCGCGCACTGCCTTCTTCCACCACGCGACCAAGGCGCATCACGGCGACGCGGTCGGCGATCTCGGCGACCACGCCGAAATCATGGGTAATGAACATCACCGCCGTGGCGTGACGCAGCTGCAGGTCCTTGATCAGCGCCAGCACCTGGGCCTGGGTGGTGACGTCGAGCGCTGTGGTCGGCTCGTCGCAGATCAGCACCTCGGGTTCGAGGGCGAGCGCCATGGCGATCATCACGCGCTGGCGCTGACCGCCTGAGAGCTCATGCGGATAGGCGCGCAGCGCGCCTTCCGGATCCGGCAGGTTCACTTCGGCCAGCGATGCCAGCGCGCGGCGCCTGGCCTCGGCCTTGTCGAGGCCGAGATGCACGCGCCACATCTCCTCGATCTGCGCGCCCACCGTCATCAGCGGGTTCAGGGCCGTCATCGGCTCCTGGAACACCATGGCGATCCGACGGCCGCGGATAGCGCGCCATTGCTCCGGCGTCAGCCGGCCGAGATCCTGATCGCCCAGGCGCAGGGCGCCAGCGCAGACGGACAGCCCGGGCGCGAGCAATCCCATCGCGGCGGACGCCGTGACGGACTTCCCCGAGCCGCTCTCGCCGACGACGCAGAGGATCTCCCCAGCCTTCAGGGTCAGCGAGACATCCTCGATGGCATTCTCCCGATCCGCGCCGGCAGGCAGTCGGATCGTCAGGCCTTCGACCGTGAGGCGCGCGGTCATCGGGCCCTCGCCAGGCGCGGATTCAGTGCGTCGTTCAGCCCCTGTCCCACCAGCGAGACGCCCAGGATGGTCAACAGGATCGCCACGCCCGGAATGGCCGAGACGTACCACTCCGTTCGCAGCACGCTGCGCCCCAGGCCGATCAGGTTGCCCCAGGACGGCACATTGGGATCGGAGAGCTGCAGGAAAGCCAGCGCGCTCTCCAGCAGGATCGCCACCGCCATGACGACCGAGGCATAGACGATGACCGGCGGCAGGGCGTTGGGCAGTACCTCACGCAGGATAAGGTGCACGTCGGACAGCCCCTGCACCCGGCAGGCCTGGACGAAGTCCCGTGTCCGCAGGCTGAGGAACTCCGCGCGCGTCAGTCGCGCGACCGGCGGCCAGGAGACGATGCCGATGGCGATGGTCACCGTCTCGATCGTCGAACCGAACACCGCGACGAGGACCAGCAGCAGAATGAAGTTGGGCAGGGTCTGGAAGGCCTCAGTGACGCGCATCAGGATGGTGTCGGTGGCAGCCCCGTAGAAGCCAGCGACCGCGCCGATCGCGATACCGATCACCACAGCGATCGAGGTGGCGACGAAGCCGATCAACAGGGAGATGCGTGCACCATGGAAGAGCTGCGCCGCGATGTCGCGCCCCGATGGATCGGTGCCGAGCGGAAAGCGTGGGTTCTGCCCCGGCCATTGCAGGGGCCGGCCCGCGAGGCCCAATGGATCACCCGGATAGAACCAGGCCGCGCCGACGCCCATCACGAGCACCGCAAGCAGGATAACGGTCCCGATGACCGCCGCAGGGCTGCGCAGATACGCCTTGATCCCGCGCATCAGGACCCCGCTGTGATCCGCGGATCAAGCCGCGCATAGAGGATATCAACCAGGAAGTTGATGGCGATGACAAGCAGCGCGGAGATGAAGACGATGCCGAGCAGCGTATTCAGATCCCGCTGCACCACGCTTTCATAGGCGAGGCGCCCGAGGCCCGGCAGTGCGAAGACGCTCTCCACCACGACGGAACCGCCGAGCATGGTGCCTGCCTGCAGGCCGATCAGCGTGACCATGGGCAGCATGGCGTTGCGCAGCACATGGCGCGCAACGACGCGCGTTTCCGACAGCCCCTTCGCCCGCGCGGTCCGCACGAAGTCGAGCGACAGCACCTCCAGCATCGAGGCGCGCATGATGCGCAGGTAGATGGCGAGGAAGATCAGCCCGAGCGTCAGCGTCGGCAGCAGCAGGTGCTGCGCGATGTCCAGCACCGCGGCGAGGCCCGTCAGATCCTGCGTGATGTCCGAATAGCCACCCGGCGGCAGCCATTGCAGATAGACGCTGAACAGCACGATCGCCATCAGCCCGAACCAGAAGGACGGCGTCGCGTAGAAGACCAGCCCCAGCGTGGAGATCAGCGTATCCGGCCAGCGATTCACCCGCCGCGCCGCGATCACGCCGAGGAGCAGGCCGAAGAAGAAGGCGAAGCACTGCGCGGAGAGCATGAGCAGGATGGTCGGCGGCAGGCGTTCGAGGATCACTGTCGCGACCGGCTTGCCATAGATGGCGGAGAAGCCGAGATCGAGCGTGACCAGCCGCATCAGGTAGCGCCCGAGTTGCGCAGCCACTCCAACATCGAGGCCGTAGAAGCGTCGCAACTCGGCCGCGAGCGCGGCATCGCCGCCGCCCATCTGGGCCATCAGCGCATCCACCGTGTCACCCGGCGCGAGCTGCAGCAGCAGGAACATCCCGGCAATGATCAGCAGCAGCGTCGGCAGCGATGCCGCCAGCCGACGCAGCGCGAGGGCGAGGATCTTCAAGAGGCGAGCCAGGTATCGTGCCAGGAGGACGATGCCCAGCGCGGGTTGTTGCCCGCATTGCGCACGCGCTTGTTGAAGACCGAGACGAAGATCTGCTCGATCGGCATCCAGATCGGCAGCTCGGTCTGCGCGGCGCGCACGAAATCGGCGTAGAGCGCCTTGCGCTTGACCGGATCGACCTCGGTTGCCGCGTCGTCGATGATCTTGTCGATGTTGGGATCGGTCCAGCCCCACTGGTTGGTCCAGGGTGCCCCACGCGGACTGCCCGAACGATACCAGACCGTGGTGCTGACCGCGGGGTCGTTGCGGTACTGGTGCCAGCCGGTCGCCAGATCGAAATTCCAGTCGTTGTACACGGTGCGCAGGAAGCCCGCGGCATCGAGACGCACGATCTCCACGCGCACGCCGATCGGTTGCAGCGATTGCTGGATGAAGGTGGCGAAAAGGCCGATATCCTCGCCCCAGGGCGCGGGGTGCAGGCGCAGATTGAAGCGCACGCCGCCAGCGCCACGACGATGGCCGGCCTCATCGAGCAGGCGATTCGCCGCGGCGACGTCATAGCCGTATTGCGGCATCGGGGAAGTCGGATAGTAGTCGGCCGAAACTGAGGGGATCGGACCGGTGCCTGGCTTGGCGAAGGTGCCGAGGAAGTTCTCGATGAAGAAGGGCACGTTGATCGCGTGCGCCAACGCCCTGCGCACGCGGATATCGGCCAGCACCGGATTGCGGAAGTTGAACTCCAGCGTGTTGGTGCGGGCATTGCCCTCGTTGCCGCGCGTCGTCGCTTCGAAACGCGGGTCGCGGCCCAGGCGCTGCATGTCCGCGATGGACAGGGATGAATACGGGCTGAACAGGATCTGCCCGGCTTCCATCTGTGCCGCGGCCGCCGCGCGATCCCCGATCACCCGCCAGACCACGCGATCCAGATAGGGCATGTTGTCGCGCCAGTAGTTCGGGTTGCGCTCGGCAATCACATGCTGGCCGCGTTCATAGGTGACGAACTTGAAGGGCCCCGTGCCGACCGGCGCGGTGTTCGCCGGGTTCTGGCGGATATCGCCATTCTCGTAGACATGCTTGGGCGAGATGTAGCCGAGGTCGGGCAGCGCGCGCAGCAACAGGCCCTGCGGCATCGGGCGTTCGTACTTGAACACCGCGGTATGCGGATCGGGCGTCTGCACCTCCGTCAGGAATTGCTGCAGCGTGGTGCCGTAGTTCAGGATCTTCTTCCACATCTCCATCGCCGTGAAGGCGACGTCGGCGGAGGTGAAGGGCTTGCCGTCATGCCAGGTAACGCCGCGGCGCAGATGGAAGGTATGCGTCTTGCCGTCCGGCGCGCTTTCCCAGGATTCTGCCAACACACCGACCGGATTGCCCTGCGCGTCGAGGTCGAGCAGCGCCTCCTGCATCTTGCCGCCGACGATGTAAACGCCGGTCGAGGCCTGAAGCGACGGGTTCAGGATGCGCTGCTCGGTCGCGAAATGCACGGTGAAGACGCCGCCGCGGCGTGGCGTCTCCTGCGCGACCGCGGCCGTCGGGATCATCGCGCTCGCGCCGAGGAGGAACATCTCGCGGCGAGTGGGTCCGGTCATGGTCTCTCTCCTGTCGTTCGGATCAGGGGGCTTCGAAGATCACGGCGACGCCAGTGGCGACCGCGGGCGGGCGAGGTGTCGGCGTCGCGATCACCATGGCGGCGCCCCCCTGCTCGGGCAGCGCCGACGCATCGCATTGCGCCCGTTGCGCGATGACCGCGCGGGGCGCGAAGCCGATCTCCGCACGGCCGATGCCGGTCGGCACGAAGCACACGTCACCGCGCCACCGCCAAACGCCGTCGATCGCCGCGGCGAGCTTCCGAGCCTCCGCCTCTGGCTGATCGGTCGCGACCAGCACCCGCTTGATCCGCGTGGCGCCATTGGCGTGGTTCTGCAGCGCCGGCACCCACACCGCCCCAGGCGTATGGTGCTGGCAGGCGAAGATGCCGAGCCCGCCGGGATAGGCAGCGGACGGCCAGCGAAAGACGCTGAACCGCGCCTCGGCCGTGCTGCCGTCGGGCAGCGGTACGGGGCGACCGAAATGCAGCGGCCCCAGCGAATCGACGCCACGGGCGCGAAGGGCGTCCGCCCCGGCGGCCGCATCCGTCGTGGTGAAGGCCGCGCGTTCCAGGCCCTCACGCGTCGCCAGGAAGTCGCGCAGCGCCTGGTTGTGGGGCTGTGGCGCCACCACGGCGAGCAATTCCAGATAGTCCTGCCCGAACATCATGGTGTGGTTGGCGCTGCCGACATGGGCGCTGTGCAGTCCGCGCGGCGACAGCGTGAAGCCGAGCCGGCGCCAGGCATCCGCCGCGCCCTCCAGGTCGCGGACGGCCACAACGAGATGATCCAGGCCAATCAGCGTCGCCAGCATCACTCAGCCCCCTTGTTGGGTCGAACCTTGGCACTCCTCCTATTGCGTCGCAACATCCTCCCTCGGGTTGCGCCGCCGCCATCCTGGGGCATGATCGCCATCATGACAGACACGCCCATCGAACGCGTCGCCCGCGGCCTGCCGCTTGCCTATCCGGGCCCGGGTGGTGCCGTCGCAGTGCTGCGCGATGGCGAGGTGCTGCTGCGTCACGCCTGGGGCTATGCGAATGCCGAGCAGCGGATCGCCTTCACCCCACGCAGCCTTTTCCGCATCTGTTCCATCACCAAACAGTTCGTGTGCGGGACCATGCTCGACCGCCTCGGCGACCCCTGCGCGATGGATGGGGATCTGCGTGGCTGGCTGCCGGCACTCGAAGGGCCGCTCCCGGGTGCGCTGCATCTCGCGCATAACCAGTCGGGGCTGCGCGACTACTGGGCGGTGGCGATGCTGCATGGCTCGCCGGCGGAAGCACCCTTCGGCCAGGAGGAGTCGACCCGCGTCATCGCCGGCACACGTTCGCTGCAGTTCGCCCCGGGGACGCGCTATTCCTACGTGAATCAGAACTTCCGCCTGCTGGGCGAGATGCTCGAGGCGCGGACCGGGCGCAGCCTCGCGGAACTCCTGCGCGAGGGGATCTTCGCGCGCGCCGGCATGGACTCCGCGATCCTCGCGGCCGATACCCGCGCCCTGCCCGATGGCACCGAGGGCTACGAAGGCACCCAGGCGAGCGGCTTCCGCCCCGCCGTGAACCGCATCATCTGGACCGGCGATGCCGGGATCGGCGCGTCGCTCGACGACATGATCGCCTGGGAGAAGCATATCGACGCGACGCGGGAGGATGCGGGCTCGCTCTATCGTCGCCTGTCCGCGCCCGTCGCTTTCGCCGACGGCGCACCAGCAGCCTATGGTTTCGGCCTGGCGCGAGGCCTGGAGCTCGGCCGCGCGGCGACAGGGCATGGTGGCGGGCTGCGTGGGTGGACCAGCCGCCGCCTGCATCTCGCCGCCGAGCGGATCTCGATCGTGGTGCTGTTCAACCACATCTCCGATCCCGGCTCAGCGGCGCTCGACCTGCTTGCCGCACTGCTCGGCGAGCAGCGGGAACCGCCGCTCACCGACCTTCCGCCGCCTGCCTGGTGCGGGGCCTGGATGGATCCGGAGACCGGCCTGTCGGCGCGCATCGATCCGCACGGCAAGGGCCGGTTGCGCCTGCGCTTCGGGCAGAGCGCCGAGACGCTCGTGCTGCAGGCCGATGGCAGCGCTCTCAACGCGCAGACGCGCCTGGCCCTGACACCGCAGGGGCTGCGGCTGGACCGCGCGAAGGACAATCAGATCGCCATTCTGGTGCCGCTTGAAGGGCCGACGCGCCTTGACGCCGCGGGACGCTATCGCTGCGCGGAACTCGATGCCGAACTGACGGTCGTCGATGCCGGCGGCGCGCTCTATGGCGGCTTCTCCGGCTTCCTCGGCCGGGGGCGGATGGAAGTGCTTGATCCGATCGGGCCAGATGTCTGGGCCCTGCCTTGCCCGCGCGCGCTCGACCACACGCCACCGGGGGACTGGACCATCGCCTTCCATCGCGACGCCGCCGGCCAAGCCACGCATGCGACGGTGGGTTGCTGGCTGGCACGCGGGCTGCGCTACGATCGCTTCGATTCCTGACAAGGCTTCCCGACCCATGCCGCTTCCGACCCGCTACTGGCAGGATCTCCCCTGGCCGGCCTTCCGCGCGCTTCCTGCCCATACCGTGGCGGTGCTGCCGGTTGCCTCGATCGAACAGCACGGGCCGCACCTGCCGGTCTCGGTGGACACCACGATCAACCAGGGTGTGGTCGGCCGCACGCTGAAGGTCATCCCGGACGAGTTGCCGGTGCTGGTGCTGCCGACACAATCCGTGGGGTTGTCCGTCGAGCATCTCCGCTATCCCGGCACGCTGACCACCAGCGCGGAGACGCTGCTGGCGCTGGTCTGCGACATCGGCGCTTCCGTTGCCCGCGCGGGCGTGAAGCGGCTGGTCATCGTCAACAGCCATGGCGGCAATGTCTCCTGCCTCGACATCGCGGCACGGCGGCTGCGCATCGAACAGGGCCTGTTCGTGGTAAACGCGATGTGGGCGCGGATGGGCAAGCCGGAGGCGCTGCGCGACCCGGTGGAATCGCGCTTCGGCATTCACGCCGGGCGCGACGAGACCGCGGTGATGCTCGCCCTGACGCCACATCTGGTGCACATGGACAAGGCGCGCAACTTCGTCAGCCGCTGGCAGGGCGCGTCGAACAGCACGCCGGCGGTGGCACCCGACGGCGGCGCGCCGCTCGCCTGGCAGGCGCAGGACCTGCATCCGGCGGGCGCGGTGGGCGACGCGTCGGCGGCGACGGTCGAGATCGGGGAAGCGCTGCTCGATGTCGCTGCGCAGAAGATGGCGGCCCTGTGGGCGCAGGTCTCGGCGATGGATGTCGAGGCGTGGCTGGCGAACGAGCCCGACCCGGACGCGTGAGTCAGTGGCGGACCGCGCCGGTGATCACGGCACGGTCCTCATCGGTCAGCGCGACCGGTGTGCCGTTGCGGATCAGCTCGGCGAAGCCTTCATTCGGCGTCATCAGCGTCAGGCAATAGAGCTTGGTGGCCCCCGTGTTCTCCACGACATGCTCGACGCCGGGGCGCAACACGAAGCAGTCGCCGGGGCCGATCGGCATGCGCTGCCCGTCCGCCACGGCTTCACCGGTGCCGGCCAGAACGAAGAAGCATTCCTCCGCCGCGCTGTGCGTGTTGGGCGGGGTCTTGCCGCCCGGTTCGAAGATCTCGACCACCAGGGTGAAAGTGACGCCGTCGGCCAGCGGATCGAGCAGGCAGGCGAAATAGTTCGTGTCGTTCGGCGAAATGCGGAAGCCCTGCAGCGCGGCCGCGCGCTTGGCAATGACGGGCACGGACATCATGGACGGATCGCCTCCCGCAGCGCGGTGGATGTCAGGGTGAAGCCGAAGATCTGATGGATGTTGAGGATCGTCGCCTCGCGGCAGAAATCGGGATTGGTGGTGGCGGCGCAATCCTCGACCAGCAGCGTGTCGAAGCCCAGGAAATTCGCGTCCGCGAGCGTGTGCAGCACGCATTGATCGAGGTTCACCCCGGCGAAAAGCAGCGTATCAACGCGCAGGTTGCGCAGAATGCTCTCGAGCGGCGTGTCCCAGAAGCCCGACATGCGGTGCTTGTCCACGCGGATGTCGACGGGGTCGGGCGTCAGCTCGTCCACCACCTGGGCGGACCAGGCGCCGGCCTGAAGCACCCTGCTGCCGGTGGCCGGCAGCGCATCGCCCAACCCGGTACGATCGCCACTGCCGTTGTAGACATGCAGCAAGCCAGGCGAGAGGTTCAGCCGGTCCGGCCGACTGCCCCAGTTCACCCAGATGATGGGCACCGATGCCGCCCGCAGCGCCGGCAGCAACCCGGCCAATGGCGCGATCGGCCCACGTGCCGGCGCGATATCCACGCCGATGGACGCCAGCCAGCCGTCGCGATGGCAAAAGTCGTTCTGCATGTCGATGACCAGCATCGCGCTGCGCGCCAGGTCGACGGTGACGCGCTTCGGCCGCGCCACGACGGTCACGGGCCGGGCGGGCACCAGCGGCCGTGTCAGATCCGCCGCCTCGGCCGAAACGCGCCAGGTATTGCGGGGCGAGGGACCGATCGGGATCATGCGGGCGGGTTCCGGCGGAGAGAGTGATGCGCGTTCTGATGATCCATGCCCATCCACGCGCGGACAGCTACTCCGCGGCGCTGCGCGAGGCCGCGCTCGCGGCACTGGAAGCGGCGGGGCATGAGGTCGAACTGCGCGACCTCTATGCCGAGGGCTTCGTCGCGACCCTCAGCGCGGCGGAGCACGCGGTCAACGGCATCGCGGGGGCGAATGAGGCCGGCATCGAAGACCATGTCGCCGCACTGCGCTGCGCGGAGGGGCTGGTGCTGGTCTATCCCACCTGGTGGTATGGCATGCCCGCCATGCTGAAGGGCTGGTTCGACCGGGTCTGGTGCGCGGGTGTCGCCTTCCGTCTCGGCGGCGGCGCCATCGAACCACTGCTGACGGATATCCGCCGCATCGCCGTGGTCACCACCTATGGCTCCCCGCGGTGGCTGCTCTGGTGGATCGGCTGGCCGGACCACAAGCTGATGTCCCGCGGCATCAGGCGGCTGTGCGCGCGGGACTGCCGGCTCGACTGGCTCTATCTGCACGACATGGACCGGCGTCAGAGACCGGCATTGGAGGCCTTCATGGCGAAGGTCCGCGCGCACTTCGCCGCGTGGTAACACGCGCATCATCCTTCCCCCGTGGCGCTGTCGTGCCAGTGCCGCAGCAGCAGATGCGACAGCAGCGTGAGCGCCATGAAGATCGCGATCCCGGTTGCCGAGATCAGCGCGAGCGCGGCGAACATGCGTGGGATCTGCAACTGGTATCCCGATTCCATGATGCGCCAGGCCAGTCCTGACGCGCTGCCGCCCGTCCCCGCGACGAATTCCGCGACAATCGCCCCGATCAGCGCAAGCCCGCCCGAGATTCGCAGCCCGGCCAGGAAGTAGGGCAGGGCGGAAGGCAGACGTAGCCGCCACAGGGTCTGCCAGCGGCCGGCGCGATAGAGCCGGAACAGGTCCACGAGATTCGGATCGGCGGAATTCAGCCCCATGGTCGTGTTCGACAGGATCGGGAAGAAGGCGACGAGCCAGGCGCAGATCAGCAGGGACAGCGTGACGTCATCGGCCCAGATGATGATCAGCGGCGCGATGGCGACGATCGGCGTCACCTGCAGGATGACGGCGAAGGGAAACAGCGACAGCGCGAGGATGCGCGACTGTGCGAACAGGATCGCGAGCAGCAGCCCGAGCCCCGCCGCCGCGCCCAGCGCCATCAGCGTGATGCGCAGCGTGACCAGCAGGGAGCCCGACAGCGTGCCCCAGTCCCGCACGAGGGTCTGCGCGATCAGCAGCGGCCCCGGCAGGATGTAGGGCGGGATGGCACGGAGCTGCACCACGGCTTCCCAGGCCCCAAGGAAGGCCAGCGCGACGGCCGCGGGGGCAACCAGGCGCAGCCAGGTCATGCCGCCACCGCCATCGCATCGGCCAGCGCCCGCGAGACGATGCGGCACTGCGCCGCATACTCGGCCGAGGTCCGGAAGGCCGCGTCACGCGCCGCATCCGGCGCGACGGCGACCTCCGACACGATGCGCCCGGGCCGCGGCGCCATCACCAGGATACGCCGCGCGAGGAAGACGCTCTCGAACACGGAATGCGTCACGAAGACAGTGGTAAAGCGCTCCGCCTCCCACAGCCGCAGCAGGTCGTCGTTCAGGCGGAAGCGGGTGATCTCGTCCAGGGCGGCGAAGGGTTCGTCCATCAGCAGCAGGCGCGGTCGCGTCACGAGCGCGCGGGCGATCGACACGCGCATGCGCATTCCGCCCGACAGCGTGCGCGGATAGGCACGTTCAAAGCCGGCAAGACCCACGCGCGCCAGCCATTCCATCGCGCGCGGCTCGGCCTCCCGTCGCCCCATGCCGGTGAGTTCCAGCGGCAGGGTCACGTTGCGCAGTGCGGTCGCCCAGGGCATCAGCGTCGGCTCCTGGAAGACGAAGCCGATCTCGGGCCGTGCCGCGTCCTGCCAGTCGATGCGGCCCGCGGTCGGTTCCGCGAGCCCCGCGAGCAACCGCAGCAGTGTCGACTTGCCGCAACCGGACGGCCCCAGCAGAGCAGCGAAGTCGCCGGTGCGGATATCGAGGTCGATGCCCTGCAGCGCCAGCGTGCCCGTGGGATAGCGCCTGGCGACGCCGCGCAGCGCAACGAGGCTCACCCGCGCCCCACCCCCCGGTTGACGAAGCGCAGCGAATGGGCGCGCGTCACGTCGAGCCCCGGCGGCATCGCCCCCGCATCGCGCATGGTGGCGTAGAAATCCTGCCAGCGCGCCTCGGTCATCGCCCCGATGCCAAGGCGCTCCGCATCGCCCGACAGCACGATGCCGTGCTGGTTCATCACCCGTACGGCGTAGTCGAGGCGATCCTGCGTCATCTCGGGGTTGTCTCGCATGATCAGGCGGTTCGCCTCGGCCACGTCCTGGCCACGGACGTATTGCGACCAGCCCTCGATGCTGGCATCGACGAAACGTTGGATGAGGTCGGGCTTCTCCTCGACCATGCGGCGAGAGATGTCGATCGTCTCCTGGTAGTTCGCGAAGCCCGCATCGGCGATCAGATGCACCCGCGGCCGCGCGCCGGCCTGCATGGCGGAAAAGGGCTCCGACGACAGGAAGCCCTGCTGGATCGCGCCTTTGTCAGCCAGGAAGGGCTGCAGGTTGAAGGTGTAAGGACGGATCTGCGCATCGGTGAAGCCGAACTTCGCCCGCAGGAAGGGCCAGAAGGTCACGCGCCCGCCGCCGCCGATCATGATGGGACGCCCGCGCATCTGTTCAAAGCCGGTGATGCCGGCTTCCTCGTGGCTCATCAGGATCTGCGGATCCTTCTGGAACATCGCGGCGATGGCCAGGAAGGGCAGGTTCTCGCGCACATAGTTCAGCGCCTGGAAGCCGTTCGACATCGTCATGTCCACGCGCCCGGCGAGCAGAAGCTGCGACGGGTTCAATTGCGGCCCGCCCATGCGCAACTCGACCTCGATGCCGTGCCGCCTGTACAGCCCGGCGGCGATGGCCTGGTAGTAGCCGCCATGTTCCGCCTGGGCACGCCAATCGGTCTGGAAGACGATGCGATCGAGGCCCTGCGCCACCGGCACCCGCGCGCCGGCCACCGCGACCAGGGCAAAGGCGGCTCCGCCTTTCATCGCCGAGCGACGTTCGATCCGGTACCTGCTGCGCATGGGGCGCCTCCGTCAGCCTCGGGCGAGGAGGCTGCCGCGCCCATCGCGCGACGGCAAGGACCATGGCACCCGGCAGCATCTGCCCACGGAATGGGCAAGATAACCCGGCCCGCAGGCGGGCCTCGCCGCTGGCCGTACGGGACCAACCATGGCACGCTTCTTGGACATCCTGACGTCCCCATCCATCGGTGCGGCTTTCGTGGCGCAGCTACTCCTCGACCAGGTTACCAAGCGGTACGGCGCGCAGACCGTGGTGGATGCACTGACCCTCGGGGCGGAAGCCGGGGAGTGCATCGCCTTGCTCGGCCCGTCGGGCTGCGGCAAGACGACGACGCTGCGCATGGTGGCGGGCTTCGTCGCGCCGGATGGCGGGCGCATCGTCATGGCGGGCCGGCCGATCGAGCGCGAGCCGCCTCACCGCCGCGCCATCGGCATGGTATTCCAGAACTACGCGCTGTTTCCGCACATGACGGCTGCCGGCAATGTCGGCTTCGGGCTGGAGATGCGCGGCATCGGCCGGGCCGAACGCGATGCGCGCGTGGCCGAGGCCCTCGCCATGGTGGGCCTCGCACCCTTCGCCGACCGCTATCCGGCGCAGCTCTCCGGCGGGCAGCAGCAACGCGTCGCACTCGCCCGCGCGCTGGTGATCCGGCCCGCGCTGCTGCTGCTGGACGAGCCGCTGTCGAACCTCGATGCAGGGTTGCGCGTGGAGATGCGGCAGGAGATCGCGGCCCTGCGCCGCCGCACCGGTGTCACGACCCTCTTCGTCACACATGATCAGGAGGAGGCGTTGGCGCTCGCCGATCGCGTCGCCGTGATGAATCGCGGCCGGCTCGTCGAATGTGCCCGGCCGGAGGAGCTGACCGAACGCCCGCGCCACGTCTTCACCGCTGGCTTCCTCGGCGGCCGCACCGTGCTGCCGGGACGGGTGGATGAGGGGCAGTTCATGCTCGCCCCGGGCATCGGCGTGGCGCCACCGGCCGAAGCGCCGCGCCGACCGACCCACATGGTCCTACGCGCCGCGCGCCTGACGCTGGAACCCGATGCGGCGGCGCTGCTGACCGCACCGGGCCGCGTCGCCGAGGCCGCCTGGCTCGGCGATGAGATCGCCTATGAGATCGCCCTCGATGCCGGCCCGCGCATTCGCGTGCTGCGGCCGACCACGGAACCTGCCCTGCCACCCGGCGCGCCCGTCACGCTGGCGGCAGGGGTGGATGCGCTCACCTTCCTCGAAGACCCCTCGGGAGAGCCCGCATGACGACCCTGACCCGCCGCCTGCTGCTGGGTGCCGGCGCCGCCGCGCCCTTCGCCTTCATTCGCTCGCCGGTCGCGCAGATTCGGCGCGGCGACGAGTTGACGGTCGGCGTCTGGGGCGGGATGCAGGAACGCATCCTGCGCGAATTCGTCGCGACGCCGCTCGAACAGCAGTACGGCGTGAAGATCAACTTCGTGCTGGGCGGCACGCCGGAACGACGCGCGCGGGCCTATGCCGAACGGGGGCGGCCCTCCTTCGACATCGTCTATCTGAACATCTTCGAAAGTCGCCAGGCGGTGCGCGACGGCGTGACCCAGGCCGCCACGGATGCGGTGCCCAATGCGGCGAACCTGTATCCAGCGGCGAAGCTCGGTGGCTATGGCGTCGCCTTCAACCCGGTGACGGTGGTCTATGACCGCCGCAAGGTCGCGGCGCCCATGACCTCCTGGAAGGATTTCTGGCGGGATGACCTGCGCGGCAAGGTGATCTGGCCGACCTATCCCGGCGCGCAGGGGACGGCCGCGCTGCTGATGGCCGCGAAGATCTGGGGCGGCAGCGAGAACGACATCGAGCCCGCCTTCCGCCAGATCGCCGCGCTGAAGCCCTTCGCCGCCATCCAGGGCAGCCAGGACCAGCTCTACACCATGTTCGACCAGGAGGTCGGCGCCGCCTCGGTCGAGTTCGGCTCCTTCACCCGCGCCTATGCCGAGGCACGCAACCCGAACATCGTCATCGCCGATCCGGTGGAAGGCCAGGCCATCGCCACCAACGTGGCCTGCATCACCGTGGGCACGCAAAAGCAGGCGCTCGCCGAGGCCTGGGTGAACCTGCATCTGTCCCCCGAATGCCAGCGCGCCTATGCCGAGCGCATCTACTACAGCCCGACCATCCGCAATCTCGACCTGCCGGCGGAGCTTGCCGCCAAGCTGGTGATGGGGGAGGCAGCGGTCGGCAAGCTGGTCGATTTCGACTGGGATGTCGTGATCCGCAACCAGCCGCGCTGGTCCAGCCGCTTCACGCGCGAGATCGCCGGGTGAATCAGCGCGTCGCGGGGCCGCTGCTCGCGGCGCCGTATTTCCTCTGGTTGCTGGCAGCCTTCGCCGCGCCACTCGGCGCGGTGGCATTGCTGTCGGTGCAGGAGAGCTCGGAGCTCTTCGCGCCCTTGTCGCTGAGCCCATCCGCCGTCCAGTACATGGACCTGGCGACGGACCCCTTCAGCCGGCGGACCATCCTGCGCACCATTGCGCTGGGGCTCGGCGTGACGCTCGCCTCGGCGCTGCTGGGTTACCCCCTTGCGCTGTGGCTGACCCGGCTGCCGCATCGCTGGCGGCCGCTGGGCTTCGCCTGCGTGCTGGTGCCGCTGCTGACCAATGTGGTGGTCCGAAGCCTCGGCATCATCCTGCTGCTCGCGCCCGGCGGCGTGCTGTCGAACATGCTGGCGGCGGTGGGGCTGCCGCGGGTGAACCTGCTGTTCGGCTGGTTCGCGGTGGGGCTGGCGCTGACGCAGGTCTTCCTGCCCTACATGGTCCTCGCGCTCTACGATGTGCTGGAGGCGCAGGAGAAACGCCTCGCCGAAGCCGCCTCGGGCCTCGGCGCCGGGCCGGTCGTGGCCTTCTGGCGCGTGACGCTGCCGCTGTCGCTGCAGGGGCTGCGCGGCGGGCTGGTGATCGTCTTCCTGCTCGCCTCCACCGCCTATGTCTCCGCGACGCTGGTCGGCGGGCGGCAGGTCATGGTCAGCGGCATGGTCGTGCTGAAGGAAGGGCTCGAGATCCTGAACTACCCGGCGGCCTCGGCGCTGGCGATGGTGATGCTGGCGGCCTCCGTGCTCGTCACCCTGGTGATCGGGCGTGCGGTGGCGCTCGCCATGCCCTGGGTGGGCGGGCGGCCGCCGCGGCGCTGGCCGTCCGTGCCGCCGATGCTGCGCAGGCCATGCGTGGCGGTGGCGGAAGCGATGGGGCCGTTCCTGGCGCGCCTGTTGCTGGGCCTCGGCCTCGCGTTGCTGCTCTTCCCGCTGCTGCTGGTCGCGGTGTCGTCCTTCAACAACTCGCCGCAGGCCACCGTTGCCCAGTGGCTGAGCTTCACCTGGCGCTGGTATGCGGCGGTGCTCGACAATGACCGCTATCTCGGCGATGCCTGGGTCAGCCTGAAGCTCGCCCTCGCGGCGGTCGCCGTCTCGCTCGCCATCGCGCTGCCGGCGGCGATGGCGCTGGTGCGCGGGACCTTCCGGGGGCGCGAGGCGCTCGGCGCCTTCTTCATGCTGCCGCTCGCCCTGCCCGGCATCGCCATCGGCCTCGGCATGCTGCGGCTGCTGCAATGGTTCACCCTGCTGCCGGCCTTCCTCGGCATCCTTGCCGTGCATGTCGTGCTGGTCGCGCCCTTCATGCTGGCGATGCTGCGCGCCTCGGTCGCTGCGCTCGACCGCGGATTGGAGGAAGCGGCGGGCGGGCTCGGCGCGCCGCCCTGGCGGGTCTTCGTGCGCATTGTGCTGCCGCAGCTCGCGCCTGGCATCGCCGTCGCCTGCATCATCGGCTTCCTGATCTCCTTCGGCGAGGTCACGGTCACCGCCTTCCTCACCACCGCCCGGCTGCAGACCCTGCCGGTGCGTCTCTATGCCGAGGCCTCCTTCAGCCTGGAGAACACCATCAATGCCATCTCCACCGCCTTCATCCTGCTTACCGTCGCGCTGCTGCTGCTGATGCACCGGCTGGTGCCGCTCGACCGCGTGTGGCGACGGTGACAGGATTGCCCGCATGCTGAACGACCTCGACACACGGCTCCTGCGCCGCGCCATCGCCCTGGCCGGCGCGGCACGCACCCGTGGCGACCGCCCCTTCGCCGCCGTCATCGCCGCGCCCGACGGCGCGGTGCTGGCCGAAGCCGGATCGACGCAGGGCAGCTCGGGCGGCGGCACGCTGGCGCATTCCGAGATGAACGCGCTGACCGCGCTGCTGGCGACCGGCACGCCGCGCCCGGTCATCCGGCAGGCGACGATGTATTCCTCGGGCGAGCCCTGCGCGATGTGTTCCGCGGCCGCCTTCTATGCCGGCGTCGGGCGTATCGTGTACGGCCTGTCGGCCGGAGCGATCCTGCATCTGCGCAACGCGCAGCCGCACACGGCCGGGCTGTCGCTGTCCTGCCGCGCGGTGCTCGACACGGCCGCCGAACCTGTTGCCGTCATCGGCCCCTGCCTGGAAGACGAAGCGGCCATGCCGCATCAAGGCTACTGGACCGAGGGCGCCGCCTGACGCAGGCTTCCCGCAAGATCGGGAGGAACCGTCCATGTCCATCCATCGCCGCATCCTGCTGGGCGGCCTTTTCGCGCCCGCCGTCATCCGCACTGCCGGCGCGCAGGCCTTCCCCACCCAGCCGCTGCGCCTGATCCCGCCCTATCCGCCGGGTGGCGGCACGGACACCGTCGCGCGTCTGCTGCTGCCGCATCTGATGGCGCAGCTCGGTCAGAACATCGTGGTGGAGAATCGCGGTGGCGCCGGCGGGTCGATCGGCGCGGCCGAGGTCGCGCGGTCGCCCAAGGATGGCCACACCCTGCTGCTGGACAGCATGGGCCATGTGGTGAACCCGACGCTGATGCCCGGGTTGCCCTTCGACTACGCGACGGCCTTCGCGCCGATCACGCAGCTCACCTGGCAGCCGCAGATGCTGGTGGTCGCGGCGAATGCGCCCTGGCGCAGCGCGGCCGAACTGATCGACGCCGCGAAGGCGCGGCCCGGCGCCATCTCCTACGCCAGTTCCGGCAACGGGACGGGCGCGCACCTTGCCATGGTGGAGTTCAACCGCATCGCGGGGGTGGAGATGACGCACATCCCCTATCGCGGCGGCGGGCCGGCCATGACGGACCTGATCGCGGGCAATGTGGGCTGCGCCTTCGCCTCGGCCGCCGCGGCGACGGCGCATGTCCAAGGCGGGCGGCTGCGCGCGCTGGGCGCGGCGGGGCTGCGCCGCATCACCGCCCTGCCCGAGATGGCCACGCTCGACGAACAAGGCTATCGCGGCTTCGATTTCGACGAATGGAACGGGCTGTGGACCGTCGCCGGATCGCCGCCCGCCGCTGTCATGCGGTTGCATGACGCTGCCGTCTTCGCGTTGCGCCAGCCGGATGTGCAGGCCCGCATGAACCAGATCGGCATCGTCCCCCTGGGCACCAGCCCGGACGATTTTGCCGCCTTCGTCGTCGCGCAGCGCGAGCGCGCCGCGCGGCTGATCCGCCTCGCCAACATCACCCTGGGTTGAGAAATGTACGCAGCACCGCCTTCCGTCACCGCCGAAATCCACACCGAAGTGCCGGAGGCGCTGCGCATCCGCGACCGTGGCAGCGACTGGCTCTATGGCCGGCCGGGCCCGACGCCGCATTCCTTCCTCGAAGGCCCGTCCTTCGATCGCGCGGGCAATCTTTGGCTGACCGACATCGTCTTTGGCCGCATCTTCAAGGTGAGCCCGGCGGGCGACTGGACGGTCGTCGCGGATTACGACGGGGAGCCGAACGGCCTCGCCTTCCATCGCGACGGCTGGGCGGCGATCACGGATGCGAAGCGCGGGCTGCTGCGGCTCGATCCGGAAACGGGGGACGTCTCCCCCCTCGTTCCGCGCGCGCGGCGCGAAGGCTTTCGCGGCGTCAACGACTGCACCTTCGCCATGAATGGCGACCTGTTCTTCACCGACCAGGGCCAGACCGGGCTGCAGGACCCGGCCGGCCGCGCCTATCGCCTGCGCGCGGGGGCGGATCAGGCGGACGCGCTGGTCTCGAACGTGCCGAGCCCCAATGGTCTGGTGCTGACGCCGGATGGGCACAACCTCTATGTCGCCGCGACGCGCGACAATGCCATCTGGCGCGTGCCCATCACGCCCGATGGCGGGGTGATCCGCGTCGGGCGCTTCATCGCCATGTCGGGCGGGCTCGCCGGGCCGGACGGGATGGCGCTCGATTCGAAGGGCAACCTGGTCGTCGCCCATGCCGGGATGGGCACCGTCTGGATCTTCTCCCGCCTCGGCGAACCGCTGCTGCGCATCCGTTCCCCGCGCGGTCTCGGCACCACCAATGTCTGCTTCGGCGGGCCGGACAACCGCGACATCTTCATCACCGAAAGCGAGACCGGCACCGTGCTGCGCACCCGTTGGGAACATCCCGGCCAGCCGCTTTTCGCCCACGCCTGACGGTCTCCCCTTGCCAGGACGCCAGGAATACGGCGTGCTGCACGAATGGAGGCTCAACGGGATGATGGCGCGCTGTTGCGCGTGGATGGGCTGCGCCTGTCCTTCGGCGGCCTGGCCGCGTTGGACGGCGTCGCCTTCGATGTCGCGCCGGGGCGCATCACCGCGCTGATCGGCCCGAACGGCGCCGGCAAGACGACGCTCTTCAACGCCGTCTCCGGCTTGGTGCGGCCGCATGCCGGCAGCGTGCGCCTGGCGGGGGAGGAGATCCTCGGCCTCAAGCCCGAGCAGATCACCGCCCGGGGCATGGTGCGCTCCTTCCAGATCGCGCGTGGCTTCCCGAAGCTGTCGGTCTTCGAGCATCTGATGCTCTACGGCCAGGGCCAGCCGGGCGAGAGCTGGACCGCCGTGCTGCTCGGTGCCGCGGCGGCACGCCGGCGGGAACAGGCGCTGGCCGAACAGGCGCTGGCGATCGCACGACGACTCAAGCTGTCTCATGTGATCGACAACCAGGTCACGGCCTTGTCCGGCGGGCAGAAGAAGCTGCTTGAGATCGGCCGCATCCTGATGGCGGAACCCCGGCTGCTGCTGCTCGACGAGCCCGCAGCGGGGGTGAACCCGACGCTTGCCGAGGAGATCGGCGACCAGCTCCGCGCCATCGTCGCCGAAGGGCGGACCATCCTGCTGGTGGAACACGACATGGCGCTGATCGAGCGGATCTCGGACCATGTCGTCGTCATGGCCGCGGGGCAGACGCTGGCCGAGGGTTCCTTCGCCGAGATCCGCGAGAATGCCACGGTCCAGGATGCCTATCTCGGGGGCGCGCGGTGACGGCGCTGATCGTTGACGAGCTGGTCGGCGGTTATGCCACGGCGGACCATGTGGTGAAGGGTGTCTCGCTCGGCGTCGCGCCGGGGGAGCTGGTCTGCATCATCGGCCCCAACGGCGCCGGCAAGTCCACCGTGCTGAAGCTGCTGACCGGCCTGTTGCGTCCGCGCGCCGGACGCGTCGCGCTGGATGGCCATGAGGTCACCGGCCTGCCGCCGCGCGCGGTGATCGAGGCCGGCATGGTGCTGGTGCCCCAGGAACGCAACGTCTTCGGCACGCTGACGGTCGAGGAGAACCTCACCATGGGCTGCTTCCTCACGCCAGGCCAGGCCCGGGCGCGGATGGCCGCGGTGATGGCGCGCTTCCCGCTCCTCGCGGAACGGCGCCGGCAGCCCGCGCGCACCCTGTCCGGGGGGCAGCGGCAGATCCTCGCCATGGGCCAGGCCCTGATGAGCGAACCCCGCGTATTGTTGCTGGACGAACCGACTGCCGGCCTGTCGCCCAAGGCGGCCACCGACCTGTTCGGCCTGGTGCGCGCCACGGCGGCATCCGGCGTCGCGGTGCTGATGGTCGAGCAGAACGCATTGCAGGCCATGGAGATCTCCGACCGCGCCATCGTGCTGGTGGATGGCCGCAACGCGCATGAAGGCCCCGCCGCCGCGTTGGCGCGCGACCCCGCGATACGCCGTCTGTTCCTCGGCGGCCGCGGAGGGAGCAGGATGGACGACGACACAGGGACCACAAGGGAGACATCCCCATGATCACCACCACCCGCCGTTCGGCGCTGATCGCCGGCGCCTCGCTGCTTGCCCTGCCTTCCCTGGCGCGCGCCCAGGGGGGGCCGATCAAGCTCGGCACGCTCACGCCGCTCACCGGCGCGGGCGGGCCCTATGGTCCTGTCATGGCCAACTGCGTGAAGTCTGTGATCGAGGAGGTGAACGGCGCGGGCGGCGTGCTCGGCCGCCAGATCCAGGTTGTCAGCGAGGACGACCAGACCAACCCCGAGGCCGGCGTGCGCGCCGCCCGGAAGCTGATCGACGTCGATCGCGTCGCGGCCATCATGGGCACCTGGGCGTCGTCCGTGACGACCGCCGTCGCGCCGCTGTGCTGGGAAAGCAAGACGTTCCTCGCCACCGTCTCCGGCGCCGATTCCATCACCGCTCTGCCGCATAATGGCTGGCTGATCCGCACCCAGCCCAACACCACGCTGCAGGGGCGCAAGTTCGGCGAATACATCGTGGAGCTCGGGGCGAAGAAGGCCTTCTTCATGGCGCCGCAGACGCCCTTCACGCAGTCGCAGCTCGCCAACATGAAGCCGCCGGTGGAACGCGCCGGCGGGTCCGTCGACCTGCTGATCTACGACGCCAACAAGCCGTCCCTGCGCACCGAGGTGGACCAGGTGATGCGCGCGCGGCCCGATGTCATCGTGCTCGGCGGCTACACGCCCGACACGACGGTGCTGCTGCGCGATATCTTCCGCGCCGGCTTCCGCGGCAAGCTGCTCGCCTATGCCTATTCGGTGAACCAGCAAATGATCGCCTCGCTGCCGAAGGAGGTGACGGAGGGCATCTACACCCTCGCCCCGTCCCCCGCGCAGGGCACGGATGCCTTCAACCGCGTGGTGCGCATCACCGGTAACAGCAACCCCGATCCCTATACCTGCCAGATCTACGACCAGGTGAACCTGATCCTGATGGCAATGGCGGTGGGCGGCGACGGCACGGGACAGGCGATTCACGACAATATCCGCAAGGTCAGCCAGGGCGGCGGCGACGCGGTGGACAATGCGTCGGACGGTCTGCGCGCCATCGCGGCGGGAAAGAAGGTGGACTACACTGGTGCCTCCGGTCCCTGCGACTTCACCGATGCGGGCGACATCACCGACTGCCAGTTCCGCTACGAGCAGGTACGCGACGGGCAGCAGACGCTGATCCGCATTTCCTGATGATCGAGGCGCTCGTCCAGGCGCTGATCAACGGCGTGATCGCCGGCACCATCCTCGCGGTGCCGGCGCTCGGATTCACGGCGATCTTCGCGGTGCTGAACTATCCCAACTTCGCCATCGGCGCGCTGGCGACGGTGGGGGCCTATGCCGGCTGGGTCGGCAATGCGGTGTTCGGCCTGCCGATGGTGGGCGCGCTGGTACTGGCCTTCATCGTGGCGGGCCTGGCCGGGCTGCTGGTGCAATGGGTCGCGGTAAAGCCGCTCGAGAAGGCCAGCGCACTGATGATGGCGATCGCCTCCCTCGCCGCGGGTCTGGTGCTGGAGAACGCGTTGCGCTTCGCCTTCGGCAACGATCTGCGCGGCTATGACCTGCCGCTGCTGCGCGACTGGTTCTTCGGCGAGTACCGCGTCGGCCCCCAGCAGGTGCAGAACTTCGCCATGGCGCTGGCCGCGATGGCGCTGCTCTGGGCGTTCCTGCGTTTCAGCCGCACTGGGCGGGCGATGCGTGCGGTCGCCGACAATCGGGATCTCGCCCTGCTGCGCGGGGTCGATCCGCTCCGCGTCGCGGCGGTGACGGTCGCGGTCGGTGCGGGGCTCGCGGGCATGGGGGGCATGCTGATCGGGCTCGACACCTCGGTCGATCCGCTGGTCGGCAACCGGCTGGTGCTGTCGATCTTCGCCGCCGCGGTGCTGGGCGGGCTGGGCTCGATCCCGGGCGCGGTGGTGGGCGCGATCGCCATCGGCATGGCGGAGGAGGTCTCGGTGATCGCCTTCAACCCCGCCTACCGCCTAGTCGTCGGCTTCGTCGTCATCCTTGCGGTGCTGACGCTGCGCCCGGCGGGGCTCTTCGGCGCGCGGGCCTCCTGAGATGATCTCCTACATCGTCTTCCTGCTCGTCATCGCCGGCATCTATGCGCTGCTGGCGCAGAGCCTCTGCCTTGCCTGGGGCGTGACCGGGCTGGTCAATCTCGGCCTTGCGGGGTTCTTCGCGATCGGCGCCTATGCCTCCGCCATGCTGACGAAATGGGGCGGCGCGCCGGTACCGATCGGGCTGGTCGCGGCGATGATCGCCGGGGCGGCAGCGGGCTTCGTGGTCTGCGTCTCGACGCTGCGATTGCGCGATGACTACCTCGCCATCGTCACCCTCGGCTTCGCGGAGGCGGTACGTGTCGTCGCCTCCAACGAGATCTGGCTGACCGGCGGCACGGACGGCATTTCCGGCATCCCTGCCGGGATGCCGCGCGACTGGGGGCAGGGGTTCCATCTCGCTGCGCTCGGCATCGTCACGGCGATCCTGCTGCTGGTCTGGCTCGCGCTGAACCGCCTCGTCGCCTCGCCCTGGGGCCGCGCGCTGCGCGCGGTGCGGGAGGACCAGATCGTCGCCGCCGTCGCCGGCAAGCGCGTCACGCGGCTGAAGGCCGAGGCCTTCGCCATCGCCGCCGCCATCGCCGCGCTGGCCGGTGCTCTCTACGGCCACTACACCTCCTACATCGCGCCCGAGATCTTCCAGCCGCTCATCACCATCTACGTCTTCCTCGCCGTCACGGCGGGCGGCACGGGCCGGCCCACCGGTGCGGCGATCGGGGCCTATCTGCTGATCGCCTTCCTCGAGGCGACGCGCTTCGCCGCCGAGGTCGTCCCCGGCGTCTCCGCCGTCCAGGCGGCGGCGCTGCGCGAGGCCTCGGTCGGCGTGGCCCTGATCCTGCTGCTGCGCTTCCGCCCGCGCGGCCTGTTTCCCGAACGCAACCAGAAGGCACCCGCATGAGCACGGCCCTGCCGCCCGAACTGATCGCCCTCGCCCGCAGCGCGGCCGCCGAGAGCGATCCCGCCGCAATCTTCCGCGCCGCCGAGGCTGCCTCGACAGCGCTGATCGGGCATCGCCTCTTCACCACCCTCTTCGTCGTCGATGGCGGGGCGGAGGTGGAGCGCGTCCATTCCTCGGACCCGGTCGCCTATCCGTTGACGGGGCGCAAGAAGATGGGGCCCACCCCCTGGGGCGATCATGTGCTGAAGCAGGGTCGCACCTGGCTCGGCAACGGCATGGACGACATCCGCTGGGCCTTCTTCGACCATGAGTTGATTGCGCGCCTCGGCTGCGCCGCCTGCATCAACATCCCGGTCCGCGACGGCGGCGAGGTGGTCGGCACGCTCAACATCCTGAACGCCGAGGACAGCTTCACGCCACAGGACGTCGCCACGGCCGAGGTCCTCGGCGGCTTTCTGCCCGGCGCCTTCCGCCGTGCGGCGGCGCTGGCCGACGCCGCCCGCCGGGCCTAGTTTCCCCGCCTTCCACAGAGTGCGCACGCCATGACCGACACCATCCTCTTCGAGAACGCCGCCATCCTCGATGGCAGTGCCGAGGTCGCCATCCCCGGCCATGTCCTGGTCGAGGACGGGCTGATCAAGGAAGTCAGCGACAAGCCCATCATCATCGGCAGCGCGCGACGCATCGACCTGCATGGCCGCACCCTGATGCCGGGCCTGATCGACGCGCATGTTCATGTCGTCGCCGGGGTGGTGAACCTCGGGCTGAACGCCATGCTGCCCGATGCCGTCGTCGCCTTCCGCGCGGCGAAGATCATGAACGGCATGCTGATGCGCGGTTTCACCACGGTGCGCGACCTCGGCGGCTGCACCCACGGGCTGCGCATGGCCCGCGACGAAGGGCATTTCGACGGCCCGCGGCTGAACATCTCGGGCAAGGCGCTGTCGCAGACCGGGGGGCATTGCGACTTCCGCGGCCGACATGACACGCGCGGCACGGCGTTCTTCGAAAGCCGCCTCGGCAGCCTCGGGCGCATCGTGGATGGCGTGGCCGATGTCCGCCGCGCCTGCCGCGAGGAGATCAAGGCCGGCGCCGACTACATCAAGATCATGGCCAATGGCGGCGTCGCCTCGCCGACCGACCCGATCGCCTTCGTCGGCTTCTCGCGTGAGGAGGTGCTCGCTTCGGTCGAGGAAGCGGAGAATGCCGGCACCTATGTCGCCGCTCATCTCTACACCGACAGCGCCATCCATCGCGCCGTCGATTGCGGCGTGCGCAGCCTCGAACACTGCAACCTGATCCAGCCGGCGACGGCGCGCTTCGCCGCCGAACGCGGCGCGATCGCCTGCCCGACCCTCGTCACCTACCAGGCGCTGAAGGACGAAGGCGCGACCCTCGGCCTGCCGGCTGAATCGGTCGCCAAGATCGACGACGTCCGCACCGCCGGGCTGCGCTCGCTGGAGATCATGCGCGAGGCCGGGCTGATGATGGCCTTCGGCACCGACCTGCTCGGCGACATGCACCGCCATCAATCCGAGGAATTCGTCATCCGCGGCGAGGTCCTGCCCGCCATCGAGGTGATCCGTTCCACCACGCTCAATGCCGCGAAGCTGCTGATGTCGGAAGGCAGGATCGGCTGCGTCGCCCCGGGTGCCCATGCCGACCTGATCGTCGTTGAGGGCGATCCGCTGAAGGATCTCTCCCTGCTCGCGCGCCAGGGCAAGCATCTCTCCGCCATCATGCTCGGCGGCCGTTTCGTGAAGGACGAGCTGGCGGCCTGACGGCCGCCCAACTGGGAGACTGCACCGATGACCACCACCCGCCGCACCATCCTCGCCGCATCCGCCGGCGTGCTCGCCATGCCGCATGTCGTGCGCGCGCAGGGCGAGACCTTCCGCATCGGCGCGCTGAACCCCGTCACGGGGGCGGGCTCGCCCTATGGCACCGGCATGCAGCGCATGATCCAGGCTGCGGTCGAGGCGATCAACGCCGCCGGCGGCGCCAACGGCCGGCGCATCGAGGTCTTCGCCGAGGACACCCAGACCTCCCCGCAGGCCGCCGTGCTCGCGGCGAAGAAGCTGATCGAGGTGAACCGCGTGCGTGCGATCCTCGGCACCTGGTCCTCAGGCGTCTCGCTCGCGGTGGTGCCGCTGACCAATGAGGCGGACATCATCCTGATGAATACCTCCGGCGCGCCGGCGCTGTCGGTGCCGCCGGCCAATGCGAAGGGTCTGTCCTACCGCTTCCAGGCGACCAACGATCGCTTCGGCCGCGCCTTCGCCGAGATCGCGGTGCGCGAGGGCTTCAAGAAGCCCGCGACGATGGCCTTCAACAACGCCTCGGGCATCGGCAACACCGACGGCTTCCGCCGCGCCTGGGCGGCGAAGGGCTTCCAGAACGGCGAGCATGTCGTCTACGAGCCCAACCAGCCCTCCTACCGCGCCGAGCTGCTGCGCGTGCTGAACACGCGCCCGGATGTGATCGTGATGGGCTCCTTCCTGCCCGACACGACCATCATCCTGCGCGAATGGTTCCAGACCGGCATTCCGGTGAAGTGGGTCATCCCCGGCTGGGCGGCCAATCCGCAGCTCGTCCAGGCATTGGGCCCGGTCGTCACGAACGGCATCATCTCCGTCGATTCCGTGTCCAACGAAGGGTCGGGAGCCTTCACCGCCTATGACGCCGCCTATAAGCGCGCGATGAACCAGCCCGGCCTGTCCAACGTCTATGCGGCAATGACCTGGGACATGGCGAATACGATCGCCCTTGCCATCGAACAGGCGAAATCCTTCGAGACGGCGGCGATCAACCAGGCGATCCGCCAGGTGGCCAACCCACCCGGCGAGCAGGTCGCGACCTTCGCGGCCGGCAAGGCCGGCATCGCGGCGGGGAAGAAGGTCAATTACGAAGGCGCCTCCTCGGTGCTTGACTTCGACGAGCATGGCGACGTGACGCCCGATTTCGGCGCCTATTTCATCGAGAACGGACAGTTCGTCCGCCGCTACGTCGTGAAGATCTGAGGTGTTCGGCGCGCTCCTCGTCGCCGGAATCGTGCATGGGCTGATCATCGGCCTCGCCGCCCTGGCGGTGACGCTGGTCTTCGGCATCGCCCGCTTTCCGAACGCGGCGGCGGGCGACACCATGACGACCGGGGCCTATGCCGGTCTTCTCGCGCATCAGGCGAGCGGTTCGCTGGCCGTCGCCGGCGGTGCGGCGGTGGTGGCGTCGGGGGCGGTGTCGCTGCTGGGCTATCTGCTGGTGTTCCGCCCGCTCGCGCGGCGGCCGGTGGCGTCCCTGCTCGTCGCCGCGATCGGCATCGCCTTCGTCATCCGCGCGGCACTCGGGCTGATCTTCGGGCACCAGCAGCAGGTTTTCCAGGTGCCGCTTGCCTGGCCGATCGACTTCATGGGGCTGCGCATCCCGCCGATGGACCTGACGCTCGCTGGCGTCGCGGCCTGCGCGCTGGTCGCCGCCTTCGGCGTGCTGCACCTGACCAGCATCGGGCGGCAGATGCGCGCGGTGGCGGATGATCCGGACCTCGCGCGCGTCTCGGGCATCCGGCCATTGCGGGTGATGGTCGCCCTGTGGCTGCTCGCGGGCGCGGCGGCGGGCATCGCGGGGCTGATGCTTGGCGTCAAGACGGTGGTCTCGCCGGAGATGGGCTGGGAAGGGCTCCTGACAGCCTTCGCCGCGGCGATCCTGGGCGGTATCGGTTCGCCCGCGGGCGCGGTGCTGGCGGGGCTGCTGCTCGGCATCGCGCAGGAGGTTTCCACGCCCTATGTCGGCTTCACCTACAAGATCGCGCTCGCCTTCGCGGTGATGCTCGCGGTGCTGCTGGTCCGTCCGCGCGGCTTGCTCGGCCGGATGGAGGGCGTCCGCTGATGGAAGCCTATCTCGTCGCCATTGCCATCATCGGGGCGATCTACGTCCTGCTGACGCTCGGCCTCACGCTGCAATACGGGCTGACGGGGCTGGTGAATTTCGGCCATGTCGGCTTCTTCGCGATCGGCGCCTATGCCTCGGCCATCGTGTCGATGCAGGGCGTGCCGATGGTACTGTCCTTCGTCTTCGCCGCGCTGCTCGCCGCCCTCGCGGCCTGGCCCATCGGCCTCGTCGCGCTGCGGCTGCGCGATGACTACTTCGCGGTCGTGACGCTCGGCTTCGGGGAGACGGTGCGGCTGACCATCACCTCCGAACAATGGCTGACCAATGGCGTGCAGGGCATTCCGGGCATTCCGCGCACCTTCGGCGGGCTTGGTGTCGGCATGGCGGGATCGCTCGCGACGCTCGGCGCCATCACGCTGGTCTGCATCGCGGCGGCGCTGGCGCTGCGGCGCATCACCCGTTCGCCCTTCGGCCGCGTGATCGAGGCGATCCGCGACAATGAGGATGCGCTGAAGGCGCTGGGCAAGGATCCGGCGCGCTTCAAGATCCAGGTGCTCGCGCTCGGCGCGGCGCTGGCCGGCGTCGCGGGCGCCTTCTATGCGCATTACATCACCTATCTCTCGCCGGACCAGTTCATCCCGCTCGTTACCTTCTATGTCTGGATGGCGATGATCATGGGCGGCGTCGGGCGCGTCTCGGGCGCGGTGGTCGGCGCGTTGCTGCTGATGCTGTTCCTCGAAGGCACGCGCTTCCTGCGCGACATCGCGCCGGATGCGGTCTCGGCGGTGTCGATGGCGAGCCTGCGCCTCGGCGCGGTGGGGCTCGCGCTGATCCTCTTCACCCTGTTCCGCCCGCAGGGGCTGATGGGGGATTACACCCGCCGATGAGCCTGATCGTCCGCGACATCGCGAAATCCTGGGGCGGCTTCCGCGCCCTCGACGGTGTCTCCTTCGAGATGGAGAGCACCGGCCTGCTCGGCATCATCGGGCCGAATGGCGCGGGGAAATCGACGCTGTTCTCGGTCGTCTCGGGCTTCATTGCCGCCGATGCGGGGAATGCGAGCCTCGATGGCGCGGCACTGGACCGCCTCGGTCCCGCGGCGCGCGCGCGGGCGGGCATGATCCGTACCTTCCAGGTCCCGCGCGAATTCCATCACCTCACCGTCCGCGAGAACCTGATGGCCGCCGCACCCGGCCAGTCGGGCGAGGGCCTGGTCGGCCTGTTCCTCCGCCCCGGGCGCGTGCGCGCCGAGGAAGCGGCGATCCGCGCCGAGGCTGACGCCGCCATCGACTTTCTGCGCCTGACGCGCGTTGCCGACACGCCTGCGGGTCGCTTGTCGGGTGGGCAGAAGAAGCTGGTGGAACTGGGCCGCGCGCTGATGGCCAAGCCGCGGCTGATCCTGCTCGACGAACCCCTCGCCGGCGTGAACCCGGTGCTGATCGAGGAGATCATGGACCGCATCCGCGACCTGAACGCGCGCGGCATCGGCTTCCTGGTGATCGAGCACGATCTCGGCGCGCTGTCGCGCCTGGTGCCGCGCTTCGTCGTGATGGATCGCGGGCGGGTCCTCGCGGCAGGGGCGCCGGATGACGTGCTCGCCGACCCCGCGGTGCGCGAGGCCTATCTCGGGGGCGCGGTCGCATGACCCTGCTGACCATCGCGTCGCTGACAGGCGGCTATGGCGAGACCGACATCCTCAACGGCATCGACCTGACGGTCGAGCAGGGTGAGATCCTCACCGTCGCCGGAACCAACGGCGCGGGGAAATCGACGCTGGCCAAGGCGGTGATGGGCCTGCTGCCGCGCGTGGCGGGGAAGATCGCGCTGGAGGATCGCGATATCCTCGCCGAGCCGGTGGAACGTCGCCTCGCGCTCGGCATCGCCTATGTGCCGCAGGTGGGCAATGTCTTCGCCTCGCTTTCGGTGCTCGAGAACCTGCAGGTGGTCCAGGGCGTGCGCGATGCGAAGGCGCGCATCGTGGAGCTGCTCGCGGCCTTTCCGGCGCTGGCCGAGCGGCGACGGTCGCGCGCGGGCAGCCTGTCGGGCGGCGAGCGGCAGTTGCTGGCCTTCGCCCGCGCCCTGATGGCGCGGCCGCGGCTGATCATCCTCGACGAACCGACCGCCGCGCTGGCGCCCGCGCGCGTCGTGGAATCCTTCGACCGCATCCGCGCCCTGCCGTCGCTCGGGGTCTCGGTGCTCATGGTGGAACAGCGCGCACGCCAGGCGCTGGCCATTTCGGATCGCGGGTGCATCCTTGATGGCGGCCGCGTCGCGATGCAGGGCAAGGCGGCGACGCTGCTCGCCGATGACCGCGCCGCCGCGCTCTATCTCGGCCGAGGCTGACGACCGCCACGCTCGGCGCCAGATGCCGGCGGTCCAGGATGCACGGAACCCTGGCGGGGCGAGGCTTGGAGAGGGGCGGCGCCCCCCTCCCATCCGTCAATGCGCCACCGGCCGCGCGTGATAGGCGACCATCTGCTCATCCATGCGCGGCGTGTAGTCGATGCCGCGCCGGGCCGCGACCACCACGACCTGATTGTACAGCGGGATGAACGGCACCTGCGCCAGCGATTCCCGTGCAACCCGCTGAAGCTCGGCGTTCCGCCCATCATCGGACCGCCCGATGGCGCCCCGGATCAGCCCGTCGAGCCGCGCGTCGCTGAACCCACCGCGATTGCCCTGGCCGAAGGCCTGTTCGGGAATGCGCGTATGGACCGCCGTGGACAGGATGTAGGAGGCATCGCGTGAGGAAGAGAGCGACAGGCCGTACAGCATCAGCGGCAGGTCGTTACGCGTGGCGAGCGTACGCGGAGAGAAGACGTTCCAGGGCTGGGTCTCGACCTTCACCTGGAATCCGGCGCGCGTCAGCATCTGCCCTGCTGCCTGGCAGACCCGGGCATCGTTGACGAAGCGGTTGTTGGAACAGCCGAGCGTCAGCACGAAGCCGTTCGGATAGCCGGCCTCCGCGAGCAGGGCGCGCGCCCGCGCCGGGTCGGCCGCGGGCACGGTGATGGACGGGTCGAAGCCGCCGAACTGCTCCGGCACCATCTGCACGGTCGCCACGCCCTGGCCATCCAGCGCGCGCGCCACCAACGCGCGGCGGTCGAGCGCGAGCGACAACGCCTGCCGCACCCGGGCGTCGCGCAGCGGATTGTGCGGCAGGGGCTGCCCGTTCGCATCCGTCAGCAGCGGGAACTGATCGAGCCTGATGTTCGGCAGCAGATACATGATGCGGTCGGAATTGCGCCGGAAGACGCTGAGCCGCTGATCGCGCTGCAGTCGTTCCACATCGGCGGGCGGCACGCTCTCGATGATGTCGGCATCGCCGGACAGCAACGCGGCGAGGCGCGAGGCATCATTGCCGATGACGCGGATATCGACACGCTCATAGGCGGCCTTCTCGCCCCAGAAGGCGTCATTGCGCAGGATCGTCATGCCTTCGCGGCCACGGGCTTCCTGCACGCGAAAGGGGCCGGTACCGATCGCCGCGCGGCCGCTGGCGAAATCCGCGGTGGTCGCGTTTTCCGCGACGCGCTTGGACACGATGAAGATGTTCGTGAGCTGCCCGGGCAGGGTCGGGTTCACCTGGTCGGTATGCAGGCGGACCGTATAGGGGTCGACCACTTCCACCCGCGCGATGGTGCGCAGGTTCGAGGTGTAGGGGCCGGGATTGTTCGGGATGCTCGGCACGCGCGCGATCGAGAAGGCCACGTCATCGGCGGTGAAAGGGCTGCCATCGTGAAAGGTGACGCCGCGGCGCAGGCGCAGTTCCCAGACCTGCGGTTCCACCATCGACCAGGATTCGACGATGCCGGGGATGAAGCGGCTCTCGGTGTCGCGGTTGATCAGGCTGTCATAGATGTGGCGCGCGGCGGCCATGTTCGGCCCCGCGAAAAGAAAATGCGGATCGAGGCCGAAGGGTGCCTCCACCGCCATGTTCAGGGACTGCGCCCGCGGCGTCTGGGCAAGGCCCATCATGCAGGCAGCGGCGAGAAGAAGCCGAAGGCGCATCGCGCGGATCTCCCGGAAGGTCAGCCGGGAGCCTTCGTCCACGCGTCCTGCATGTCAATCCGGCCCGGCCGCGCCCGGTGCTGCCAGCGGAACGCCCACCGTGCCCACCATCCAGGCCAGGCGATGCTTCTGCGCGGCGCGCGCATGCGTGCGGGCCGCGGCTTCCGCGGCATCGCCGTCGCGCACCCGGATCGCCTGCAGGATGGCGCGGTGCTCCGCATGCGCCTGTTCCGCCCGCCCATCGCGCGTCAGCAGTGAGGGCAGCAGCGACATGGTCGCGCCGAGCTGTTCGAGGCTGCGCAGCAGGTAGCGGTTGTGCGCAGCGAGGTAGAGCAGCCCGTGCAGTCGCTGGTTCTCCGTGGCGAGCGCAGCGGCATCGGCGAAGACGGTGGGCTCGCGCTCGACGATCTCGGTCATGGCGGCGATTTCGGTCTCGCTCGCATGCTGCGCGGCGAGCCGCGCCGCCGCCCCTTCCAGCACTTCGCGCATCACATAGAGTTCGACGACCTGCTGATGGTCGGGGCGCGTGACGGTCAGTCCGCGGCGCGCTTCATGCGTGAGCAGCCCCTCGGCTTCGAGCCGCGCGATGGCCTGGCGCACCGGTGTGCGGGAGACGCCGAAGCGCGCCGCCAGGTCGGTTTCGGTCAGCCGCTCGCCGGGCGTGAGGGAGCCGCCACGAATGGCGGCCCTGATCCGCGAATAGGCTTCGAGCCCGAGGTCGCGCGAGGATGTCGGTGCCTCGTCCATGCGCGACCTATAGCCGACGGGCCACCGCCCGCGAAAGGCGTGCTCAGGCCGAGTGGAAATAGGCGTGGCGGAAGGCGTCGATCTGCCAGTCGTCGATCAGGGTCCGCCCGCCGAACTTCTGCGTCGCCATGTCGAAGGTGCCATAGGCCATCAGATTGTCCGTCACCGCGTGGCCGTCCTCGACCAGGCGCGACTCGCCCTGCGGCCCGTGCCCGGGATGCTTGAGCCCGGCGCAATGGCCCGCCTCATGCGTCATGGTCAGGCCGTCCTCGTTGAGTGTGAAGGCGTCCATGACAACCCAGGGCAACCAGCTGAGCTTCTGGTCGACCGAACCCGGGGCCTCGCCGCCGCCGCCGCCGATCTGGCAGAGGATGACGGGCAGGCGGTTGTCGAAGCTCGCATAGCGCGCATGGGCCATGGCCCTGAGGGCCAGCCGCTGGGCGAGACCTTCGCCCGATCGCCCATTCTCGAGCAGCGGCGCGCTCCAGTCGAGATCGAGGCTGCCGGAGGCCGGATAGGCGTCAAAGCGCAGCCCGTGGGGACGCAGGAAGGCGTTGCCCTTCTCGATCTGCTTGTGGAAGACCGTATTCGCCCAGGGCGCGACCGGTCCGACGTGGAAAAGCGTGAGCTTCAGGACACCCATGGGGTTTCTCCCGCAAGATGAGGGACGATGCGACGGGCGCAGCCGTCGGCGGGAGGCATATGAAAATCCCGGTGTTTCAGGACGGTATCGCGGGCGTCCCGGCCGCGTGACGGGGGTCACGGCCGGGTCTTGCCATCGGCTACAGTTCGTATATGACTGGATTCAGTTGGATACAGAGATGATGGCGCCGGAGGGCACGACCCCATGGTGGACCTGACGCAAACCTTCGACGTGCTGGTGGCCGGCGGCGGCAATGCCGCGCTCTGCGCCGCCATCACGGCCCGCCGCGCGGGGGCCAGCGTCGTCGTCGCCGAACACGCCCCGAAGACCATGCGCGGCGGCAATTCCCGCCACACGCGCAACGTCCGGGCGCTGCATCACGGCCCGACCGGCGTGCTGACGGAATCCTACCTCGAGGAGGAATACTGGGACGACCTGCGCCGCGTGACCGCCGGCAAGACGGACGAGCCCCTGGCGCGCATGTGCATCCGCGCCTCGGAGGAAGCCCCGAAATTCCTCGAATCCTGCGGCGTGGTGTTCCAGCCGTCCCTGTCGGGCACGTTGTCGCTGTCGCGCACCAACGCCTTCTTCCTCGGCGGCGGCAAGGCGCTGGTGAATGCGCTCTACCGCACGGCGGAAGCGCTCGGCATCACCATCCTTTACGACACGGAAGTGCAGCACGTGGTGGTGAAGGACGGCTTCGCCAGCGAAGCGATCGTCTCCCACCGCGGCTTCCCGGCGACAATCCGCTTCAAGGCCTTCGTCGCCTCGGCCGGCGGCTTCCAGGCCAATCGCGAATGGCTGCGGAAATACTGGGGCGATGCGGCGGACAACTTCCAGATCCGCGGCACGCCCTATGCGCAGGGGCGGCTGCTGAAGGATCTGCTGGGGCAGGGCGTGCAGGAGGTGGGCGATCCCACGCAGTTCCACGCCGTCGCCAACGACGCCCGCGCGCCGATGGAGGATGGCGGCCTCGCCATGCGTCTCGACTGCGTGCCTTTCTCCATCGTGGTGAATCGCGACGTCGAGCGCTTCTACGACGAGGGCGAGGATGTCTGGCCGAAGCGCTACGCCATCTGGGGCCGCCTGATCGCGCAGCAGCCGGGGCAGGTGGCGTTCGCCATCAATGATTCCCAGGCGCAGATGAACTACCTGCCGCCGGTCTTCGCCCCGTACCGCGCCGACACGATCGCGGAACTCGCGGGCATGATCGGCCTCGATGCCGGCAAGCTTGAGAAGGTCGTCGCCGACTACAATGCCACCGTGCAGCCCGGCACCTTCAAGGCGCAGTCGCTGGACGACTGCCGCACGGAAGGGCTCACGCCACCGAAATCGCACTGGGCGCGACGCATCGACCAGCCGCCCTTCTACTGCCACCCGCTGCGGCCGGGCATCACCTTCACCTTCCTCTCGGTGAAGGTGAACGACCAGGCGCGCGTGATGATGGCCGACGGCAAGCCCTCGGCGAACATGTTCGCCTCGGGCGAGATCATGTCCGGCAACATCCTGGGCCAGGGCTACCTGGCCGGCTTCGGCATGGCGATCGGCACGGTCTTCGGCCGGCTCGCCGGCGCCGGCGCGGCGAAACTGGTGAGGAACTGACGCGATGGCCCAGGAATCACAGGCGATCATCGACGCGCGCCAGTACATGGAAGTCTGCAATGCCTGCCGGTATTGCGAGAGCTACTGCGCCGTCTTCCCCGCCATGACGATGCGCCGCGCCTTCACCGAAGGCGACCTGACGCATCTCGCCAACCTCTGCCATGGCTGCAAGGGTTGCTACCACGCGTGCCAATACGCACCTCCGCACGCCTTCGGCATCAACATCCCGGCGACCTTCGCGGAGCTACGGCAGGAGTCCTATGCCGCCCATGCCTGGCCCGCGCCGCTGGGCCGGCTGTTCGAGCGCAACGGCACCATCGTCTCGCTCGTCGCGGCACTCGGCGTCGCGCTGATGCTGATCCTGACCGTGGCGCTGAAGGACCCCGAGGTGCTGTGGTCGGCACAGCGCGGCGTCGGCGCCTTCTTCCGCATCATTCCCCATTGGCTGATGATTTCGCTCGGCCTGCTGACCTTCGGCTATGCGATCCTGGCCATGACCATGGGGGCACGCAGCTATTGGCGCGCGACCGGCGGCTCAGGCGGCTTCACGGCGGCACCGGCCGCGGAAGCGGCGATGGACATCGCCACGCTGCGCAACCTCGGCGGCGGCGGGCACGGTTGCAACGACCTCGATGACGGCTTCTCCATGCGCCGGCGCTGGCTGCACCAGGCGCTGATGTACGGCTTCCTGCTCTGTTTCGCGGCGACCTGCACCGGTACGATCTACCACTACCTCTTCGGCTGGAAGTCGCCGCACGCCTTCTTCTCCCTGCCGGTGCAGTTCGGTTTCTGGGGCGGGGCGCTGATGATGATCGGCGCGGCGGGGCTGATGCAGGTGAAGATCATCACCGATCCCGGGCCGGTCTCGCGCAAGGTGGCGGGGGGCGAGTTCGCCATGCTCTCCCTGCTGTTCCTGATCGCCGCGACGGGGGAATTGCTGCTCGCCGTGCGTCACACCGGGGCGATGGGTGTGATGCTCGCCATCCATCTCGGCCTGGTCTTCGCGTTCTTCCTGGTGATGCCCTATTCGAAGATGGTGCACGGGCTCTATCGCGGGCTCGCGCTGCTGCGGAACGCGCAGGAGAAGCGGCGGGCGCAACCCATCGCCACCTGACGGGCGATGCGCCAGGGAGCGGCTTTGCCCCTCCCCGGACCCCACCCCACCAAAGGCCGAAAGGCCTCTGGACACCAATACGTGGTGCCCCGGGGCAGAGCACCCGCCTTTGCGCACCACGGCTGCTACGCGCCTCCGAAGCAACTGCCGCGCCCAGCGCCAGGTGACAGTTTCCGAGGGCCTCGGGCCTTTGCGGGGTAAGGCCCGGAGAGAGGCGGCGCCCCTCTCCGTCCCCCGAGCCGCCTGAACCGTTTCAGCGCCGAACCGCTCTCATCCCGCCATTCTCCGTCCGTCACCCGCTCCAAGGCAGACCGAGATGCGCAAGTCCTTCTCCATCGCCGCCGCCCTCGCCACCCTGATGCTGGCCCCGCTGCCGCTCGCGGCGCAGGGCGTGAAGGGGCAGGAGCGGCAGAACCTCGTCCAGGCCGGCACCTGTACCGATGAGCAGCGCGCCACCGTCCGCCGGGCCTTCGTCGATGCCCGCCAGATGGTGAATGCCTCCATCGCCTCGCTGACACTGGAACCGGAGGCGATCCGCCCGCACCTCGCGCGCTTCTTCGGCAGCAACCCTGCCGGCGCCATCGCGAAGAACTTCCGGGCGATCTCGCAGGGCCTCGACAATCGCGAAGCTCGCCTCGCCTACGAGTGCAATCGCGCCGATTCCTGCCGCGGCCAGACCTTCGCCTATGTCCGCTGGGGCGGGAATGCGCAGGAGGTGATGGGTGTGTGCCCCGCCTTCTTCCGCGCCGCGCGCAGCGGCCAGGACAGCCAGGGCGGCATCATCTTGCATGAGATGAGCCACCTCGCCCTCGGCACGCGCGACCATGCCTACCAGCCCGCTCGCGTCGAGGCGCTGGCCAAGGACGATCCCCGCGCCGCGCAGATGAATGCGGACAGCTACGAATACTTCGCCGAGTTCCTGCCGCGCTGAATTGCCCCCCAGCCAGGCAGGTAACCCCGCCGGGTTCCGTGCAATCCCGCACGGGCCCGGCGGGACCTATTCCAGGGCGGTGCCGGTCAGAGACCGTTTGGAAAGACCGGCACCGGCCCGCACCCCCACCCGGCCACCCATTCCAGAATACTGACGTGGGTGGCCGGGTGGG